>CAYXKF010000014.1:10198-11232 GCA_964464735.1 uncultured Candidatus Saccharibacteria bacterium | reverse complement strand
TACCACTGACGGGTATGTATACAATGATACTCATATGGTGGGTATTGGGACGGATACACCAACGACAGCGCTTGACGTTGTGGGGGATTTTCAGGTAGCTACCGAGCTGCCATCAACTGCAATCGGTCTTTTTAAGCAAGGAGATCTTTCGGGTCTTGGTGGAGGGGAAGGATATCAATGGTATGTGATTGATAGTCTTACTCCTACTCAGATCGGTAGTATGACTATTGATTTTAATACCGGGGATCCGCGATATGGAGTTTCAATGGATAATGGAACTACTAATTCGTCTTTCAGCCTTTTATCAACTGGTTTTTCTCAGCTAAGTACTGTTTTGCCGGGGGGCTTAAATATCAACCGTTACCAAGGCGATTTGTCAGGGCTTGGAGAAGACTATGGTTTTATGGAAGTTATGGATGATGGAACAGCAAGTGCCGTAGTCGGAGTTTTGTATAATTTTGATTCAGTTTTAGGAAATCCTAAATACCGCGCTTATGTATCTAATGATACAGATGCGGGTGAATTTTATTTGGATTCTGCCACAGGAAATGGATTGTTGGATGTTTCGGGGGACTTTGACTTAAGCAATGATTTGGCGAGCTTGAGTTTTGATGACGATGGAACGGTGAACTTTATTTCAACAGTAAGCACGCTGAATAATACTATGCTCATGAATAACACTGGGATATTTCTGGGTGCTAGCGATGATGTAAACCCAAATTATGGCAATGTCGTTGCAAAAACTGATCAGGCCATGTTGGCATTTTATGATGAAAATAATCACACTAATGGATTGGTGGGTGTTACTGAAAATGGCGGAAATACCATGTCGATTTTGCAGACCAACAATCAGAACGTGGACATGAGTTTCGGTTTTACTGCGTTTCCAAACAGCGCAACAATGTTCCGTTGCAACGAAACAACTCCAACGGCTGCTCCGTGTGATGACGATCGGGGAATCTATGTGGATAACGGTTCAGTATTCGCGTACTTTTGGAACTCTGACTCTATCGACAATAACAATAAGAATACGA
>CAYXKF010000014.1:0-10188 GCA_964464735.1 uncultured Candidatus Saccharibacteria bacterium | reverse complement strand
GGGACCTGAATGACAGCTGGGCACGGATGTACTATGAATTACAAAGCGGTACGCCGTCAGCGCCCGGAGCCAATAACTACTTGGCGCTTAGTGACGACTTGGATGCTAATTTCAACGGAACTTCATTTTTCTTTATCGAGGGATCCAATGGTTTTGTAGGTATAAATGACGGGATCCCAGATTTTCGTCTTGATGTTGAAACCGATACCGCCTCGTCGTATGTGGCCAATTTTTTCAATGACGGTAACAATCAAAACCGATATGGTATCCAAGTACAGGCTGGTGCTGATGATGCTTCGGGTACGACGTTCTACTTTAATGCATTGGATGGTGACGGTACCCAGGTAGGATACCTCGCTAATACGTCAGGAACATTTGCCGTAACCGACGTATCTGACCGGCGCACCAAAACCAACATTGAAGATGCCGACGTCGAAGCGCTTTCGGTCATAAATGATCTTCGTGTGGTGGATTTTAACCGTATCCAGGACCCCGATGGACCAAAGATTACTGGTTTTATTGCACAAGAAGTAAAAGAAGTGTATCCCGAGGCGGTAACAAAAAGTGAAAGCGGGTATTTGGGAATCATGAAGGACGCGTTTATTCCCGTTGTTATAAAGGGTATTCAAGAATTGTTGACTGATATGAACGATTTTGCACGTCTTGCTGGTAAATGGGGGCCTACGCTAAAGCAATCGTTCATTGAGCTTCTTTCTGATGCTGCAAACGGTATCGATAATATCTTTACCAAGCGCCTAACTACAACCGAAATCTGCGTTTCCGACGAATACGGCCAGACATGTTTAGATCGCAGCGAGGTTGATGCGCTGTTAAGCGGTATTCATTCGTCTTCGGGCAATAATGACGACGATGAATCTGATAGTATGCCTAATTCACCAGCGGACGATGCGCCTACAGAAGAAGATCCGACTAACGAAGGAACGTTGGACGAAGAAGTAATCGGGGAAGAAAGTGGCGATGAAGTAATTATTGAAGAACCTGAAGCAGAAGAAGATGCACCTGCCGATGAAGGTTCCGATGAAAATACCGAAATCGACCTAAGCGTTTAAAAATAGGGTTACAAATCAATGCCGCCGCAAGGCGGCATTGCTGTTTACAGATTTAGTATTATGTGATATGGTTTTTGGGAACAAAATTCCCAATCACACTTAAATCCAAAATCCAAGTTATGAAAAACAGAATACTTACTTTGCTTGCCATCATGTGTGTGGCAATTGGCGCACAAGCCCAGACATCTTATTTTAACTCAGTTGTTCAGGTTGGAACTTGGTACGACACGGTAGCTGTTCAAGTTACGGTAAGCGGACAGGTTACGTTACCTTATACAATTAAGTTTACGGCCGATTCAATCGGTTTGGATACGACAATAACCGCTTCAAATCCTACAACGATTACTGTTTTTAAAGACCTGCCTTTCAATTTAAGTACCCCGCTTAAGGTAAAAATCACTGATGCCGCGGGCGAAGACTCAATGGGGGCTAACCTGCAAACAATTCATTTAGAAGGTATGTTTCCTGAGGTGTATCCGGTTACTGGCGGACAGCAATGCCGTTATTTTTTTAAGGGAACTTACATGAGCAAGGATTTGCCATCAACCTACTGGTGGAAGATCACCGGCTCGGGGGTTGCCGCATTGTTCGAGTGGGAAAGCCAGCATTTATCCATGCCACAAGGTGAAAATCTGGTACCAAATGATACATTTGATTTATCAGCTTTTGGAGCCGGTTGGTACAACGCTTATCTGATAACAGAAAAGCCTTATTACGGAAGAGATACTTCTGAGGTAAGTATGTTTTCTCTTTCATGCACTGCTACAATAATTACAGAAACTAATGCTTTGTTGAATATGTGGACAGCCGAGCAATCTGTATTTTTTAGCAGCCCGCAAACCGGTACCCTAAGGTTGTATGGGATATCGGGTCAATTACTATCCCAACACAATGTTACCGATCAACAGCGTGTTGAATTGCCACCTCTTGCAAATGGGGTGTACTGCATCGAGCTAGCAACAAAGCAGGGTGCGCAGAGAATAAAATTTGCACTATAAGATAGGGTTTGTTAAATAAAAAAGCCAAGGATAAACCTTGGCTTTTTCGTATCTTATTTTATCATCACGGTCTTGATGTTCGTAAATTCGCGAATGCCGTATTTGCCCATCTCGCGGCCGTAGCCTGATTTTTTGGTTCCACCAAATGGCAAATGCGGATGTGACTTTGCGATGCCGTTGATGGCGACCATTCCCACATCAAGCTTGTTTACAATTGCCTCGGCCTTTTTTACATTTTTACTAAACACCGTTGCCGAAAGCCCATAGCGGTGCATATTGGCAAGCTTAATTGCTTCGGCCTCGTTTTTAAATGTAACAATAGAAACTACGGGGCCAAATAGTTCTTCATCAAATGCGACCATTCCGGGTTTTACGTTGGTTAAAATGGTTGGTTCGTAAAAAAAACCAGTGCGATCAATCTTGTTTCCGCCCAAGATGCATTTTGCTCCGCCGCGGATTGAATCTTGTACCTGCACATGCAGTTCTTCTTGTAGGTCGCCACGCGATAGGGGACCTAGGTTTGTCTTTGGATCCATAGGATCGCCAATTACATATTTCTCGAGCTCTTGTTTAAATAGCCCGATTACTTTCTTTTCGATACTTTTATGAACTAAAAAGCGTTTTGCGGCATTACATGATTGGCCGTTGTTTCCCATACGCGATGCGATGCCGGTTTTGACCGCTTCTTCGACGTGTGCATCCGGCATGATGATAAACGCATCCGATCCGCCTAATTCAAGCACTGATTTTTTAATATGTTTCCCTGATAATGCTCCGATCTCGGATCCAGCTTTTTCAGAACCGGTTAAAATCACCATGCGCACCGCATCGTGCGAAACCAGTACTTCGATATCTTTTGATTCGATAAACAACGTCTGAAACGTATTTTTTGGAAAGCCTGCATCAAGCATTATCTTTTCAATCAGCTTTGCGCTTTGTGGAACATTTGATGCGTGTTTTAGCAAAACAGTGTTACCTGCAAGCATTGCCAAAGATGCAAACCGAAACACCTGCCAAAACGGAAAGTTCCACGGCATGATTGCCAAAATGACGCCCATCGGCGCAAAGCGAACCAGCGTGCGCTTCATTTCAGTTTCGATAACGTCGTCAGCTAAAAATGCCGGCCCTTCTTTGGCGATGTATTCGCAGTTCCAGGCGCACTTTTCAATTTCACTGACCGCCTGCGTGATTGGCTTACCCATTTCTGTGGTTAGATACTTTGCATACTCGTGCTTATTTTTCCGTAAAAGTTTTGCAATATTTGCGACCATTTGCGCGCGTTTTTTGATCGGTAGTTCACTAAACGATTCAAATGCCTTCCACGAAAGATCGGCTGCTTTTAGTGCCTGGGTAGGGGTGATCGGCGAAAAGACCTTCTCGACTTTTTCAGTGTACGGGTTGTGGGTTTGAATCGGCATAGGTATATAAAAAGTTAACAATAATATGAATATAGTACTTAAAAAAGAACTCTCCGGCAAACAGTCGATATGGTATACTAAAGGCCTATGGCAGACATACAAAAAATACAATACGAGATCGAGCGCTATGCTAATGAGCTTAAGCGCGTTACTGAAGAACTTGCTTATTGGACTAAAGAGCTTGAGTATGCCTCTCGGGAGACTCAGAATAATGCAAAGCGGAACAGATAACCTATAGCTCTATAAAATCTAAAAAAGCCCGGTTGACGGACCGTTTTTAAAGGCGTAGGCTTTAAAAAACTACAGGCTTATGAAAAGTAAATTTACCTTTTGGTGCATCATTGCATCTATCGTTTTACTGATTCTTTTTGTTCTCTTTCCGCATTGGGGATTACTTATCCCGCAGATTCTGCTTTCATTTCTGATTGTTTACAGAAACACTATGTATGTGAAAACAGAGGCTGACATATATGCTTTCGGGGTTATTGCGTTACTGGTAGCTCTGGCATGTGTGGGAACTTCTATACACCTAAATGGTATGAATCCCATAAAGTGGGATACTTACGGGAATTACGTCTATTTAGGATTAGAGGTCGGATTTCTTTTTTGTTCGTTTCTGATGATTTGGGAAAAGAAAAAAGAGGAGGAAAAAGAAAATGCATTTTCTTAACAAGGGGTAACCCTTACAATAAAAAACGCAGGCGTTGAAGCCCGCGTTTTTTGTTACTTATTTTTTGAAAGTTTTTTGCTTAGCCGCATGTTTTCGCTGGCATCAATATCAATGGCAACTAAGCATAGTTTGTTAGAATTGATCGCCTTTTTCAAAACCGTTTTTACATCATTACTTTTTTTAGCTTGGTATGCTGCAATGCCAAAACTTTTTGCGTAAGCGACAAAATCAGGATTGCTTAGGGTTGTGCCAACTGCACTGCCGCGGTGGTTCGTTTGTTTCCATGAAATCAATCCGTAATTATTATCATTCAAGACTACTATCACATAGGGCACTCCAACGCGTTTTGCGGTTTCGATTTCTTGGCTGTTCATTAAAAATCCGCCGTCGCCCATTACTGACACCACACGAACATCGGGTTTTGCCAATTTTGCCGCCATGCCGCCCGGAAGAGAAATACCCATGGATGCTAAGCCGTTTGAAATGATGCACGTACCCGGTTCGTATGTCGGAAAGTTCCGTCCAATCCACAATTTGTGGGCGCCGACATCAGAAATAATGATGTCTTCGTCATGCATAACGCTTCGCAGTTCATTTAAGACAAATGGGACAGTTGGTTTTGATGCTGGTTTTGTGTATTCAGCCCAATCTTTTTCGATCATAGTTCGGTAGCGCGAATACCATGAACTAAATGCCAAAAAATTTTCTTTTTTTAACTGTTCGGTTAATTCCCAAAGTGCCCCCGAAATGTCCGAAACAATTTCGACGGTTGGTTGGTAGTAGTGATACACTTCGGCCTGTTCAAAATCGATATGCACGATTTTTTTGGTACCTTTAGGGTTGATCATATGGATCGTCTTTGGATACAGCTCGGCAATATCAAACCCAACGCTCACTATCAGGTCAGCCTCGACAAGCGCCATGGTCGAGAAATCAAGCGCTTGCATGCCAACACTTCGAAGCGAACGTGTTTCGCGGTCACTAATCGCACCTTTGCCCATAAAGGTCGAAACGACTGGAATATTGAATGCTTCGGTAAATATCCGCAGCTGTTTTGATGCACGCTTGCGAATCGCTCCGTTTCCAGCCAAAACAATGGGCTTTTTTGCTTTCTTTAATAACTCGATGGTTTTTGCAATTGCTTTATAGTCAGGTGCGCCGCGGCGAATGATTGTTGGAGGAATTATTTCGGCCAACGCTTCTAGATGCGCAATGTCTTCGGGAATATCCAAATGTGTCACGCCTGGCTTTTCGGTTTCGGCAATCTTGAATGCCTTTGAAATCGCTTCGGCGATAATTGATGGATTTTGGACGCTGGTGTTCCATTTGGTAATCGGTTTAAACATCGAAACCACATCAATGTACTGGTGGCTCTCTTTGTGAAGCCGCGCGCTATCTGCCTGACCGGTTAGTGCAACGACTGGAGCTTTATCAAGCTGTGCATCAGCCAACCCTGTCATTAGGTTTGTCGCACCGGGGCCTAAGGTCGAAAGGCACACGCCCGCTTTGCCGGTAACGCGCCCCCAGACGTTTGCCATAAAAGCAGCGCCTTGTTCGTGGCGGGTTGGAATAAACGTAATTGATGATTTAGCCAGTGAAAACAAAATGTCTTCGGTCTCTTCGCCGGGAACGCCAAAAACATATTTAATGCCATGCGCCTCAAGGGCTTTTACTAAGACGTCAGATACGGATGCAGGGGATTTTTTCATGCCCTAAAGAATAGCACTTTTTTAGGAAGTCTCAAATAAAATCGCCACCCGTTTCGGGGTGGCGATCCTTTGTGCTTATGAAAGCTTAAAAACATCTTTTAGAACCTTCTCTCTTCTTAACTTTTCAGCTTCGTTCGGAGGAATTTTTGTATTATCTACGTCGGTATTCAAGTATCGCGTTTCGGATGCGGGAAGGTTGATGTAATAAGATAATTCGTACTCTAACTTTTTACAGTTAAAGGAGCCCAGATCTTCGACAGGAACTTCATCATTTTCTAATATCCAGTTGGATTTATCTGAAAATGCGTAAAGAGTAAGATTAACAGGAACACCTTTGGCGCCGATTAACGTTACTTTGCGATACCGTGCGCCGTTTGGAATCATCGACAATGTAACTATTTGTTTTACAGAGTGTTTGTTTTGAGAGAAAATTCTTCCAAATGTAACTCTCAATTCTGTTCCCATGCCGTCTATGTCGCTAAACGAATTGTAGGTCTGATGAAACAAATAATTCCAAGGTATCATTGAAGGTAAAGTATACTCGCTTACAATGTTAACCTCAGGTAATTGTTTTGATAGGTATTTAGCACTGCGTTCTCTGACATACCGTTCAAAAGTAAAATAGTTGGTCATAAAATACGCAGGTGACCCATCTGAGGGGATAACAAGAAAGTTGCCTCCGCCTGTCACAAAAAAACGATTTTTCATAATGTGGTTGTTGAGTTTCCGCTTACTCTGTTGATTAAGGTTTTCAGCATCCCCTTTTTAGTGTCAAAGATAGATTCTAATGCTGATACTATAACGAAAAGTCAATCTGTCAAATCGCTTACATTAAGTTCATTTACTTTAGATTTTGGTATATAATCAGCCCATGCAAAAAACAGTAGAACAGTTAGGCAAACTTTTTGGATCGACGGCGCAAGTTAAATGCATGCGGCTTTTTTTGCAGCAACCTGACCGCGCTTTTGCCGTAACCGAAATTGCCGAACGCACTCGATCGTCTATAGGCGAATTACGTAAAGCTTTGGTGACACTTCGCCAAGTTGGCTTTGTTGTTCCAAGAAAGGTGACGGTCAAAAAAAAGCTTAAAAGTGGAAAAATCCAAACTAAAAAATTACCGGGCTTTGAGCTTAAAAAAACCTACCCGCTGATCCCACACTTGCATACATTGTTGGTTTCGACTGAGCTGATCCAAAACGACGAAATCCAAAGCATGTTTGCGCCAGTTGGCAAAATGCACTTGTTGGTGCTGTCGGGGCATTTTGCTCAAGATGAAGACCGGATGATTGATCTTATGCTGGTAAGTGATCGTGTTAACGAGCGCATGCTTAACCGCGCGGTCAAGACGCTTGAATCAGAAATTGGTCGCGAGATCCGCTATGCACACTTCACACTTCCTGAATACCAATATCGCATGACCATGTACGATAAATTACTTCGCGACATTTTTGACTACCCGCATATCGTCATTATTGACAAGGTTAAAAAGTAATTCGTTTTCCACATGGCCTTGCACTGCAAGGCCTTCTTTTGTTGTATAATTGGGCACAGCAGTCGAAATTACTAGGCGTCCTTGGTGGCAATCGCCATCAGGAAGCAGGGGGGAATCCCCGTTTATTAAAAAGTTTTAGTATGCTTATTCAAAATCTTTTGGCAGGACTTGCGCAATCGTTCCAAAGCATCGGCTATGGCGTCGCGCTTTTTATTCCGAAGCTTATTTTGGCAATCGCGTTGTTCATTCTTGCGTGGGTGATCGCGGGCTTGCTTGAAAAAGGCATCGCGGCGGTTATTCGCCAAATCAAGCTTGATAGTGCGCTTCGCGCTGCCGGCATTGGCGACTTGGTCGCACGCGCTGGATACCAGCTTGATTCGGGAATGTTTATTGGTGCATTAGTTAAGTGGTTTATCGTTATTGCGGTATTCGTACCAGTACTTTCGATTCTTGGACTTAACACCGTTGCATTGTTCTTCGCGCAGTTTGCGCTTGGCTTTTTGCCTCGTGTTATTGTTGCGGCGTTTGTATTGCTTATCGCGTCGCTGTTGGCGCATGTTATCGGTAACATTGTTACCGGTTCGGCGCGCGCTGCGAATCTTCGCTCGGCGCAGTTTCTTGGAACTGCGACTAAGTGGATTTTGTGGATCTTTGGTATCATCGTCGCACTTTCACAAGTCGGCGTTGCAACCCAATACCTGCAGACATTGTTTACCGCCTTTGTTGGCATGATCGCACTTGCTGCGGCTATCGCCTTTGGTCTTGGTGGCAAGGATGCGGCTGCGGATGTAATTCGCAAGATGCGCGAAAGCCTGTAATTTTTGTCTCTTTACAAAAAATACCCCTGGAAACGGGGTATTTTTGTTTGTGTCGTGGTATAATTTAAAAGTCTTTTTATTACTTAATGTTTTGTCAGGTATTATGAAAAAAATCACATCACTTGTTATGGCCACTTCTATGTTTTTTGGTGTGGCGGCTGTTACATTAGCACAGTCGTATGGTTACGGAACGAACGGTGCACAGGGGACATCATATGCAGCTCTTAAGTCTACTTCGATCACCGTTGGTGCACATGGTGCCGAGGTATTAAAGTACCAAACGCTTCTGTCTAATCTAGGCTACTATAACGGAGCACTTGATAGCACATTTGGTATTGGCATGAAAAATGCGGTCAAGGAATTTCAAATGGACCACAATCTTACCGCTGATGGTATTTTAGGAACAGGTACCAAGTGGGAGATTACCGAAGAAGTCGAGGCTGATTCGGGCAATGACACCAATAACGATTCTGAAAATCCTTGGGGAAGCGATTGGTGGGGATCTGGGTTTAACGAACAAGCGCTTGAAGACCAATTTAATTCGGCGCTTGGCAATGATGACTCGGGCAACGACGGTGATGACAATGATTCAAATAATAACCAGACATCAAATGCATCGGCGACCGTTCGCCTAACCGATTCGTCGGTACGAACTATGGTTACTGTCGCGGGCACTGCTACTGCTGCAGTCGTAACCATGGACATCACCGTAAAACCTAACAAAGAAGACATTCTTATTCCAGCGAATCCTTTTGATGCGCTATTGATTTCGATCGAAGGCGGTTCTTCAACTGCTTCTGCCATAAAATCTGCATCGCTTGTAGCGAAAACCGGAGGCATGACTACCGTTTCGGGTAAGCAGTACTATAAGGTCGCCAAAGGAAAAACTCGCCACTTTACGGTGGATGCATATATTGACCCTTCTGTAGCGGGTACTTACCGTATACAAATTCCAAAAATGCGCTATGCCGACACTGACGGCGACATGAAGGTAATCGGCCTTTCATCAAGCATCCATTCTGACTCGGTAACCTTGCAATAATGCAGTATTGCTTAAACCGCCCCAAGGGGCGGTTTTTGCTTGCCCAAACCCCTTATTTTACAAGCCCAAAAAATGTGTTGTGATTTCCACCTGTTATCCCCGTCGGGGCCCTTGCTAAAAACTTGCATTGTTTTGGGTTCTATGTATAATCCCATCTTGTCTGAATATGCAAATGAGCACGTAACATAATGCCTTAAGCGAAGTCACCTTTGTGATGCCGCATGACGGCATTTTTTGTTACCTCATCGAGAACCGTCCGACTCGACCGAAACTTGTAAATTACATACTGAGTAACTGGCAACATGTATTGTATTTAAACCGTGCGTAGTTTTGGTGTAAAAGCCAAAATGACCACGTAAAGTAAAGAATCTAAAGTGTAAATTGTAATTGTGGTTTGTATAGTTTCTAATAGAAACTAAGAGCAAATGGTGGATGCCTAGGCTTTTAAAGGCGATGAAAGACGCGGACAGTCTGCGATAAGCTTCGGGGAGCTGATTATCAAGCTTTGATCCGGAGATTTCTGAATGGGGAAACCCCATACGGCAAACCCGTATGATCCTGACCCAGCAATGGGGGGAAGCGCACCCAGGGAAGTGAAACATCTCAGTACCTGGAGGAGTAGAGACCAATAGGAATTTCGTCAGTAGCGGCGAGCGAACGCGAATAAGCCCAAACGGATACATTATTTATAACGTATACCGGGTTGTAGGATGCATACAGAGGGTAACCTCGGAGAGTCAAAAAAAATGTTTTTAGGAGAATGTACTGGAACGTACAACGAAACAGGGCGATCGTCCCGTATCCGAAAAGAACATTTCTCTTTGGTATGTATTCCTGAGTACTTCGAGACACGGATAGCTCGGAGGAATCTGCCGGAACTAACCGGTAAGGCTAAATACTTTTAATGACCGATAGTGAACGAGTACCGTGAGGGAAAGGTGAAAAGAACCCCGGCGAGGGGAGTGAAATAG
>CAYXKF010000013.1:0-15280 GCA_964464735.1 uncultured Candidatus Saccharibacteria bacterium | reverse complement strand
CGTTTGTTGCAAACCTTTTTCCCGGTATTCCCGAAGAGGTTTTTTTGCCGATGCCCGGAACGCGTCCCAGCATTGCCGCATCTTTTTGTGCAATCGCGCGCGCTGCGCCAGATACCCCAAGGCTATCCAAGGTTGCCAATGCCAGTCGTGCGCCAATACCCGATGCTTGGATTAAAATGGTAAACAATATGTATTCGTTTTCGGTTGCAAAGCCAATCAGTTCAATCTCGCTTTCTTTGACCGTTAAGTGGGTAAACAAAAATGCTTGTTCGCCAATAGTCAATATTGCGCGGGTGTTTTTGCCAATCATCACGCGGTAACCCACGCCATTGATGTCGATAATTGCGGCATTCTCGCCAAGCCAGGCCACAGGGCCTTTTAAGTGTCCGATCATGGGGGAAGTATAGCACAGTCAGAACGCATATAGCGTATAGTGACCAAGGCAGATTCATGGGGTTTCCTATCCGCCATAACCTTTCCTTGATAAGCTTATAAGGGCTTGCCATATAATAAATTTATGCTAATGTGCTAGAAGTCTATTAGATATAAACTAAGTAATCGTAACCATGCCCAATCTTGATTCAGCAAAAAAGGCGATCCGCGTATCGGCAAAAAAGCGCGTCATCAACGACCGCCGCCGCAAAGCAATGAAGGAATCGACCAAAGAAGTCAAAAAGCTGATCGGTGCTAAAGACAAAAAGGCCGCTGCCGAGTCGCTAAAAAAGGCGTACCAGGCAATCGACAAGGCTGCAAAGCGCGGAGTGATCAAAAAGAACACCGCGTCACGCAAAAAGTCACGCATCGCGAAAGCTCTAAAGAATATCGCATAAATTCACCAATCCCTTGCAGGCACTCTGCAGGGGGTTTGTGTAAATAGGGCGCACATGACATACTAATGCTATGGATAAATTCCAGCAGATCATCGCAAATTTAGGCGCAGTTTCGTACCTGGGCATTTTGGGCGCAACGTTTGTTGCAAACCTTTTTCCCGGTATTCCCGAAGAGGTTTTTTTGATTGCGCTGGGATACATGATTGGAAAGGGAGTATTTGTTTTTTGGCTGTGCCTGGTAATCGTATTAGGGGCATTATTTGTTACCGACAACATTTTGTATTTTGCCGCACGCAAAGGAAACAAAGCGGTGCGCGCCGCCGGAAACTTTTTGCTTGCAGGTACGCTTGAGCAACGGCTGCCATTCATTGAAAAGCATATCGGGCATATTGTCTTTTTCTCGCGCTTTATTTTTCAGGCCCGCTTTTTGGGCCCGTTTTTGGCGGGTACCATACACTATCCATATAAAAAATTTGTCGTTCGCGAAATACTTGCACTTGCAACCTATGTGCCGCTGACTTTTTTGATCGGGATGTATTTTCAAGACCGCATCGAGATGATCATCAGCGGCGTAGGGATTATTGGCAACATTATATTGCTTGTCTTTGTTTTATTGGCCGTCATATTTATCGTCAACTTGGTCAAAAAACATTTGCTGTCAGACATGAGTGTCAATCAGGGCATCGAAAAAGCAAAAGGCTTTTTTGGGTTTACAAAAATTAAGGAATAGTTGCGATTTACCGTTCGTATGGTATAACAGTGCAGTCCCGATGGGGCATAAGGTCTCGTAGTTCAACGGATAGAATGCAAGATTGCGGTTCTTGCGATCCAGGTTCGATTCCTGGCGAGATCACATCATGAAGACTCAAGGCATCCCCGAACTTAAAGAAGCGTGGGAGAAAATGAACGCCGAATATGACGGGTATGTTCAATCGTTTTTAGATGAACCCGGCAAGAAGTTCAGTGAAGAGGAAATTCAAAAGTTCAAGGATATGCAAACAAAATTGTACGAGCTTGAGACGACGCTTTTTGCAATGATCCAACAAGAGATCGAGAAGCAATCCTGATATGTTTATCGGAATCACTTTTGTACATTGGCTGGTTATTGTAAGCATTATCATCAGTCTTGTTGGTTCGATATCCTACATTCGTGATACGATTAAAGGCATCACAAAGCCAAACCGCGTCTCGTGGTCAATGTGGGCAATCGCGCCGTTAATTGGTACCGCCGCCGCACTTTCGGCCAAAGCCGACCCGTGGGCCACGACGCGTATCTTTTTGGCGGGCTTTATGCCGCTTATTATTTTTATTGCTTCGTTTTTTAACAAACAAAGTTACTGGAAAATTTCAGCATTTGATATTACCTGCGGCGCATTTTCACTTGGCGCATTAATAGTGTGGCTGTTTGTTCATCAGCCGGTGTATGCCATTTTGCTTGCTGCAATAGGTGATGGTTTTGCGGCGCTTCCAACCATTCGCAAAGCGTGGCTGTATCCTGAAACTGAAAGCGGTTTAGTATTTGCTATGAGTTTGCTTGCCGTGTTGTTGGTGTTGCCATCGATTACGGTTTGGAATGTTCAAAATACGGCGTTCCAACTATACTTGATTGCCGTAAATACTGTTTTGTTATTTGCAATTTACCGCAAAAGAATTTTTGCGTAGCCATTTAGTGTTTATGTTTTTTATGACGCAAACGATACGTTATGTTTGCGTTTGGTGCTGGCAGGGGGTGTTGTACCAACAGGACATAGGTAAAAAGGTTTATCAAAATCAAAATGCCGCCCACGGCGATTGTCCACGATGCGCCAATGGTTGCATATAAAATACCTGCGGCGATTGGGCCAACTGTCCATCCTAAGTCGCTTGATACTTCGATCATGCCGGTTAATGTTCCGTAATGGTTATGGTCTTTGTTGGTCGCATACAGCCAGGCCCATAATGAAAGCCCGGTTAGTTCATCGCCTGCGGTTGCAACAAACCCAAGCAGCAAAAACAAAAATCCAAAATTTGTACTCAGTAATATACCAGCAACGGCAAAGACTGTAATACCAAGCAAAATTAACAGCTTCTTGTTGTATTTATCGGCGATGGTGCCTAAGAAAAATCCTAGTACGACGACCGAAAAATCAAAAATACCAAGCCCAAGGCCTAATGTTTTTGCATGAATGTTGCTTGCAATCAACAGGGGAACAACAAACCAAATGATCGCGTAAAAGGTCGAGGCGGTAAAATTGCTAACCATAAGCAAGTAACTGACAGGGCGTAATTCTTTTGCGCTGTGCCATGCTGCTTGCCAAAAACGCAGGCGAAATTTTTTATGCGGGCTTTGATGGCTTGGCGCATGGTCGCGCGGAGCAAGCAGAATTGCCAGTAAGGCAACGGCAAATAATGCAATTAGTACCGTTGCTAACAACGGGGCGCTCCACGAAACGGCAAACGCAACTAAAATGCTGGTCAGTACGATTCCAAGCGACGCTGCAACTTCGGACGCCGAAAGCATTTTGCCAACGGTTTTTTCGTCGGCGTGCCCAATGGTGTAGGCATTTGATCCGGGCCCTAAAAATTGCCAACCGACGATGCTGATAATCAACGATATGACGAACGTACCTTGTGTCATGCCAAACCAAAAGCATGCGCCAGCCACCATAAAAGCAAGCGTCGTGACGATAAGCATGCGCTTGTATCCAAAGCGGTCAGTCAAATAGCCCGACGGTACATCAAGCAGCATTTGTATAAATGCTGCCGCGCCAATAAGGATGCCTACAATCCAAACAGGAAACACCTGTGCGCCCAAGGGAGATAGTAATGTGTAATGTAACCCTGCCGCGAATTTAAAAAATACTAAAAAAAGCCAAAATGGGGTAAGGGCAAAAAACTTTTGGCGAAACGATTGCATTGGTAAAACTAAAATCCTAGCCGTTCGCTAATTTTATATCCAAGCGGTTCGGTAATTTCGCGCTCTTCGATGTTTTGCAGCAAAAATTCGCGCAGTTCAAACGGGTTCATATCGCCTGGAAGCAATACTTTAACAAAAGGGTGATACAATTTTTTTGTCGCAAATAATACGTGGTACACCAACAACGTGCCGTCTTCTTGTACGCTTCCTAATGGTACTTGCGTTGGTTTTTTGTTTTGCCGGACTTCTTCGGTGATCCAAAATCCAAGCATTTCGCCATAAGGATAAAAAATGTGCGCGATTTTAAGCCCGTCTTGGCTTAATTCGATGCGAACCAATTTTGGCTTGCGGATACTGTAGGTAAAAATAAGGCCGGTACCAAGCAAGATAATAACGGCAAACAAAAAGTTTTTAGTGAAGATGGTGATGATGATCCCGGCGAGGGCAATTGCACCGATGATCCAATACCAGTCGTTCGTGCGAATACTTTCCTCGTATTCAGGTATGTCCCACGAGGCAATAATAGTGTTTTCATGTGGCATGGCAAAAGTATACCAAACCTATAGAGTAACAGCCAGCAAAAGGTGGGTAAAACCAACGTTTTGCAAGCACTTTTACAGGCTTTTGTTATGCACAAGAAATACACAATACTACTTGACAATAGTCCAAAGTAGATGATATAATGCAATACAAGTCGTATTGCGTCAACTGACGATTACTGGCTTGATTTGCACATTTAAAATTGACACACATAAAACTAAAAACCCTGATTTAAATGAAACAACTTTTACTCATGTTCTTTATCGCCCTAGGGGTGGTAACAGAAGCACAGCAAGTTACCGTGGTGGGTAACAACTCTGCTCGCAGCCGCACTGTAACTTCTTACGAATTATACAGTTCCGGTGGCCAATTGGTGCTTAGTGGTACCAGTGAACAAATTGATTTTCCTAAACTCCAAAATGGGATTTACTTCCTAAAATTGGGGCCTGAAACTATTAGAATAGTTGCTCAGGATGGAGTACTTAAGTTCACTCAACCCACTGAAACCAATATGCAACTTACGCCGCTTTCGAAAAATCCTTTACCTGATACTAATACGGGTGAAGATGATGGAAAAGGCGGTACTACCAACAACCAGACACAAGTTGCTGGAGTTCAATACATGCTTGATAGTATGGACTTGTCGGAGATAACAACCGGCGGACGTTCAATACCTTCATTTACGTACTGCGACTCAATAGACTTAGCTCGCAGAGATTTACCACCGCTTCAAGATGCAATAAACTACTTCTTTGAAAAAGCAGACAGTCTTACTTATGATTGGCAAAAATATGAGCTTGCGGCAACTTTTATATATCGCATTTGCGATTTCAAAGGCAGCACGCCTAGCGCTGCTATTGATGGTGCCACTTGGGCTGCTATGACTTTTGAGCAGAAATATCAATTTTGCCAGGCAGATTCCGGCAATTTGCTTTGCTGGTACAGGGCAAAAATGTTGGAACAATTCCTCAATCAGTATTTGGGGGCAAATGATATGGTAATTATTCAATACTTAGGAATACATACATTCCTAGTGGCCAATACGTCAGCAGGAGCCTGGATGCTGGATGCATATTTTGCAAATAGTTTCTTCTATGAAGCTGATGCAACATATGTGACGCAGTACGTGCCGGCATCACAACGGCCAAAGTACTATCCAAACTTCATAGCATTGCTGAGGCTTGAGAATGACCGTCCGGAACTAATAAAGGTGCGTAACATCCCAAGAATCTTCGGCAGCGCCGATAATTTAAAGGATGCAATACCTGTATTGCAGTATCCGTGTACTGTGGTGAAACAGTTTCTTGACACGGTAACAGTAAATCCATTCTGTGACACCTGCTTTGGCTATAATATCGCCGAGTGGATGCCCAGTCACTTTTTCCTGACAGATTTGAGTTCTCAGCTCAATCTTAAAGAACTAGATAAAACGAACTACGCAGACTTTGCTGCTAACCCAGCAAATCTGCCTTACGGATACACAGGTTCAAATCTTTATACCTATATCACAAACGGAGTCGATCTGACTCCATCTGTTTACGCCACCTCACAGTGGCCAACACAGACAATAATTGAAATAAAAAAAATACTGGGCATACCCTAGCCCATAAACATACGAAGTCCGGTTTCAGGGTAACCGGGCACAAATGGCCTACTCGCAATTGCGGGGGGCCTTTTTCTTTTATTTTATTGCGAATCTTGATATACTAACTTCCAGCATGCAACTTTTTCGTACGCGAAATCTTTTTATTCTTACTTTGTTGCTTGGCATTGCGCCAACAACTTTTGCTGCGCCATTTGCGCCTAATGAAACGGTTGATCCTAACTGTGTTCCAAGCAATCCAGTGTGTATTGTTGATCCGGGATGGAATGTTGATATCACCAGCGGATATGTATATACCGGCACCAGCCCTGAAAACTATTTAGTCGGTATTGGAACCGCGACACCCAGCGCGCAACTTGATGTAGTGGGTGATATCGAGGCTACTGCAGCCGATACGGTTGTTTCCAATGACGGCACGCACAATGCGTTTGAATTTACAACTGACCTGTCATCATCAACTGGTGATATTGACCAGACTAATTACCGTGGAGTTGCGAGCTCTCTTACTTGGAACGGCTCTGATTCATATGATGGGTTAAGCGCTGATCCGCAAAGCCTTAGCGCTATTTATGGAGTCGTGTCCAATAATGGTACTGGCATTGTTGATGCGATGACAGGAATTGTCGGACGAACCGTTAATACTACAACTGGAGCAATCAATGAGGCTAACAGTGGGCTTTTCCAGATAATCAATCTTGGGAATGGTGACATTGGCACCGCCGAAGGCCTTGAAGGTTCGGTCAGTAATCTTGCAAACGGGTCCATTACCGATGCGAAAGGCGGGAACTTCACGGTATCTAATAGTGGTGCTGGTGTTATCGGTGATGCGTTTGGAGTTACCGCTTCGGTTAATAACACCAGTACGGGCAGCATAAGTCAGGCAATTTCTACTACTAACGAGATACGCAATAGTAACGCTGGTGGCTTAATCACGGTTGCTAATTCATTTGATAATAAAATTAAGGCTCTTGCAGGTACCATATCTTCAGCAATCGGCATGCGATTTGACCAATATGCCGTAGGAGGTGGCTCTATTGGTGAGGGGGTAGGAATTCAATTTGTCGCCTCGCTTCATACGGGGGATGGGTTACAGCCGTCGATCGAAGCAACAAATGATGTATACGGTATCCGCTTCAGTGGAAATACGGGAACAGCTGCATTAGATGCCGGTGGTGATGCATTTGGTATTTATTTTGCGGGGGATTCAATTAACGCCGGTGGCATGGGACGTGCACTGTATGTTGAGGACGGCGCAGGGGAGAACTTTTTTGGAAACGGTCTTCGTATTGGAACTGATGATACTGACCATAAAATTGATGACGACTCAAATGGTGCGGGAACTGCGACACTGTTTATAGGAAATGAAACCATTGATACGTCGGTGTCTGACCGTCGACTAAAAACAAACATCGAAGATGCGCATGGTTCGGCGCTTTCGTTCTTAAGTGATTTTCGCGTTGTGCAGTTTGATTGGCTTCCTGAAAATGACCGAAGCGAACTGGGAAGTATCCCGTTTGGTTTGATCGCGCAGGAAGTCGAAGAAGTCTCGCCTCAGTTCGTGAAAAAACCCGATGATCCCAGCAGCTATATGTCGGTTCGATTTGCCGACCTTGTGCCATCACTTATTAAGGCTGTGCAAGAATTGCAAAAGCAGATTTCTGATTTGACCACTGATGCCATTGGCAATATCCAAAATTTGATTGTCGAAACCATTACCGGACACCGTGCAACATTTGACGAACTGTGCGTCGGAAATACCTGTGTCGACGAGGAGACGTTTGCCCAAGTTGTTGCCGAAATTCAAGGTAATTCCAACGATGAAGATAGCCCTGATGACCAAAGTGATAATAATGAAAATACGTCACCTGATGACAATGTTTCGGACGACGAAAATACTACTGACGATACGCCGGCAGATGAAAATTCTGACAGTGAAACACAAGACGAACCAACGCCGGAACCCGAAAGCGATCAAAACACTCCAGAAGAAAATGCCTCATCTGATACTGGAAACGAGCCAGTACCTCAAAGTATTTAGCGTACTTGTTAAAGTTAAAAATAATCCGGCGCCCTATTGTAAGGTGGGTGTTATTGTTATCTCTTATCTAGATAGCGCTGTAAAATAAGTGCTGCAGCGCGGGCATCAAGATTTTTTGGAACGATGCGTCCTCGGGTATTTGCTTGTCGGCGTCCGGACAATCCGCTAAATTCGGTATTCAGCGATGCGTTATGTGATGTCATGCGCTCGTCCTCGTAAAAAATAGGAAGGCTGCATACTTCTTCAAGTCGTGCGACAAATTCGTTGATGCGCCGCTGAACACTGTTATTGGCGCCGCTTTCGGTTAACGAATGCCCGATGACAATTCCCTCAATTCCTTCTTTGACGGTCAGGGTCAAAATAGTATGCAAAGTATGGCTATCGTTTGGTAATACGGCATGCGGAAAAGCCATCGTTCCCAATGCGTCGGAAACTGCCAATCCAATGCGGCGCGTTCCAAAATCGATACCCAAATATTTCATGTTGCGGAGGCGGTGAGATTCGAACTCACGGTCCCTTGCGAGACTTCGGTTTTCAAGACCGACGCGATAGACCACTCTGCCACGCCTCCAGGCATCAAGACAGTACCATAGGTTGCGCGGTTTTTCAATCGGGGTATGATAAGGCCCATGGAAACGATCCAATACGATGATTTTAAGAAACTTGATATGCGCGTGGGCAAAATTATGTTTGTCGAGCCGGTCGAAGGCGCCGACAAACTGCTTCGCTGTTTAATAGATTTTGGCCCCGAACTTGGTACGCACGACTATGAAGTTGCTGAAGGGCAAACGCTAAAACTACGCCAAATTGTGTCAGGTATCCGGCCGTATTTTCCCGAATATAAAAACTTAGAAGGAAAGTTTGCCCTGTATTGTGTTAATCTTGAACCGCGCGAAATAAAAGGCGTTACCAGTTATGGTATGCTGATGGCCGTTGACGGTCTACCAGTCGAAGGGCTGGAAGTTCCTCCCCCGGTCTTTTTAGTTCCTGAACAAAAAGTGCAGCCTGGTACCAAGGTTCGATAATTATCCCCGAAAGAATATAGAAGCACTTGGGTACCCATGCTATAATCAGCGCATGGGTATTTTTGATTTTATTACCGGGACGAAAAGTGCAATCGCAATTTCGTTTCATGACGATGCGATTCGTGTTGCATCGGTTGCCAAGACGCACAAAACGACCGATATCGCATACTTTGCCGAACAGCAATTACCACGAGGAGTTGTCGAGCGTTCGATTATTGCTGATTCTCGATTGTTTCAAGAAGCATTGCGCACGCTTAAAAAAAGCTGCCGCATCGACAAACCAGTTCACTTATTGATTCCCGAAGACCGTGTTGTTGCATTCACGTCGCGCGTCATTTTAGACCGCAGTGTTCCTATGGGTATTATTATCGAGGATCACCTTAAGGCATATATCACGATTCATCATGGTTCTATTCCGTCTGACGACGCCGTATGCGAATACGAAGTTACCAATATCAGCGACAATGTCGTCGAGGTCTCGGCGGTCGTGATGCAAAAATCGATGCTTAAGTCGTACGTCGAACTCTTTGCCGAAGTAGGGCTTGAAGTTGTGACCTGTAATGCACCATCGTACGTGTTTGCTAAGCACCATGCGCCAAAAGCCGATAAGCGCGCATCGGTTGTCATTTCGATCCAAGAGGAAGGCTCGATCATTGCAGTTTCGCAAAATGGCAAAGTGTATCAGTCACAGTACTTGCCAATTGGTGGCAAAGACCTGATACAAATTATGCGCGATTACGTTTCGATGGAATATGCCGATGCAAAGGGGGCACTGTTTAAGCATGGCATGCTTACGACGCATCCTGACAAAAATGTGCACCAGGCATTAAGCGATGTACTTTCGCGCGTGGGTGCCGAAGCCGACAGTATGGCAACAAGGTTTTTGCAAGATTCACATTCGACCAACGAAGCCGTGCTGTATTTAATTGGCCCGTATGCGATGCTTCCGGGAGTTGATGAATATTTCTCGCGCGCAACACGCATGAGCGCGCTTAAGGCAACGCCGCATCACTTGTTTGCAGCGCATGCCGGCGGTATCGAAAACGATGTGCCAGTTATTCATCTGCGTGACTTCTTGCATTTTGCACCTGCGATCTTTTGCGCCTACGAATACGTTATTCGTGCGTAACTATTTTTTAGGAAGCGTTTTTGCGCGATCCCAGTCAATCAGGCGCACCACAACTTCGTAGGCGTCCTTGTTTTTTAAATATTCGGTAGGATCAAAAATGATCTTATCTTTTTGCCAAGGGATTGTGTTTACATTTTCAAATTTTTTAAAATACTCTTTTTCAATGTATTCAACGGTTATGTTTCCAACATGGGGATGGCCATGGCAGATATGTAGGTCATTTTGCTGCTGTAAGGCGGCCAATATGCGATTCTTCTTCTCAAAGATCTCCCAGATCAAGGTAAGGGTATTTGCATCTTGCGCCTGGCAACTCAGTACTTCGTAAACATTGCATGAAAATCCGCAAAAGCGCGAATAAACGCGACTCGCATTTTCGTGCTGCTTGTATGAACGGATAATAGGTGCAACGGGGATTCCCAAATCATGGGCAATTTGCCACGCAGATGCCGAATGGCTGTCGATGGTATGCTTAAACAATACACCCGATTCTTTTTTGATAAGCGGTCCGCTTAAAAATTCAAAAACCGAACCGCTTTTGTACATTTTGGTATGAAAATTCCCAGTCCTAAATCCTTCCCAAAGGTTTTTTGAGCTTGTTCCAATATCTGTCACCGATCGAAGAATAAAAAACTGTTCAATCGGGGGAAGGGTCTTTAGGACTTTAAAAAATGCATCTTGTGCGGGTCCTCGGTCGCCTTTATTTTCCTCTCGAAGCAGACTATCTATTAGCGGGTTTATATTATAGGTAAAAAATAGATCATCCCATTTTGCTTTCAGGCTTTCAATTGGCTCGGACTTTTTGTCTCTTATTGCAGGAATGTTTTGAAGCTGTACTTCTTTGTGTTGCGCAGATGCAGATGACAGGGTAAGAAATTGCAAATCGCCGCGGTTGAACTGTTCGGGGGTTGATGCAATCATGTCCCATACTTTTTCGGGCATAAAATTGGATAACACCCGTGCGGCTCCGTAAGAAGTATTTTTTTCAAACCGCGAAAATATCCGCTTTTTTGCAAGGTCCCACGCCTCATTGGTAAATCCCGTTTCGCATAGTGCTAAAAATATTGCCGCGATCCGTCCTTTGCGCTGAAGGTTTTTTGTTTTTTCGGCTTCGGTTAGTTCGGGCATCAGTATCATGTCGTCAAAAAATGACGGATGATATATGTTTTGCATTGCGTACGAGCCTTGCTCGCCGTATAACAGGCTTGCTTGAAATGCGGTATCAAGGCGTCGACTTTCGACCCACGGCGGATGTTCGGTGCAGATCTTTTTTGCTGTCTTGGGGTTTCGTGCAAATGCTGTAACGTTGTCATGCTTTAAAAAATACGCCTCAAGATTAACGTGTTGCGAAAGCAGTTCGTACACTTTTTGTGGTTCGCCGCAGTCGGCGCACTTAAGCAGTACTGACTTTAAGAGAAAAAGATCGTCAAATGATGGGGCGTACGACTTCATGGTGTCGACGATATGCTTAGACGTTTCAAAATCAACCGAGTCGTCGATAGTTCCCGAGAAAAATTTCTTACCAAAGGCGTTGCATTGATTAAAAGCAAAAAAAGCGCGGTCAAATGATTCCTTCCGCATTTTGCTATCGCTGTGGGATGCAATTTGAAAAATACCTGCCAACAGTTCCTTGCGCATTCCGATGGCTTCAAGGTTGTTTTTATATTTATCTAATAGTGCGAATGTAGCTTGTGCTCCTTCGTATCCATTAGCCGCACGTACAAGCAGGGGTGGTAGATCGATCCAGTTTTTGAAGGGCGTTTTTTCGTAGGCTGGCATGATAATTTCAAGCGCCTCTTTGCCGTATCCCGCCATTGCTGCCGGATGCAGTGCCTCAACTTCTTCCCAGTTAAGATTTTTATTGGCCAAGTCGTTTTTTACGCGTTGTAAATCATTGGTATACCCTGACAGTATCTTGTCTGCTATTTCGGTGCGTGCCGGATTTGACTCAAGAATACTTTTTGGATTTTTTGGCGCATAGATCGAGCCGAATTCATTTACCATAGTGTCTGTATAGTATACAGGATTCTTGGTTATTCATGTGTAGGATTTTACATTCTTGGTGTGCCCCCGGCAGGAATCGAACCTACAATAGCGGCTTAGAAGTCCGCAGTTATATCCATTTAACTACAGGGGCACCATAACTCTACTCTTTTTTCGTTCGATTTCAAAGCGCTTGAAATAAATCCAAAATAAGCTATAGTGCCACTATTGCGCTCTTAGCTCAGTTGGTAGAGCAGTCCGTTTACACCGGAAAGGTCGGGAGTTCGAGTCTCTCAGGGCGCACAGCTTGTAACACTTTGCTTATTAAACTATTCGAAAAGAATTTTTTTGTTGCAATCAAAGGATCTCTGTCTATATTTAAAAGTTCGAGGAAACGGATAATAATATAAAAAACCACCCGATGTTCTGGGTGGTTGTGGCCGCGTTAACTTTTAGTTAAGTAAGCGCTATGCTTCAGTACTTTTGTACAAGGGCCATTTAGAGACTATGAGCAAGCAGTGCGATTTACGCGCATGATCTGCTGCGATGGGTGTGCCGTAAAACGGCAAATATTAAGGTGTCATTGCCTAGCGAAGCGCGCGTTTCGGCGGGCAAGCAATGATCATAAATGCCCCCAAGCTATCGAACTAGTACGTGGTGGATGCCATAGCTTAAGTGCAACCTTAACAAGACAGTTAAACATTATTTCAAGGAACGCTGTCAACTTATGTGTATTTCTACAAACTGCTGATTAATTGCATCATACCCATATCAACGGCAAATACAACTTTGGCGTCTGTCTGTGTTTATGTTACTCTTTTTTTATGGAAATAATTTTTGAGTCCGAATCGGTTGTGGTCATTAATAAACCAGCGGGGATTGCTGTGCATGACGACGGTAAGGGTCGTGGTGAACACACCATTGCTGATTGGTTTGTTGAATACTATCCAAACGCGCGTGATGTGGGCGAACCAATTGTGCTTTCTGATGGAACCGAAGTGCCGCGCCATGGCATAGTGCACCGGCTTGATAAGGGCACCAGCGGCTGCTTGATACTAGCTAAAACGCAAGAATCCTACATACATCTAAAGCGCCAATTTAAAAATCACGAAGTACAAAAAGAATATCGCGCATTTGTGTACGGAACGTTAAAGCTCGAGAGGGGGACTATTAATGCACCTATTGGCCGTGCGGCGGGCACTGTCGAAAAGCGCGCAACGGGTCGCGACATTCGTGGGGACGCGCGCGAGGCCCAAACAATTTATCGCGTTATCCAAACGGGCACTACTGATGGAACACGCTTTTCGTTTGTCGCGTTTTTTCCTAAGACTGGCCGCACGCACCAAATTCGCGTGCATGCGCTTCATCTGCGCCATCCTATTATTAGCGATTTTTTATACGCACCGCGGCAAAAAAAGTTACTAGGGTTTATGCGCCCAGCTTTGCATGCGTATCGTATTGTTTTTCACGATTTGGCGGCAGGCGAGGTTACAGCTATTGCGCCTTATCCGGCCGATTTTGACCATGCGCTGACCATGGCAAAAGGCACTTGAAATCTTTTCGGGATATGCTATAGTCCATCGGTCTTAACAAATATATGGCAAAAGCAATCTACGCACCCGAAACAGTAACTGACCGAAAAACCCTTGGTATTAAAGCCGGAGACACGGTTAAGGTGCAACAAAAAATTAAAGAAAAGGATAAATACCGCCTTCAGACTTTTGAAGGATTGGTCATTGCAGTCAAACACAAGAGTGAACCAGGTGCCACTTTTACCGTGCGCAAGGTTGCCAGTGGTGTTGGGGTTGAGCGTATTTTCCCGCTTTACTCGCCAATGATCGAAAAGATCGAAATTGTTCGCCGCTCACGCATGCGAAAGGCAAAATTGTACTATGTCCGCTCGATGGTTGCCCGCGACGTCAAGCGTAAGATGCGAAACTTTGTTGATTACATTGCTCCAGTTAAAAAAGAGCAGCCGATCGAAGAAGTTGTATCTGAGTCAGCAGAAGCACAGGCCTAAATCTAAAAAGAAAACCGCCCCAGGGCGGCTTTTCTTTTGACTGGATTTTTGTATACTCCAAACCGTTCTTGATTAATACATGCGCAGGTGGCGAAACTGGTAGACGCACTACCTTGAGGTGGTAATGCTGGCAACGGCGTGGAGGTTCGAGTCCTCTCCTGCGCACAAATGTAGTATAATTATATATATGACAAGCCTTGTCCAAAAAAAATGCATCCCGTGCGAAGGTGGTGTTGCGCCGCTTACTGTGGCCGAAACGCACCAATATTTAAGCGAAGTGTTGGGCTGGGAATTGCTTGATGGTAAAAAAATAACGCGCACATTTTCGTTTAATGACTTTGCAGAATCAATGGCATTTGTAAACCATGTTGCTGCACTTGCCGAAAGCGAAGGGCATCATCCTGATATTGCAATCCATTACAATAAGGTGGTGATCGAACTGTATACCCACGCAATAAACGGGCTTCATGAAAATGATTTTATATTAGCAGCTAAAATAAACGCACTCTAATCGTGCAAAAAGAGTATGGCACTATATACGGGAAAAGGTGACGCTGGTACCAGTAAGATTTTTTCGACCCCAAGCGGCGAACGGTTATCAAAAGGGGACGAAGTGTTTGAAGTATTGGGAAACTTGGATGAAATTAATTCGTTTTTAGGAATCTGCAAAATTAAAAGCCGCGGCGTGCATATTAATGTCGATGGGGACGAAGTTGCGGTTTCAGCAATCATCCACACGCTACAAAAAGATCTTTTTATTGTACAGGCTGCCATTGCGGGCGCTGACCTTTCATTGGACGAGAAAAAAGTAGTTGAGCTTGAAGAACTGATTGCCGTTATCGAAGGGATGCTTCCGCCCATTACAACATTTTTTATTTCCGGAGGAACCGAACTTGCGGCTTTTTGCGATACCGCCCGTACGGTAACCCGCCGTGCCGAACGAAGTCTGGTTCGTTTTTTGTCGCTGCATCCTGAACGAACGCATCCTGATGTAATTGCCTATTTAAACCGCCTTTCAAGCGTCTTGTATGCCTTGGCGCGCTACGCAAATCACCAATCGGGCATAACCGAAGAGGCGCCTGACTATAAGTAGATTTTTTAGCAATCGTGTGCTATTTTACAAAAGCTTTAGCTTACAGGTTGTTCCTATAAGGTATAAGCGACATGGTGGCTATGGTGTAGCGGTAGCACGCGAGCTTGTGGAGCTCTCTGTCTGGGT
>CAYXKF010000012.1:5922-21679 GCA_964464735.1 uncultured Candidatus Saccharibacteria bacterium | reverse complement strand
GAAAAGGACAATTAGGAGGAACTGACGAAATCATTAATTCAGTATGGCCGGGCGCATTGCATGGGCGCTTAAAAAACTTGATCCAACTTAAAAACGAATGGCGTTTAATATAACGACATGTTGGGCAATAATTCGGCGGCGGAACGCGAAGCATCTTCAAAAATTCGATATCTTCAGCGGTAATAGCAAAGTCGCCTTCGCAGTATTGATGAACGCCTTTAAATTTGCAGGTTCGAGTATGAGGAACAAGTGTCTCGAATATCTTATCGAGCAGTGCATCAAATTGTGGTGTTTTGCTGGTTTCCATATTTAAATAACTTCCTGCTGATAACATTGCTCACAGTAAACGACTTCGGGTCGTTCGGGCGCATAATTGGTTACGATATCTCTATTGCAATGTGCACAACTGCGATTCCAGAACTTATATGGCCCACGGCGTTTGATGCGGTTTTGATGGCGGCAGTAAAAGCACATGCGTGGAATCGGCAGATTCATCTTTTTATAAAACTGCAATTCTTGCGCAATAATTTTATAATTACGATGGCAGTTTTTGCAGCATAAAATTTCGTTTACGATCAAGTCTTGTACGTCTTTAATATCGTCAGGAATTTGGTCAGCCTTTAACGTTTCTTTCCCTTTTGTCATCTGAATTTCGTCCTCCCAACGAAAACCAAGCGCCACAGCTTGCTCTTTCGTTAACGGAAAGTTATCTTGTGCGACTGTCTCGTTATACGCAAAAGGAGCAACTGACGGAGGGATAATCATTCCCAATAGTTTTAACTCATTAAGCTCTTTTACAACATGCGCTTTGATCTTTTCGTATTCTTCTTTCGAGTATTGTTTATTTAAAACCGAGTACTCGGTATTTTGTAATGCGTCACATCCAATGCAATCGTGGCAATTACTAGTATAAAAATTTGCAATAAGATTTTGGCAATTCTCGGCTCCATAGGTACCAACTACATTGCTGCAATGGCCAGTTGCAATAACTTCAAGCAGGCGTTCAGACTTGGCGCCGTAGCCAGTAGTACCAATTGAATCTTTAATCTCTTTTGATGCAAATACATAATGGCAATCTTCTGAATTTGTAGACTCAAACGAATCCAACATATTTTTGCAGCCGAACAAATAATCCCCCGTTGAACCAATTGTTTTTATGTTGTTATTTTCACGCCTTGGAAATTGCATCGAAAAATCAATGAATTTCTTTTTTGCTTCTTCAAGTTTTTCGTAGCTACCCATAACTTCGGTAAGTCGTCGTTCGTATTCGTCTTTACTTAAAGCTTCATTAAACCAGTGATAACTTTTATTACGAAGATTCACGCATCCAAAACAATTCATTAAACCGCTACAATTAAGCACTAGAATTGAGTCAACACATCCAACCGCATTTTGACCAAACAAAACACCCGATGAATCCTGTACATTGATCGAGTCATAACAACGCTCGGATCCTGTTGCAAAATAAATATCCATCGAATCTTTTACGTTTCGAAGGCCCCGGCAATATGCACAATCTTCGGCCATCGAGGTGTTAAATACCAAATACGAATTCTTGCAACCCGATGCCATGTTTACATATTCGCTGTTGATGTTTTCGCCATCACCTTTTGTAAGATATGTCGAAATTTTTGGTACTTTTTCAAACAACTCTTTCAGCTGACTGTAAAACGGGCGACTAAAATCATATTCAGTTGCGTAATCTTTTGGATTCCATTTTTCACTATAAAAACAACCATGACAATACACCTTATAAGGCGACTTGGGGTTATACATTGTAACGATGCTTTTTTGGCACAAATCGCATTTTCGGCCGCTATACAATGTTGTCTCGTTACGAAAAAGCGCGCGGCATTTAAAACGGCAATCAGGACATTCGCTAGGGCTTGACACCTGCATTTTTTGATAAAACGACAAATCATCGTCTGAAATATCAAACGATGTTTTGCAGCGGGTACAAGTCTTGCTTTCCATAAAATTATTATATATCAATTCTACTCTTTTCTACCCCGTTTACCACCCTTGGTTTTTTGACCGTCGTTAAGATTATACTTTTCTTTGATCAGTTTCATCTGGTCGCGAATTAAGGCCGCAGTTTCAAAATCAAGCTCTTCGACGGCCTGCTTCATTTGCGCCTCTTTAATCTTTATTAACTGTTTTGGCTTTTTATCAAACAACAAAAGATCGGTTTCAAGCTCCTCAATAACGGCCTTATCGTGTTCAGTTTCAAGACGCGACGTTATATCTTTGATTTCTTTTTTGATCGTCTGCGGCGTGATGTTATGTTCGGTGTTGTACGCAATTTGAATGGCTCGACGCCGATTAGTTTCGGCAATAGCATAATCAAGTGCTTTGGTCATCTGGTCGGCATACAATATCACCCGTCCGTCAATATTCCGCGCCGCGCGTCCAATAATTTGAATCAGCGAGGTTTCTGATCGCAAAAACCCAGCCTTGTCGGCATCCAAAATACCAATGAGCGTTACTTCGGGTAGATCCAGACCCTCTCGCAAAAGATTTACACCAACCAAACAATCAATTTCGGCACGGCGAAGCTTGGTCAAAATTTTAATGCGATCAAGCGTATCGACATCACTATGCAAATATTCGGCCTTGATGCCTTTTTCTTTTAAGAACGTTGCCAAATCTTCTGCCATGCGTTTAGTCAATGTTGTTGCAAGCACACGGTTCCCTTTTTCAATTTCGGCAATTGCTTCGGGAATAAAATCATGTACCTGCCCTTTGTATTCTACTGCGCCGCTATTTTTTCCGGTTGCCGGCCGTACTTCGATAAGCGGATCAATAAGCCCGGTTGGGCGAATCACTTGTTGAACCACTTGTTTAGAGGTTTCGTTTTCTTCTTTACCGGGAGTTGCCGAAACAAAAATCATCTGCCCGACGCGCGCATCAAACTCGGCACGCTTTAGCGGACGGTTATCTGCTGCACTTGGTAATCGAAAGCCGTGTTCAATAAGCGTATTTTTGCGCGACTGGTCGCCCGCAAACATGCCGCCAATTTGTGGCAACGTTACATGAGATTCGTCAATGAATGTTAAAAAGTCAGCAGTACCATCGGCTTTTCGAGGAAAATATGAAAGCAGCGTTTCCGGCGGCTCGCCAGCATTTTTGCCCGACAAGTGCCTCGAATAGTTTTCAATACCACTGGTGTATCCCATTTCGCGAATCATCGCCATGTCATACTGTGTGCGACGCTTTAACCGCTCGGCTTCTAAGATTTTTCCTTCTTTTGCAAAATCTTCAAGCTGGGTATCAAGTTCATTTTTGATCAGCCTCAATGCTTGTTCTTTTTTTTGCTCATCGGTAATAAAATGCTTTGCTGGAAAGACCATGATGTTTTCGTGGTCGCGTTTTACTTGGTACGTAATGGCATCAATTTCTGTAATCGTATCAATAACATCATCATTCCATTCAAGGCGATAAATGATTTTTGACGACACAGGCATAATTTCAAGCACCATGCCAACACCACGAAACGTTCCGGGTGTTAGGTCAGCATTTGTGCGTTCAAAATGGATTTTGATAAGTTTTTCGATTATTTCGCGCCGTGTTTTTTGTTCGCTTTTTCGTACCAGTAAATTAGCGGCTTCGTATTCGGCCGGAGAACCCAAACCGTAAATGCATGAAACTGACGCAACAATGATCACATCTTTTCGGGTTAGCAATGCTTGGGTTGTCGCATGGCGAAGGCGTTCAATGTCTTCGTTAATACTGGCATCTTTTTCAATAAATGTGTCGGTTGCCACCACGTACGCTTCGGGCTGATAGTAGTCGTAGTAGGACACAAAGTAATGCACGGCATTGTCAGGAAAAAACTCTTCGAACTCTTGCGCCAGCTGTGCGGCAAGCGTTTTATTGTGCGCAATAACCAAGGTGGGCTTTTGAACATTATTGATGATATTAGCCATCGTAAATGTTTTACCCGAACCAGTTACACCTAAAAGCGTTTGGCGATCCATACCTTTTTGCAGGCCTTCAGTTAACGCCGAAATAGCCTTTGGCTGATCGCCTGCAGGCTTATAGTCGCTTTTAAGATTAAAGTTGCCAAACATCTTACTACTCTAGCAGTACGCTTAATTTATATCAACTAATCAAAAAGCCCAAGAAAATTCTTGGGCTTTTCTTTTTCGCCTTAGTTCATCACTTCGGCATTTTTTTTAGCTGTTTTTGCTCTATTCCAAGTATGATTTTGATGTGCGAGGTTGCTATCCTCTTATGCTCGCTATGGTCTAGATGCCCATACTATTCATATCTGAACTATGTTTGCATCCTCCACTTATTTACCTCACACGCGGACTGGTGAGTTGATGTGCAGTATTCGCTTTTTCATCTTTAGTTATGCTAACACATATATAGTAGTATGTCAAATGACTCATATATCTTAAAGTAGATTTATTCGGACACTTTATATTCTTTTTTAAACTCTTCTGAAAATTCTTCAAAATTACCTTCCTCAATCGCAGTTCGAATATCTTTCATTAATTTTTCAAGAAAATAAATATTGTGAACCGATGCCAACGTTGCAGCCAGCATTTCTTTTGACCGATACAAATGCGACAAATATGCTTTAGTAAATCGCTTACAAGTACTGCATTCACAGTCAATTTCGATTGGAGTAAAATCGGTAATATATTCGGCATTTATTAAATTCATCCGGCCGTTTTTGGTAAAGACTCCCCCATGGCGCGCATGGCGTGTCGGAATAATGCAATCAAACGTATCACACCCAACCGCAACGCCATCCAAGATATCAAGCGGTTCGCCGATTCCTAATAGATGACGCGGTTTATTTTCGGGCAAACTATCGGTTACTGCTTTTACTGCAACCGGAAGATCATCTTTGGTAAATGAGCCACCAATACCAAAGCCGTCAAATTGGGCACCAGTACTTGTTTTCATTTCGGCTAACGTAGTTGCTGAACGTTTTCGCAAGTCTTCGTATTGCCCGCCTTGCACTACTGCAAACAATGCTTGTACATTTTCTGGATCAAGTTTTTCGTGCGCTTCAAGCGATCGCAATGCCCATGCGTGCGTTCGATCAAGCGCTTGCAGTTGATATTCTTTTGGCGCAGTCGGGCTGGTGCATTCATCGAATGCAAAAATCATGTCAGCACCTAGCTTCCACTGAATTTCCATCGAACGCTCGGGCGTAAATCGGTGCGAGGATCCGTCTTTGTGTGATTTAAACGTAACGCCGTCGTCATCAATGGTAACTAATGACTTCTGTTCCTCGACTTCACCTGGAACGAGGTTTTTATCTACAAAAAGAGCCTCACCCTTAGCAACTTTTGAAACACCCTTGCCAAATGCGGCGCCAAGAGAAAACACCTGAAAGCCGCCGCTGTCGGTCATGGTTGGCCCGTTCCAACCCATAAACTTTCCAAATCCGCCGGCCTGTGCGACCACATCCTCGCCTGGCTCAAGATATAAATGAGAGGTATTGGCAAGCACTAATTGCGTTTTGGTGTTTTCTAAAAAGGAAACCTCGACTGCTTTCACGTCGGCCTTAGTTGCCACAACAGCAAAGGCTGGTGTTTGCACTTGACCATGGGGCGTATTAAGAGTACCAAGGCGCGCACTGCTGCTTGATGATTTTTTGGTTATCAAAAATGAAAACTTATCTGCCATATGTTAGGCCTGTACAACACAGACGGCCTGCAAAGCATTCGTTGCAAGTGATGTGCGGATGACCAGCTGTTTTATTGGGCTTTGCGGCGCATCATGAATATTAACTACTATGCCCAATGGGCGCATATGATTACCAACAGCTATGCTGATCGTCTCGCCCATAGCAACTACTGTTTGCTTAGGCGTTTCGGCCATAAGGGTATTATTACCCTTTCCGGTAACTGTAATAAGTGTTTTGTCGGCAGTGTATGCTTGAGTTGTTTTTCCTGACGCAAATACAGGATCAAGAACAGACAGCATATTTTGCCTTTCAACAGTACCGACGAATGAATTGCCATCGGCCAAAAATGCATATCCGCGCGAAAACGATTTTGCTTGGGCGACTGAATCAAAAACAATAGCACTGGCGCTGTTTAAACTTGCATCATACGGGATCGCAATATGGGCGCGCACCCCCTCTATGCATGCAGTTTGTTTTGAAAGTGGTTTTGCGTACACAATTTTTTGAATGCCAAAAACGGTACGAACGACTGCCGCCGTACCGGCTTGCACCATTGGCGCCAAAATGACAAAAAGTGCCGTGCATGCAGCAAGCCATGCGAACACCGCACCATACTGATATTTTGCAGAATCTTTTTTAGATCTGTACATAGTCTTCTTGTGTAACCAAGTGCTTATACAGTTCAAAATGTTCAAGAACCAAGCCTGCTCCACGCGCAACGGCAGCTAATGGATCATCGGCAACCACCACAGTTACGCCTGCCTCTTGCTTAAGCAACGTTGGAAAACCGCGCAAAAGAGCACCGCCACCTGCAAGCATAACGCCACGCTGCATAATATCGCCTAAAATTTCTGGTGGAGTTGTTTCAAGCACTTCTTTAACCGCATTTACAATAAGATGCACCGAAGGCAAAATAGCTTCGCGAATGTCAGTGTCGGTTACTAAAATTTCACGCGGCAACCCAGTTAAAAGGTCGCGGCCTTTTACATGCGCTTCCGCGTATTCGATATGCATGACATTGCCAATCGCAATCTTTAAGTCTTCGGCAGTTTTTTCGCCAATCAATAGCTTGTATTCGTCGCGCACATAATTCATGATGTCGGTATTTAACCGATCGCCCGCAATGCGTAAATTTTTTGAACGCACGATCCCGCCAAGCGAAAGCACGGCAATGTCAGTTGTTCCACCACCAATATCAATGATCATCGAACCAACCGCATCATTAACCGGAAGACCGACGCCAAGCGCCGCAGCCATAGGTTCTTCGACAATGTATACTTCGCGCGCTCCGGCAGCCTTTGTTGCATCGTATACCGCACGATGTTCGACATTGGTAATGCCCGACGGTACACCAACAACAACGCGCGGCGGAAATGATTTTGGATGCAAATCATTTGCCATGCGCAGAAGATACGAAAGCATTTCGTGGGTGATTTCAAAGTCCGAAATAACGCCATCAACCAGCGGGCGGATCGCCTCGATATGCGCAGGCGTACGCCCAAGCATTTCTTTTGCAGCGCGCCCAACGGCAACCACCTGATCGGTCTTTTTATTTACCGCAACTACCGAAGGCTCGTTAATGACGATTCCTTTACCACGAATGTACACCAGCGTGTTTGCGGTACCCAAATCAATCCCGATATCATTCGAGAAGTTTTTTAAAAATGACGAGAAAAGTGAAACCATAAATAATTATGCAATTCGTGCAGCAACATCAGCAAATGCAACTTTTTCAAGTGCGCCAGTTTTTCGGTCTTTAAGTTCGACACAGTTTTCGGCCAATGTCTTCTCGCTGACAATAACAATTTTTGGCATACCCAACAAATCGGCGTCTTTAAGTTTTTCACCAAAGCCGGCATCAGTGCGGTCGTCCCACAGCACCGAAACACCTTTTTGCCCCAACGCAACGTAAAGTTCTCCGGCCTTTTCGTACGCAGCTTCGCCAAGATGCACCAACTGCACTTTAAACGGAGCAACCGCTTCGGGCCATACAATACCTTTGTCATCCGAAAGCACTTCGACGATCGTACCCATCAAACGGCCCGGGCCAATACCGTACGAACCCATGAATACCGGCACTGATTCTCCTGCTTCGTTTTTGTAGGTAAGATCAAGCGCCTGTGAAAACTTTGTTCCAAGCGTAAAAATGTTACCCACTTCGACCGCTTTTTCTTCGGTAAGGTTTTTGCCTTCGCGCAATTCTCTTGTTGCATCTTCGGCGTAGACTTCTTTATTGATTGCAATCTTGTTTTCATTATCAACGTAGATAAGGTCTTCGCCCGCTTCAGTAAGTGTTTGGAATTCATGCGAAAATTTAGAAAAGCTCCCTCCTGATGCAAACGTAAAATACGTAATATCGCCAAGCCCTAAGCGGGCAAATACTTGCTGGTATGCCTTTGATGCGCTTTCGTAAAATTCTTGATGCTGAGCTTCATCCTTACAAAACGAATACAAATCTTTCATGATAAATTCGCGGCAGCGCATGATTCCGCTTTTTGCGCGGGTTTCATTACGGAATTTTGTTTGAAATTGGTAAACCGAAAAAGGCAGATCGCGGTACGAACTGACAAAACTTTTAAGCATTGCAGTAATCGGTTCCTCGTGGGTAAATCCAAGTCCGAGCTCGGTATCATTTTTTAGTTTTGTTTTAAACCAGTTATCAACTTTTGCATCATCCCATCGGTCGGTTTTTTCCCAAACGGTTTTGTCTTGCAGCGCGGTCATGGTAATTTCTTGCCCGCCGATTGCGTTCATCTCTTCGCGAATAACCTGGATGATGTTATTAAGGACCTTTAAGCCTAGTGGCAAGTACGCATACACCCCAGCCATTTCTTTATGAATGTATCCGGCGCGGATTAGCAGCTGGGCGTTTTTTGAGACTTCGTCTGCTGGCGCCTCTTTTCGGGTCTTTGTGAAGAGTTTTGTATATAACATATACAGAATACTACTGATTCTGACCCCTTCGGCAAGGCTTGATTTTTATGGATTCTTGGGTACAATGCGTGCGGCGTTCGAAAAGGATCACATTCCTCCTTTTATGTCAAAAAAGGAAACGGGGGCTTTATTATAAACACTCCCCTGTGCGAATCGCCGGATACTTTATATGCTTACAGGAGAACAGCTTTTTAACGCAGGTGCGCACGTAGGCTACTCACGCTCTCGCCGCCACCCGCTTATGGTGCCATTTGTTTTTGCACAGCGAAAACGATATGACATCATCAATTTAGAAACCACGCTTGCACAGCTTGAAAAAACTCGTGCATTCATCGCCGAACTTAACGAGGCAAAAAAGCCTATCTTAGTTGTCGGTGCCAAGCCTGAAATCCGCTCGACTGTCGAAAAACACGCAACACTTGCCGGACTTCCGTACGTCCACAACCGATGGCTTGGTGGAACCCTTACGAACTTTAAAGAAATCAAAAAGCGCATCGATTCGTTAGTTGACCTGCGCGCTAAAAAAGAAAAAGGCACTTTGGTGTACAAGACCAAAAAAGAATTGCTTATGATCGAACGCGAAATTGCACGTCTTGAGCGTAACTTTGCCGGATTGGTAAAGCTTGAACGCATGCCAGGAGCCCTACTTGTCGTAGACTCGAAAAAAGAACACATTGCCGTCGCCGAAGCTCGCAAAATGGGTATTCCGGTAATTGCCCTTATGAACACCGACGGTTCGATCAACGACGCCGAATATCCGATTGTCATGAACGACGCGTCAGTTTCAGCCGTAGACTTGGTACTAAAGGACCTTATTGCTTCGAACGCATAAAGGTATCCTTTCTCTTACTCGCTCTTTCATCATATTTTGTTATGACCATTTCAATGGATCTTATTAAGCAGCTGCGCGAAGAAACAGGCGTTTCTATTGCAAAGTGCAAAGAAGCGCTTGAAGAAGCACAAGGCGACCTTGCCAAGGCGCGCGAAATTCTAAAAGCATATAGCTCGACCGCTGCCGAGAAAAAATCAGATCGAACCTTGGCCGCAGGACGCCTATTTAGCTACATTCATGCAAACAAGCAGGTCGGAACATTAGTTGAACTGATGTGCGAAACTGACTTCGTGTCAGCAAACGAACACTTCGAGCAGCTAGGAAATGATCTTGCGCTGCACATTACCGCAATGGGTTCCACCAAAGAAGGATTGCTTGAAGAACCGTATGTAAAGAATCCTGAACTTACTATTCAAGCTTTGGTAAACGAGGCAATTCAAAAGACCGGCGAACGCATCGACATTGGCCGCATTGCACGCTTTGCAGTTGGCCAAGAATAACTTGTCTTAGGACGACTGCCCCGTTATAATCAACGTATGGCAACTATTCCTTACATTATTTTTGCAACCGCAGGCGTACTAATTTGCGCACTGCTGGTATATGGCTACCGCCGTGCCCAAAAACTTGGCATCAAGCCTGAAATTCGATCGGTGCGCGAAACACTTGCTGAAACTATGGTAACCGGAAGCACCTACACCCATCGGCAGCTTCATTGGATATTGCTGCACAGTGTCGAGCATATTTCACACGCAGTGCATCATGGAAGCCAGGCGCTGCATGCAAAAACACGCTCATTGATTCGTTCATCGTTTTTCCCCCACAAAGAAGTACATAACCGCGAGTCAATGCTTCAGGCATTGATGGAAAAGAAAAAAGCCATCGAGGCTGATATTGAAAACCTTTCAAAAAAGATCGATAATCAGTAATGCATCCTTACGCGGCGTCCTTGCAAAAGGACGCCGCATTGGGTATACTTTGCGCGCTTTTAACTAAGCAGTGCGACCTGCCGGAATAGCTCAGTTGGTAGAGCAACGGTTTTGTAAACCGTAGGTCGTCGGTTCGAGCCCGACTTCCGGCTCCAGTATACAAAAACGCCCCTGCATAGGGGCGTTTTTGTATAATGAAATAATATTACTGAGTCGATGTCGTTTGTGCTTTGGCAGCGTTTTGCTTTTTAGCTTCGGCTGCAGCCATTTTTGCCAATGATGGATCAGCCTTTTCAATAGCTTCAATTGTCATATAACCAGTGAAGACTTTTCCGTTTATAACCAAACTTGGCACGGCTGCGGGCACCTTGGAAACTGTTTGCAACGTTTTAATGGCCGAAAGGTCCAAGTTCGCATCAAATGAATACACGCGCAAGTCAGGATACTTTTTGCGCAATGCTGTCAATGCATATCCTTGCTTGATACAGTCATCACATTCTTGGTTTGAATAAAAGTACAAAATTGTAATCGGCTTAAAATTGCATTGTTCGCGCAGTTCCTTCATGAGCATGTAATCCTTAATCTGCAGCAATGAATAGTATTTTTTCAAACCGATCACGTCGGCATCGTCTGCACCTAGTTGTTCCTCCATAAATGACAATCGATCGCCGATCTCGCCGATCTCGGGCGCCAAAATCGAATTACCATCTTGGCTGCAACTTGCCTGGCTTAATAGCGAAAACTGCGTTTCAGACGAAAGCAAATCGATCGCCATTTTGTCCTGAATCGAACGCAACTCGGCCAGGCGCTTTGCATTGGCAATATTGCTGATATAAAAAACCGTGCCAAATACTGCTGCGGTAATAATAAGGCTTACGATGTAGCGAGCCCAGTCGATTTTTCTTTTTTGCTGATGTGTTGATTCCATACCGAATGTTCAAAACCAATAATTCCAATAATTAACGCCATGATTTCTTTTTTCCACGCACTGCATTTACTGCCGATTGCGTCGTCCACCACGCGGCAAAGAAAAAGTACACCAAGGTCGTCAAAAGGTCAATTGAAAATAGTTTTTGGCGCAACAGCTTTTTACGACCAATCAAAATCGTCGTAAATAAGCATACGATGGTAACAATAGTAAGAATAGTCATCGCATCAGTATTAAGGTAAAAAAGATCAAAGTTAATTGGACCAAACAGCTGATGCGTTGTAAATATTTTTACCAATAGTTTTACAAGCGGCGCAGCCAAGCTGTATACCAAAAACGGAAGCATAATAACGGTCGCCCAAGTCATAAAAAAGAGTACGGGAATGGTTACTGCAACATGCCCCATCCCATTTTTAAAGAATATCCAACGGTAGTCCCACGAGTTCATCAAAAAGCCATACGTCCAACGCACACGTTGTTTTAGCAGCGCCTTCCATGTAGATGGTCCGCGCGTGTACACCAGCGATCCAATTGCGTGTGAAAGCCGCATGCCGTCAATTTGCATGCGCAAAGCAATCTCCATATCCTCGACATGGTGCGCTTCGTTATAGTCACCTAATTTTTTAAATACCTTCGAGTGAAAAAGGGTGAATGGGCCTGGTGCGATATACAGCGTATTAAGACGCGAGAAAACTTGTTTTGCATAGGTGGCAATTTCGTACTCGACTTTTTGCATCCACTGAAAAAACGATTTTGGCTGGTCTATGATCATTGAAGGTACTACCGCCATCACGCCCGGTTTGGTAAATTCTTTAAGTGATTCAACCAACGCTTCGGGATGCACCATCGAGTCCGCATCAAGGCAGCCAATGATTTGTGCCTGCGGCAAATTTGCCTGAATATAGTGCAATCCGTAATTAAGCGCATGGTATTTGCTTCCCTCGTTTTGTTTTTGCAACAACACAACCGACGAAACCGTAGAAAATTCCTGCACAACTTTCCACGTATTGTCGGTCGAGCCGTCATCAATCACCACAACAAAAAGCTTTTCTTTTGGATAGCGCAATCTTAAAAGTGATTGAATCGTGCGGGCAACCGTAAGTTCCTCGTTATAACACGGCACCATTATCGCAACTATCGGTTCATATATCTCTTTTGAAGGAGTATCATCTTCGCCTGATTCAGTCTTTCCGTCCCATAAAAAGTACCCCAATAGCAAAAAAACCTGCAAGTACAGGCCGGCAAAAAGTGTTGCAAAAAATAGAATATCTTTGATTTCCGAGAACATAAGTAACTAGTATGACACTACCACACCACAAGCCTTTTTGCCAGTTTTTAGTGGATATTGCACAATAATAAAAACACCCCGGCGTGGGGTGTTTTTATTGCTAAAATTTAGCTTGATTACATGGTCTTTTGACCAGCATCCATTGGACCACAGTTGCATGAACCATCCTTGCACATACATGACTTTTTGCAGCAGTGTGCAAAAATCTTGTATACCGCAGCAACACCAACAAGAATGTAAATGATGCGCGCAACAACTGACATTGAGCCAAAGATAGCCGCAACAAGGTCAAAGTTGAAAATACCAACAAGACCCCAGTTAATACCTCCGATAATTACAAGGATGAAGGCAATCATGCCAAGCCATCCGCACTTTCCTTTACACATAAAGATTATTTTTGTTACCTAATGATAATACCTGCATTATACACCCGCCCAATTATTAGGGCGAGTAATGCAACACTTGCCAGGCAAATTATTGCGTTTCGCTATTTTAATGCATCAATTAAAAATGAATGCTTTAAATTAATGGTTCCGAATTGACTTCTACTTTTGGCGCAGCCGCCACACCTCCCGATCCGCCAGTAATCGCCGCTTTTTCTTGGGCACTGCGGATAATGGTTGATTCCTCCTCGGCAATAAGTTTTTTAGCGGCATCGGCTGAAATAGCAAATTTGCGCCGTGACGCCTCGATTATTTCTTGTCTAAATGATGCATGGTTTGGGGGTAATACCCGAAGCGCACGTGCCGAAAACGGGTCATAAGCTTCGCCATCGACCGTCATCTTTATATAAAATTCCCCTACTCCTAAGTTAATTAAATCTTTTACTTCGAAAATCGGCGCAAATTCAGGTACCAATTTTACCGCATCGTCACCGCCGACACGAAATGCAATCATCGAACCCACGTTACCCAATACTGCTTGCTGCACCTTAGGCAACAGCTGTCCTACATACTGGTGCGCCACTGTTAAGTTAATACCGTACTTACGCGCTTCGGACAAAATATTTTCAAAGGTATCGGTTACTACGTTTTGAAACTCGTCTACATACAAATAAAAGTCATAGCGCTTCGAATGGTCGATCTTTGCGCGCGCCATGCCGGCCTGCTTAATCTTGGTCAAAAACATCGAACCAAAGAACGATGAATTTTCTTCGCCGATCTTTCCCTTTGAAAGATTGATCAGCAAGATCTTTTTGTTATTCATCATGTCTTCGATATCAATCTTGTTTTCTTTTTGACCAAAAATATTGCGAAGCATGGGATCAGATAAAAATTGCCCGAGCTTGTTTACCAACGGGATGATCGCATCAGTATCGAACTTTTCAGACCAGTCAGCAAATTCGATCGCCCAGAAGCGCTTGACCATGTCGTCCTCGATATATTCGACCACCTTTTGACGGTAGTTTCGGTCGGTGAGCATGCTGATCATGCCACGCATAGTTGCATACGGATAATCCAAAAGAGCGAGCGTGGTAAATCGAAATACGTGCTCAAGACGTGGAGTCCAGTTTGCCCCGAACTGCTTTTCAAGTACTTCGATCAATCCTTGCGTTAATTGGTGCTTAAAGGTCGGATCAACGTTTGCAAGCGGATTAAAGGATGCCGGATATTCAATATCGGAAGGGTCGATAATACACACGTCCTCGATGCGTTCGCGCGGAATGAAGCTTAGAATATCGTCAATAAACTCACCGTGGGGGTCGATAACGCAAATACCGTGGCCATAGGCTACATCTTGGCGCACCAATAGTTCCTGCAACTTTGATTTACCGACGCCCGACTTTCCAATGATGTACAAGTGCCGGCGACGGTCTACGCGCTTAATGCCAAAAACGTATTTTTTTTCTTCGAGTGCGGCAACGTAGTTTGTCTCGCCGATAAACGAAACATCTTTAGGATCATCGCCACCCAGCACAGGAAGCTCCGGTGGTGGCGGAGCATACTTAATGCGTTGAACTTTTTGCCTTGTCGTAGGAGGCATAATCGTTAGTAGTATAGCAAAGATAGGTTGTAGGTGCTAGGTTTTCTGTAATATTTTTCAAAGATCCTCGCTTTCGCCATTTCAAAAGACTCGCACAGAAAACATCTTTAGATGTTTCGAGCGTAGAGCCCTTCCCGTGATTCGCGCTAGCGAATGATTGGATGAGGGACTTGTGTCTTTTGGATGGCAAAGCTAAAAATGCATTTAAGATTTTTTAATCTGGCGCTGGCGCTCGTAACAAACACAAGCAGCGGTTGCCGAGACATTAAGCGATTCGATTCCCGCCTTCATTGGAATCGCAATCGTATGATCAAGAATCTGCATAATTTCTTTGCGCATGCCAAAACCTTCAGAACCCAGTACAAAAACGCTACGCTCGGCAAATGAAAAATCTTTTTGAGTGATATCATTGCCGCTCATATCAAGGCCATAAACGACGTAGCGGTTTTTTTGCAACGTCAGCAGCGCATCCTTAAGCGATGCCACGCGTGCAATAGGAATATGAAAAGCCGTACCGGCCGACACTTTGATGACCGTTGAATTAACCGGTGATTGGTGCACGTCCTCGATAATGACCGCGTCGGCGCCAAATGCTGCAGCGCTGCGGATAATCGCCCCGACATTGTGCGGGTCGGTAATATGGTCGCATGCAATTATGGTGTTTATTTTGTTCTTGCGCAGTTTTGAAAGCAAAAAATCAAACTGTTGGTATGGAAAGTGAAATAGCTCGACAACAATACCCTGGTGCGCGCCCTTATTGCTGTGTTTTTCGAGGGTCGAGACATGCACCGGCTGCAGGCGCATCCCTTTAGAAAACATTTTACGGTACTGGTCTTCACTGCCATTTTGAACAAACACCTGCTTGATCGAATCAGGATGCATCTTTGCTAATTCCTCGACGGCATTTTTACCATAGACATAAATCGGAGTAGTGGTTTTTTTCTTTTTATGTTCAAAAGCCATATAATTTAATGATGCGCACCATGGTCATCATGCGACGCTTCTTCGCGCGGTATCTTGCGGCGCAAAAAGACACAGCCCCCGGTAATGGTAACGACGGCCAATACCACAATAATAAGCGTCCAGCGTACATTCGAAAACAGTAAATTTAAAAGCAGCGCGACGATCGAAAATGCGCCGGTTAAAATCTTATAGTCCAAAATTAGTCGAAACGCCGAGCGATTAAAATTGCGCACCATAACCATCAAAACGCCCAAAG
>CAYXKF010000012.1:0-5912 GCA_964464735.1 uncultured Candidatus Saccharibacteria bacterium | reverse complement strand
GATACGAAGCGCCAAGCAACTGCGCGGCAAGCGGCTCGACTTCGTACAAAAAGATGCTCGCAATTGGCTGGGGTAAAAAAATCAAAAGTACTCCGGCAATCAAGTCAAAAGCGGTCAATATCAAAAACCATTTCTTTACGAATTCCAGTTCCTTATCAACTTGTCCGCCGCCGTGGCTCATATAGGATCGGATTGTAGCATGCCAAAGATGCTTTAGTAAATCGTATGGGTGCGCGCGCCTGGGGTCGAACCAGGGACCTTTCGAGTATCAGTCGAATGCTCTACCAGCTGAGCTACGCGCGCATGTGCCTAAAAAAGCCACGCCACTATAGCACGGCCTATGGCAAATTTCAATTAGTCACTATCGTCGACGGTCGTATCCACACCCGAAGCAATTGCCTCGGTTATTTTTTCGCGCACCTTGCCAAAACCGCCCGCCATAATAATAGGGATATTGCTCCACGACACTTTAAACCGATGATCAGTGATACGGTCTTGCGGATAATTATAGGTGCGAATTTTTTCACTGCGATCCATGGTACCAATTTGCTCACTGCGGTTTGCCGAGTGTTTTTTTGCTTCTTCTTCGTCCTTCATTTGCTGTAAACGCGCCTTTAAAATTTCAACCGCCTTTTCTTTGTTTTGTATTTGGCTTCGTTGATTTGCCGAACGTACCCAAATCCCAGTTGGCTTATGAATGACACGCACCGCCGTTTCAACCTTGTTAACGTTTTGTCCACCTTTACCGCCAGCGCGCGAAGTTTCAAATTCAAGATCCGACGAACTAAGTTCGATTTTGGTTTTTTTATACAATGGCAAAATAGCCACCGCAGCAGTCGAAGTATGCACACGTCCCATTTTTTCGGTTACAGGAACACGCTGCACACGATGCACTCCTGTTTCGTACTTAAACGCGTCATATACGCCTTCGCCGTTAAACTGAATTTGTGCTTCCTTGTAACCGCCTAAATCGTTTGTCGATTCATCGATAATTTGATAATCCCAGCCTTGCGTTTCGGCGTAGCGCTCGTACATTTGTGCCAATTGGTACGCAAACAAAGCGGCTTCATCGCCACCCGCGCCAGCGCGCACTTCAAGCATAATTTCGCTTGGCGATTCCCGGTCAGCCTCTTCGTCTTTTTTAATGATATCCTCGATCTGCGCTTCTTGGGTTTTAATTTGCTTTTCTAGGTCTTGCAATTCTGTTGCAGCGATTTCATGCATCGATGGGTCGGATTCCATCATCTCTTTTGTCTCGGCATACTGTGCAATCAAGCGCTCTAAATCGAGCGCAAGGTAATGCGTCTTTTGGTTCTCTTTGTATTGGGTAATTTTTTCGGTAGAAATCATAGCCTTAGACGACAAAGGGCAAGCCCAAAGTGAGCCTGCCCTTCATCTTGTATATCATTACGCTTTTGCAGCGGCCTTTGCCTTTGCGGCGCGATTCTTAAACCGTTCTGCGCGTCCTGCGGTATCAAGGACCTTGTCGTTTCCGGTGTAAAACGGATGCGATGCGCTTGAAATTTCAACCTTATACAACGGATATTCTTTGCCATCTTCCCCAGTGGTAGTTTCTTTGGTTTCAATAGTCGATGAAATCAAAAAACGCACTCCTGAAGACATATCTTCGAAGATAACTGGTCGGTATTTCTTTGGATGGATGTCTTTCTTCATACCGGACGATACTAGCACATATCTTTATAAAATCAAGGCCTTATAGGCCTTTTAAAATAAGGCTTTTGGGGATTATTCAAGGTTTTGCAAGGCACAAAGGTCTTGATAGAGTTTTGAGGTTTTAAGCAGCTGCCCATGGGTGCCGGTTGCAGTAATAGCCTTATTCTCAAGCACAATAATCATGTCAGCTTTTTTAACCGTTGAAAGGCGGTGTGCAATAATAAAGGTGGTCTTTCCTTTCATTAGCTGTTCAAGCGACTGGGTAATATGCGCTTCGGTGTGTGCATCAAGCGCCGCCGTTGGTTCGTCCAAGATAATAATTGCGGGATTACGCAGCATCGCACGCGCAATTTTTAAAAATATCGTAGGTAAGTTTTTTGTTATGCTCAGGATCGTTCATACTATGTAACACCTGCAGCAAAAGATATTATGCCAAGCCGCAGGCTTTTCGGACTTTGTCCATTTTTTCTCGGGCGATCGCGCGGGCTTTTGAGGCACCTTCGTCTAAGATAGCTGCAACTTCTACTGGACGCTCTTGGTAATATGCGCGCCGTTCACGCATGGGCGTTACCATAGCCAGTACATCGGCAAGTAATGCTTCCTTTAAATCTTTGTATTTTCCTTTTTTCTCTTCATAAAGCGCGGCAAGTTCTGATTCGCTTCGAAATAGTTTATGAATAGCGTACACATGTTCGGGAACTCCGTTGCTTGAATCAGTTACAATGCTCATCACTGCTTTTTTAATTTCGTCGTCGGTTCCAAAAAGTGGAATAACATTGTTGTAGGACTTGCTCATCTTTTGCCCATCAGTACCAGGAACAATTGCAACTTCCTCTTTAATGAGCTCTTGCGGAGGAATAAAAATTTCGGAGTATCGATTGTTAAACTTTGCGGCGATTTCGCGCGCCATCTCGACATGCTGTTTTTGATCTTTGCCAACAGGAACTAAATTAGTGTCATACATTAAAATGTCAGCCGCCATCAAAACCGGATAATCAAACAACCCAACGCTTGCCTCAATTCCCTTTTCGGTTTTATCTTTAAACGCGTGAGCACGAGACAACCAAGGCACGGTTACTAAACAATTAAAAATCCACGCAAGCTCGGTATGTTCAGGTACATCCGACTGACGAAAAAAAATACATTTTTTTGGATCAAGTCCGACTGCAAGCATATCCAGTGTCACATCTGTAATATTTTGTCGAAGCACTAATGCATCAGCCACGGTCGTAAGCGCGTGATAATCAACGATCATACCAAGTACTGTGTAATCGTCTTGCATATCGACTAACTGTTTCATCATGCCAAAATAATTTCCAATATGCGGTTGGCCAGTTGGTTGGATTCCCGATATTACGGTCTTTTTGTGTGCGCTTTCCATATGCCGCCATCATACCATTATTTGTATAAAAATCACGCGTAAGGCAAAAGAAAAGAGCCTCTCAATTTTTGAAAGGCTCTTTTGTCTATATTTTAGATTCCCGCTCTAAATCGTAATAATGTTATTTAAAAAAATAACAAATATAGTGCGGCAATCGCAAAGTAGTGAGGACTTGATAACAAACAATATTATAAATTCGTCAGTATGTGACAGAACTAACTTGTGCGCAATATAAATTGACATAATTCTTTTGTAAAAGAATTAAAAGATATGACACCCCTCGGGTCTCAATCCAGAGTGTCTTGATTAAATTGTAGCGCCAAGGTCTTATAAATTATTCTAGCCAGCGCCCTACCTAAGTCAACAAGTTATGCACAGTTTTTTAAACAAGACCATAGTTTTAATTGTGCTACAATGCCCCCATTATGGCATCAAAACCTCGCATGAATCCTCGTGTCCCTCCGCACGATCCTACGCTTGAAAAAGCATTGCTTGGCGCACTGATCTTGCGCCCATCAAGCATCCACGACGTCGTCGACATCATCGTCTCCGAATCGTTTTATGAAATGCGCCACGGAAAAATTTACGATACAATGCGCGAACTGGCACTGCAAGGAAAACCAATCGACATGGTTTCACTTACCAGTCGCATGCGCGAGCAAAACATATTGGACAACGTTGGTGGCCACACGTATTTGGTCGAACTGACCGAATCAACACCTGCGTCGGTGCACATTCCATACTACGCCGAACAAGTTTCAAAAAAATCAACACTTCGAAAACTAATCGAAAGCGGCGATTACTTGGCGCAACTTGGGTTCGAAGAACACCGCGATTTGCACGACGTACTTGAAGATGCCGAAAAGCGCATTTATGCGGTGACCAACAATGCGTACCATACCGACAAGTTCGTAATGATGAAAGAATTTTTGCCTGACACCATCGAGCGCGTCGAAAAACTTTCAGCAGAGCCCGGAATGATTCGCGGCGTACCAACAAGCTTTGTCGAGCTGGACAACAAGTTGGCTGGTCTGCAAAAATCAGACCTAATTATTTTGGCCGCACGACCTTCGATGGGTAAAACATCGCTTGCGCTGGATATTATGCGCCAAGTTGCCGTAAATTCAAATATTCCCGTCGGATTTTTCTCACTTGAAATGAGCACGCAACAATTAGTCGACCGTATGGTTGCCGCACAAGCGCGCGTCGACTTATGGAAACTGCGAACCGGTAAGGGGCTGCATGAAAATGATTTTGAGCAAATTAAAGATGCAGTTGACGTATTAAGCCGCGCACCAATTTACATTAACGACGAGGCCGGCATGAACATTTTGGCAATGAAATCATCAGCCCGAAAACTAAAAGCAAAGTACGGTCTTGGATTAATTGTGATTGACTACTTGCAACTAATCACAACAATTAAAAATTACGATTCGATGGTAAATCAGGTTAGTGAAATTTCGCGAAGCCTTAAGGCGCTTGCCCGCGAACTTGATGTACCCGTATTAGCGCTTTCACAGCTTTCACGTGCTGTTGAAAGCCGCGGTGGCAAACCCCGATTGTCTGACCTTCGAGACTCGGGAGCCATCGAACAGGACGCCGACGTGGTTATGTTTATTCACCGCGAAGATAAATATAACGAGGCATCCGACCGTCCTAACATCGCCGAAATTCTTATCGAAAAACACCGAAATGGTGCGACCGGAAAGGTTGAACTATACTTTGATCAAGAAAAAGCATCCTTCTTGTCGCTTGAACACGGCGCGTACGATACCCCAACCGAGAACGCTGCGCCTCAATCCTATACCTCGCTTGATAGTTTCTAAGTTCCCAAAAGTCATCCATCAGACCTTTCCAAAAAGCTCACCGCAGGGGCTTGGCCCCGAGGTGGACGAAATTTGCGAGCACGCAAATATTCGGGTTTTTTGGAAGGTCTGATAAAATTAGTACTTGTACTTAAAGCACCGTAAAGCAGTATTAGCTTTAAAATGACACCAGCCTTATTTTCAGGTACAATCCCCCTATCATATGGACCCCAAAGAGAAATTAGCACAAGTATTCGAACGTTTTCCGGGCATTGGCAAACGCCAAGCACGGCGATTTGTCGACTACATGCTGCGCGTTTCCGACAGTACCGTCAGCGATTTTGTCGTAAAAATTAATGATGCTCGATCGCACACGCGCCAATGCCGCGAATCATGGGCAATGTACACCATGAGCGATGGCGAAAAAGATGTAGGCTTATCGCCTGTGGCAAAAAATCCTAATCGTGACCGTACTACCATTATGATAGTCGAAACAGACCACGACATGAATGCGGTCGAAAACAGTAAATCGTATCGGGGCCAATATTATTTAATTGGCGAACTGCTGCCACTGGTTGCCGACCATTTTGACGAGCACCCACGATCGGCGCACTTACTCGAGCGCATTAAAAAAGGCATCGCAACAGATAACCTAAAAGAAATCATCTTTGCATTGCCGCTCACGACCGAAGGCGAACATACCAAACTTGCAATCGAAAACTTTGTAAGCCCTATTGCAACCGAAGCATCTGTGACATTATCAGCCCTTGCGCGCGGTCTTTCAACAGGATCAGAGATCGAATACACCGACGCTGCCACGCTTGAGTCAGCAATCAAAGGACGAAAGTAATTATTTTAGTGTGATCGAAAAATGCGCTGATACTTTTTCTTGAGGCAAAACCATACAGGGATTATTATCAAACCCGCCAATGTCGCGCATCATAGGTTCGATACATACATAGCTACTGCCTGGTGACGACCAGATCCAGATTTTTTTGTATTCAGCCGAGATTTCCAGATGGAGCATTCCAAGATTTGGGATCTTGATGTCG
>CAYXKF010000011.1:8372-23144 GCA_964464735.1 uncultured Candidatus Saccharibacteria bacterium | reverse complement strand
GCACAAAAAGATGCGGCAATGCTGGGACGCGTTCCGGGCATCGGCAAAAAAACCGCCGAACGTATTGGCATCGAACTGTCGGATAAAATTCCCGACGTGTTCATTCAAAGCGAGCACTCGCCTGTCATCCATGATATTATTGATGCACTGGTTGCCATGGGATATTCCGAATACCATGCGCAAAAAGCGGCACATGGCCTTACGGACATTACGTCTCTCGAGTCTGGCCTAGCGCGTGCATTACAAGCGTTAAGTAAATAATTGATATGAGCGAAGGCGGAGGAGGATTTGATATTTTTAACCCGTGGCACCTATTAGGGCTGATTGTTATTTTGTTTATCATTTGGCTTGCAACGGGCGGGCGTAAAAACCCGGGCGTGAATGACAAATTTATTACGACCTACGACGGACAGACATTCGAAACATACGACAAGCAACTGCCGCCGGACGCCGAGGAACGTGAATTTTATAAAGGATATTTTGAATAACAAAAACTAAAAAACACCCAAGGTCTGGGTGTTTTTTAGTTTCAGGTTTTTTGGAAGATCTGATTTAAAATGGCCGCTTAATTACTTTAAAGTAATTTGATAAAGCGCAATTGCCGCAGCAACCGAAACATTAAACGATTCTTTTTCGCCCTGCATTGGAATTTCTACCACTACATCACACGCAGCAAGAATCTCGGGTGACAACCCTTTCGTCTCTTCACCTAAAACAAGTGCTATTGATTTTTGAGGAATTTGAAAATCTTTTAAGTTAATCGATTTTTCAGATTGCTCAAGCGCCACAATGCTGTAGCCTTCGTTTTTAAGTGTATTGATAGCGTTGATCGTTGAATCAACATGCTCCCATGCAATTATTTTTTCGGCACCCAATGCTACCTTTGCAATGTCACTTCGGTCACGACCAAAACGATCTATTGGATCAGGTGTTACTCCACATAACAATATTTTAGAAACACCAAACCCGTCGGCAGTGCGAAAAATCGACCCGACATTATGAGTGCTGCGAATATTATCAAGAACCAGAACTATCTGCATCTGTCCGCTCGGTAGGAATCGAACCTACGACCATCTCCTTAAAAGGGAGCTGCTCTACCGACTGAGCTACGAGCGGGTGTATAAAACGTTTGCTACTGTACAGCATTTATGGCCATTTATCAAGCGTTTTGACAAACAAGCCTTTTCTTGTACGATACAAAAAGATTTGTAATCTTGAAAACTTTTTTTAAACGCAAAACCCTTCCAATGGATATCAGACCTATATTGAAACCTGGCTGTCCTGATTTTTTGGTACAGCTTCTGGCTATGCAGGCATCATTACCTAAACGTACGCGATTGATGAAAGACATCGAGCGCTACATAGGTAGTAATAAAGCGGCTCCACTTTTCCCCTTGAATCAGTTTCACCGTCTTAATGTATTTGAGCACACCCTGTTTCTTGCTGTAATCATATGGCATTACAGTGACGAGCTGAAAAAAACCGGCATTGACCCTACACTTGCCATCTTGATTCTGTTTTTTCACGATGATCATGAAACCGCACCGACATTTGCCGATTTTGGAGCAGTAGAAAAGTTATTGATGGATAAAGCTAAACAAGATAAACTTCTGCGACTTGAGCAAGCAGCTCTTGCATGGGCGCGTAGAGAATACAGTCCGCACTTTAATGGCGAACTCAAAAAATTAGAGCTACCCTTCCCGCTTAATAACCACACCTACGAAACGATTACCACGTTATACCAGAAAAAAGAAACGCTGACCGCACGGTTTTGTTCGTTTTTAGACAAGGTATTTTGCATGGCTGAAGCAGTTATGCAGCTGCGCCAAGGTGATGTGAATTTTGCTGAAGTACTGGTAAATCAACAGGTGCGCTTTGCACAAATTTTTTCACAGTGGCCTGATTTGTACGCAGCTCTTCACAAAAAAGGGTTCGAAATGGACTTTGTAAAAACTGATGCGGTCGTACGCATTACTTCTGATTTTGCAAAACCGCTGACTGTTGATACTTTGCGCTTAAAAACAGGTTTCATCGTATATGATGATTTTGTAAAAGTATTGTTTACCTACTTCAACGAAGAATACCTATACAATATATTCTTATTCGAACGCACTTCGGCACTAAAATATTCACCAGAAGGAGGGTCGCCGACTTCAACAACTTCATAGTAATTTGGTTTCACAAAAGGGCTTTCTGCCCTAACCGGCGCTCAAACAAGCGTCGGTTTTTTATATATGCTTTTTTGTATGATGCAACACATATTGCATGGCAAAAAATACCAACGTTAAAAAGAAAAACAGTGTCGCTAAAGCAGCATATGCAGTTGTGGCGCCAAACGCATCAAGCAAAATACCGACACCAAGCGGCCCGGCAAGTGCTGCGGTTGCGTTTACGCTTCGCATAAAGCCATCAACGCTGCCAAAGTGACTTGGATCGGCATATACTGTTATCAGTTCTTGCGCGCCGACCCATAATAGCTCGACAATGATTCCTACCAAAAATCCGATAGCTGTTTGGATGACATATTGCTTTGCAAATGCTAGTGCCAAAATCAGTACGGCTAAAAACGCAAGCCCGTAACCAAACGTGCGAATGCCCTTTTTATCAAACACGCCGCCCAAAAAATATCCCATCATGCTAGGTATTGTCATAACGACACTGGTAATGATGACCGGCACATACCCCGCCCCTTCGGTAAAAATTTGAATTGGCAAAAAGAAGGCGATTGTTGCTGACGCAATCGAAATAAAAAAGTTAAAAGTAATAATTGTTTTAAGTTTCCAATCCCAAGCAATCACTTGGCGCAGCATGCTGACAGACATAGCAGTCACTGGATGCACAACAGCCGGCTCATTTTTTCGGAAATGCAAAACGATAGCCAAGGCGATCAGAACCGTTGGCGTGATCATAAAAAGCAGCACGTGGATTGGGACGAACTTTATCAAAACAATTCCCATTAGTGCCGCGGCGATCCACCAAAAGTTTGCAACACTATCAAAATATCCAAAAACGGTCGCAAGACGCTCTTTGGGCGTGTTACGCCTCACATATGTTTCGCGCCCGACGGCATCCATGGCGTATCCAATACCGTTAAAAAACCGCGCAATAACAATAAAAATAACCATACCGCTTACGCCGGCAAACCAGTAGCTGGTGCCAACAATAACGTACATTGATAACCCCGCAACAATTAGGGTTGTCGCGCGCACGCGGTCGGCCAGCATCCCCACAAGTGGAAGCACTAATATAAAAGCAACGTCATAAGCCGATTTTAATAATCCGGTTTGCGCATACCCGTTGGCAAAGGTAAACAAAAATACCGGGATCAAGCTTTCGGCAAATCCCCATCCGATCCATCGGACTGACGTAGCGATTGTTAATATTCGCACGCCCGCCGGGATATCGTTTTGCTTTAAAAACCGGTTAAAAAAATATTCCATACCTACAAATCAATTTTTTCGGTAATCATGGACGAATGGTTGGTCATTTCGTTTTCACGCAAGATCGCCAGCGCATCGTTTTTAAAGTCTTCGCTTTCGCTTGAATCAGCTGCTTCTTCAATCACGTAAGTATAAAATCCCAAATCAAACGCATCGTTTGCCGTCGCCAACACACAATCATTAATATCGTATCCGGTTAGGTGCACTTCGGTTATGTTGCGCGACTTTAAAAAATCAGCAAGATGCTTATTTTCGTTAAATACCGACTTTGTCGTTTTAGTAACAAATTCGGTTTTATGCGGATCAAGCATGTGCTTAATTTCTGGAATTGTCGGAGATAAATCAAACGTCCAACCAGTTTCTTTTTCCCACAACGACCCTTTGTCAGCATGAAATACCGCGTCGACAAACAAATCGTACCCGCCATCAGTAATCAGTTTTTGCACGTTTGGAACAATCACGCTGTCGCGATCGTTCATAAAACCCTGTTGGATGTCGATAATAAACAGTGCGCGTTTGCGCGATGGATTAGGGACAATCATGCACGGCTAGTATATCAAAAATAGTTTAAAGCTCGAAGCTGCCCTCGAAAACATATTCGGTTGGCCCAGTAAGCCACACATTATGAAAACCAGTTTTTGTTGGAGTAAACGAAATTTTTAACACTCCACCGGGCATATGAATGGTGCATTTTGGTTTTGTCAGTTTTCCAAGCGTATACAAAATGGTCGCAACACTGCACGCGCCGGTACCGCAGGCATACGTTTCGTCCTCGACGCCGCGTTCGTAAGTACGTACGAAGTACGTATCCCGAGCAGGGCCGAGGGCCTGCGCGATGTTATAGTTTACTCCTCCCAAATCGTTCACCCGATCACGAAATGTCTGGGCAATTTGCACCAAAGGGTATTCGCTAATGCCTTCGACAAACGTTAAATAATGCGGCGTCGTTCCGCAATGCGTAAAATGCGTATCGTGCTGTTGTATGGGCATTTTCATGTCGATCATTTTTAGTTCGACAACCCCCTTTTCTTTCATTACCGCTTCGTGCAGCCCATCGACTGCATCAAATGTAAATGGTACATTCTTTTTTACAATTCCCAAGTCGTGTGCAAACCGCACAATACAGCGACCGCCGTTTCCGCACATCGAACCGACCGACCCGTCACTGTTTGCATAGACCATCGAAAACGCATGCGTTTTGTTTTTCGACTTCCGAAGCAAAATCAATCCATCGGCGCCAATCCCGAATCGCCGATCACACAGCGTTTGAATATATTTTTTATTCTTGGTTGGAAAAACACCCTTTCGGTCGTCGATCATCACAAAATCATTCCCCGCCCCATGGTATTTATAAAACGCAATTTCCATTTCGCCAGTATATCAAAAACATGCTACAGTGGCGAAATATGGCATACGAATTTGAGACAAAAGTGCTTGAAATTAATAAGGACGCGGTCATCAAAACCCTGACCGATCTTGGCGCTGAAAAAATCGACGAAAACCGCCTTACGGTTGATTGGTACTGCCCTAAGGGTGCAAACCCTGACACTCATCCGTGGTTTTTGCGCATCCGCCGGTATTCAAATGGGTATGCAGAATGCACATGGAAATCAAAACCAATCGAAACAGGCATCATGCGAACCCACAAAGAAATTAACTTTGAACTACCCGAACCCGACAAGCTTGCCGAGTTATTTACCGAGCTTGATTTAATTGCATACGCGCACCAAGAAAAAGACCGCGCTTCATTTACCTACAAAGATTGGCGATTTGATATTGATACGTATCCGGGAATTCCGACGTATCTTGAGATCGAAGGAAAAGACGAGGCGCATATTAAAGAAGCGATGGCATTACTTAAACTAGAAAATTACACTGCGGTCAGCTCGAATGAAAGAAAATTAATTGGCGAACATTACAAAGTACATTGGCATGAGATGCGGTTTTAATATGACCAAAGAAAAAGCGATAGAAATTTTGTGGGATTACAACAAGATGCACCAGCCATTTTGCCAAATTAAAAAGGCGCTCCGTTTTATGAAGCGCCCTTTTTTGCAGCTTGGTTTTTACATTACTTCCGCTTCGGTACGTGCCTGGTTTGTATCTTTCTGTTCATCCGCTTCACCACCGGGTTGTTCTTCACTTAAATCAGTATCTTCCTCTTCAGTTTCTTCATCCTCTCCCGGGTCTTCATTCGGTTTGGGGTTTTCTATCTCAGTTTCTTCATTATCATCAGTTTCGCCCGTTGTTTTTACCTGACCGGCAAGCGCATCGTCTGCGTTGCCAGTATTAGTAACACCTTCAGAGGTAACAATATACGTATGCGCTACACCATTTTTAATTGTTATTTCGATAATTTCACCATTTGGTGCTGTGCCTGCATATACAGTTGCCTTACCCGCGGCGCGAGAGGTTACATCCTTTAATTGTACGTTGGCACGAGGCTTGCCATCTGCGGTTAAAAGTTGAACATCAACCGCAGTTTGGTTTTTTACTGCGCTTTCTAAACTTTTTTTGGTGCAGGTAACTCTGCCATTCTCGTCTTTTTTAAATTTTAAAGTTGTCATACGACTTTGAATTTTTAAATTAAAAAATAAGTGTTTCCCCGGCATGTACCATAGTGGCTCTACCTTCAGGGAAAATAAAGAAAAAAGAAAACACCAAAAATTTGATTTGGTTCATATACCATGACACAAATCCAATATTTCAAAGAACGATGTGCGTATAATACATACTATTATACATATGTCAATAGCTTGCAAAAAGATTGCAATCACTTAATCAAGGCGTACAATATAAGAAAATCTATCTATGCAAACAACAATCGAACCCCGTCATCATGGCCTGTCCGTGCTTTATTTAGCAGCCATAGACACCCTAATGGATGTTTTTATTCTTATTCTATCAACAGGACTTTTAGTAGGAGAAATATACTTTTTGGTGCATGCACTGTATATACTACCATTATTATTTGCGCATAGTATCGTATTTATCGCAGCTACAAGTATTTACTACCAAAAAGGCGAATTGATAGAATCAATCATAGGAGGTGTCATGCTAAGTATATTTATGGCGCTTATACTTCCTCTTGTTTTCCTTCTATGGTTTTACCACAAGTTTCTGGCTTTTAACGTTTAGTGCACCCTGTGCAACAAAAAGCGCTGTTTGATACAGCGCTTTCTTTAATAACGAAAGCAGAATTAAATGCTTTCAAGCTTTTTAACAGATTTGCCAACGATAGTTATTTGGATTTTTTGACTACTTTGGGCAATGTACGCCGTATATACTTTGTCTTTCACCTCCTCGGTCGCATCGGTAATCACTAAATAGTACAGATACTTGGGAGTACGAAGTTCGATATCCAAAAGTAATCTTTTCTTTTGGGCAAGTTTTTGCAGCTCGGCAATAGGAGTATTTTTGACATACCCAGACACCGTGCCAATGTTGGCAAGTTCAATAAAGACATCTTTGGTCATAGGGCTTGGGTTATAAAATTTTAGAAAAAGAGCACTATGCTCGAGCGTACGCCTTATAAAAGTTAAAGTCAACAAGTCTTGCTGCGTGGTATACTACTTTTCGCATGAAGATACTATTGGATATTCCGCCGGCATTTGAACATTCGCAAGGGCCTTTTGTAACCGATGAATTTTGTGCACTGTTGGGAACCTTTACCAAAGTAACCAAAATCGGCGAAGCGCCAGTTATTTTTGGCCACAAGACGTTTTATTGGTCTGATACAGTGTATCCTGACATACCGCTACAATTTATCATGGGTAAACCCGAAAACACCTCGCCATTTTTTTATTTTATCCAACATCCCGGCACAATTAACGAACGGCGCGACCGTTACCATAAGCGTTTTCGCGAATATGCGCTGGCGGCGTTACAAAAAGTCGACATGTCGGTCGAACGCGTAATAAGCGAAACGGATATGCAAAAATTGTACGCTTTATATACCGAAACGATCGACCGATTAGGATCAATCAAGTTTCCCTATGTATTTTTTAAAAAAATCCTAGAACTTTCGTATGCATATGCAGTAATTGCACGCGTAAACGGCGAGCCGTGCGCATGCGGCATCATGCTGGGCAACTCACTTTTTATCCAGGCATCAAACGAAGTGGGTTACAAGCATTCGGCCAATTACGCTGTCTACGACACTATGTATTCGCTGTATGGAAACGATTATATTTTTACAGGCGTTACCATTCAAGAAGGCCATACCAGTTTTAAATACCGTAGCGGTGCGACACCCTACCACGTTGGGGTTATTGACCATACCTGGTATGCCGATTTGTTTGGCTTGCCGCCCATCGCAAAAATGTACGAATTTTACCTACGAAATATCGTGAACGAAAAAAAGCGCGCAGCCATGCTGCTTCCCTACTAATTACATTTCAAGAATTGCCTTTTCAAGCATCAACGAAAGATCGCGATTTCCTTTGCGGCTTTTGTGCAACAGTCCGATCCACCAAAGCGCCAGGTTTGCAACAGAAGCAGGGTCGTAGGTTTTTTTATATTTTGCCAACCGTGGCGACGGGCTTGCAAGTGCGAGCTGTTTGATCGTCCACCACACAGCATTGTGGATCATCTCGGGCACTTCGTCGTTTGCTAATGCTTTATGATAAGTTAACCACGCGGCTTTTTTATTTTTATCTAAAATGGCGCTGCCCACATCAAAGGCATACGTTTTAGTATAAGGTTTTGCAACTGCCTTTTTTGCAGGAACACTGATAACCGTACCCCCAAGCGCTTCGATGGCACTTTGCTTCCATGCGGCATCGGACGATTCGCATACCAATACCGTTTGGGCAGTTGTTTGAAACAAAGGCTTAAGTTCAACAAGGCGATCTTTGGTAAGGATGTTATTGAACACGATGGTTTGTGCATCAAACAGGCTTTGCGACGCAAGCAGTGCTCGCAGCGACATAAGGTCATACCCGTCGTCGGAAATAATGCGGGCATTTACTAATGGTATCTTTTTTTCTAGCAACGCACGGGCTTCAAAAAAAGGAAGCGCTGCGTAATATATATGTCCACCCATTAGTATTGATGCTTTTTTTAGTGGCATAGGTTAAAACCACATGCGCACGCGCTTTTGATAATCACGATACATGTCGCCGCATGTTTCGATCAATAACTTTTCTTGGAATGGATGGATAATCCATGTAAATACCGCAAACAACACGAAGCCAAAAACAAACAGCGCAAGCGAATTAATGATCAATGAAAGGCCGAACAAAAGCAAAATAAGCGAAAGTGCCCCGGGATGACGGCTGCGCTTATATGGCCCGCGACTGATATCAGTGCACACATGGGGTTGCTGCAGTTCGTTAAAAAATATCTTGCGCACCTTATGGACAGCAACAAACAACAATGTCGCACCCAGCAAACAAGCCATGCCAAGTACCTGTATCAGCGCAATTCCGCTTGATTTTAAAGCAAGCTGCACTGGATGAAATAAGTGTACCGTAAGACCCAAGATGATGCTTAGTACGAACAAAAAAGGTGCGTAGTTGGTAAGCAACAAAAGTGTCGTTTCAGGATTATCCTTACTTGTTGTCATATACTAAGAATTATACCCTCATTCCTTTGGATTGCAAAAAGCTTATTTGGCAAAAAATCCTACGATCGCCCGGTGGTCAGACGTCATTTGCGGAAGCATGAATGTCTTTAGTGGCACTGTGCCAATACCCATCATGTGATCAATTGCCAAAGCCAAGCTTGATCCTCCGTGCCACGATAAGAACGACCTCACCTTGTATGCGCCAAACGAATTGCGCAACGTTGCCGAAAACCAGCTGCTATTAAAGTCGCCCACCAATACAACAGGGATATCCTCTTCTTGATACAAATCAATGCGTCTAACCAAAAGGTCAAAGTAACGCTGTTGTTCGCGCCACAACGCGGGTGTATACGGCGGTGCGGGGTGCGCAACAACCAGCGCGTAGTCAGAAAATTCAGCAACGCACACAGGATAACCGGCCATAGCTACAAAACTGACTTTGGGTACAGCATGCGAAAAGATCGCGCACGAAAGCCCTCCGTCGTCATGATACGCAAGCGCTTGACCATACTTGCTCGTTAACTGCTCGATAATTTTCGGATTTGGTTCGACAACGGCGACCGTTTTTGGGTCAAGTTTTTTGACTGCACCAATGATCGGTTTTGTCTGATCATTAAAATACAGCGTATTCATAAAAAAGATGTCAGGGTTTGCTGGGATAGTATTTAAATGGTTACTGACAAGTGCTATAGGAAAAATAAAAAGCCAAGCGTAGGCAGCTGCGGCAACAAAAAGCACTGCTGCCCACTGCCATGACCGATATGCGCATAGTATTACAATGTGAATTAACAAAAGTATAAGGATATACAATGCACCTTGGGACACAAGATCAAATATCCAGATATGCGCACCAAGCAATGTTGCCACCCACAGCACTAGTTCAAGGCTTATTGCAATGATAATAAAAAATACGCGCATAGCTAGATTTTTTTCATACTTCCCCAATTCTCACCCGCTTCAACAGTTACCTCAAGCGGCACCGCGTTTTTATATTTCAAGAATGATCGCTCGTACACTTCTTCAAGTATTTGTTTTATTTTTGGCGCCACCGTTTTCACGACATCCTCTTGTATTTCAAAAACAATTTCATCATGTACCTGCAAAATAGGATGCACGCTGTCAGTAAGCTTTTGTTCACGCAGGTATTTATCAACCAAAATAAGCCCGATTTTGACAATGTCGGCGCCAGTTCCCTGAATTGGCGCATTTAGCGCCGAGCGTTCGGCATAAGCACGAATAAAAGGCAATGGAGATCGAAGCGCTGGCAATGTGCGTTTGCGGCCAAAAAGCGTTTTAGTGTACCCATCTTTTTTTGCCTGCGCGACCACATCGGAACAAAATTCTTTTAACGTGGGAAACTGCCTAAAATACTGGTCGTAAAATACTTCGGCCTCGGCGCGCGGTGTTCCTAGGTTTTTTGCAAGTGCATTAACCCCCATCCCGTACAAAACGCCAAAATTGATCACCTTTGCTTTGCGGCGCATGTCTTTTGTAATTTCGCCGGCACTTACACCAAAGACTTTCATCGCTACAGCGCTATGAATATCAGCATTTGCATTAAACGCCTCGACAAAACTTGGATCGCGCGAAAGCTCTGCCGCAATGCGCAACTCAAGCTGCGAATAGTCGAATGCCACCAGCAAGTGCCCAGGTGCGGCAATAAAGCCCTTTCGGATTTTTCTGCCTTCAGTATCTGACGCCGGTATATTTTGCATGTTGGGATTTTGTGATGCAAAGCGGCCAGTTGCGGCACCATCTTGCAAAAAGGTTGCGTGCACGCGGTTGTTGTGATCGGCAAGCGTCGGCAATACTGCAACATAGGTCGAAAGCAATTTATCTACCGTACGAAATGACAACAAAATATCGATGATCGGGTGCGTACCCCGAAGCTCTTCAAGCACTTCTTCTTTGGTCGAACGCATGCCGGTTGATGTTTTTTTTGCACGCACTTTTGCACCAATTTGCAGTTTTTCAAATAAAATATTCGATAGTTGTTTGGGCGAGCGCGGATTAAACGACTCATTGGCAAGCGACTGCATTTCTTGCATATATCCCGCAAGCAGTTTTTCGTATTCGTTTGCCAACGTTTTAAAGTACGGCGCGTCGATCATGATCCCGCGGGATCGCATAGCATCCAAGATGGGATACAATGGCTTTTCTATTTTTTCGTATACATCGCGCACGCCTTCGTGGTCAATCTGATTTGAAAGATTTTTTCTTAAATCAGTAACATTGTCGGCGCGGTATGCTAAAAACATATCTTCAAGCGAAGGTTGCGCGCGTTCCGAGTCAATAAGCCATGCCATTACCTGTAAGTCGTGCAGTTCGCCGGGGTCAATTGCAGGTATTGCCTCAAACAAATTACCCTGCATTGCCGTTTTTTTTGCAGCAGGTTTTTCCAACTTAGATGGATGAGCTTTTTCAGAATTCGAAGAATTACTTTGCGCTGGTACTTCACCTTGAACACGCCTAATAAGCGCATTAAATTCATACATCCGGCAAAATATAATGAATGCATCCTTGTCAAATTCATCCTCCCAGCAACAATCAGGCAGCGCAAAATCGATTGGCGCATCGGTACGAATTGTTGCAAGCACTTTTGAAAACTCGGCATCATCCTTGTGATTTTTTAATAGTTCGATTATGCGCGGCTTGATACCTTTTTTTAAAAACGGCGCGTCGCCTTTTTTTTCTAAAAGTGCATAGATTTCTTCGATCGAACCAAACTGCATGATCAGCTCGGTCCCAATTTTTTCGCCGATGCCAGGAATTCCCGGAATATTATCCGACGGGTCACCCCGAAGCCCTTTGTAGTCAGCAACTAATTTTGGACCAAAACCGTACTTTTCAATCACGCTTGTTTCATTCATTAAAACTGTTTCTGAAATCCCTTGCTTTAAAGTATACACAACCACCTTATCGTCATTTACCAACTGAGTAGTATCCATGTCGCCCGTTGCGATCACAATGCGAACATCTTGAGGGGCTAGTTTTTTAACGATCGTTCCGATAATGTCGTCGGCCTCGAATCCAGCTTGTTCGTACACCGCAATCCCAAGCGCGGTGCACAATTCGCGTGCGGCAATCAACTGAGAGACTAAGGTGTCATCAGTCTTAGGACGCTTGCCTTTATAATCTTTAAAAGCTTCATGGCGAAACGTGCCGCCCGGCATATCAAAAGCAGCAACAATATAGTCAGGTTTAAGTTTTTCGCGGATACTTAAAACCATCGTCGCAAAACCATACAATGCCCCTGTAGGACGACCGTCTTTGGTCATAAGATTGGGCATTGCGTGATAAGCCCGGTGCAAAACCGCATGACTATCAAGCAGTACCAATGTTTTTTCGTGTTTGGAAGCGCCTTTTTTTATCATAAGGCGAGTATACCATATACATATTTGCCGGCAGAAAATATATCCATCAAACCTTTCCAAAAGCTCGCCGCAGGGGCTTAGCCCCGAGGCGGACGAAATCCGCCAGCAGGCGGATATTCGGGTTTTTTGGAAAGGTTTGATAAAAACTGACCGATTAAGTTTCTCAGAACCTCAAACAAAACCCCGTCACTCGCGAGTGACGGGGTTTGCGGACGTTTGTTCCCCTTTCCTCTTTAATTGATTATCAAAGAAAGAAGAGGCGTTTGTTGTGTCAAATTTCGAACACAGCGCGATGTTATCGTATTAGTATTCGCGCGGTGTATGCACATCATTCCGAGACTCGCTGCGGTAATCTTCGTAGTGATGATAACGCGGAGCGGTTACGTAGTAACGTCGGACGATGGCAAAGATAGCGATAAGGATCAGTAGAAGGATCAACCATCCGGCAAGTGAGCCTGGGAAGAATCCACCAAATAGGGCCAAACCTGCTAGGAAGTTTCCGTTATCGGCAAACGTATCGGCATCGAATGCGATTGCCTCTTCGATTGCAACCTTGTCAGAATCAGGATCATAATCGTACGCGATCGTTGCCGATGCGGTCAACAGCTGTCCTGGAAGCGCGCGGCCTCCGCGGATTTCTGCCGTAATAAAGAATTCTTCGATCGAGTTTCGTGACAAAGTTCCTTCTTTTACCGTAACGCTGTTTTCGCTTTTCGAAATCGTACCGCGAGTTGTCGCCAATGGAACAATTTCTTTCGGAAACTCAACGTTTACCACGCTGTCTTCAAGGTCGTTTCGGCTGATATTTTCGTATTCAACACGGTACACCACTTGCTGTCCGCGTGACAACATGTCAACGCCGTTTTCAATGATGATACGTGCATACTGAGATCCACCACCGCTGCTATTTACTACGACTGTAGTCGGAGGATTAACAACCGCGATCGTTGCCGTACGGAATGGCAGCGCGTCACCATATACGGTGCCTTTGCTGTTTTGCGCGTACGCTTGGCAGTAATACAAAGTGTTTGGAAGCAATCCGGCGATTGGTGACGAAAACGCACCGCTTGAGATTCCTTGCTGTACCATCGTAGTGCTAAATTGCAGACCCGATGGGTTGGTTCCGTACTTAAAGTAGACTGATGTATTGGCACCGTTTGATGCAAATACGCCGTTACATTGTGCGGATACCGTAGTAATTGAAGTTGCAGGAAGCGTGCTTACCGAAGGCTTTGACGCAGTCGGCGTAGGAGTCGTGTCTTGTTCGTCATCAGTCGTAAATGACTTGATAGAACCACAATCTTCGTTTCCGTCTTCGTCTTCACCACAAGCTCGGTAGTAATATTTAGTGTCTTCATCAAGGCCTGACACCTTCTTTTCAAATTCATCGCCTTCGTCCTGATCGCTTGATACGTTATATTCTTCACCATCGCCGTCTTCGACTTCATCTTCATCGTCAGACAGTTCGAACCATACGTCGACATTGTCACCAGTATCAATTTCACCGATAAGCGTTGCCGAATTTTCTTCGATATCTTCAGGCGACAATGTGTCTACCTGAAGGTCGTCGTTATTGTCATCACCTTCGGTTTCAAATGATTTTACCGAACCACAGTCTTCGTCATTTAATGTATTTTCAGCACACGCCTTAAAGTAATAGGTTTCACCTTCATCAAGGTTTGTTACATGGAGATCAAAGTCGTCGCCTTCGCCCATATTACCGGTTACCACGGTGTATTGAGGGGCGGTTTCGTTTTGCACTGCGCTTTGCGAAGTGCTTAGATAGAAGTAGGCATCAGGAACATAGACTCCACCATCGTCAACAATATATCCGTTCAGTGTCGCCGAGTCTTCGTCAACATCAGTTGCGTTATCGGTGCGCACTTCCATATCGGTATACTGATTACAATCGTCGTCACACGGATCACAAGGATCACACTGCGGTGGTGGGCATCCGCCACCACAAGGATCACACGGATCACAGTTATCTTCGTTGTTGATGCGGAATTCAAACTTTGCCGCATAGTTGCCTGGTCCCGGTGGGATATTTCCAAGCGATACACGGATTTTGCTTCCCGAAGTCTGTGCCGAAATGGCGTTACCGAGGGTTGCACCCATGCTGCTGTGGTACTTATATGCCTGCAAAAAGTCGATCGTGCCGGTACCATCCGAAAGATGGATAGTTGCCGCGTCGTCATCGTCTTCGGTTCCACCATTTACCTTAATGTCTTCGGTAAAAGTAAATGAGGTACCTGAACCGTTTTCAGGATTATCAATTTCGACCGTAACGTTAGGCGCAGTTACATTCGTGTTGTTTTTTACTGCAACAACAACCGTAAACTTTTGCCCATCATGACCTGAAACTGAGGTATACCAACAGTCGGTATTAGGG
>CAYXKF010000011.1:0-8362 GCA_964464735.1 uncultured Candidatus Saccharibacteria bacterium | reverse complement strand
CGATCATCGTTGATGATGGACATGGGATGTTATCGTTAATGCCACTTGCAAACACACTTGGTACAAACGCAAAAAGCGCGGCAAGTGCCAAGATGGCAAACGAAAAGGTTTTAGTAATAGAAAAATTCATAATAAAGCCTGCTTCTATGCTTATAAATAGTACGACGAGTACTGGGTGTATTGTATCATAAACAAAACTATTGTCAAGTACCCATTTGACATTCCAAGATAGCGTGATTTGGCGATTTTTTGCACTAAAAAAGCCCTCGGTTTTACCAAGGGCTTTTCATTTTAACCATGGCCGCACTAACATCCATGTAGTAGCAGCTATTCAGTTTTTGGTTTTGGTGTGCTTCACAGCATTACCTTCCGTAAATTTGACGGTATTCGTTGGCCGACATTCCTGCTATAGGACTGCTTCCTGCGTTGTTGTAATTACCGTAATAATTTGCATTATTACCATAGCGCCAGTTTGACGTAGCGCCATTGTTACCATAATAATTCCAGTTCGAACTTGAACCATTATTCTGGTTGTAATTGTAAGTTGATGTATTCCATCCGCCTCCATTATTGTTGTTATTTGTCCACGTGCTTGGATTGTGCGCGTTTCCGGAATTCCAACCGCCATTGTTGTTACCAGTCCAACCTGGATTTTGGTTACCAGTTGTACCAATATCCCAATCATCAATATCTCCATCGTGATCGTGATCGTGATCACCCCAATTCCATTCGTTGATTTCACCATGGCAGTAGCCACAGGTATGGTTTGTAGTACGATTATCAATAAATGAGTAAATTTGTGTTGGTTGATATTTTTGACCTATCTTTAATAGACCAACTCCACCTACCAGCAGGCCAGTACCTCCTGCTAAGTTACCTAGGCCTGAGGAAACGTTGTAAAAATCTTGCGACCAATTACCACCGCTCCTTCTACCATCATCGTGAATAATCGTAGTGCTGCCAGAGTTACCTCCGCCGCAACCACCACATGAGCCTCCGCAGCTTTTTGATCCGCAGCATTCGCATGCTGCATTAAAAACGTCAATGTTATCTTTGGTCAAATCATGATGGTAATCCGAATGGGCTTCCATTTCGGCATCACGATCATCACGAATGATTTTCAATAACCTTTTCTGGTAGTTTAATCCGTATTCCATTCCATTTTGTAACTCTGTGGCAGTAAAACCGCCTTCGCCTGGATTAGGATTAAAAGCATTTTGGCCTGCTGGGCCTTGCGGGCCAGCGGGACCCTGGTATCCTTGCGGACCCATTGGACCTTGTGGGCCTGCCGGACCCTGAGCACCTTGTTGTCCTTGCGGACCTTGAGCGCCCTGTTGGCCTTGTGGACCCTGCGGGCCAGGAGTGCCTTGCTGTACAAGCTGTGGAGCTACCGTCGGTGGAGCAACTTGATTATTTCCAAATTTCTTTTTCAAGTAACCTGGAGTTGCAAATTGCAAACCGCACTCAGAGATTGCAAAGTCCGTTCCTTTTACGGAACGAAAACCGCTACCTGTCGTCTTCTCAATTTTATCAGAAGGATACAGCTTGGTGTTATCCGTTCTTAAAACTGCATAAAACTTTCCGTTTTGGTTTTGTATATCGTCTACCCAAACCAAGCCAAATTCGGCCGGATTTTCGAGGGCATACGCTACATACTTCGCCTCCATCGTTCTCGCACTGCCATCGGCATTAACCCACAATAACTCGTTTTGGTTCAAGATATTGTAGCTTTCTGCCCAGGCCGTGGAATACGTGTTTGGCGCTACGTGCATGCTGGTGTCTGTCGCTCCCTTTAAATATGCCGCTATCTGCGCTGCGCTTTTAGACGAGCTTGAGAAGTTGGCAAATTTACCTTGTGTCTGGGTCTGGCTCCAGGTAGCCTTAGTTACGAAACTAAATAAAATTGTTAAGGTTAAAACTATGTACTTCATAATACTGTATGGTTTTTAGTTGTTTGTTTATGAAATTTTTGGTGAAACCAGGTGCTAAAACCTTTATTTAGCCGCTCGTTTCACCAAAAATATCCAACTAGAACCAATATGAAGCTTTGAGGGTATTATATCATATTTAAATCCTTTGTCAAGCACATAAATACCATCGATTCTATTGAAAAATAAGGTTTTTGTAGATATTTTGACCATGGGTTTGACAATGGCAATTCTGACCAACTGGTCAGCAGTTACCGATCCCGCAGTAATTGCGGGTATTAAAAAAGCCTGGGCGCATGATTCAATGCCTCAAGGGGCAATCATCGTATACAAAAAAGATGATTTAGAATACGTTCCGACAAAACAGTAAATTTTTATTGCTGTAACAAACAAAAAGCCCTGGGATAAAACCAAGGCTTTTTTGTATTAAGACAAATTATTTTTTCGAAGACTTTTTCATTGGCATTTTTGGCATCTTTTTTGCCGCAGTCTTGGCTTTACCAGCTAACTGCTTGGCAACTGCCTCGCCCTTTTTCATCATGGTCTTCCCTTTCGCTGCGACGGTAACCGCTTTTGATGCGACTTTTTTCGCAACTGCTTTTACTTTTGCGCGGTTCTTAGGCTTTGAAAGATAATATGCTGCTCCGGCTGCTGCCGCGGCCCCTGCAACTGCTAACGCTACTTTTCCTGCTGAAATTTTTTTCTTTGCCATATCGTTATGATTGCTTAGATTTATTGATACGACTTTTTTTTGAGCTTTTAAGGCCCTTAAAAAAGTTAATGATATGCACGAGCCGTAGACCATCGGTCTGCATATTCGTACGGAAGGTTTGAATATCCGCCTTAATGCGGTCGACTTCATCTTTAGCTGCACGCGAAATGTTTCGCACGTCGCCCAAGACCAAAAAAAACCGCACCAGCACAAACGCCAGAAGTACCGTGATTACGATCACGGCAATCGTGGTGACGAAAAAAAATATTTCCGACTTCATGACTGCTTCCATACCTAATTATTATACCAACAAACGCCGCACAAAAGAATAGCAGCGCAATGTTTTGTGTGGAAAGTTATTCGGCAATGCCGCGCTTTTGGATTTCCTCGATCGCGCTTTGGTGCAATACGCGAAATTCTTTTTGCAGCGATTTAAGCTCGGCATCCGACAATTCTTCAAGATCTAAAAATTGGTTGCGCGCCGGATGAATGGCGCGGATCAATTCATCAAGTTTCAATTGCATTGCGCGCGAATCGCGGTTTTGCGTGTTTTGAATCAAAAACACCATCAAGAAAGTAATGATAGTCGTTGCCGTATTGATAACCAATTGCCAGGTATCCGAAAAATCAAAGACCGGGCCGGTAACTCCCCATATAATAAGTACCAGTACGGCGACAAAAAATGCCCACGAAGTACCGGTTGCTTCGCTAACGCGCTGCGCGACGATGCGAAAATAATCGCGTGATGGTTTATAGGGTTCATTGGTGTCATTCATAGATGCGCCAAGTATACGCTTACCAGACCTTTATTGCAAAAAATGCTACAATGCATACGCATTATGAGCGACGAGCTGCCAACGATCCAAAACCAAAGCGAGTATAACGACTACCGCCACAAAGAACTTGAAGTAATCGCCGAACGCGAAGCTACCGAGCTTGGGTTGCAGTATGTAAATTTGTATAACACCGGAATCGACACTAACGCACTGTCGCTATTGACCGAAGCCGAAGCAAAGGCACTGGGCATGGCGCCTTTTAAAGTGGTTGGCAAAAAATTATGGGTCGCACTTAAGGATGTAACATTGCCGGGTGTCGAAGATAAAATCCGCGCGCTGGCCAAAGATTACGAAATTCATTTGTACTATGTATCGGACCGAAGCCTGCAAAAAGCTTGGGAGCGCTTCGAGGATATTTCACGCGCCGAGCGATCAAAGGGCGGCTTGGTGCAAATTTCGGAAGCATCGATCGATCGCATTAAGCATCGCGTATCAACCAATAAAGATGTTTCGCAACTGTTTAAGGACGCAATTGCGGCCGGTGGTACCAAACTTAACAGCGAGCTGCTTGATATTATTTTAGGCGGCGCTATTGCAACGCAATCAAGCGATATCCACATCGAACCGCAAGAAGATTTTGTAAAAATGCGCTACCGCCAAGACGGCGTACTTGAAGAAGTGCTTACTTTTGACCATAAGCTACACACCATGATCAACACGCGATTAAAGCTGTTAGCGGGAATGAAACTAACGACCGATTCGCGCGCGCAAGATGGCCGCTTTACGATTAACTACAATAAAAACGAAATTGAAGTACGTGTATCGCTGATTCCTTCCCCATACGGCGAATCAATCGTGATGCGTATTTTGAATCCCGAAGGGCTTACGGTTGATTTGGAACAACTTGGTATTCAGCCGAACCTACTTAAGATTCTAAAAAATGAAATCGCAAAACCTCAAGGACTTATTTTAACCACCGGTCCGACCGGTTCGGGTAAGACCACCACGTTGTATTCGTTCTTAAAATATATTTACAGCCCCGAAATCAAGACGATGACGATCGAAGATCCGATCGAATACCACCTTGTGGGCATTTCGCAAACCCAGGTTGAACGCGAAAAAGGATATGATTTTTTGGCTGGACTGCGCGCGGCGCTTCGCCAAGACCCCGACGTGATCATGGTCGGTGAAATCCGCGACCACGAAACCGCTGACACTGCCATTAACGCAGCGTTAACCGGCCACATTGTATTTTCGACCATCCATACCAATGGCGCAGCTGGGGTCATTCCGCGTATGCTTGATTTGCAAATCGACCCGGGTATTATGGCCGATGCCATTACAGTTTCGCTTGGTCAGCGTTTGGTTCGCAAACTTGCGACCAACAAAAAAGAAGTGGTCCTTTCGCCAGAAAAGGAGGCACAGATTCAAAAAATTATTGAGCGTGCCATCCGCCATGGAAAAGACGTAACTATTTATGGATACACTCCCGGGACACCCTTTCATGTATACGAACCGGTGCCAACCGACGACAACGCCACCGGCTACAAAGGACGCATTGGTATTTTTGAAGCAATACTAATGGACGCAAAAGTGCGCGCCATTTTGGCAACGCGTCCAAGCGAACGCCAAGTCGAACTCGCCGCTCGCCACCAAGGCATTTTGACTATGCAAGAAGACGGCGTACTTAAAGTGCTGGCCGGCATTACTTCGCTTGATGAACTTGAACGCGTCGTTTCGCTGGATGTGGACGAAAGCGACGAATCTGGAGTCGCTGCAGAAACGTTACCAATACCTACGTCACCAGTTATAAAAACCCCAGAGCCAAGTACGCCTTCAGTTGCAGCAGCACAACCGTCATTCGAACCAACACAACCTACCACAACGACACATGGCAAATCACACGAACTAAAAATGCTTGTCGAATATTTAAAACGTATCGAAGAAGACCAGCAAAAATCGCCCGAAATAGGCGCAGCTGAAAAAATTGCCGAAGCGCGCAATACCATTTTAGAACTGATTGAATCAAGCAAGATCGAAGATCTTTTCGAGATGAGCGAGGCCGAACAAGCACATGCCGAAGTAGCCAAAATTGTTGACGACTTGCATACTCTTGAATTGCACCAAAAAATTAACCCGCAACTTGGTGTTGCCTCAAAACTTGCATCGATCCGAAAAAATTTGGAAGAACTTTTGTCCGTCGGTCAATGATGCAAAAAGTGCCGAAAAAGATAGAGTTTACTTATGCAAGAACGTGAGCACTTCCCTACTGGCCAAAATAATGAATCGTATTCTCAACCGCGCGAACGCAGCCAAGACCCTGCCCATGCTGCACTGCAGCGTTATTTGGAACTTTCGAATACTTATAAGACATTAGGGCTGCGCAAGGCGCAATATGGCTTACAACTAAGAGAAGTAGAAAAGACAATTCCAAAAAAAGACGGACATGGACATTACGATCCGTCAGTCAACATGGCAACAGTCCAAGTATCGCATCTTTTGGCACAAGAATTAGCTAAAGAGATTAATCGCATCAATAACGACCAGGAACAATCGCGGGTTGCGTTGGTAGAATTTAGAAAATCACTCGCGCCAGAAATCGCCGCAACTATTCCCGACCTTGAAATTGAATAAGCAGTGATTATTTACTCACTCTGTAAGGAAGCTGGCTCACTAGACTGTGTTTCTGCCTCTTCGCGTACAATTCCTGTATCATTGTCCGCAGGAACCGTAATCTCGTTTTGAGTATCACTTGGTGTTTGATCCTCCGAGGTCTCATCTGCAGGAGTAGTATCAACAGGCTGTTGATTATCTTCTCCTGAATCCTCCGACTGGCCTTCAGAATTATGAGCGGCGCGCCATTCATCTCGGATTAGCAATAAATCCTGAATATCTGTCTTGTAAAAGCATTGATCATCAATACAAATACTATCTTCGACAAACAACGTATGGATTCCATTATTCATGTCGCCAAGCCATGTACCCAATCCATCCAATCGATCAACTAACTCATTAATTGCTTGTACTAGTATGGGTGTCATCTGGGCATAGTAAACTGATTTTTGCCCTTTCTCGTTTGTACTAACCAGTTCAGGAAATTCATCCTCAAGATTCTGGGCGACAAAACCAACATTCACCGGTGCTTCTGGGAAATATTTCCAATTATAGGTAACAGCACGAACGTTGCGGAGCTTTGTTAAAACTCCTGGAGAAATATCTTTAATGTTGGTTTTTAACCGTTCGTCAGAAGTACATCCAAGACCCAGCAAATCGAGCACACATTCTGCTTCTCCGCTTTGGTAGATTTTTACCTCGTCAATCGGATGTGTTGTCGATCCGATTACTAACTGATTTCCCTGAGTATTTGTAGCATTTGCACCAAGGGCAATACTATTTGAATTTCCGCCTGTTGATGTGTTGGGCCCTATCAATATTGAATAGCTATCCTGGGATGTGTTCGTTACCGTATCATCCATACCAGCCCGAGTTCCTATAAAAATACTATTTTTAGCATTAGCAGTATTTAATCCGGCATAAGTACCGATGAAAGTCGAATTCATTGCCCCCGGCGCATGGCTTCCGGCATCAAGGCCAATAAAATTTGACATATTCGAACCCGGCGAATTCGCACCCGCCCCTATTCCAATAAAGTTCGCAGCATTAGTATCAATCGTTTCGTATCCAGCGCTGAAACCGATGAAGTTCGAATTTGATGAATTGCTTGCATGCATTCCTGCGTTGTATCCAATAAATGTAGACGCATTCGCTCCCTCGGCATAAGAACCTGCGTTGTAGCCTAAGAACATACTGGTAACAGCGTTCGGAGAAAATGCACCGCTTCCTGAACCCAAGAATGTCGAATACGCTGAATGATCAGACCCCATTCCGGCGCCTTGTCCGATAAACACTGCGCTATCCGTATCATTTGCATTTAATCCCGCGTAAGGGCCCAGAAACACAGCGTTTTCAGAATGGTATGCATCCCTGCCTGTTTGATCACCCACAAATACTGTATCAATCGAATCCGCCGATCGATATCCGCTTTGTCGTCCCACCATCACAGAACCAAATGTGTTATTGGCAGTAGAGCCAGCCAAAGTTCCCAAAAAGATACTCTCCCAGGTATTGTTCGACGTATCACCTGCATTCTTGCCGATAAAAATCGAATTGTACGAATTCACTGCGTCACGACCAGCATATGCGCCAAAAAAGTTGGCATTTTTAGCTCTAACCGCCCGAATGCCGGCATTATCGCCAATAAAATTTGAATGCTCTGCATCCGTTGCGCCCTCGCCGGCACCGTATCCAATAAAGACAGAATCGTCGGCATTACTTGCCCCGCTTCCAGCTGAATTTCCTATAAAGACCGTATTGATTGTTGATGAATCTGATCCTCCAGCACTTGCACCAAGCCATGTTTCAGTTCCGGTTTTATTTGTTGCGCCCGAAAGATTCGTCGGTGCCGCAACCCAGGACAAAACTCCTGAGGAACTGCTACTTAAAATAGCGTCCGAGCGTTCAGGAGCGGTTGATGGAAAAGTATACTCGACATCGGCAATCGTTATTTTTCCACTTTTCGCCACCCTGAACAAGATGTTGTCTTCGTCATTGGTCACAAGAAATGGGTCCATCGCCGGGATGACACCACCGGGAGTCGCGTCTGCAACATATATTTCTGCGGGATTATCAAAATCTGAAATAGGTGTATGCCCCGTTGCTGTTGCGAATGTTACATATATGCCGTTATCAAGAAGTTGTGGAACGCGAGCAGTAATAGGTATCGGGTCCATGTGCCCCCCAGAACCGCATAAGCCATTTTTCCCCCAAACAAAACGATCTGTTTCAAATCCATTATCAGGCGCTGTATCAAAAACTCCTAATAAATATGTACAGGTAAGCATTCCAGAATAGTCGCCCGAAAACGTCGCATCGTGTACATCAGCAGG
>CAYXKF010000010.1:0-28103 GCA_964464735.1 uncultured Candidatus Saccharibacteria bacterium | reverse complement strand
ATTCCTGACTTCGAGCAGTCTTTGTATGGCCAATTTTGGCAACTTCGTACTAAAGTTCCGGCTCCTGCAATGTCAAACCGCGATCCGTCAAATATTAATAGTGATTACTCGACTGGTGGGCGCAATTTAAAGAACGGATACTATGTATCCGGTTGTTTTGGTGTTGAAAATGCGTGGTACAGTAGTGCATGCAATAATTCTCGTGAGATTATGGATTGCCGATTTATAGATGCCTGTGATCGCGTATACAACCTTGTCCGATCTGAGCAAATTACCACCAGTAGTTATTTATATTTTTCAAACAGCTGTATTGATTGCATGTTCTTGTATGATTGTCGAAATTGTACCGACTGTGTTGGCGGAGTAAACCTAAGAAATGCAAAATATGTATGGTTTGGCGAACAACTGACTCGGGAAGAATATTTGAAACGCAAAGAAGCTTTAAAAATGGCTTCTCGCTCATATCTTAAAACTCTTGAAGATGCATTTTGGAACATGGTAAAGACTGCGCCATTTCGTGCTACTCGTAATTCAATGTCAGAAAATGTGGAAGGGGTTATGATTCGTGAATCAAGCGACGTCCAAGGTTCGTTGGATATCTATCGCGCAAAACACGTGCGACACTGTCAGACATTGATAGTCCATAATGATTCGATGGACGCAGCAATTTCGGGAGGCAGTTCTCATCACTTATACGAGACGGTCAACGTTGGATCGCAGTCAGGACACACAAAATTCTCGGCCCAAGTGAAATTTGCGCTTGAGTGTGAATTTGTATTAAGTTCTAAACATGTTGAATATTGCTTCATGTGCATAGGTCTTGAAAGTAAAAAATACTGCATACTTAATAGGCCTTATAGTCCCGAAGAATACTGGCCGCTTGTAGACAAAATAAAATCTAAAATGCTTGCTGACGGTGAATATGGTGATGGTTTGCCGATTCAATATGCACTACAGGCCTACAATGCATCTATTGATGCTTTGGCATACCCGTTACCTCGTGAAGTTTTTGAAAAAATGGGCGGGTATTACCAAGAAGAAACTGAATCAAATGTTGGAACGATGCCGACGATTGCTGCCGAAGATTTGCCCGAAACTATTGCCGAAGTTTCTGACGATATTTTGACAAAAGCGATTATTTGTAAAACCTCAAAGCGCCCATTTCGCATTGTCGCTACGGAATTGGCATTTTATCGTGAACGCGGGATACCACTTCCGGTTGAACATCCTCAAGTGCGAATTGATGAACGCAATAAGATTGGTGACGTATTAAAGTTTTATCCTGCAAGTTGCAATAACTGCAAAAAGCATATCGATTCAATTATTTCGCCCGAAGAAGGATTTAATTTGTACTGCGATGACTGTTTTATTCAAGCAGTCGAGTAGTTAATCAAAAAATAAATTTGGTGTTCGTGGTTTGCCGTCTTCAATGATATCGGGTGGCGCTTTTTCGCGGGTTGGCACGCTTTTGATGATGTCGATAATTTCGTCGTCGTCGTCAGATACGACAAACAGCTCCATATCTTCGGGGCTGATGGTCTGGTATTTGTCGACATAAATTTCTTTAAAGTATTTCACTAATGGATCCCAAAAATCCTTGCCAACCAAAATAAGCGGGCGACGCTCGATTTTGCCTGTTTGCATTAAAGTTATGATGCCGCTCATTTCATCAAGCGTGCCGTAACCGCCGGGAAAGTATAAATATGCTTCAGCGGTGTAAGCTAAGATTACTTTGCGTGAGAAAAAGAAGTAAAAAGGAATATGGTCGGTAACGTACGGGTTAGTAAACTGTTCGCGCGGAAGCGTAATGTCGATTCCAACCGAACGGCCGCCGGCTTCTTTAGCGCCGTGGTTTGCGGCCTCCATGATGCCCGGGCCGCCTCCGGTTACTATTGCAAAGCCAAGTTCTTTGGCAAGGCGAAAGGCAATGCGCCGTGCAAGTTGACATGATGGGTGGCTTTGCGGTAATCGTGCCGAGCCAAACATCGTGACCGAGCGGGGAAACTGCTCGATAAAATCAAACCCCTGGCGAAATTCCTCGTTAATGACACAGATACGGGTTTCTTGTTCATCGCCATTGGTCAAACGAATACAGCCGTCTCGAATATCTTGGACGGTTAAAAACTTTGGTCTATAGGTTTCTGACATATGTCCAAAAGTATACCACGACCGCTACTTTCACCCAATACGAATACGATAAAACAATAAAAATGTGCAATTGCAAAATGCTGTTTTGCGGGTATACTGATCCGATATGCAGCGCATCAAAGATTTTTTTAACAAAGTATGGGCATGGGTCAAGGGGCACAAAGTGCTTTCGGCCATAATTGCCGTGGTTGTCATTATTGTCCTTATCAGTGTCCTTAAGGGGGTAAAATCAGCCGAAGGGCAATATGTAGTTTCGCGCCAAACAGTGACCCAGGCGGTTACCATTTCGGGTACTATTTCGGCTGTCGATTCATCAGACCTTGGTTTTGCTGATAGCGGACGAATCGAAAAAGTATACGTGAAAGAAGGCGACAAAGTTGCGCGCGGCCAATTGCTTGCACGCCTTGAATCAGCCGACTTGTATGCCGAACTTGCAAAGGCTCAAGCGAATGAGCGAAGCTCGACGGTTGATGTCAGCCGTGCACAAGCGTATCTTGATACCGTAACTAAAGAACAAAATACATTGGTCGAAAATGCCAAGCGAAAATTACTTTCAAGTGGCCTTGAGGCTTTTCCTGAAAAAACAAGCAACAATGCGACGGCACCAACTGTTACTGGTACTTACACGTCTGATGTTGAAGGGCAATATATTGTAAAAGCATATTCGTCAAACAGTACGTCGGGCGCATCATTTCGCATTAGTGGCCTTGAAGATGGTTTTTCAACGACCGTCGTATATGGCCAACCCGTACCGCTTGGAACCAAGGGGCTCTTTTTGACGTTTCCATCAGGGGATTCGTACGCGACCACTTCGTGGATTATCGACATCCCAAACAAAAAATCTGCCGTTTATGTGACAAATAAAAATGCCTATGACGAAGCGATTCGCACTCGTGACCGCGTTATCGAGGATGCGCGCCAAGCCTTGTTGGCACTAACATCCGAACAATCAAACGGCGCTGCAAGTGCGGCGCGTGCGGATGTTTTAGCAGTACAAGCACAAATTGCACGGCGGTCAATTACCGCGCCATTTTCGGGGACTATTGGTACCATTGATGCCTCTCTTGGTGAATCGGTCACAGCAAACGATACGATCATCCACTTGGTCGGTGCCGGATCCTATCAAGTTGAACTTGCGATTCCTGAACTTGATATTGGCGCATTTGCGGTTGGTCAAACAGTAAACGTTGTTTTTGACGCCTTTCCTGATACTCCTTATACTGCAACAGTGAGCCGCATCAGTTCAAGCGAAACCGAGACCGAGGGTGTTCCGGTATATAAAGTATTTGCAGTACTTGATATGCAAGACCAAAAAATCCGCTCGGGCATGACTGCGCGCATTACACTTGAAACACAATCGCGCGAAAACGTAGTGGCGGTGCTTACGTCGTACGTCCAATTTGGCAAAGGTAGCCCGCGTGTGCGTGTGCTTGAAGGTAAAAAAACAATTGTTGAAAAAGAAGTTACTACCGGGCTTCGAGGCACTAACGGATTAATTGAAATCACCGAAGGTCTAAACGAAAACGACATTGTCGTGCCATTTCCAGCACCATATGGCGCCCAATAATGCACAACATGGACGTGGCGCTATTTTTAGGACCGGCATATTTTTAGCCTGGGCAAATTTAAAGCGCTCGAACAAATGGACGACCATTTTGATTGTCTTGATCATGGCGCTGACATTTTTAAACATGATTGTCGTGCCGGGTATTTTGGTGGGCCTTATCGACGGCGGAAACATTGCAAACCGAAATTTATATACCAGTGACGTCATTTTAACGACACGTTCAGGTAAACCAAGCATCGACCAAAGCAGCGAGATCATTCAGACTTTGCAAAATATTCCAAGTGTGGTGCGTTTTTCAGCGCGTGCAATGCAAGGAGCGACAATCGAAGGTAATTACCTGACACGCCGTGACTTTTCGATTAAGGCTGACACTGCGGGCAGCCAGTTAACCGGTATCGACATTGCAAGCGAAAGCGCGCTGACGCATATCGAAAACTCGGTTGTCGAAGGGCAGTTCTTGGACGAAAACGATTCTGGCTACGTCGTGTTGGGCGCAAATCTTTTACGCCGCTATTCATCAAGTTTTGGTGATGGATTTGATTCGCTTGATGATATTTATCCCGGTGATCGTGTTAAGATAACGGCCAATGGAAACACTGCCGAATTTATCGTTAAGGGTATTTTAAATTCAAAAGTAGGCGATGTATCAATTCGTGCATTTGTGACAATGCATGATTTTACGCGCCTTACTGGCCGCAGCGACCTGCGCGTTAATGAGATTGCGATCCATCACGACGATACAGTAACGGACGAAGCGCTTAAGGATATGCTGGTTGGCTATGGGTTTGATCGAAGCGCAAAAATACAAACCGCAACCGAAGCAATTCCGCAATTTCTTGACCAGATTCGTACTGCCTTTGGGCTTTTGGGTACAGTCATTGGATCAATTGGCATTATTGTTGCGTCGATTACAATATTTATTGTGATTTTTATTAACGCTGTCACGCGCCGCCGTTATATAGGTATCTTAAAAGGAATCGGTGTTGCAGGGCAGTCGTTACAGTTGGCATATATAATCCAAGCCGTTGTGTACGCCGCACTGGGAATCAGCGTTGCAACAATTCTTATTTATGGATTGTTAGTGCCGGCATTTATTAAGCATCCACTTGATTTTCCATTTAGTGACGGTATTTTGGTTGCGCCATTTGATAGTACGGTCCGTAAGGCAATCTTGCTTGGTGTTATTGCGGCATTAGCCGGCTTTGTGCCATCATGGCTTATTATCCGCAAAAATACCCTAGCAAGTATTTTAGGACGACAATAATATGTTTACGATCAACAGCATTACAAAAGAATTTTCGCACGGCAAAGTCGTCACCAAGGTACTTAAGGGTATTTCGCTTGAAGTACAAGACGGCGAATTTATTGCGATTATGGGTAAATCGGGTGCCGGCAAATCGACATTGTTGTACGTAATGAGCCTGCTTGATACTCCAACTGCGGGCACGATTGCGTATCGAAACCAAGTGGTAAATGATTTAAGCGAAAAGGAAATGACTGCATTTCGGTTGCACAATTTTGGATATGTATTTCAAGATTATGCACTGGTTCCCGAACTAACGGCAGTCGAAAATGTGATGGTGCCGCTTTTGATGCAGGGCGTGCAAAAAGAGGAAGCGCAAAAACAAGCAATTGCTATTTTAAACCGCATTGATTTAGGTCATCGCGTGGGCAATTTACCGTCAGAACTTTCGGGCGGTGAACAACAGCGCGTTGCGATTGCCCGGTCAATTGTCCATAATCCAGCGGTATTGTTTGCCGACGAACCGACCGCCAGTTTGGATACGGCTTCAAGTGAATCAGTACTAGCCTTGTTCGAAAAACTTAACAGCGAAGGGCAGACTATTGTCATGGTGACCCACGAACCCGAATACACTAAAAATTGTGACCGCATTATCTACATAGAAGACGGCATGATTTCCCGCGAGGAAAAGAAAGCGTAAAAACCTTTCCTGGTAAATTAAAAAAACACCGTATTAAATTAGGCGGTGTTTTTTTTGCAAAAAATACTTCTTCGCTTACTTTTGAACTACTAGCGGTATTTCTTCAACATAATACCTAATAAAGGCATCCACAATAAGCTGAGGGAAAGTGGTGAAGTTAATCTCATAAGCTTTACGAGTTTCAATTGCCATTTGTGCCGTATCCATAACAAGTCGTTTAGTAATTAATTTTTGAAATGGTTCAGGGTCAGCTTTTAAAAGTTTAATAAATTGAGCTTTTTCTTCGGGTTTATCTTTTAAGTGGGCTTCTTGTCTCAAGATATACCATTGCTCCTCATCTGAGTAAGTCATTTTGTTAGCCATACAAATAAATTTTAGATCATTTAATAGTAAATAATCCTCATTTTTACTTATTTGTCAACTTACCTAAATTAGACTGCAATAACTACCGGAATCACAATAGGGTTTTTGGCGGTATGCTGCAAAAGGTATTTTTGCAACCGAAACGCCAATACGTTTTTGATTTCATCGGTATCAAGCATCTGCTGTTTTGCGGCAACTTCCTCGGCAGTCTTTTTAATAAGAATGCGAGCGCCCGAAAGGAGTTCCTGGTTTTCGCGCAGATAAATGAACCCGCGTGAAATAATATCAGGAGACTTTTTAAGAGTGCGGGTTTTTTGATTAAGAGTAACTACTAAGACAAACATTCCTTCTTCAGAAAGTAGCTTGCGGTCGCGCATAACCACTTCTTGAATTTCGCTTGCCTTACCACCTTCGACAGTAATAGGAGCCGAAGGAACTTTTACATCAAGTTTGCGCACCTTGGTTCCGCCATCGTAAAATTCGACGACTGACCCGTTATCGGGAACAATCGTGTGGTCTTTATCGACACCAAGCGATTGCGCCAATTCGGCGTGCATCTTAAGGCGGTGGTGGTGTCCGTGTACCGGCATAAAGAACTTATACGGAATTTGCTTGTGAATCCACTCAAGTTCGGCACGCTTGCCGTGTCCGGACGCGTGTACCACGTTATCGACGTAAGTAATAACCTTTACGTTCGAACGGTACAAATTGTCTTTAAGGTTATCAATCGCACCTTCATTTCCCGGAATAACCGATGACGAAAGAATGATGGTGTCTGATTCTTGCAGCTTGATCGCGCGATGCGTATTGTTTGACATACGCATCAGGGCTGAAAATTCTTCGCCCTGTCCGCCGGTTGAAATGATAATGACCTTGTGTGGAGGATAATTATCCATTTCTGTAACTGGAATAACATGACTAAAGTCCGTTAACTGCAAATGTTCGGCGATACCAATGTTGGTAATCATCGAACGGCCTTCGATTACGATGTACTTGTTGTACTTTTTGGCGATATTGATGAATTCAAGGATACGTTCAACCTGAGATGCAAATGTTGCAATAATAAGGCGGCCTGAAACTTGGCCAACAATTGTGTCAATGGTATCAAGTACTTCTTTTTCTGATACTGACCAGCCTGGGGCGGTAATACCGGTCGAATCCATGGTCATAAGCAAAATGTTCCGGTCTTTAAACATTTTGTATTGTTCTACTTCGATTTCAGAAGGAATGCCATTGATGTTATCAACACGTACGTCTCCGGTTGAAATAATATCGCCAAGCGGGGTCTCGATAATAACACCTGTTGAGTCGGGAATACTGTGGGTCAAACCAAAGAACCGTACTTTTAGGTTTGGTGATAGCGCAATGGCGCCGTCGTCCTTTTCGACGATCTTAATGTCCATTGGTGGAAGTTGTGGAAATTCTTCGGCCTTCTTTTTAATCAAAAGCGCACCGAATTCGCGAGTGTAAATAGGCGGGTTGCCGATTTTTTCCATGATGTACGGAAGCGCACCAATGTGGTCAAGGTGACCATGGGTAATTACGACTGCGCGGATGCGGTCTTTGTTGGCCTCAAGATATTTAGTGTTTGGCACCAGGTAGTCGACACCCGGGGTGTCTTCGTCAGAAAATTCAATACCGGCATCGATCACAATGATGTCATCCATATATTCGACCGCGGTCATGTTTCGGCCAATCTCTTCAACGCCACCCAGCGGAATTACGCGAATGGTGTCAGGGTTAGTGCGAGGCAGCATTGGTACTTCGGTTGCGACTTGGATCATCGAAGGAGCCTTGCGTGGCATGCGTGACTGGTTTCCTCGTGACATTTTCTTGGGAGTTGGAATACGTCGTGCGGGTGCCACTGATTGAGGATTGCCATGAGGATGTGCTTTTTTAGCGTGCGTTTGTACTAACGAGTGTAGTGTTTTTCGCTGACTCATTGAATGAGTTGGACGCCCATATGGCATCGCTGGATGCTTTGCGCCGGGTACGATACGGACGCCTTCGTTCGAAGGAAGCGTATTGCTGTCTTTGCGGTATGCACGGATGGTGCTGCCGGGTTTTCGCGGATGTCCTCCGGAAAAAGGAGGTTTTTGCCCCCGCGAGAAACGATTAGGGGGTATAGCCATAAACTATAATCAAAAATAACTATTAAATAATAAGGACTTCCTGTCTTTTTGCTTCAAAAAGAATATTAAAAAGAGAGGAGAAACTTACAGTAGAAATATAATAGCACAAAACCTGTCTTGAAGCAACTTAGTGCAAGTATTTGCCAAAAAACGAGAAGGTGCGCACTGAATATCGATACCATTGATGTGCTGTGCCAAAATGGTCTCCAATGCTTTGGGCGTTTGCTAAATCGCTGATTACGAATTTTTTGTTAGCAACATGATAAGTCATCGGTTCGTAAAGAAAGACAATAGGGAAAAGCGCATTGCCAGTTTTCGCATCAAGGATTTGCAGGTTCTGTAGTTTGATATCTGTATCATTCGTCGAAAGTAGGGTTCGCACTGCCTTATCAACATTTGCATCAGCCAATCGGGTAATATTAAGGCCCGGGTAATCAATCTGTGACGAATGCAAGTATGCAAACCAATCGGCGCTGGTATTAATGGTCATGCCAAACAAAAGCATTCCAAATGATCGAGGACGAACAAAGTTTTGCTCAAGGGTTGCAGTATCAACAAACTGACCTTCGATTGCAACACCGTAGGTTGCCATGCGTTCTTTAAGATAAGCAACCAGGTCTTGTAGTTCTTTTGACTGCGTAGTTAAAATAGAAAACGACAATGCAGTTTTATCTTTTTTTGACACATACATTCCGGTAGTTGTATCAAGTGCATAACCGGCTTTTTCGATATGGGTGCGAATTTCTTCGTCGCTATGCAAGGTGTGTCCTTGATCATGAAATTGGGTTACTTCGCTAAAATTTCGAACTGGCAACCCGAACTGGCTGATGCCGCTTGCGGTCTGAATATTGGAAACGATCTTTTGCATTGCAGTTCGCAGCTCGGTTGATTGTAATGCAGCATTTTTGCCGCTATTGATAAACAATGCAAAAGGCTTAGTAAGCGGGCTTTGAATAGTGGTAAAACGCGCTTTGCTTGCAAATGCGTCAGCGTCAGACTTGGTTAGATATGCTGTTGCGTCAATGGTTCCACGTTCAAGTGCATTTGCAAGTTCCTCGGCGCTAGCAAATGAAGCTAATTTAATATGTGCCAAATACGGTTTATTGATAGCGCGGCGAAAAGCGGTTAAGGTAAATTCTGATGGAAAGCGTGCACCATTTTTTCGTTCGTATTCAATACCGGTTACCTTAAATGATCCGGCTCCAACTGGGTGCAGGTTGTATTCAGATAACACAAAGGCATCTTTGTCCAAATTACCCCACACATGTTCGGGTAAAATACCAACGGTAAGCATATCGTAAAAACCGGCATATGGTTGTTCAAGGGTAAAGACAACTGTCTTATTGTCAGGAGCATTTACGGTAACGCCGCGCCATGCTAGTGCAAGCGACTGTGTCCCATATTCTTTTTGAATGCGATCAACCGTAAAAACAACGTCTTGTGCGCTTACTTTTTTGCCGTCTTGAAAACGTGCTTTTGGATTAAGCGTGCATGTGTACACCTTTTGCGGCTCGTCGGTATTACACGTTGTGGCAAGATATGGCGTATAAGTATCAAAGCCTTCTTTTTGCATCAAGCCCGCGTATACCAACCGAGTAGCATCCAAGTCGGGTTCGGTTGTTGCTAAAAGCGGATTAATATATCGGGGAATACCAATAAGGCCTTCTGTTAATGTTCCGCCGCGTACCGGCTCGCTGTACGTATAGTGCAGCCCGATATGCCGAATAATAAGCCATAGCGAAACAAAAGCGACTAAACCAAAAAAACCAATTGCAACGCGAAGGCTGTTTGGCAATCCATGCCACGCGCGTGCAAAAGGGTAAATCAACGAACGTTGACGCCTTGTGTTCATACAAGATTAAATTAAATTACAAAAACCAAAAGTGCCGAAATCGCGAATACGATGCCAGAAGTGATAGTTACGTAAAAAAGGAATTTCTCGAATCCGCGTCGGGTGTGTACGACCGACTGTGAATCAACCGCGCCTCCGCCAAGTGCGCCGTCGATGTTTGCATTTGATTGTTGTCCCAAGATCGAAAGAATTAAAATAACTGCTGCGATCAAGTGAATTATGATAGTGATTTTCATACGCATAACAGTATATAGAATGACTGACGAAATGCAACATAAAAAGGTATCAAGCATACACTAAGACTGAATTATTATTGCAGGACAAGGGTTTTATAAGTGGATAAAAAAGTTGTGATATTGATACTATGGGCGTATCATTAAAGCAGGCCGAATTTATTAATCCTTAGTAAGAATAATTACGTATGCTTATTACTATCGCTATAATATTACTTATTCTTTGGATTCTTGGCGTCGTGGGCGTCTATACCATTGGATGGTTCATTCATATCCTGCTTGTTGCCGCAATCATTTTGTTTCTTGTGCGTGTCATCCGAGGCGAAAACCCGATGAAGTAGCATTGGCCTTCCGTATTTTGAATGCTAAAACCGCCTTGCATCAGCAAGGCGGTTTTGTATATTTGGGTATGGTATAATCTAAACATGAAGAAAACAATAATCATTTCAGTTTCTATTATTGCAGTTATCGTCATTATTATTTTTGCACTTGCGGTTAAAAACCCCAAATCTGAAATTGGTGGTCTGCAAAATTCTCAGACTACATCACAAACAAGCGGTAAAAAAATTGCATTCGAGCAATTAGTCAAACAAGGCGGTTCGTATGAATGCACGGTCCACCAATATATTAACGACACTGATACGGTTGGTACGGTAAAAATTAAAAATGGAAACCTGCGCGGAACGTTTTCGACAAACTACAACGGCATGGATTTTGATGGCGAGGTAATTATTAAAGACGGTTATTCGTACAGTTGGACATCAGCAATGCCGTCAATGGGATTCAAGGCAAAAATCACTCAAGACGAATTTGGCAATGTTGCCGCCGGAAGCTCGGGCAAATACACTTGGAACTACGCGCAGATTGGCGACTACGACTGTAAAGCCGCAACTATTCCCGACAGCACTTTTGCGGTTCCGGCAACCGTAAACTTTACTACCGTCAGCTAATGATTAAAAAAGCACAACGCGCATTTAGCGCAAAACATCAAAGACTTTTTTTGTCGCTTGATACGCCTGCCAAGGTGCAGGATTTCCTTAATCGTATACCGCAAAATTTCGAGACCGACGGCAAGGATACTTGTAAGTCTCCATGGATGGTAATGCAAACCGGCACGGCGCATTGCATTGAAGGTGCAATGCTTGGCGCATATATTTTGTCGCTGCATGGGCATAAGCCACTGCTGATGCATTTAAAGGCGGCCAACAGTGATTTCGACCATGTAGTTGCACTGTTTCAAGCTGATGGCCATTTTGGTGCGCTTTCAAAAACAAACCATGCCGTGCTTCGATACCGTGAGCCCGTGTACGCGACAATTCGCGAATTGGCGATGTCGTATTTTCACGAATATTTTACGAATGATGGCATTAAGACTTTGCGATCATATTCAGAGCCGCTTAATTTAAACACTTTTGTTGATGATTGGATGCTTGAAGACGGCGATGTCTGGGGCATCGACCATGAACTTGATAAAATTAAACATTACGCTATCGCACCCGCAAGCGTGATCAAACAGTACCGTAAGGCCGATCCCATCGAACGCAAAATCGGATTATTTACCGAGTGGAAAAAATAAATCTTACTGTGATATACTGTTAGTGCGAAAGGTCATCATATTATTACGATCATCGATATACGCATATGGCAAAAGGAAATGACAGCCGCCGCAAAGAGGCAAAAAAGCCTAAGAAGGCAAAAGCTGACAAAAAGAAATAGTTTTAAAAGCCCTGCATTTTCGTGCGGGGTTTTTAAATATAAAAACTAAATTAGAATGTATTATCAGTAGCACTATTTTTATGGATGCACGAACAAAAAAGATACTTTTTATAATACTTGGAATTATTGTAATTGCGGTCGCAATTGTTGGCGGGTATTTTTTATTTAACAAAAAGATTGGCACGATCTATGTTCCGCCAACAGAGCATACAGCGCCGACTGACGAAGCTACAAATGATCCAATACTGCCAAACTTAAAACTACCAAGCGGATTTTCTATTTCGTATTACACAAAAGATGTTCCTGGCGCACGTGTTATGCTTATGTCTGGTTTAGGCATGTTTGTGTCCCAAACAAAAGAGGGAAAAATCTCTTTACTTAAGGATACTAACAATGATGGAGTTGTTGATTTAATAAAAACACTTGTGGCGGGGTTAAAAAATCCACACGGATTAGAAATGCAATGCGAAGGAGATTCATGCGCGTTATATGTTGCCGAAAGCAATGCCTTAAGTATGTATGATGTAGATATTAATACCGGCGATCTTGGTGCAAAAACAAAACTTGTCGACTTGCCGTCGGCGCCAACTGATCGACATTCGACGCGAACATTACTCTTTTTGCCAAATACCAAAAATCCTGATGCAATGGCCGACGAAATTCTTATTTCGGTCGGATCGTCGTGCAATGTTTGTAACGAAACAACGCAGCGTGGAAAGATACTGGTGTATAATTTGATTACCAAAACATTAACTGAATATTCAAAAGGCCTGCGCAACGCTGTCTTCATGCGACAAAACCCAGTTGACGGAAAAATATTTGCAACCGAAATGGGTCGTGATGGTTTAGGCGATGATATTCCGCCCGACGAAATCAACATTATCGAAAAAGACAAAAATTATGGTTGGCCGATTTGTTACGGAAAAAATATCCACGATACCGACTTTGATAAAAATACCTACATTCGAAATCCATGCATGGAGCCGCTTGAAACACAGTCGTTTGTCGACTTACAAGCACATTCGGCACCGCTTGGACTTGCATTTATTCCCGAAGAGGGCTGGAGTGAAAATTACTGGTATGACCTTTTGGTTGCGTATCACGGATCATGGAACCGAACTGATCCAACCGGATACAAAATTGTTCGCTTAAAAATAGATGCAAAAGGAAACTATTCGGGAACCGAAGATTTTATTACCGGCTGGCTTACGGCAGATGGCAAAAAACTTGGCCGACCGGTTGACATTTTAACGCAACCTGGAGGGGTCATGTATATTTCAGACGATGAAGCGGGGGTTATTTATCGTGTTGTGCAAAAGTAGCTTGCTTTTGCATTTATTGTGCTCGTGATATAATTACCGCATATGAAGTTTACGATAGAGCACAAATTTGATGACGAGGCTAAATTAACGAAGCGCATTAACGATCAAATTCTCCCAGAAGGTGTGCAGCGGATTGAAACGCATAATCCGTTATTTGCCGACAAGGAACTAAGAATCCAAGCAATGCTCGAAGAGTCTGCGGATGATTTGGAAGAAGATATTGTTCAGATGCGAACCTTAATAAGCGAAACTATCCATACTATTGAGACGCTTCCCAAAACTAGGCGCAAGTTTGAAACAATAAGTCAAAAAATTAAAAATCGAAGTGACGACTTATATCGGTCGCTCGATAGGTTGGCCGAACAAGATCCACGATACCTTGAATTGCAGCATAATGCACAAAGCATTAATGATTCAATTGAAAGGTTTAATCAGCTGGCAGCCCATACGGACGAAATGAAGCAAGAGATTGCGAAAATGGAAGACCGTATCAGGGAAAATGAAAAACTGGTACAACATTATCGACAGTTGGCAGCAGGAATCCGAGATATTACGCTGGATGCACAAGATGAAGTAACAGGGCAGCGGCCCAATTTAAATTAACAATATTAATCATTAAATTATTTTAATCATATGCAATCAGACGGAGTTAAATTTTATAGTGTCATTACCGGAGTCGTAGTTGTCTTAGTCGTCATTTTGATCTTTGCGATCCGTGGGCTTACTCGAACCATTACCGTTGGCGAACCACAAGCTGAAACGCCGGTTGTCGAAACCGAACCTACGCCAGTGTCGTCAGATACTGTTACTGAAACGCCAACAGATACAACACCAACTACATCACAGCCAACAACTCCAACAGCTGATACTGATCAAGAACTTATCGATACTTTGCAGGCAATGGCGGATTCAAAAACTATCTACAAGACTGGCAGTAAGGGTGCGCAGGTTGGTGCATTGCAGACGTTCTTAAACAAGTACAATAAAACCAGTACAAAAGTCGATAACGATTTTGGCCCATCACTAACCGCAGCTATAAAAGCCTACCAAGGTAAAAATGGCCTTCCGGTTACTGGGCAAGTTGCAGAAAAAACATTGGCTAAAATGATCGAATGGCTTAAGGCTAACTAAGTAACGATCTATTTGAAAAAGCTTCGCTTCGGCGGGGCTTTTTCTTATGCTATAATCTGCGCATGACAACCGCCTTATTGATCGTTCTTATTGTGTTAATTGCAGCTGTGCTTTTTGTCGTACTGAATCGTAAAAATGAACCTAAGGATACCGAAAGTGCCAAATTGCTATTACAACAAATGAATGAACTTGCACGCACGATGGATGCAAAAATGAACGAATCGCGAAGTGAAATGCGCAGTGCCGTGCAAACGCAATTTAGCGAATCCCAGCGATTGCTTCGTGAAATAAACGAACAAATGAGCCGATCGTTGGTAGATGTAGCTAAAGAACAAACCAAGACCAACGAAGCGACGCGCCAATTTATGACTATTGCCGAACAATTGGGTAATCTTGAAAAAACATTAAAGCATCAAAAGCAGCGGGGAAATTGGGGTGAAGCATCACTTGAACTTATTTTGCAAAATACGCTTGCGCCTGGGCAATACAAAATGCAGCATGAATTTACCAACAAAGAAAAAGTTGATGCCGCGATTATAACCAAAGAAGGCTTTATTCCTGTTGACGCAAAGTTTTCGCTTGATAATTACAATCGCATTATTCAGGCAATTGATGAGCGTCAACGTGAAGAAATGGAAGAAGAATTTAAAAAAGATTTAAAAAAACGCATCGACGAAACGGCAAAATATATCAGGCCAGAAGAAGGCACTTTGCCGTTTGCATTTATGTACATTCCCGCCGAAGGTATTTACTATGATCTTTTGGTAAACGAAATTGGCACTGTTAAAGTGAATACCCGCAATTTGATTGATTACGCATATAACGACAAAAAAGTAATCATCGTTTCGCCGACAACTTTCATGGCATACCTGCAATCGGTATTGTATGGCTTTAAGGCGTTTAAGATCGAAGAAGGCGCAAAAGAAATTAGAAAGCGTGTCGACGAACTGGGCAAGCACCTTAAGGCGTACGAAGATTACATGATAAAGCTTGGAAACACGCTTTCAACAACCGTAAACCACTATAATGCAGCATATAAGGAGCTTGGAAAGGTAGATAAGGACGTTATGCGCATTACCGACGGGGTTCAAAGTATCGAGCCAATTGCGCTTGATAAGCCAAGTTTTGAATAAGGTTGCGAAAACTGTATTTTCAAGTAATATTGCAAACGTTACGCCGGAGTGGTGGAATGGTATACACGTGCGACTCAAAATCGCATGCCGCAAGGCTTAAGGGTTCAAGTCCCTTCTCCGGCACCTTTTAAGGGTTTATGAATAAAATTATTTTTATTGGAGGAGCAACAGCTGCAGGAAAGTCCGATCTTGCTGTTAAGCTTGCTTTAGAAAACAATGCTGAAGTCATTTCGGCGGATTCTCGGCAAATTTATATAGGCTTAGATATTGGGTCGGGGAAAATTAAAGTTGAGGAAATGCAGGGCGTTCCGCATCATATGCTAAGCATTATCGAACCCGAAACACCGTATTCGGTCGCCTTGTATCAAAAAGAAGCACTGGCCTGCATTGAAGATATTTTTTCACGCAATAAAAACGTGGTTGTGTGTGGCGGAACGGGCTACTATTTTGATTCGCTTTTCTATAAAAAAGAATTTCCTGAAGTTTTACCAAACGAACAATTGCGAGCCGAACTTGCCAACAAGACTGTCGAAGAGCTCCAAGTCATATTAGACGAAGAAACAAATGGTGATATCGCAAACATCGATGTTAATCACAAACAACGGCTTATCCGTGCCATCGAAATTAACCATGCACTGGGGTTTATTCCAAAAATAAATACCGAAAAGCGTTTTAAAGATAGCAAAATAATTATTCTAGATTTACCAAAAGAAGAACATCAAAGACGAATCCTAGATCGCATTGATGCTCGTAAAGACACAATGATCGCAGAAATAATGCAGTTACTTGAAAAAGGTGTCTCAAAAGATTGGCTTATATCACTGGGACTTGAATATACCTACGTAACTAAACATGTACTTGGCGAGTTATCGTGGGATGAATGCAAAGAATTACTTGCAACAAAAACGTGGCAGTACGCAAAGCGGCAAAAAACCTGGTTCAAAAAATATCAAACTATTTCCACTGAAAACTCACAGTAAATTACACTGACAAGTTTTACATTGCTGTGATATACTAGCAACGTTATGGCACAGATACTCAACAATGCAATTTACTGGATCGAGACAGAAAAAATTGTCCCGAACCCATATCAGCCACGCCGCGAATTTGATGAATACGCGCTTATTGATCTTGCCGATTCGATTCGCCAGTACGGCATTTTGCAGCCGCTTACGGTAACAAAAATTGAAACACAAAATGCGCAAGGCGGCCTTGATATACACTACGAACTGATTGCCGGCGAACGGCGCTTGCGTGCATCGCGCATTGCAGGCTTAAAGCAAGTACCGGTAGTCATTCGTGTTGGCGACGACAGCAAGGCAAAGCTTGAGCTGGCGATTATCGAAAATCTGCAGCGCGAAGACCTAAACCCAATTGATCGTGCAAAGGCGTTTTTGCAGTTGATCGACGAATTTAAATTGACCCATGCTGAAGTTGGAAAAAAAATGGGCAAAAGCCGCGAGTATGTATCAAATAGCATCCGGCTACTTCAGTTGCCCGATGAAATCATGCGTGCACTGACCGAAAAGCGCCTAAGCGAAGGGCATACTCGTGCGCTTATGATGCTTGCCGACCGGCCGAAAGAACAACTAACGTTGTTTAAGGAAATCATTGCCAAGCGCATGAACGTGCGTGAAACCGAACGCGCAGCGCGAAACATTGCCGTCGAAAAAAGTCGCAAGTTTGCCAAGCGAAGCCCGCGCGCTGTTCGTTATCAGGCCCTGCTTGCCGATTTGTTGGGCACGCGCGTCGAGATCGAAGAAAAAGACGAACAGAGCGGCAAGATCATCATCGATTACTTTTCACCCGATTATCTTGATATGATCTACCAGCTAATCGAAGACTCAAAGGGAAGCGCAAGCGTGCATGATGCGCTTGAGAAGCAAATCAGTGAGCACCCTGACAGTAATTTGTTTACCGAAGTGCATCCAAATTTACCAGCAACACCATTAACAATCGAAGAATTCAAAAAGCGCCTCATGAAAGCGCTTGAGAATTAAAGTTAAACCCGCATCAAGTGCGGGTTTAACTTATCCTTGCTCGTTTTTCTCGGTTAAAAATGAGCGGATGCGCTTTTTTGCAAAGGTAGTCTTAACCATATCGAGCCACTTGCGGCTTGGTTTTGCTTTTTCGCTGGTTTCGATATTAACCACATCTTTGGTTTTAAGTTTTGCGTCAAGCGAGGTCATTTTACCGTTTATTTTTGCGCTATGCGCATGTAATCCCACCCAGCTGTGTACCGCAAATGCGAAATCTAATGGTGTTGCGCCATCGGGTAGGTCGATAATATCGCCCTTGGGGGTATAGACGAAAATGCGGTCGGTAAAAAAGTCACCTCGCATGTTTTGCAAAAAGGCCTCGGGATCTTTGACTGATTTTTGCAACTCTTTTAAGGTATTGATCCACGAAAGCTGATTTTGAAAATGCTTATTAGGCGTTTTAACACGTTGTTTATAGCCAAAATGGGCGGCAATACCAAATTCGGCCTGCGCATGCATTTCAGGCGTCTTGATTTGAATTTCGACAATACCGCCGTCGCCGGTAAATACCGACGTATGGATACTTTGGTACCCGTTAGTTTTAGGAAGCGCGACAAAGTCCTTCATGCGACCAGGAACAGGCTTCCAAGTTGCATGAATGATACCCAAAACCCGATAACACGTTTCGATATTGGGTACGACTACGCGCACCGCAACCAAGTCAAAAATGCGGTCGATATCGTTTTCTTTGCGCTGTAACTTTTTAAATAAGCTGTATAGACGTTTTACACGATAGTCGACATGAAAGTCCAAAATGCCGTTTTTAGCCAAAACTTTTGATAGCGAATGGTGCACTTTTTTAAGATATTTTTCATTTAAAAAGTGCTTTTCTTTTACCAATTCCTCCATTTCTTTGTATTTTTTAGGATTGATGACTTCGAAGGCTAAATCTTCAAGTTCACCCTTAACGCGCATAATTCCTAAACGCTCGGCAAGCGGTGCGTAAATGTCCAAAGCCTCAAGGGCAATACGCTTTTGCTTTTCTTTAGGCACAAATGTAATGGTGCGCATGTTATGGAGCTTATCGGCAAGTTTTACGATAAGCACGCGAATGTCTTCGGACGTTGCAACAAAAAACTTCCGCAAGCTTTCGACATGGCGTTCGACGCCTTGGTATTTAAGTTTTCCCAACTTAGTAACGCCCTGAATAATAAACGCGATTTCGTCGCCAAATTCTTTTTTAATGACCGATTCTGAGGTATCAGTATCTTCAATAACATCATGCAAAAGCCCTGCAGCAATAACGACCGCAGGCATGCCAAGTTCGGCCAAAATAAGGCCAGTTTCGGCAAGGTGCACAAAATATGGATCACCATTGTAGCGTTTTTGCTCTGCGTGAGCCTTTTCTGCAAAATGGTATGCTTTTGTAATCAGTGCACGATCTCCGTTAGATAGCGCTTTCGCGGCACTTACAATATCTTCTGGGGCGGGATACAAACTAATTATCATAGCTTGAATATAACAGAAAATCGACAAGAATTAAAGCACTAAAAAACCCCCAAAGATGAGTATGGGGGGGGTATATTGTACGGTATAAACAGCATTATGTTTTTTTATCATGCATAGCACTCCGGAGAAATATTGCGGCCATAAGAACTACAGTGACAATACCTACACCCGCAGTGAAGATGAAAGCCATCTCTTTGTTTTCTTCGTAGCGTGCATATGTATTTGATGTCGCCCATGTAATAAGAAAACAAAAAATAAGTACACATACAGTAAATACATGGCCCTTGAAGCGCAATACTGCGACGATCCATAGCGGTAAAAGCAATATCAATCCGGCGTAGTACACAGCTGGCACACTTTTTTCCGCAAAGTGCCAATTGTACATCTCGAAAACAATGAAAAGTACAGCAACTAAAAGAAGAATAATTTTTCTCATAACCTTTTTTTCTCAAATATATAATATTTTACTCATATGTCAATAATAGAAATCGCATGAAAAATAAGTATAATTTGAGAACTTATGGATAAAAAACCGTCAATATATAACCATCAAGAAATCGAAAAAAAGTGGCAAGAAAAGTGGGAAGGCGATGGACTATATACGGTATCTGATTCAGTTTCTGGTAAAGAAAACTATTATACCCTGGTCGAGTTTCCGTACCCCTCAGGAAACCTACACGTAGGGCATTGGTACGCTTTCGGCGTACAAGATATTTTTGCACGTTATAAGCGAATGCAAGGGTTTAATGTTTTGTTTCCGATTGGCTTTGATGCGTTTGGTCTTCCGGCCGAAAATGCGGCAATAAAACTTGGCGCCGACCCAAAGGTTTGGACATATGGGCACATGGAAAAAATGCGCGGACAAATGCGATCAATTGGTACGATGTTCGATTGGAGTCGTGAAGCGATTACCTGCGACCCCGCATATTACAAATGGACACAATGGATGTTCAATCAGTTTTATAAAAACGATTTAGCATACCGTGCCAATACAAAGGTAAATTGGTGTCCAAACGACAAGACTGTTTTGGCTAATGAACAAGTAATTGATGGCAAGTGCGATCGTTGCGGAGCCGAAGTCGTACAAAAAGACCAAGACCAGTGGATGCTTCGCATTACGAAGTACGCCGATCGACTTATTGACGATTTGGATACTTTAGATTGGCCAAATGCAATTAAAGAATCACAAAAAAGCTGGATTGGGCGAAGCGAGGGATCAGAAATTACCTTTACGCTTTCAACCGGTGATACCTTTGCTGTTTTTACGACCCGTGCTGACACGCTTTTTGGGGTAACTTATGCAGTGCTAGCACCCGAGCATCCATTGCTACAAACACTAAAGCCGCAAATAAAAAATTGGGACGAGGTTGAGGCTTATATAAGCGCAACACAAAAAAAATCCGAACTGGATCGCCAGCAATCGAAAGACAAAACAGGTGTTAAGCTTAATGGGGTCACGGCGACAAATCCGGCAAATGGCGAAAATATTCCTGTTTGGATTGCTGACTACGTACTGGCAGGTTATGGAACCGGCGCGGTTATGGCAGTACCTGCACACGATGAACGAGATTTTGAATTTGCTAAAAAATATCATTTACCCATAAAACAAGTTGTTGGACGAGAGACAGGAGAAAAACGCGAGAACGAGCAATTTCGCGATGGAGGATGCGGTATTGTTTTTGACCCAGAAACGCAAAAATACGCAGTGGCAAAATGGCACTCATCCTATATTGCAAAAGGCCGTAAACAAAGTATTTCGCTATTTGCCGGAGGTGTTGAAGAAGGCGAGGATATGCAAGAAGGTGTTACGCGCGAAGTGGTCGAAGAAAGTGGTTTGTATGATTTTAAACACATTGAACAAATCGAACGAGCCTTTGCGCACTATTTTAATGCCGCAAAACAAGTAAACCGTTTTGCTCCGGCAACGTGTTTCTTATATATCCTTAATTCACAGGCGCAAAAGGGTCAGCATCTAGAAGGACACGAAAATTTTGAAGTGGTATGGATGGATGCAGCTGAGGTTATCAATGCCTGGAGCGCTTACAATCAAGACGGAACATACAATCACTATATTCGATTTATGACCGAAGCAACCGCTCGGGCAATTGAACTTGGATACGATACAACATCCGATAAAAAAATATTTAAGCGCACCGCAATGACCGAAGACGGTATATTAGTGTATTCGGGAGAGTTTACTAATACACCTTCAAGCGAAGCGCGTAAAAAAATAACCGCAGCGGTCGGAGGTAAATTAATCAGCACATACCGACTGCGCGATTGGGGGATCAGCCGTCAGCGCTACTGGGGAGTGCCGATTCCAATCGTATATGATCCAGAAGGCAAGGCACATGCTATCCCCGATGAATATCTGCCATGGTTGCTACCAACTGATGTTGATTACACACCAGACGGGACAGCCCCGCTAGCCCGCAGTAAAGAACTTTTGGAACGAACTGAAAAGATTTTTGGCGCAGGATGGAAACCCGAAGTCGAAACTATGGACACGTTTGTTGATTCCTCGTGGTATTTCTATCGTTATTTGGATAACAAAAACGACCAAAAATTTGCATCAGCGGAAAAAATGAATGCATGGATGCCCGTTGATTTGTATATGGGTGGCGCCGAACACACAACCATGCACCTTTTGTATTCGCGTTTTTGGGTAAAAGCTTTATATGACCTTGGATTTGTAAAAGATCCCGAAGCGTACACAGTTCGCCGCAATCGTGGGCTTATCTTGGGGCCTGATGGCAACAAAATGAGCAAATCAAAAGGAAACGTAATCGACCCGGATGATATTGTGAACCGTTTGGGTGCCGATACCGTGCGCATGTATTTGGCATTTATGGGTCCGTATGGTGTTACCGCGAATTATCCCTGGGATCCAAATGGCGTCGTTGGCATCCGCCGTTTTCTTGAGCGTGTCTGGAAACTGAGTGAAAAACTTGGCAGCAATACTAATGTTGGCATGCTTCATAAGACAATAAAAGGAATTACCCAAGACATGGAAGAATTTAAATTTAACACTGCCATTTCAAAAATGATGATTTTGTGCAATGGATGGGAAAAAGAATCAGTAATTGACACTAACCAATATAAGACCTTCTTAACAATGCTTTCAGCGTTTGCGCCGCACATGACCGAAGAATTATGGCACACACTTGGAGAAACGTCATCGATCCACCTTGCATCATGGCCTATGTACGACGAAAGCTTCATTGTCGAAGAGGCATTTACACTTGGCGTACAAATTAATGGTAAGGTGCGTACCGAAATTGTCATCGCCCAAACGGAAGACGAATTATCGGTAAAAGAAAAAGTACTGGCGCTTCCCGAAGTCATTAAATGGCTTGAAGGCAAAGAGCCTAAAAAATTCATTTATATTCCAGGCAAGATCATTAGTATTGTGGTATAACGGCACTATGATGAAACGTATCTTAGGGCTCTTTAATCACACGTCGCAGACCATGTATAATGCGGCTTTTATTATTGCCACATGCACCATGCTGGGGCATCTTTTGGCAATTGTGCGTGACCGTGCCTTTGCTCATACGTTTGGTGCATCGACAACGCTTGATATTTACTTTGCCGCGTTTCGTATTCCTGACATCTTGTTTACCATTGGCTCGACTTTAATTGGTTCGGCAATCCTGCTTCCATATCTGACGCCGTATGCCAAAGACGAAATAAAAATGCGCTCAATCGCAAATGATATTTTTACTGTTTTTGCAATCGGCTTTTTAATACTTCTGATTATCGTATTTGTAACGATGCCGTTTTTACTAAAGTTGTTGGCAAAAGAATTTTCACCCGAAAACTTTACAACATTGGTTACGATGAGCCGCCTGCTGTTGCTTTCACCGCTTATTTTGGGAATTTCAAATTTATTTAGCACCATTACGCAATCGCTGCAAAAGTTTTTTGTCTCGTCATTGGCGCCGGTCGTGTATAATGTCGGCATTATTGTGGGTGTTTTACTGCTGTACCCATACTTTGGCATCTACGGACTGGCGTTCGGGGTGATTTTGGGCGCAGTCTTTCATATTGGTATTCAACTGCCCACATTGGTCATATCAAAAGGTCTTCCAAAATTTCATCGCGTGCAAGACTGGCAACTTATTAAAAAAATTGCACTTACGGCACTGCCACGAACCTTTACACTCTCGACCAACAAGATCGAACTGTTTTTATTGACCGCCTTGGGTGTATTTATTGCCGAGGGGTCGGTATCGGTCTTTAACTTAACCTGGAATCTGCAAAACGCACCCTTATCGCTTATTGGCGCAAGTATTGCCGTTGCAGTGTACCCAATGCTTATTCGCGCACGGGCAAGCGCCGACATTACAACTTTTAACCAACAACTACAAAAAGCATTGCAAAGCGCTTTCTTTTGGACAATTCCAATTACGGGCGGGATCTTTATCTTTAGCGAATCAATCGTGCGCTTAATTTTGGGCACAGGGGCGTTTCAGGGTGACACTATCACTGTTGCGGCAGCAGCGTTGGCAACTTTTGTTATTGGATTGCCGTCACAAGCAGCAATTTTAATTTACGTGCGTGCGCGGTATGCGAAGGGTGACACCTGGAAACCGTTTTGGGCAAATTTATTTGCAAGCGCCGCTCCGGTTATTTTTGCATATGTATGCTTGGCAATGCCAATTGGCGATACATTATTTGGTTGGCTCTATAATATATTTAACATAGACGGCATGGCCGGACGTCAGGTGATCATTTTAACGACATCATTCGCACTAGGAACCCTTATCGGCCACACGTTGTTATGGATGATCGAAGGAAAACAATGCGCGCAAAATGCATCACGCCATCTTGGATCAGTTATTGTTGCAACAATAGGTATGATGATCATTATGCGCATTATTGCCACTAAGTTGCAGATGCATTATGCAATTGAACTCCTTATAGGAGGCCTTGCGGGAGTAATAGCGCTTGTCATTATTTTGCACATTTTTAAAAACGAAGAACTTGCCTATCTTATCAACCGAACAAAAAGTTATTTGCGCATACTATGACTGAAAAAACAATCGGATCCCGCCAGGTATTAGGATTTTTCTGGGGCTATATAAAAATCTACTGGGTACACACCGTGGTCTTATGTATCGTCTACGGAGTTGCCCTTGTATTGCGCATGGTCATTTCGCAGCGCCAAGTGGGTAATTTTATTGATGCCATTACAACAAACCATCCAGACCGGGCTATCCATTACCTAATTATATTTGGCGTCTTGATTTTTATCACGCAGGCAATGTTTCGTGTTTCGGACTACTTGGTCACCTATGTGCAACGACACACATTAGTGAAAATATACAACGATACGTTCGAGCGGATCGTGTATAAGCCAGTGAAGGTATTTGCCGACCGCTTTGCCGGATCACTTGCAGGGCGAGTAAAGCGTTTAGTCACATCGTTTGAAAACTTTTATGACATTGCCACGTGGCAATTATGGACCAACATTATTGTCGTTATTGCAACAGTTACAGCAGTTGTCGTTACCGAATGGCACATTGGTCTAGTTTGTATAATTTGGCTTGCGCTGTATGCTCTTTTTACATTCTTTTCTTTACAAAAACAAAGTGTTGCGGGAACCCAAAGTGCAGCGCAGGATTCTATGATTACCGGGCAACTGGTTGATGTTTTTAGCAACATTCGAGCGGTAAAATCATACACAGGCGAACAAACCGAAGAAAAATATTTTAAAACCGAAACAGAAAAGCAGGGAAAATATTGGTGGCAATTATGGATGCTGCAAAACTGGCAGCTTACATTCCACGGATTTACTTCCATCTCGGTACAGGTACTTATCTTTGGGTTGTCATTTGTTTTTTGGAAAAAGGGCATGTTAACGCCCGGCGACATCGTTGCAATACAATTGTACTTTAGTCCAGTACCTGACCGTATGCGCGAACTTGCACGTCAATTTACGCGCATTATTGATGCAATTTCAAATGCAACCGAAGCAGTTGCGCTCGTTACCGACATCGAGCACGACGAACCTCGTGATAACCAAGTAGCATCAATGCGATTTACGGGCGAAATTACACTGCAAAACATTACCTTTGCATATTCTGATGCATCTGAAAAAGTCCTTGATAATATCTCACTTACCATCCCGGCAGGGCAAAAAGTCGGCATCGTAGGGCGGTCAGGTTCGGGCAAATCGACCTTGGCAAACCTGTTCTTGCGGTATTTTAATATCACAGAAGGTAAGCTGCTAATCGATGGTCATGACACTCAAAAACTGCCACTTAAAACTCTGCGTGATGCTACCATTTACGTTCCGCAAGAACCGGTTTTATTCCACCGCACTATTCGTGAGAATATCGAATACGGACAAAAACCACTGACAAGTGAAAAACTAACCCAGATCGCCCAAAAAGCGCATGTACATGAATTTGTCTCGCGATTCCCAGATCAATACGATACCGTAGTGGGCGAACGTGGCATCAAACTATCTGGCGGCCAACGCCAACGTATTGCTATTGCTCGCGCATTAGCAAAAGACGCACCGATCATCATTTTAGACGAAGCAACAAGTGCCTTGGATAGCGAAAGCGAACAAGTAATCCAGGAATCGTTCGAAGAATTGATGCATGGGCGCACCACTATCGCCATCGCGCACCGGCTTTCAACATTGCGCCACATGGATCGCATTATCGTTCTTGAAGAAGGTGTCATAAAAGAAGACGGCACGCACGAAGAACTCTTGGCCAAAAAAGGCCGCTACTTTGAACTTTGGCAACATCAGACAAACGGTTTTATTGGCAATGAATAGCCATTGCTTTTTAGGCTTTTTTATAGACAATAGCATCGTATGGATATCACGAAAGTAAGAAATTTCAGCATTATTGCGCATATCGACCATGGTAAATCAACCTTGGCTGACCGCATGCTTGAAATGACCGGTACGATCGAAAAACGCAAAATGCAGGCGCAGGTGCTTGATAGCATGGAACTTGAACGCGAAAAGGGAATCACTATAAAGATGACCCCTGCGCGCATGAACTGGAACAACCATGTCTTAAACCTTATTGATACGCCCGGCCACATCGACTTTTCGTACGAAGTTTCGCGCGCACTTACTGCGGTTGATGGTTGCATCTTGTTGGTTGACGCAACACAAGGCGTACAGGCACAGACCCTTACGACTTTGCATATGGCCAAAGATTTAGGTCGTGTGATTATTCCTGTCATTACAAAAATCGACGTACCTCATGCTAAAAAAGACGAAACCTCGCTTGAGTTGTGCGAATTGCTTGACTGCGACTTGGATGATATCGTTGCCGTATCAGGAAAAACTGGTGAAGGTGTCGAAGCATTGTTTGACGAAATCATCAAACGCATCCCGCATCCAGTGGTACAAAAAACTAAAGATTCGGCACAAGCATTGGTGTTTGACTTTGCATATTCGACCCATCAAGGCATTGTCGTATACGTTCGCATGTTTGACGGTGGAATTAAAAAGGGTGACGAAATCGTTTTTTGCGGAGCAAAGATGCGCTGTACCGTTGGCGAAGTAGGCTATTTAAAACCAGGGCAAACACCAAGCGCAACGCTTGAAACCGGCGATATTGGATACATTGTAACAGGTATCAAAGAAGCATCAGTGGCAGCCGTGGGTGATACTATAACGCTTGTTAAAAAACCATTAGCCATGCTTCCTGGATATCAAAACCCTAAGCCTGTTATTTGGGCCAGCATGTATCCACAAGACCAAAACAATTACGACGACCTGCGCCTTGCGTTAAAGCGCCTCAAGTTCTCGGATGCATCATTTACTGCCGAAGAAGAAACATCGGGGTTGTTGGGTCGCGGGTATCGCTGCGGATTTTTAGGAATGCTACACCTTGAAATTATTACCGAGCGATTGCGCCGAGAATATAACCTTGAACTTATTATTACCGCCCCAAGCGTGCCGTACATAATCAGCATGCGCAATGGCGAGAAAATAACCGCGCATACATCAATTCATTTTCCCGAACATGGCGACATTGTAGCAATTGAAGAACCCTACGTTGCGGTTGACCTGATTATTCCATCAGATGCCATGAACAAGCTGGTTCCAGTATTGCACGAATTTGAAGCAGCAGTGCAAACTACTGAATTATTTGGTGATAACCGCATGCGCATTGTATCGCATATGCCGCTGCGCGAATTAATGCGAAACTTTTTCGATGTGTTTAAAAGCGTTACGTCGGGCTATGGCTCACTTTCATATGAACACATTGGGTATCGCAGCGCTGACGTCGTAAAATTAGACGTGTTGGTTGCCGAAGAGTTGGTACCGGCCTTTTCACGCATCGTATCGCGCGGCAAAGTCGACCGCGAAGCCGAAGCGATCGTCGAAAAACTCCATGGTTTGCTGCCTCAACAGTTGTTCGTCGTTAAAATCCAAGCACGTGCGCTAGGGCGTATCTTGGCATCACGATCGATCAAAGCCATGCGAAAAGACGTTACGGGCTACTTATACGGGGGTGACATAACGCGTAAGAAAAAGCTTTTAGAGAAGCAAAAAGAAGGGAAGAAGAAAATGCAATCAAACGCTAAAGTTGATATTCCGCATGAAGTCTTTATGAAAGTCGTACGGCAAGACTAACTAAAAAACTCCGCGTAATGCGGAGTTTTTTAATGATTTACAGATACAATTAAGCAGCTGAAGCAGCTTCTTCTACAGGCTTTGGCATCTTTGATTCGTGGATAGCCAACAATTCGCGGTACAAGTATACCGTTGCAAATCCGCTGACTGGAATAGTAACAAGTAATCCGATCCCTAAAGCAAGCAAGCCAACCAGGTTGATACCAAATAGTGCTAAAGAAAACAAAAAGATTTTTCCGGCACGACCCTTGGTAATAGCCCAAGACAACTTAAGGGTATCGGCAATGGGTTCGCGCTTATCCACCAAGACGTAGCGGAACATCATCAAGCGCATTGCAAGATACACACCAGGGACAATAAGTAGCAAAAAGCCGATAAACACCGCGATACCACTGACAAGCGAAAGTACAAAGTAGCGAAGCCACATCTGCGGCTGATACTCCATAAAAATATCCTTAAGC
>CAYXKF010000009.1:0-37549 GCA_964464735.1 uncultured Candidatus Saccharibacteria bacterium | reverse complement strand
TAGTAAGATTTTGCAACGTGTCAGGTTTGCGATATATCAAACCCGAACCACCAAACTCCATAAAGTCATCGGCAAGCAGTTTATCTAATGCCTCAACCGAAGAACGTACTTCTGGTCTAAGAAGCGTTGTCTCAAGATCGTAAAATTGCTGTGCCAGTTCGTTCATAAGTTTAAATTTTACCACTTTTCTATCATATAAAATAGCCTAGCTATTCTCTGCATATTTCAAAATCTTTTGCGGGCCACGTGAGTTCAGTACCAAGCTCTCGAGACCGCATAAGGCTGATTTAGAAGGTTCTCGTAAGCTAAATTGAGGCACTCGGGTCAGGATACTATTTTTTGTTTTCAGTAAAATTTTTAAAACCTTCTAAATCTTTATCGGAACCTAGGATATGTACCTGACTAACCTCAGGGATAACTAGTTCTCTAATTTTAGGATTAGTACGGATATTTTTTTGATATACAGGAAATCCTTTTTCATCTGTTTCTCCTATATACTCAATCATGTAATCATTGATTTTTTTCAACAAATCTCTATCTAAATATTCATAATTTATTATTGAATCTTTGTCTACATATTTTGTGAACTTTTCATGATACGGAATAGGATAATGAGCCCCATGCCAATCTTTATAATCATTACACGTAATAAATGGATTTTTTATGTCTAACATTAAAAACATTACGTTGCCATTTTCACCTAGTGCATAATCTTTTGCAAGATATACGTTAGGGGAGGCATAAATCCCTTTTCCAAAATTTCTACCGCTCAAGCCACCTTTTTCGAGATCAAACTCTTCAAATTTTCTTATTGCTCCATGGTAAAAAATATCCTTTAATTTGCTCTCATTGAAAATAGTATCTAAATATTCTGAGTACTGTTCTTTGGTACCAATTTGAGCAAGTTTTGGATTTTTTTCAAATACAAAATCAACTCCTTCTTTTATAGGATTTTCGTGTTTTTGTGGAAACTGATCAGGTTTAAAAATCATGCTCCTATTTTAACCTATTGATCGATATTTGAGTACTTAGGTCGCGCCCTATAACCCTTAGGTCGGGAGTTTACCGATACTTTATTTTTCCTGCGGAGGATGTGGGATTCGAACCCACGGGCCTTTAAGGGGCCGACGGTTTAGTAAACCGTTGATTTAAACCACTCATCCAATCCTCCAATACGCTTGTATAGTAGCGGTAATATGATTATTTGCAAACACCCCTTTGGTATGTACAATGGTCGGGTTGGAGACGTGTCAGAGTGGTCTATCGTGCCTCCTTGCTAAGGAGGTAGGCTTCACGGCCTCGAGGGTTCGAATCCCTCCGTCTCCGCAATCATAATTTGAACCGATTTTTTTGCGGAGTATACTGGGTTCATGGAACCCTTAGCTTCAAAAATCCGTCCAAAAACACTTGATGAATTTGTCGGCCAAACGCACTTGGTTGGGCTTGGTGATCCTGAAAAAAATATCGCAAAAGGCCCGCTTCGCGTAGCAATCGAACAAAAACATTTATTTTCGTTTATCTTATGGGGGCCGCCCGGTGTCGGCAAAACAACCCTTGCAAGACTATACGCTAAAGCATTAAATGCCGATTATCACGAACTGTCGGCAGTATCGGCAGGCAAAGAAGACATCCGCAGAATCTTAGAAGGTACTGGCGATTTATTTGGCCCAAAGATTTTATTTTTAGACGAGATTCATCGGTTTAACAAAGCACAGCAAGACTACCTATTGCCTGCTGTCGAATCAGGCAAGCTGACGTTAATTGGCGCCACAACCGAAAACCCCTCATTTGAAGTTATCCCCGCTCTGTTATCTCGCTGTCGCGTTTTTGTGCTTGAAGAACTTTCGGCAAAAGATTTAGACGCGATTATTGATCGCACTAACTTCCCCATAACAGCCGAAGCACGTGCATGGCTTATCGAAATGTCGGGCGGCGATGCGCGCCAAATGATCGCGATGATTGAAAGCACGATGCGACTCTACCAAGACATTACGATCGAACACTTAAAGCAAACCTTGCAGTCAAAGTTTTTACGTTACGACAAAAAAGGCGACGAGCACTACAACACTATTTCGGCATTTATTAAAAGCATGCGCGCATCACAGCCCAATGCAGCATTATATTATTTAGCACGAATGATCGAAGCGGGCGAAGATCCAAAATTTATCGCACGGCGGATGGTCATTTTTGCTTCCGAAGACATTGGCATGCAAGACCCACATGCGCTGGTTTTGGCAAACGCGGTCTTTCGCGCCGTCGAAACCATTGGCTATCCCGAAGCGGGTATTAATTTGTCGCATGGCGTTATTTATTTATCACAGGCGCCTAAAAGCAAAGCCGCCTATTATGCATATTTAGCTGCAACCGCGGATGCGAAAAAGCACGGCAACCTTCCCATACCATTAAATATCCGCAATGCACCAACACAATTAATGAAAGATCTAGGTTACGGCGAAGGATACGAACGATACACCACTGATGATTTATTACCCGAAGAGCTCCGTGGTGCAACATATTTTGATCCCGAAAAATACGACCAAAATAACGGCTGATGTTTGCATACGAAAAACATGCTACTATGAAAAAGTATGACAAACACGATGAAAACAATAGCAGTGGTAGTCATTATCATTATTGCAGTAATTGTAAGCAGTGTGTTTTTCTTTCATAAAAAACAAGCGCCCATAGACGATATGGTTGCTTGTACCATGGAAGCCAAATTGTGCCCCGATGGTTCGTATGTCGGCCGAAGCGGTCCGCAGTGCGAATTTAGTCCTTGCCCTAGCGACCCAACCCTTAATTGGAATATAAAAAGCGATACGAAAACGGGCATGACGTTTCGTTATCCGGCTACGATTGGCACAACCTACATAAGTGCCCAAGACTGGCCGCCAACATTTAACCTTATTGACCAAAAATTCTCGTGCACCGAAGCCGGATCAGAAAACCAAAGTGGGGGCAAAACCGAATTGCGCACCATCAACGGTAACAATTATTGCGTAACCGTTGAAAGCGAAGGCGCTGCCGGAAGCATCTATTCAAGCTACGCATACGCATTCCCCTATGGCGAAAAAACAATGATCATGACGTTTAGCCTGCGCGCGCCGCAATGCGGTAATTACGACGAGGCACAACGTATGGCATGCGAAGTCGAGCGACAAAACTTCTCGATCGACAGCATCGCAAACCAAATTGCCCGAAGCCTGACGCCAATCGAAGTAAAATAGAAAACCAGGCAAACGAAAAGCACCCCGCGTAAGGGTGCTTTTCTAAAAGTCGAGATTATTTAAGTGCCAGATGAGGATTCACATGCACGGTCGACTGCTGCGATACCTTGTTCATCACATACTTCACCAATTTGATGTAGTCGGGACGAATATGACTTGGGTTGTAGGTCTCAAGGATCTGTTCGGTCGTTTTACCAGCATAATACTTGCTGGTCGTTGGCATTTCACCCGCAAGGTGGCGTGTCACTACTTCGATCGATTCATCAAAGCTTTTGAAGGCAATGTTACATGAACCGAATCCAAATAAGTTATACGCACCCTTAGGGTTTTTACAAACCTGCTTTCCGGCATCGGTTTCGATGGTCAAAATACCGACTGTAAGGCGCCAATCAAGGTGCGGATACTTGTCGATTTCTTGGACGATCTTCATACCGTAGCCAACCAGAGGCGACTTACGAGCTGCGAAAAAGTTGTCAATTTGAGCTGCACGCTGGGCCTGAGTAAGGCCATCAACGATAACTTCTGTCGAACTATTATTCTTTGCAACTTTGGCCTCCGTGCTGATATCCTCGCTTTTCAGGCTGTGTACAGACCCGAAGAACGCAATACCAACGAGCATTATGATAAGTGCGAAGCGACCAAAGGATGCAGGTTTTTTGTTTATTAAACGAGTATCCATAAACGACAGTTGTGCTCTGTCAAACTCCGTAGATGTATTTCTTAGTAAAGCGGTTTGAAATGCCTCCCAAAGAAAAAAGCCCATATTTCAGGACTTATGGGTATGATAGCACAGCCAGGCCTATTTGTCAAGATATCGCCATAAAACCTTTATTTGTCAATAGGTTTTGTAATGCTTGAAAAAGCCTTATTTTTAAAGCAAAACCTACGGCGCCAGTTGCCCAAAAAGGCCCTTTATGGCATGCTTTTAAATGAACCAAACCCCCTATTTTATGGATTTCACAATTGAAGAATGGATACTCGTTGGTATAACCCTCATCGTACTTTTCGAGATTTACACCAGAGTCGAGCGTTTGGTTAAGCAATTCCCTGCCAAACCCACAAAGACCCTCTACGAAAGCCTTATTCTGCAAGAAAACGAGATGTACTTTTCTCCTGCCGCTACCCTCGCAAAGCTTGATTATGACCTTGGTGTAATAGATAGAACAAACGAGATCAAATACTGGACTCTCGATGAATGCTTAATCATCTATCACTCAAACATCCTTCGGATCCCTCGGGATAATCGGATACATGAGCCCGCATCGATAGAAAGCTGGCATTTAAACATCGCTACTTTTGAGTTTGCATTAGAGGAACGTATGCGAAATCTTACCTACGACCTGTATTATGAATCAAAAAGAGACCGCAGCAGCAATGCTCGTTATTACTTAGGTGTTCATGCTTACTTTATACACACTGTCTGGGAAGATATTACCGATGATGAATGTACGTTCTATATGCGAAGTGAATTTGCTGAATTACATGAATTAGGTTTGCTCTCGAACTGTCATACAGTAACCACAGAGTACACCTACACATTCGGGGAAGCCTTTTTCAACAATTATCTACGCCGGAAATTCATATACGTTGACCAGATGCCCCTTTACGAACGAGAACCGTACAGCGCCCGCTTTGCATACAAATAAAAGCGGGCCTTTATTATGGAGAAAAAATTCCACCCATAACAAAACGAGCGTTACGCGCGCTCGTCTTGTTTGGAAAAACGTAGGAAACGAGATTACGCTCGCTTCTTAGTTGCCTTCTTCTTTGGAGCAGCCTTCTTTGCAGGCTTCTTAGCAACTTTCTTTGCTTTCTTTTTTGCAGCCATAGTATTTGTGTACACGTTTACTTATGACCAATAATGCTCGACCCGCGATCATGTTTCATGTGATAAAAAATAATCGCGTAGGTATCTTTATTGTACAAGACATACATACACGTGTAAATATTTTTTGGTGTTTTTATGTGTGGAAAACTTTATTTGTATCTATATAAAAGTACACACTTTTCTATGACTGCGCGCGAAACATGTCGCGCACGATGCGCATCGCTTTTGAAAACGGCAAAATAGAAAAATAAAATTTCATATCAATCGCAAATCGAAGCAACCACGGGACAATTCCTGCGACAACGAAGTCATTATATACAAATACACCAAACCAACGCCCTACCGGAACGACATATGCAATATTTTTTTGCACAAAGGGTTTTGCATTAGCACGGTTTCGATGTTTTTTTATTAGTTCATGCGCAAGATACTTTCCTTGTTTGTCGGCAGTCTGGGCAAGCCCGCTGAATTGAGTATCGGCACAATCGCCGATGGCATATACGTTTGGAAAACCTTGCACCATAAGGTGCTGGTCGACAATAATCTTTTTCTTGGGACTTAGCGGTAGGTTTGGCGTGGTTGCCAACAACGGATGCGCCGCAACGCCTGCTGCCCAAATAACTGTCTTGGCCGCGATGGTCATGTCTGACAGTGCAACCGTCCATGCCTTACTTTCGGTTACCTTGCGATTACATAAAATGCGCACACCCTTTCTTTCAAGTCGTCGCGCGATGATGCGCTGCGCGCGCGCAGGCAATGTTGATACGATCGTTGGATTTGAATCGACAATATCAACCGACACGCGTGATGCTGGAATATTGTACGACTGTGCGATTGTACGCGCATGGGTAATCAGTTCACCGGCAAGTTCAACACCTGACACGCCGCCACCTGCAATAACAAAATGAAAAGCCATCAATTGTTCGTCGATGTCAGACGTGTGGTGGCGCATAAACAGTTCTTTAACGCGCGTATGCAAATGCTTTGCCTTGTCGATCGATTTAAACCCAAACGAATGCTCTTGCATTCCTGGAATGCCAAAATACGAATTGGTAACGCCAAGCGCGATGCACAGTGAATTCCCTGCGTAGGTATTTCCCGAAGCGCAAACAACCGACTTGTTTGCAAGATCAATTGAAGTAACTGAGTCAGAGATAATGTGGATTCGATCGCTATGGCGAAGGTTACTTAAAGGAATATGTACGGTCGATTCCATCGCTCCAATTACAATGCGATAAATTGCCGGATAATATTCGAAATACGGCTTGTCGGTAACTAGTGACACGCTTAGGCCAGCGGCGGCGGCATCGATCGCCAGGCGTATGCCTCCAAAGCCCCCTCCGACCACTAAAATATCAGGTATTTTTTGCATAGATACGTTGTAGTATACACGAAAAACGTGTATGCTGATAAACAGGAACATCCTGTAAGAAAATACCCCTATTTACGTCAAACATTATGAAAGGCAGCATCGAAAGCATATTTAACGAAGTATACGATACCCACGCAGACGCCCTGTTTCGGTATTGCCTGTTTTTGACGCGCGAGCGCAATCGGGCGCTGGATGCCTCGCAAGAGACATTTGTACGCTTTTTTGAATACCTACAAAGCGGCAAACAAGTGGCTTACCCCAAGGCATTCTTGTTCCGGGCGGCCAAAAACTTTGTGATCGACCAAGCACGCAAGCGCAAGGCTGATTCACTTGAAGCCATGGCCGACGAAGGATTTGAAGCCAAAAGCATACGCCCAAGCGACGACATTGCCGGCATTACGGCAACGCGCGACCAGTTGCAAGCCCTTGAAAAAGCGCATCCCGAAGCCTACGAACTGGTTACATTGCGTCACGCCTACAACCTATCGATCGAGGAACTTGCAACGCTGTATGACACCACCGAAAATGCTATGAGTGTCAGGATACACCGCGCAATCAATACCCTGCAGCAATCGATTCAACCTTAGCCTTTTATTTTTATGAACACCGACGACTTACTAAAACACATCACCCAGACCGAGCTTTCGCGCGGTAATCTTTCGGATGCAGAAAAAACAGCATTACACGCAAGCATTATGTCGCGAGTTTCGCCTGCGCCAGCCAAGATCGTTCGTTCACCGTATCGATCGTATCTACATATGGCAATTCGCATGTCGGCAGCCTTTGTGCTGATTTTTGGAATCGGCATGATGGGTACTACTTACGCTTCCGCTGACGCGCTGCCGGGTGAATTTTTGTACAAATTTAAGGTAACTGTGCGCGAACCGCTTATTGCCCTAACAAAAAAGACCGATGCCGACCGTGACGCATACGCCTTGGCGCGTGTCGAGGAGCGCTATCGCGAAATCGCAATGCTTGCCAAGCAAGATGCGCTTACCAAGGAACGCGGCGGCGAAGCGTTGGCGTACCTGAAAGAACAAACCAATGATGTCGCATCGCGCGCTAAGGACAAGCCTGTCGCAACCGATACCAAGGCTGTAACTACCTACCTTGCAAGCAGCCGCACTGCATCAAGCACCATTGCCGCGCATGGCAAGGCACTTGCGACCGTTAGCATTGCCAAGACAAACACCGATGCGCAGTCAATCATTCGTGAAGCGCAAGAAGTTGCAACCGAAGGCGTTGAAAGCATTGCCAGCAGCACGCACGAAGTGATCGAATCGATTCCGGCAAAAGACGTGGCCGTATTGGCGGTAAGTGATCTTGAACCTCAGGTTGCAGCAGTATCTGAAACAAGTGTAAAAGCTTCAGCGACAATCGCAATACCTGCAGTGATGAAAACATCGATGATGATTGTCGAAACCGGTAATGCAGAAAATGTTGTTGACGCAACTGTCGATGACATTGAAGTGCTGATGCAAAAGCTTGAAACCACAATGCAAGATGTAGGCTTGCAAAAGACTTTGTCGGACGATGAAACAGATACTATTACAAAATTATACGAAGCGGCACTTGAGGCAAAAGAAGCTGGCGACTACACCAAAGCGCTTGAGCTTTTGCATAAAGCATTAAGTACGTATGACACGAATCAAAAAACGATCGAGGTTGAAAACGAAATAAAAACCACCGTAAGGGTTCAGGCTTCGTCATCGGAAAGCTCGATAATGTCAGACAAAGGAAGCGCATCGGCAGTTTCGTCAGTATCGCGATAAAGTTCAAGATTATTTTTGCCTCCGAAGCGAACATACAGTGCAAGCGATCCTATAACTGCCAAAAGGATCATTCCTAAAAATCCAAACAGGACAACAAAAGCCGCAGGGCTTTTTTGTTTTTGGATTTCTGGTGGGGCGGGATCTACATTTTGAGAAACATCGGGCTCTGCTGCGTATACCACTGCAGCTAATGGAGACTGAGCAGTACTTGAGACTGCGCGCGATGAAACGCGTGGCTGTTGTGCTACTGGTACTGCAGATGCAGTAAACACCTCCCGGTTTGGATACAACAATTCAATTACACCGCCAGTATACCCAAAGCGCATCTGACGCTGAGTAAAAGTATAATCGGTGCGTGCTAGCGCTATAGTATTTTTTGGAAACATAAACGAATCATTGCCGACCTTAAGATACCAGCCTGACAAATCCAAGTCTTCGGACGAAGTATGCTTTAATGAGATAGTCCCCGACTGTGGCGAACCAGTTAAGGTAATCGCCGGTGTAACAACCGTCATTTTTTTGCGATAGACCACTAATGGCAATTCTTCTTGGTATGTCAGGCGGCTTGGATAATACGATAAAATAAGCTGGTACGTTCCAGGATATGCATACGCATGCTCGATCTTAGTATCATTTTGTTTTACATATGCGCTGCCGTCCCCCATAGACCACTCGTAGACGCCACCCTTTAACTTAAGCGTGCTGTCTCCAAGCGTTCGCACCGGCAAGGCCGTATATACCTGTGTTTTTCCCGAAATAATCACTGGTTCAGTTTCGACCGAAAGCGTATATACCGGCTCGGCAGGCGTGGTAGCGGCTTTTTTCTTTGCTGGCGTCGTGGTTTGGGTTGCAGAGCTCTCTTCTTCGTCTTCATCCTCGTTGTCAGTATTTCCTGAAGCTTCGCTAGCATTATCCTTACCTGGAGTCGCAGCGCTGACATGCCAAGACCCATTATTATTCGAAAGCGTATTGCCATCACCCGCGGCGCCCATGCTTGCAGGATAAGTTGCTGATGCTGCAATTGCGTCGTTATTTTTTATAGCAATTGTCTCGCCGGTATTGGCAAGCGAAAACGAACTATCGGCAAGCATGCCCAAAAACGATGGATATGCCGACTGAAACGCCGCTGCATTGGAAGCAATAACCAAATAACTTCCCGCCGAAAGTGTTTCGCCGCCCGCAACTGCAGTAAGTCCGTGATTCACATTTGCTTCAAAAAGTTTTAAGTTCGAAAGAGCAATCGAAGTATTGGCATCATTATAGACTTCGATCCACTCCAAATCAGTATCAGTCCCGGGCGCGTCATACATGATTTCAGTAATCTCAAGCGCTGATGCAGGCACAGCGCACAGTATTATAAAAAATACTAAGATGAGGTGGATATATCGCATAAAATTGTAAAAGAACAAATGGTAATGGCTGGTAAAAGGCTACGATAATAATGTCTTAAGCGTGTCTTCAGGAACTTCGCGACGTGCGCGTTCTTCGTCTTCGGCTTTTTTGCGCGCTTCTTCTGCCGCAAGCAATTGCGAGGTTTGGCCCTCAAGTGCCGCGATTTTTGATTCAAGCAATTGGCGCGTCTGGGCTTCGGCATGTGCGCGCGCTTCGATCGCACGCTTTTCGTCTTCAAGATTTTTTGTTTTGGTTTCAATATCAGACAATAAGGCTTTATTATCGGCTTCAAGGCTGCCGATGCGTTCAAGAAATGCGCTGCGCTCACTCTCCATCATATGCGACATCGCTGATTTTTCGTCTTCGATCATACGTCGCGACTTTTCAAGTTCTTCTTGGCGGTTTTGCACCTGCGCAATGGTCGATTGCATTTCGCTTAATGTCTGACGCATGATACTAATTTGATTATTCAGATCATGTTCGCGTTCACGTGTTTGAGCAAGGATTTTTTCAAGTTCTTCGCGCTTTGCTTGCTCAAGATCAAATGCCTGCTTTGAAACCTGCGGCTCACTTATTACTTTAGGAACTTCACTCATAAGTGGCTCAGACGCAACAGTTTCGACTACTGCCGGTTCACTAACTGGAGTACTGATTGGAGTTTGCATTGTGACAGGCTGCTGGGGTTGCACTTGTGAAGCGACATGAGCAATACTATTTTGAGAAGTTACTATCGGTGATGTATTTTGTTCGACGACCGGCGACGAAGTTTGTTGGGTTTTTGCATTATCAGTATTTACAACACCCAGCGCCGAAAGGGCTGACCGCAGTTTTTCACGCGTATCAGTCTTGGCATCGCGCACAATCTTCATGTTCTGGTTTGTTCGTTGGGTTGGGACATACCGGTCATTTTGCGCTTCGGTCTTTTCGGGCAAAGCATCAGCTTTTGGCGTTTCAGGTTTTTGTTCAGGCTTATGCACTCCCGCAGCTGACAAAATATCATCGTAGGCAAACGACACCGGAGTACTTGGATCAACATCAACAGGTTCGGATTCAACCACCGGTATTGGCATCGAAACCAGCACATCGTTAGGATTCTCGCGCACCGGCAACCGACGCATGGGATTTTCACGGCGACGTTCGTCGGACATACCATTTGGTGGCATGCGTCGTTCAGGGCGGTCCGTTCGATCGGTTCGAATCGGCCGTGGTTCGCCGGATTGCGTTGGCCGCATCGACGTGCCTTCTTTTTCTTTTACTGGCGCAGGGCCTGCGGCAAATTCGATTCCCAAAAGCCCCAGCGCCTGGCTTGCACGGCGGCGCGTTCCGCTGCGTTCGGCATTTTCGGCCGAACGAATTGGTACTGCACGCGCCGGCGGAATCTCGCCCGCTTTTACTTTTGCCAAATCTTCCTTACAGTAAATCGGCAACCCGGGTTTAGGCTCGAACGGAACTTTGACGTTTTTGCCACACACTGCACAGACACCTTCGTAGTCGCCGGATCCTTCAATACCGCCACCGGCACCAGTCAATCCCCCACCCGGAGCTCGTCCCGATGCCCATTTGGTAATATCTTCCTCGACAAGCGGGCGTGGTCGGGTATACAGCGATCGCGACGTGTCAATGATGCGCTGGATCGTCTCGATTGGTTGGCGAGAGTAAATTGGCGGCAATGTACGCGCCGAAAACGGTCGTGTCGACATGCCGTCGACCAGCAATTTTAAATACACATGATAGTTTGGCAGGTTAACAAAGTCTTCGGCAACAAATTCGGGCTGGAATTCCTTTTCCAAAAATTCAGCATCGGCCGCACCAACACGAAAGATGATCATCGTTCCGACGTTACCAAACACCGCATCACGCACGGTCGTTGATTCGGCGGTTTCAAGTTGCGCAGTATATTGGTGGGCGACCGTAAGGTTTAAGCGGTATTTGCGGGCTTCGGACAAAATGCTGGCAAATGATTCGTTAACGAAGTTTTGGAACTCGTCCACATACAAATAAAAGTCGCGGCGTTCCTCTTCGGGGATACGCACGCGCTCCATCGCCGCTAATTGCAACTTGGTTACGATCATCGCGCCAAGCAAAGCCGAGTTATCTTCACCGACACGCCCCTTTGATACGTTTACAATCAGGATCTTTCCCTGGTTCATAATGTCAAAGATATTGATCGTCGACTTTGCCTGACCTACGATGTTTCGGATGATTGGTGTCGAAAGAAACTGCCCTACCTTGTTTTGTACTGGCTGGATCGCCTCGTTTCTAAATTTGTCTTGCCATGCTTCGTATTCGTTAATCCAAAACGCCTTTACTACCGGGTCGTTTACGTTTGCCAAAATGTCCTGACGAAAGCCTTTGTCTACCAACAAGCGCGGGATACCAAGCAACGTCGAGCCAGGCGTATCCAAAAGCGCCAAGATGGCGTTGTTTAAGATGTATTCCATTCGCGACGACCATGCGTTCGCCCAAATTTTGGTAAAGACGCCCATCAGGCCCGATGCAATAAGATGTTTGTACTTAGGATCAGGCACTTCAAGGACATTAAAGCCGACGTTAAACTCAGTATCGGCGGGGTTAAAGTAAATCACGTCATCGATGCGGTTTTCAGGAATCACTTCAAGAATGGATTCGGCAAGTTCGCCATGGGGGTCGATAAGGCACACGCCTTCGCCATGCAAAATGTTTTGGTAAATCATGTTCGACAATAGCGCCGACTTACCAGTACCCGACTTACCTAGCACGTACATGTGCTGGCGTCGGTCTTTTCGCTTCACGCCAAAAACGCGATTTTGATCGCGGTAATCAGTTTGCGCGATGTACGTTATGTCGGGATTATGCGGAATCGGAAACGGATCAGCCATTGCATCTATTATAGCTTGCCGCTTATAAAAAGAAAGCTTAACGTGCCTTAAAAATCAAAAGTTTTTTGTTTGATCGAGTCAAAGCAACAAATCCTTTTTTGGTTACGACGCCAGTATCTTCGATACGGATACCAAGCTTATTTTTAATGTACAATCCGGGCTCGATCGTAACCACCATGCCTTCGCGAAAATAAGGTTTGGTGCGCTTAAAAAATACTTTTGGTGCTTCGTGGATACGACGCCCTACCCCATGCCCCAGCGTATGGATGAAATATTTTTTGTATTCGCCGAACGTATTTCGCGCGGCTTCATCGGCAACGGCACATTTAATGCCCGGAAAAATACACAGTTCTGCTGTTTGTTTTGCTTTTAAAACAAGGTCATAGATAGCAATATCTTTTTTTGCAGGAGTTCCTACGTATATCGTGCGCGTCATGTCAGACATGTATCCTTGATAAACAACGCCAAAATCGATAATTACAAATCCTTTTAATTTTGCACCTGTTGGTTTTGGATGAATGTCATTGCCCGCCTGCTTGCCCGAAATCACGATGGGCGGAAAGCTGGGTTTAAGTTTTCGTTTTTTAATCTCGCTTACAATAAATTGCTGAAGTTCAATCTCGGTTTGAAAATAAAAATCCGAAACGATCTTGGAAAAAAGAGCATCAGTAATGCCGCAAGCTTTTTTAATTTTTGCGATTTCAGCTTTGGTTTTTATCTGCGCCATATGATTTTGTTTTCTTCGTCCATCGCCATGACGGCTTTTCGCCGGTTTTATAGCAAACGTATAGTAATACGATCGTCAAAATAATCGTTCGCGGAATAAAAATCAGTAATGTTTGTGCAACTGAAAGCGCCTGCGCATTGATGCGAATAAAATCATAAACGATAAGGCCTACAAAAATACCAAGCACCAGCCAACCTTCAACACTTGCTGGATACCAACCCCATCCGTAATCTTTTGCCTTAAACCAAAGCTTTTTCATGCAGCCATAATACCATTTCGCCTAAAACAAAACACTCTGTGCAACAACACAGAGTGTTTTGAAAACTACCTTTAGTTTATCGCCAAGCGCTTAAAATAACCGCGTAGACAACCAAAACTATCAACTGAAAGCCAGCCGAAACGCCAAACATTTTCCATGCAAGAGCTTTTGGCTTGCCACTCCATAATGCGCCACCGCCAATAATAGGAAGCATAAAGCCGGCAAAAATCCAAAGCGCGGTCATGACTGCCATGCCCATATTTGCCGCCATCATGATAAAAAGTGATAGCACAAATGCCTGGATAAGCGAAAGAACAAATTGGGCTATATAAACCAATCCCATGCCCTTCGAAGCTTCCTTCATTTCTTCTGCGCTCATATTTGGATTAGCACCGATTACCTGCATCCAAATTTTGCCAAACATTGCCGGCGAATGCCAGATCATTCCAATAGCCATTGATACAACGGCGCACACTACAATTGCAATATAATTCATAAAAAATTACTTAGTTAACTAATACTGTTAGTATATCACAACTTAGTTTTGATTTTTCAGGGCGTTTAGTTTTGCCGTAAAGCGGATAGGATCAATAAGATATTCATTCAGCAACTCTTCGTTTTGCTTCATGTCTTGGATCCCCGTCATTTCACGTATGCTTTTAAGCATCTCAACACGGTCATGTTCGCGTTGATTCATGTTACGCGACCATATTTCCCACTTTGACTTCTCGAGGATTCCTTGCAATCTTGCCTTAAATTCAGGATCAGTTTGGGCACGTAGATCTTCGCGAATTGACCTTCCCAAATCAAGCCAATTTTCGTAACTGTCATCTTTTGCCATTTTTTCTTCTAAAAACATAGCTCGAGCTTCTTTTTGACCTCGCTCATAGTCGTCAGATCCTGCACCTGAAATAATCCCCTCACTTTCAAGAGGCGCTTCTTGGTCTTTTTTAGGTTCAAGCGATTTATTTGGATTCTCGACACTCATATAGCAATTATAGCATCCATAACTTAATAGTCCATCAACTTTTTGATCTTGTCGTTGGTGCGGATTTTGTCATGCACCTTCGCTTCGATCTGACGAATACGTTCGCGCGTTACGCCAAATTCTTTTCCGACCTGCTCAAGCGTATGTGTGATGCCGTCCTTTAATCCATAGCGCATTTCGATGATGCGGCGTTCTTTTTCGGGTAAGTCATGTAAAATTTCGTGAATTTGCTGCTTCAGGATTCCCTTTGATGCATCAACATCTGGGCTTGCAACGCGGTTGTCGGCGATAAATTCGCTGCGGGTTGATGCCTCTTCGCCATCAGATGAAATTGGCTCTTCAAGCGAAACGGTGTCTTGGTTGATTTTTGAAATCATGTGCACTTTGTCGATGTCGATATCCATTTCAACCGCAATTTCTTCAGGCAGTGGTGCACGGCCCAAATCTTGCGTCAGGCGGCGAACCACTTGCTTGTATTTTGAAATTGTTTCAACCATGTGCACTGGAATACGAATAGTGCGTGATTGGTCGGCCAACGCACGCGTGATCGACTGGCGAATCCACCAGGTGGCGTAGGTTGAAAATTTGTATCCCTTGGTCCAGTCGAACTTTTCGACAGCCTTAAACAATCCCAAGTTTCCTTCTTGAATCAAATCCAACAACGTTAGGTCAGGTGAACGGCCCACATATTTTTTAGCGATCGAAACCACTAAGCGCAAGTTTGCCTTAGCCAAAAGGTTTTTTGCCTCTTCGTCCCCTGCTTCGATGCGCTGTGCCAATTCTTTTTCTTGCGCTGCGCGAATCAGGTCGTACTGGCCGATTTCCTTAAGATACATCTGAATCGAATCGTACTGACCGATCGCACGGTCGTAGCGCTTGCTGCCACCTAATACATCGGTTACCTTGTCGCCATCCATCTCCAGCAGCGTTCCCGAACCGCTTTCAAGCACATCGATCCCAGCATCAGCAAACTTATTATACAGTTCGTCCAAAAAGATTACGTCTTCCTCGATATCAGGAAAGGTGCGCAAGATTTCGTCGTACGTAATGAAATGCTTTTTCTTGGCACGCTCAACCAATTCGTTGGCACGGCGCTCATATTCTTTGGCGCGCTCAAGTCGCTCTGCAAGTTTTTTTGCCGAAGGCTTGGCAGCTTTTTTTACCAGTACTTTTTTAGCTGGCTTTTTAGCCACCGGCTTTGCCTTTTTGACGGGCGTTTTTTTAACCACTTTTTTGACAGGCTTTGCGACTTTTTTTGCTTTTGGCTTAGAAACTTTTTTGGCTGGGGATTTTTTAGGCATAGATTTATGGGTTCACTGATAATGTGTCGATCTTTCTTCGCAGTTCTTCGACTGCGGCAAGCTTGGATCTAATGTCGGGGTCATCGTTTTTCAGGCTCATAAGTTCGTGGCGTGCAACCTGGTAGGCCGCCTTAGCACAATGCTGTTCAAATACCTTAATCGTCTGGGCTAAAAAGTCAACGCGTTCATGGTCGGCAGCTGCGTCCATCATCGGAGCGACCTGCATCGTCAGGCGCTCTACAACCTGCGGGTCAAACGGCGTTTTTAATTGGGGTAGCAATTCACGGTACGCCTTTTCGATGTCTTCAAGCCGTACGGTCGCATGGGTGTATTCGTCGCCTACATGCGCCTTTGCCGCCTCAAGCGTGGCATAGGCATGGACACGTGATTGCATAAACAGATCTTTTGCCGGCTCGGCTATTGGCTGCATTGGTTTTTGTTGTTGGTACACTTGGCGCGATTCGTTTTGCACCTGGTTAAACAACCAGTCGCCAAAACTTTTACGCATCGTGTCGGGCGAAACGCCTATTGCATCAGAAACAGCAATTAAAGTCTTGTCTTGCATAATGACGTTTGGAATACTTTTGCACCAAGGATATACATGCTGTTCAATTTTTTGGTACTGCTCGCGCAGGGGCAAACCTTTAATATGTTTTAAAACGAATTCGATATACGGCATGCCGGATGCAAGCGAAGCGTCAAACGATTCTTTTGCACCCGATGCCAATAATGATGCCGGGTCTTCGCCTTGTGCGAACGTAACAATTAATACATCAAGTTCGGCGCCAAATAACGGCCACACGTTTCGTTCAGCAGCGCGCACCCCGGCACTGTCGCCATCAAGGCACACCGTGACGTTTTGAGCATAGCGCGCAATATGTTTCGCGTGTATATCTGACAACGCGGTTCCCGAAAGGGCGATCGCATTGGTGTATCCGTGCTGATGCGCCAACACCACGTCCATCTGCCCTTCCATCAATAGTGCATTCTTTTTCTCGCGAATGGCATCCTTGGCAAGCGAAAATCCAAAAAGGATTTCCGACTTGTGGTACAGCTCGGTATCAGGGCCGTTCATGTATTTTGCAATACCTTCTTTGTTAAATTCGGGCAAAATACGCCCCGTAAAACTGACAATGCGCCCTTGTGCATCAGATAATGGAAACATAATGCGTCCGCGAAAGCGGTCGATGACATCACCACGCTGCGTTTTTATTGCAACGCCGGCACGAATCATCTCGTCGTGCGTATATCCTTTTTTTAACAAGTACGAAACAAGCAGTGTTGCTTTTTTTGGCGCGTACCCAACCGCAAAGCGCGCAATGCTTTCGCGACTGATGCCACGGCTTGCGACATATTCGTTCGCGCGCGCTGATTTTGACATGCAGTACGAAAAGACATCGGATGCGGCTTTAAGCAATTCACGCATGCGATTATATTCGGCCTTATTATTGTTTCCCTTTTCAATCGTAACGCCGGCACGGTCGGCCAATAGCTGTAGCGCTTCTTTAAAATCCATCTTTTCGATTTCTTGTACAAAGGCAAAGATATCGCCGCCCTTTTGGCACCCGAAGCAATAAAACATTGCCCGATCGGGGTTTACATATAGCGATGGCGTGCGCTCGTTATGAAACGGGCAGCGCGCGCGAAATTGCTTTCCCGCGCGCTCAAGCGGAATATAAGTTTGTACGACGTCAACGATCGAAAGCCGATCCTTGATTGCCGTTACAGTGTCGTGTGATGACATAATAATTTTCGTATCACACTGATAATCGTTTACTCGCCGTATCCTTGGTATTCGTTCATCGCGTCAATGCGCGCCTGTTTTTCTGCCTCAATTTCAGCAAGACCAGGAATAAATTCTGACGTCAGGCCGGTTCCGGCTGGAATAAGATTTCCCATGATGACGTTTTCCATAAGCCCGCGCAGTTCGTCCGATCCGCCGCGTACCGCGTTTGATACCAGCGTTCGGGTCGTGTGCTGGAACGATGCCGATGACAGCCATGACTTGGCCGACAATGACACTTCCGAGATTCCCATCGGCACCACGGTGCCTTCGGCAATCATGCCACCATTTTTTTGCACTTCTTCGTTTCCTTCGATCAGTTCGATATTTTCGACAACGTCACCACGCGAGAAATGCGTATCGCCCGCCTTAGTGATTTCGCGTCGTGAGAACATTTGGCGTGCCATCAATTCAAGGTGTTTTGATGCGATCGGTGCACTGTGCAGTTCATATACGGTCGATACTTCGTCGATGATGTATTGTTGCGCGCGTTCGGTTCCAGCAACGCTAAATAGTTCGTCAACGTTGACTGATCCGTCAGTCAAAGAGTCACCGGCTGCAACATGCGCGCCTTTTTTAACAATGATGTGGCGCCGTGGATCAACCGCATAGGTATACGCCTTTGATCCGTCAGCCTTTGTTGCAGTGTCGGCAAAGATTTCAATTTCTTTGCTGCCGTCAGCACCATTGCGGATATCGGCAACCATACCGTCAACATGAGTGATGACTGCAGGCACTTTTGGTGCGCGCTTTTCAAAGATTTCTTCGACACGAGGAAGACCCTGCGTAATATCGCGTCCGGCAACTCCTCCGGCGTGGAAGGTTCGCAGTGTCAGCTGGGTACCTGGTTCACCGATTGCCTGTGCGGCAACGATTCCTACGGCTTCACCAATTTTTACCAAGTGGTTTCGTCCCAAATCAAGGCCGTAACATTTTTGACATACCCCATGCAATGATTCACACGTAATTGGAGAATATACCTTGATCGCTGCAACATTCTGAGCATCAAGCATGTTTGCCTGGTCTTTGCTGATCAATGTCCCCTTTTCAATGACTACCTTACCTGATGCATCTTTAACTGATTCAGCAACTACGCGACCAAAGGCATTGCGTGAAAGCGGACGGTCGATACCGTCGTATGATACACGGCGAAGTTCCAAAGCATTTTTGGTACCGCAATCGTCCTGGCGGACCACTACGTCTTGCGCAACGACTACCAAACGTCGGGTAAGATATCCGGCCTTCGCGGTGTTAAGCGCGGTGTCGATCAGACCCTTTCGAGCAGATGTCGTGTTGATAAAGTATTCAAGCGGAGAAAGTCCTTCCTTGTATGACGAAATAATTGGAAATTCAAGCTGCTTACCAACCGCATTGACGATGATACCCTTCATGCCGGCAACCTGGTTGTATGAACCCATATCACCGCGGGCGCCCGAGTTAATCATGTCCTGCGCAGAAATCGTTTCGGTCAATTTCTTTTCAAGGTGTCCGGCAATCTTAATTTTTACGCCTTCCCAAATTTCGATTGTCTTGCGGTAGCGTTCATCGTCGGTAATCAAACCTTCATTAAACTGTTCGACGACTGCAGTAACCGCCTTATGACCTTCGGTAATCAATGACTGCTTTTGTTCGGGAACCAACGCTTCGGTGTAGCTCCAGGTCGTACCTGATCGCGTTACGTAGCGGTAGCCAAACTTCTTCATCGCGTCCAAAATTGCAGGCACGGCATCAACCCCAAATTGGTCAACGCACTTTTGGATCAATTTTGCCAAATCCTTTTTCTTCAACGTTTCATTTACAAATGAAAGCGTGTCCGGGAAGATGCTGTTAAACAGCAAGCGTCCGACGGTTGTTTCAAATGGTTTATTTTCAAATTTCGCGTAGCGCGGGCTCTCTGACCCAAGTACGGTAATCTTTGCGCGGAAATCAAGTGCACCAAAGTCGTAGGCCAAGATCGCCGCGTTTGGTGATTCATAGACGCCGCCTTCACCGCGCGCTCCTTCGACCATTTTGGTCATCCAGAAACAACCCAATACGATGTCCTGTGAAGGTGATGTTACCGGGTCACCTGATTGCGGTTTAAGCAGGTTTTTATTTGAGGCAATAAGTTCTTTTGCTTCGTGTTGTGCTTCGACTGACAACGGCACGTGCACAGCCATCTGGTCACCGTCGAAGTCGGCGTTAAATGCGCCACAGACCAATGGATGAACCTGGATAGCCTTACCTTCAATCAATACCGGGTGGAATGCCTGGATCGAAAGGCGGTGAAGTGTTGGCGCACGGTTAAGCAATACATACTTGCCCTTAATGACTTCTTCAAGGATTTCCCATACTTCGGGAATACCGTCTTCGATAAGGCGGTTTGCCCCACGTACGTTAAACGCCAATTCGCGCTTGATCATCTGTGCGATGACAAATGGACGAAACAGTTCAAGTGCCATGAATTTTGGCAATCCGCATTCATCAAGCTTTAGGTTAGGACCGACGACGATCACCGAACGGCCCGAGTAGTCAACGCGCTTACCCAACAGGTTTTGACGAAGTAAACCTTGCTTACCCTTAAGGTTGTCTGACAACGATTTAAGGCTTCGCTTTTGTGACTGGCTCATTGCAGCGCCGCCCGAACCTTTAGCAATGCTGTTATCGACAAGGGCATCAACCGCTTCTTGCAAGATACGCTTTTCGTTTCGCAAAATAACGTCAGGTGCACCGATTTCGATAAGCTTTTTAAGGCGGTTGTTGCGGTTAATGACGCGGCGGTACAAGTCGTTAAGGTCAGATGTTGCATGGCGTCCACCTTCAAGCGCGACCATCGGTCGAAGTTCTGGTGGGATAACCGGCAACACCGCCATAAACATCCATTCAGGACGAGTGCCTGATCGGACAAGGTCACTGATCAATTGGTAGCGTCGATCGATTTTTTCGCGGCTTGCATTGTCAGTTTTTTCAAGCAGCTTGTGCACGGTTTGGCGCAATGCTTCAAGGTCAAGATGTTGGAAGATGCTAAAGATTGCTTCGGCACCAATGCCCGCTTCGAATACGGTCGAATATTTGCGCGACAGGCGTGCATATTCGGCTTCGGTCAAAACGCGGTATAGCGTAATGTCAACGATTTCTTTTTTCGTTTTGGTAAACAGTTCTTTAAGCTTTTGCTTGTCGTCGTCGCTTTGCAGTGTTTTGTATTTTGCCTTGTATTCGCTTTCAAGATCCTTAAGTACGCGATCACGTTCGTCAATATGCAAGGTGGTAACAATGTAACCGGCAAAGTAGATCACCTTTTCAAGCTGGTTAATCGGCACATCAAGCAAGATGCTCATGCGTGAAGGCACGCCGCGAAGCATCCAAATGTGTGAAACCGGAGTTGCCAGTTCAATGTGGCCCATACGGTCGCGTCGGACGATCGATCGAGTGATTTCAACACCGCACTTTTCGCAGACAATACCCTTGTAACGAATACCGCGATATTTACCGCAGTAACATTCGTAATCTTTTTCGGGACCGAAAATGCGTTCGTCAAACAAGCCGTCGCGTTCGCAACGCCCGGTTCGGTAATTAATTGTTTCCGGCTTGGTGACTTCGCCTCGAGACCATCCCCGAATTGTTTCAGGTGATGCCAATGTCAGCTGGATCGAATGAGCCTCGCCCATGAACAATCGCTCTTCATGTGATTCTTTTGTTTTTCGCTTTGGATTCATATACATCAGAGAGCTTACGCTATTAAGAAGAAGTTATTTCTGGTGCCGAAGGTACCAGTGTTTCATGCAAAGGTTCGACTGCCTCTTGTTCAATATCTTGGTTTGCGCCGCCATCGATGCGTACATCAAGCGACAATCCGCGCAGGTAGTTTAACAATACCTTGAATGCCGCAGGAACATGTGGTTCAGGAAGTGGCTGTTCTTTGATGATTGCGTCAAATGTCTGTGATCGTCCAACGATGTCGTCTGACTTAACGGTAAGCATTTCGCGTAGCGTATATGCTGCACCGTAGCCTTCAAGCGCCCATACTTCCATTTCTCCGAACCGCTGGCCTCCTGATTGTGATTTACCTCCAAGTGGCTGCTGGGTAATAAGAGAATACGGCCCAACGGCACGTGCGTGCATCTTGTCTTCAACCATGTGATGCAGCTTCAGCATGTACATGTAACCGATCGCAACTTTTTGTTCAAAAGCTTCACCGGTTTGTCCGTCGAACAATGTCACCTTACCATCGCGGTCGAAGCCGGCAGTTTCAAGTTCAGTTGCAATTTCGTCGGCAGTCGGTGATGCAAACGGAGGCACGATCGCCTGGTAATCAAGCGCATGCGCTGCCAATCCCAAGTGCATTTCAAGTACCTGCCCCAGGTTCATGCGTGACGGTACGCCCAGCGGTGTCAAAATAACGTCAATTGGCGTTCCATCAGCCATGTATGGCATGTCTTCTTCGGGTAGTACGATCGAAATTACACCCTTGTTTCCGTGGCGTCCGGCAAGCTTGTCACCGACCGATACGTTTCGCAGCTGTGCGACTTCGATATAGATTTTTTTCAAAACGCCCGCTTCAAGCTGGTGCCCTTTTTCGCGCGAGAAAATCTTTACACCAACAACGCGGCCTTTTTTACCGTGATCCATGCGCAGTGACGTGTCTTTTACATCACGCGCTTTTTCACCAAAGATCGAGCGAAGCAAGCGCTCTTCGGGTGAAAGTTCCGACTGACCCTTTGGCGTAATTTTACCAACCAAGATGTCGTTTTCGCCGACGTCGGCACCGACGCGTACGATTCCCTCTTCATCAAGGTTCTTTAGTTTGATTTCACCCACGTTCGGGATATCAGGCGTTGTTTGTTCGGCGCCCAACTTCGTGTCGCGCACGATGCATTCATATTCTTCGATACGAATCGAGGTGAAGACCGAATCCTTAACCAATCGCTGCGAAAGAATAATCGCGTCTTCAAAGTTTTGCCCGTGCCAGCACATAAATGCCGCCAAGACGTTTTGCCCAAGCGCGATTTGTCCCTTGTCAGTCGTCGATGTATCAGCCAGTACTTGGCCCTTCTTTACCGCATCGCCAACATGCACGCATGGTCGCTGGTTAAATACCGAATAGTTATTTGTTCGTGAAAATGTGATCAATGGATAGGTATGGTCTTTCCCAGTTGAATCGTTTTTGACGATAATTTTTTTAGAATCGGCATATGTAACCGTACCGGCGTTTTCGCTTACAATAACGCGGCCCGTGTCGCGCGCAACTTGTTCTTCGATACCCGTTGCAACAATCGGTGCCTGCGGCACGATACATGGCGTTGCCTGCTTTTGCATGTTTGAACCCATCAATGCGCGGTTTGCCGCATCGTTTTCCAGGAATGGAATAAGCGATGTCGCAACTGAATACGACTGGTTTGATGCAACATCGATGTAGTGCACTTCAGATTTTGCAACAATGCGCGGTTCGCCGGCAAAGCGTACTTCGACGTATTCGTCCAAGATCTTGCCTGACTCGCGGTCAAATTTTGTGCGGGCATGCGCAATGTTGTACTGCTCTTCCTCGCTTGCGTTCATAAAGACTAACGTATCGGTAATCTTTCCCTTTTCGATCTTCATGTACGGTGTCTCGATAAGGCCAAATTCGTTGACGCGTGCATACAATGGATAGTGGGCGATAAGACCGATGTTTGGACCTTCAGGAGTGTGCACCGGGCAGATGCGGCCGTAATGCGATGGATGGACGTCGCGCACTTCAAATCCGGCTCGTTCACGGGTAAGGCCCCCCGGACCAAGCGCTGAAAGCGTTCGCATGTGCTCGATTTCTGAAAGCACGTTTTCCTGGTTCATAAACTGCGAAAGCTGGTTCGTTAGGAAAAATTCCTTGATGCGCGCCTGTAGTGGCCGCTGGTTGATGAACTGAATTGGCAGCACGGTATCAGAATCGATCGTCGACATCTTGTCTTGGATGTTTCGCTTCATTTGCATCATTCCGCGGCGGATTTTTTGTTCAAGCAATTCGCCTACGTAACGAACACGGCGAAGACCCAAATGATCGATATCGTCCGCCTTAGAATCTGGAGTCGCGTTTAGTTCGCAGATGTGCGCCACAACACGCGTCATGTCGTCAGGCGTAAGCACTGGCTGCATCAAATCTTTGTCATCAAGCGAAAGATCAAACTTTTTGTGGAAGTGGTATCGCCCAACTTTTGAAAGATCAAATCGTTCGCGGTCAAAAATTGACTTGATGTATTCTTTCGCATTATCAACCGATGCGATATCGCCGTCACGCAATCGTCGGTAGATTTCTAGGTATGCTTCGTCAACGGTCTTTGCCGGGTCGTGCGCCAAAGTTTTTTTGATGCATTCTTCGGCAATAGGGTTCTTTTTAAACGCGCCCAAAATTTCGGCGTCAGTTGAAAAACCAAATACGCGAAGCAACGATGTTACTGGGAACTTGCGCTTTTTGTCGATCTTTACCGAAATCGTTCCGTCGTTTTCAGTTTCGATCTCAAGCCATGCACCGCGCGATGGAATTACCTTCGCACCAAACACGCGCGACTTCTTTCCTTCAACTTCGACGAAAAAGATACCATAGCTGCGAGTCAGCTGCGGCACAATAACGCGTTCAACGCCGTTTACGACGAAGGTCCCGTGCGTAGTCATCAACGGGATTTCGGTTAAAAATACTTCTTGTTCTTTGCTGGTACCAATTGATTTATTGGTCAGCTTGATCGTGGTCTTTAAAACAGATTCGTAGGTTTGCTTGTTTGCCTTTGCCCAGTATTCATCATGTTCGGGCTGGGTCAGGTACAGGTTGGTAAATTCAAGGACGAACTTTTTGCCCGAGTAGTCCTCGATCGGCGAAAATTCTTCGATGATTGCCTTAAGGTCTTTTTCAAGAAACTTCTTATAAGACGTAACCTGCATTTCGATCAGGTTTGGGATCGGAATAAGCGGAGCGGCATAACGCGAAAAAGTCTTTTTCGCGCGCGCGCCCTTTGCTGCTGCTTTTTGCGGCATAGCTATGACTGTTTTTAATATAAAAAGAACGCCGACGGTGCAGTTCTTTTTTTAGATAATATTGGCCGTAAGTACCACCAAAACACAATCGGCGCTGTAGTACTAGCTAATATACATATTTACGAAGCAGTGTCAATCCAGCAGTAGAGTAAACTCACTACTGGATAAATCCGATAGCCCAGTATCTCGCTACCGAATGTGCGCGGTAGTAGGTTGCCTTACTGTCGGGTCAAATATTAGGCCAAAAACCGGCTTTTAGGCAAAAATAAGGGTATTTTAAGGGTCAAAATAGGAAAAAGCATTGATAAATAAGGGCTTTAATGCATTTTTAAGGTTAAAATACTTGACTTTCATATAAAAAGTGCTATAATACATACAAATCATTTAAAATCGCTTATTGGATGAGGCGCCTTGGGCATATTTATTTAGTGCCTAAAGCGCCCCAGCCAAAAGCTTAAAACGGGTATAAGATGAAGATTCTATTCAAATGTATTATTGCCGCATTCTTGATTGAAGGAATATTATCCATCTCCTCTTGTGAAAAAGAGCAGGATATCCAACCAACACCGCCCACAAAGCCACTTGCCAGCCATACCTGGAACAAATGGTTTTTTTCGGCAACTAACCCATTTCCCCAACCCAGCCAGGACAGCACAGTAAAATTCTGGGTAATGGCTTATAACACAGCTTTCCGTTGCAACAATGTTTGGAAAGGAAGTGATGGATATCCTGGCCGCTCGGTTAACGATGGCAGATACTCATACAACGAAACAGCTATCGGAGTACCGGTAAAAGTTGAAGAAGAATGCCGCACACAAATGCTGGAAACCGGCGCAGAGTACATGCTTTTTGTAGAAGCCTATCCTGGTACCTACGATTATGATGAATCATACAAAACGCTTATGTTCCCGGACACCATGACCATAATTACATGGCCTCAAGGCGACACGCTTACTTTTCAGTAAGAATGATAGCCCAAACAAAGAAAAGCCACCCGCTAAATAGGGTGGCTTTTTTTGTTTGTTTTTTATTAAAAGCTATATATTGCAATAGTTATCGTACTTGACTTTTTATTCAAAGTATGACATTATTCAGAACAAAGAGGTCATTTTGACAAGTACTCGTGTTACGAATTCCCCTACATCCGATACCGTTCTTTGACATATAAGACGGATCTAGAGGAATCGCTGCTTTTTGCTCATCGTATGAGTGAACACGTACCTGTCAGTTAATTTTTTTAAACTAATTAACATGGCCACAAAAGAAACCATACTCGAATTGCAGAACGAGCTAAAAAAAATCGCTGCAGAAACACACCAATTCTTTCAAGCCAATTGCATTGAGTTCCATCAAAAAACTGGAGGAAATCCTATCATGGATCTCTATCGAAACTCTAATAGTTTTGGAGTACAGTTACCTTTGATAGGCGATGGCGAATTTATGAACGAACGTCATCAATCTCCCATGGGAAGAATACATCTTATGATGAGATTGGACTGGTTCGCTGGCGAAGTAAAGAAATGGCAAAGTTATTTTAGTATTTATTTGGGAAAGGCTCCCGAGGTTCAAGAACTTCGAGAAAGCACTTACACCCAATTAAAAAGACTAAGTTTTGCCGTTAATACGCTACTGATAGAAATTGACCCTACGCTCGAAGGCAAAGGAGTTGAATTAATTGGTTAAGAAAAAACCCGCGACCGTAAGCAATACGGCCGGGTTTTTTATTTGGGTTTTGGGCGCTTTGACAGCTTTTTTATACAGGAGTACAATAAACTACAAGAAGCACACTTTGTGTCTTATGAACCTCGTAGCTCTTTGGCTTCCAGTAATTTAATCTTAAGACTTTTTATTAGGATTGCCTTGTCAGGGAATGACTGGCTTTCCAAAATAAGGCCGCTTAATTTTTAGGCGGCTTTTTATTTTGCATATAAAAAACCTGGAACTTTTTAGACGATATCACATCGACCGTTTAGCAAGTTCCAGGTTCTGTTTTACTTAATTTTTTCGCTATGAGAAAAAATTAAGTTTTTTGTTTTCTGCAGCTTTTCCCTTTCTTTAGCTGCTTGAGTTGGTACTCTTTTTCATTGTGCTTAGTTTAGAAACCAAGTATACCAAACAACCACACTTGCACAAGTTACAGCGCCAAATCTTCAAGTTCGGCGATGTTGTCTTCGATAATTCCCTTTTCAAAAACGGCCGAGCCCGACACAAACCGATTTGCCCCGGCTTTTTTTAGCAATGCAATATTGTCAGCGTTTACTCCGCCATCAACTTGAATCAGCATGTTTGGATACATGGCACGGATTTTTTTAATCAGGTCGTATACTTTGTCATTAAGCTTTGCATGGGACACGCCAACCGGATAAATGCCCATGCATTGCACATAGTCATATTCACCGATGATTGATTCGTATTTGCTTAGGTCGTCTTCGATCGTAAACGCAATACCAACTTGCACGTACGGACGAAACGTATGAAAGTAATCGGTGTCGGCTTGTAAATCTGAAAGTGTCTTAGCGTGCACTACGATGCGCCGTGGACCAAGGGGGATTATTTTTTCAAGCACCTGTGCTGGATGCACGATCATGCAGTCGAATTCGTAATCTACTTTTTCCCAATATGGAAGGCCTGTTTCAATATAGCGTTCAAGCGAATGCGACAGTCGCCCTTTGGTATCCCACGGCCACGAATACGCACCAGTATACAGCCCATCAAGAAGATCAATTTGCATTGTCTTAACAAACGGTTCGGCAAGTTCGGCGCAGTCGACAATATCGTCATAGCGTTCGGGAATTACAGCAGGAACAACAACATCGGTTTTCATAAGGCGATTATAGCACCAATAAAAAGCGACTAAAAGCACCTTTCCAAACATGCCCTCGTTCTATTTTTTTAAAGACTCACACAGGCGGATCTTTAGATCCATCGAGCGTAGAGTCCTTCCCGCAACCTCGCCTTCGGCGAGGTATGTTACATGAGGGATTTGTGTCTTTCAAAAGATAGTACAAAAATTCTCTTCGAGAATGGACTTCCTCGTACGGCGCAAATGCGAGGTGCTTTTCGGAAAAACAAAACCCCTTTTGGTAAAGGGGTTTTGTAAACATGATTAAGTAGAAATTACTTTGCGCGTGATGCTTTTTCCCAAAGCACCAACAGTGGGCTTGCAACAAAGATCGACGAGTAGGTTCCAAAAACGGTACCCAATGCCAAAATAAGGGCAAGCGTGCGAGTTGCCGCGGGACCGAAGAATGCCAAGACAACCGTCACAATAATGATCGATGTCGACGTAATAAGCGATCGGCGGACAGTCTGCGAAAGCGAATCGCCCACAATCGTATCAAAGTGCTTTTGCACTTTTTCGTTGTGCGCAAGTTGCAAGTTTTCGCGGATGCGGTCAAATACTACGATCGTATCGTTAACCGAAAGGCCAAGGATCGACAGAAGCCCCACCACCATCAACGTATCGAATTCGCGACCCATCAGTACGACGATCGCAAATGGAATCACCACGTCATGCAGTAATGTGATAATGACCACGATGCCGTACTTCCACGATGCAATTGGTTTTGCCACACGGCGAAACGCAAACGCGACATATAAGATGATCAAAATGATCGTGACAATAAGCGCAATGACTGCTTTTTTCTTAAGTTCCTTTCCAAGCGACGGTCCGATGGTCGACGAACGTGACAGTTGGGCTGATGCATCTTTTGCCTTTAAGGCATCAGTCATTTTTTGAATCGTTGCCTCATCCGCTTCTTGCACGCGCACCACGACTGACGTTTCGCCAAGCGATTGCACACGCGGTTCTTCGCCCGTAATTGGCGTAAGCGTTGCGGCGACATCGGCAGCAACCGGTGCCTTATCAAACGAATATTCTACCAACGTACCGCCGGTAAATTCGATGCTTGGGTTAATTTTTGCAACAAGTAGCGTTATGATCGAACCGACGACCAACAACGCTGCTATAACTAGAAATATATTTTTATATTTAAGGATGTTCATACAATTTATGCGTTACGGATACCAAACAAAAACTTGACGACCTTCGATGAATCCTTGCCTTCACACGCGCGAAGCAATGCCTTTGTGACGGTAAGTGCAGTAAACATTGACACCAAGATACCCAAACCAAGCGTTACGGCAAAACCTTGGATCAACGATGTACCAAACCAAAACAGCACCAAGGCGGTAATTAGGCCTGAAAGGTTCGAATCGCGAATTGATGTCCACGCGCGATCGAATCCAGTCGTAATAGCATCGTGCAGCGTGCGGCCTTTTTTAAATTCTTCCTTCATGCGTTCAAACACTAAAATGTTTGCATCGATTGCAATACCAAACGAGATTACGAATCCGGCAACACCGGCAGCGGTAATAGTAACCGGAAGCAATTTAAAGATCGCCAAGGTAATAACCCCATAGACCGCAAGCGCAATGCCCGCAACCAATCCAGGCAAGCGGTATAATATAAGCATGAACAATGCAACCGCCAAAAATCCGATAAGGATTACGCGGTAACTGTCGGCAAGCGCGCCTTGGCCAAGCGATGGGCCAACCACATTTGATGACAACAATGAAACTGGAATCGGCAGCGCGCCCGAATTCATGCGGCCAACCAATTGGCGTGCTTCATCAGGCGTAAAGTTGCCGGTTATGATTGCATTACCATCGGTAATTTCTGTTTGCACAACAGGAGTCGTAATCGGCGCACCATCAAGGTATACCGCAATGGTCTTCCCAATATTTTCTTTGGTCATCTGGGCAAAAAGCTTTGTGCCCTGTTCATTGAACTCAAGTGCAACAATTGGCGCACCCGCAAGTTGTCCGCCGGCTGCTGATTGCGAGAAATCAACGCGCGCGCGCTTCAGGTATTCGCCCGTCAGCTGAGTGTCCTTATAATAGGGATCGCTAAATGCAATAGAACTTACTTTTACTACGCCACCATGCGTAAGTTTTTCTTTTTCCTTCAAAATGGCGTCACGTTCGGCAGCTGGACGTTCAGTCTTAAATTGCAATACCGGAGTCTTGCCAATGGTATCAAGCGCCTTTTGAATATCAGTTACGCCCGGAAGCTCGACGATAAGACGGTGCTCGCGCTCGCCTGACGCTAACGCTGACGTTTCAGTTTCGACTGACGGTTCGGTTACGCCAAAAACATTGATACGGCGTTCGATGACATCGCGTAGTGCGGTTAGCGATTCGCGCGTGTCGGTCGAGACTAACTTTGATGTGTCGGCCTTGTAAATAAGCTGCACACCGCCCGACATATCAAGCCCATAATGGAACTTAAAGCGCGGGTGTTGCTTGGCTTCGGTTTGATAGACAAAAAACGCGATCAGTGCGGCCACTGCCAGAATACCGATCGCAATGCCTTTGCGGATAATAGGTTTCATACAAAAAACGCTTATATATTAAGAATAATAATGACAATGCCGAGTATACCGCCGCGTATGATAAGATGCAAATTGACGAATGAGCAATCCAGGTTCTTAAAAAATGCCGCGCTTTGAGGGAAAATTAATGTTGTTTTGAATATAATCGAACGCGCGCTCGACAAGGTAGGTACCGAAAATTCCCAGTATCGCACCAAAAATTACATCTCCGGCATAATGCACCCCCGCCGCAACACGGGTTATTGAAATCAAAACGGCAAGTGCAAAAAATAATCTCCCGGCATTTTTGTGATACCGATAAATTGCATACGCAAGGGCGAAAAACAACGTTGCATGCCCTGAAGGAAACGACGCCTGGGGCGAAAGCGTAAAAAGCGGTTTAATTGCCGAATGGGTCACATAGGGGCGCGCCGCATGCGTAAGCAGCTTTATGACACCCGAGACCATCCACACCATACATACCGACACCGCTGCACGCATGGCTTCAAAAAAGCGGTTACGAATGCGGTCGATCGAAAACAGCGCGTTTTGATGTGAACCAAAAAATAAATAGGCAAAACCTGCCAATGCAACCCATACGTCAACCTCGACGGCGATAAAGTACGTCAGCGCGCCAAAAATATTTCCTTGCGCCAAGGTGTTTAAAAACAAGCTAATCGCTAAGTTTACTGCTGTGAAAGCATGCATACGTTTTCAAAAAGGCACGCGACCGTAACCGGCCCCACCCCGCCCGGACTTGGCGTAATGAATGACGCCTTGGGCATAACTGATTCAAAATGCACATCACCTACAATGGACCCTTCCATTTCGGATGTGCCAGCATCGATAACAACAACGCCGTTTTTAACCATATCGCCCGTAATGGCATGCGGTGTGCCAGTTGCGGTAATAATAACATCGGCGTCTTGCAGCAATGTGAGTTTTAAGTTGCTTGGTGTTTCTTTGGTAATCACATCAAAATAAATACCACGCTTCGAAAGCAGGTGCGAAACCGGCTTACCCACCAAAGGTCCTTGTCCAACCACTACTACTTTTTTTTCACTAAGTGAAATATGTGCTGCATCAAGAATTTTCATAACTGCGGCCGCAGTAGGAAGCACTAACGCATTTGGAGTATTGTCATAAAACGCTTGACTTGATTGCGATCCTAACACATCGGCATCGCGCGTCACATCGACTGCATCTAAAATAACACGCTTGTCGTAACCCGCCGGAAGTGGCAGTTGCACGATGATTCCCGCCATATCAGGGTCGGCATTGAGTGATCTGATTTGGGCAATAATTGTTTCAACAGGCGTACCGTCTGCAAAAAAAACATCCTTGTACCCAAACCCAAGCGCCAGTGCCATCTTTTTTTTCATCGCGACATATTTGGCATTTACCGGATCTTCGCCGATTTGTATATCGGTAAACATCGGTACGCGAGAAAATGCACGTACTTTTTGTGAGACGTTTTCAAGAATTTCTTTTTGCATTTTTTTGCCGTCGAATATCATAGTATGTTAAAGCCCGTGAAATTCCTTGCTCATTTTTTCATGATACACGGCGCGTTGGCTTCGTGCAAAATTACTGCAAAGCCCAAGCGCAAAGCATTCGATCAAAATATGAGACCCGCCATAACTAGCAAGCGGAAGCGGCAGCCCTACAACGGGCGCAATACCAATGTTCATACCCACCGTAATTGCAATATGAATGAGGAATAAAAAGAGGACGCCCAAAATGACTAGAAACGAGAAATTCGAGCTTACGTTATTGGCGTAATAAATGAGGCGGCCACACAGTAATATATACGCGCCCAGTAAAATCATGACACCAACTAAGCCCCACTCTTCGGCAAACGACGCAAAAATAAAGTCGGTGTGGTTTTCCGGCAAAAATGACAATCGGGACTGGCTTCCATACCCGACACCTTTGCCCACAATACCGCCGGATGCGACCGCGACGACCGATTGATACGCGTTATAGCCGCTCCCGCGTACGTCAGATAATGGATGCACAAATGACATAATGCGCGCCTTTTGGTATGGCTTAAAAATAAATAGCCATGCGACAACTGATGCCAATATGCCAACAGTGACTAAAATAACAAGATGTTTTCGTGAAATGCCCGACACGAACAAGATCGCAAACCACAGACCCACCAATACCATGGTCGAACCAAAGTCAGGCTGCAACAAAATAAGCGCGGCAAATAACCCTAAATAACACGCCGTAATAATGATATGCCGGATGTTGTGAATGACGACATGTCGACGAGTAAGATATTTTGCCAATATTAAAATCAAGGCTATTTTTGCAAAGTCCGCAGGTTGGAACGAAAAAAAGCCCAGCGGGATCCAGCTTTTTGCACCGTTAATGGTTACACCTGCAACCAGCACAACAATCAGCAGCGAAGCCGCAATGCCATAAAAAATGACCAACAGACGCGAATGCTCGAAAAGGGTACGGTTAGCAAACAAAGCCGTGATTGCATACACGAGCAGTCCAAGTCCAAGCCAAATGATCTGTCGCTGGCCAAATGTATCCGCGCCTGAGTATGAAAACATTGTCACGACCGAGATCGCACCAATAAACATAATGGGAAGCACGATCCATGGATCAATGCGTCGGAAAAAAGCTTGCATACTTATTTAAAAGAAAACGGCGATACGCGCGGGATTATCTCGACGCGGCCGATTTGCTTATCAAACGGCATCGGCCAGGTAAATGTAACCGTTATTTCCTTACGCGCAGTAATAGATGGCAACAGTGTTTGGCTGGCATTGATGATATTACCGCTTGCGTCATAAATAATTGCCAGCACCGTTCCGCGCGGCATCGTTGCGGTTGTTGGATTACTTAGGCGCGCGGTGAGTACCGGACGCGTTGCCTCATCGGTAAATGAATATCCAACAACACCAATGCGTGATGCACCATACGATTGTGGGACGCTGCGATAGTCGGTAAGCGGTTGCAGTTCAAAGTGCGCAGTAACCGGCTTGATTGAGCCCACGCGAACCGGGGGCATGTATAATACCGTCTGCGTATTTGGTTCGATAAACGTTTCGCCGACAAACGGTTCGTTTGCCAAAATACCCGCCGCGTCGTACAGCTTTACCGTATATGACACTGCCGGCAACGCATAATTCGTATTTGGATTTTCGATCATCGCAACCGCAGCGGCAGTCGTATCGGTGATGATGATTGGGCGCTCCCATACAATACGAAGCGGCTGCACGTCGGCTGGGCAGATTTTTTGGCATGAACCGCCGCAGTCAACGCCGCGTTCGTCGCCGTTTTGGCGATTGTCACTGCATGTCGGAACACTTGCACGATGCACGTATTTTGCAACGCGAATTCCTACATACACAAGAATGATGGCTGCGATTACGGCAATAATGGCAAGTTGATGGCGCGAGGACCAGGTCATATATGCCAATACTAGCAAAGGCTGTAAAAAAAGAAAGCACCACTAGGCGCTTTCTTGGGGTTATTCGGCCGGGGTTTCAGTTGGAGCATCAGCAGATGGCTCGGGTGATGGCTCAGAATCCGATAGCGTTTCAGGTGAAGGTTCTTCTTGCGGTACTTCGGGTTCAGGATCAACTTGTGGCATATCATCCCCCGTTTCACCATTTGATGGAGTATCAGAATCGTTTTCGTCTTGCGGGACACCAGAATCATCATCTGAATTTGATGGTGATTGAGGTAACTGATTAGCCAAAAGATTTTGCAGCTCTTCTTTGGTGATACAGACATCATCCAAGCAGAGTTCGCTGGTTTGTACTTTTTTTGCAAATAATACCTCTATGCCATTCTCGGCGCTTGCCAAAAACGAACGCAAGTTTGATGCAAACGATCCGGCAATTGCCATAACGTCAGATTTAAATTCCGAAACTTGTTCGTCAAGTTCTTGGAATGCTTTGATAAGCGGAGTGATAAGCCCGCCGTAGTTCATGGCAAGCGTGCCGTCCTTTTGATGTTTGATCAGCTTTGGAAATACATCCTCTACTTCTTGGGCAATAAATCCAGATGAAACATCGACGCTGTTACTTTCGTTCTTAAGGCGATAGGTTACTGGGCGGAGTTCTCGAATTTGATTAATTGTACTGTCGATATCTTGAATATCTTTTTTCAGATTGCGGTCAGAGGGGCAGCTAAAGCCTGTTACGTCGCTTACATCCAAAGTACAAGTTCCATCGGCGGTCGTGAATGATGCAACAATTCCAGACGTTGCCGCGTTTTCAACATCAAGGCGAAAATCAGGGGTCGAATCGCCAAGGCCCAAGTCACCCAGCTCGTTCAAAATCATTTTTGTTGTATATGATTGAAGCGTCGTACCGGAACCTCCTGCGTTTGACGTTTGAAACACAATATCACCGCCGGCCGCATTACCGGTCGCCTTACCGCCGGCTAAGATAATATTGCCCGCCGGAATGTCACTTCCTGAACCATTGGTACCGCGGATCGTATATGCTTGCGTACTACTGCTTCGGTCACCCTGCCCAAATACTACATCAAGCATTGGCGTGTTCGGTGATCCGGCTACAAACTGATTGTCAGAATAGAGCACCACTTCTTTACCGATACCGGTCGAGTTCGAAACAGTACCGCCGCTTACGTCTGCAATAAATCCGACCAGTGTATTATTAACACCCGTGTTGTTGCCCAAGCCTGCATTGTTACCAACAAAAATATTTCCGGCACCACTCGTGTTATTATTTCCGGCGTAGTGGCCCAAGAATAGGTTATTGCCCGCGTTCGATACGATTCCGGCATTGTTGCCGATCATAATGCTTCCCGATGATGTCGAAGTTCCGTTTCCGGCATACGAACCGAAATACAAATTATCATTACCAATTGTGTTTCCCGATCCAGCATTCGAACCAAGCGCCGTCACGCCGTGGCCGGTCGTATTTGCGCGACCTGCACGATACCCGATAAAGGTGTTGTTATACCCCTGTGTGGTATGTTCGCCTGCAGCAACGCCAATGAAAAGGTTTTCGTATCCTGTCGTAAATGCGCTGCCTGAATTTTCAATTGGCACCCACATGTTACTAGTATCGACATCGAACGTGAAGCCCGTGTCAGGAGTTACCCAAGACAAAATGCCTGAACCGTCAGTGCTTAAAAAGTCACCCCCGGTTCCATCAGCTCCGGGAAATGTATAGTTAACGCCATTAATTTCAAAATCACTTCCGTCCACTAAAAGATCCCCATTTACTTGCAACATTGCGCTTGACGCTGTGGTCTCGAAATTGTCATAACCGATTCCAACTTTTCCGTTGGTTAGCACGGTAAATGCATCTGACCGTGAACCTGAAGAAGAACCATTACCAATAACAAAAAGACGGTCAAGCGGATCAGGAAGTCCGACTCCAACCGGCGTATAGTTTGTGTTATAGGTACCTATTGCAAATTCGCTGTAACCTTTAGCAAGGGTACCCACGCCAGCCGCAAACGTATTAGTTCCCGAAGCGGTTGTCTGTCGGTTTATGGCAAAACTGCGCCATCCACTTGCGGTTGTTTCGGAGCCCAGTGAAACCGATTCGTCGCCTGATGCACGCGCCAAAATACCCATCGCAAATGCCCAATCACCCGTTGCTTCGTTTAGGTCACCCAATGCAATGGCGTTATCACCCGTTGCGATTGATGGCGTAAAACCGACAACCGGATTTTCAAAATACAATTCGTACGGACTTCCACCAATTTGATTCCATGCTGCACCGTCCCAACTATACGCATCACCCGTTGCTTCATCGATGTAGACAATTGGATCAGCGCCAGTTGGCGTTGATGCTGGAGCACCCGTACCGCGTTCGACTTCGGAAAGTTCAACACTACAATTAGTGTCGCCGGGCATACATGTAGGATCAGGAGTTTCTCCAGGAAAAAACTTCGATCCTGGTGGCGCCGCGAACATCCAAACAGGCAATGCCAAAAACACCACGATGCCAATAAGTGATATTCTACGATTCTGTGAAAAAATTCTTTTAACGTTCATGAACACTGTGTAATCAGTATATCATATTAATGGCTATAAAAAACATACCATAAGTGTTGATACCGAATCCGCACAGAAGAAAAAATATTTCTGCATGAAATAGTAACAAAAAAACCCGCCGAAGCGGATTTTCAGGATTGAATGCTTTGTCCTGGCGATAACCTACTTTCCCCTGTTACGAGTATCATCGGCCCGGCAGTGCTTAACGACTCTGTTCGGAATGGGAAGAGGTGTGACCACTGCGATATATCACCAAGACAAAATATTCAATCGAATATGCTTGTATTTGTTTTAATTACATACTGAGTAACTGGCATCATGTTGTGCGTGAATCTAAAGGTATATTGCAGTGCTCTGCATAATTCCTAATAGATTGGACCCATTAGTACACCTTGGCTCACGCATTGCTGCGTTTACACCGAGTGCCTATCAACCTAGTCATCTCCTAGGGGTCTCGTAACGATTTCTTATCTTGAAGCTGGCTTCGAGCTTAGATGCTTTCAGCTCTTATCCATGCCCGACTTAGCTACCCAGCGGTGCCCTTGGCAGGACAGCTGGTAGACCAGAGGTCAGTTCACCCCGGTCCTCTCGTACTAGGGGCAAATCTTCTCAAAAATCAACGCCTGCAGTAGATAGGAGACCAACCTGTCTTGCGCACTGTGTTTTACATGTACAAAACTCTAGCCGAGTTATTTGCACAACCTTCGTTACCGAAGGGATCGGACTATAACATAATCTCGAAATCGAGATCCTCAACATTTAGTCTCTACGGGTGGGTTCAAAGAACCCTTCCCTCGGTGTTATCCAATCATCTTTTTGGACTTCACCGATATAAGTTGAGCATGTCATCGTGTGTCACCACACGCGACCGCCGCAAAATTAATCTTTGTGTCTATCTTTCAATTTCCAAACGAGTCGAGCGGTATAAAAGTTTACTTTTATATCCGAGCGAGTGCCGGAAACATAAGGGTTATTAAGCCTTATTTATATTAAACGAAAAAACCAGTTTACATTTTCTAAAAATGCAGAAAATTTTATGCCTCGTGGATTCAGACGGTAAAGCGCTCTTCGCAAGATACCAGGAGATATCTTTTGAAAAACACTTAACGGTCTGAACCCAGCTCGCGTACCATTTTAATTGGCGAACAGCCAAACCCTTGGGACCTGCTCCAGCCCCAGGATATGGTGAGCCGACATCGAGGTGCCGAACATCGTCGTCGCTATGGACGCTCGGACGATACTAGCCTGTTATCCCCGGAGTAGCTTTTATCCTATGATCTTCAACCGCATCTAATGCGAATTGTCGGTTCACTATGCTCTGCTTTCGCACCTGCTCGGGATGCACCCCTTACAGTCAAGCTCTCTTATGCCATTACACTATCGGCACGGTTTCCATTCGCGCCTAGAGAACCTTGAGAATCCTCCGTTACTTTTTAGGAGGAAAGCGCCCCACTTAAACTACCCATCACGCACTGTCTCTGTGCGGTTTTACCGCCCAGGTTAGAATATACATCACGCAAGGATGGTATTTCACTGTCGAGTCCACACAAACCGAGATCTGTGCTTCAACCTCTCCCACCTATGCTGCGCAAGCGCAACGCATACACAATACGAAACTGTAGTAAAGCTTCCGGGGTCTTTTCGTCTAACTGCAGGTAACCGGCATCTTCACCGGTATTGTATTTTCA
>CAYXKF010000008.1:0-40050 GCA_964464735.1 uncultured Candidatus Saccharibacteria bacterium | reverse complement strand
GTTGTTTTCGTCAAAGCCTGATAATGTTGAAAAAGCTGCCCGATTGTGTGCCGAACTTGGTTTTGATGGGATAGACATCAATATGGGTTGCCCTGACCGCACCATCGAAAAGCAAGGCTGTGGCGCGGCGATGATTAAGACGCCCGAAGTTGCACGCGAAGTAATTGCAGCTGCGCGCCGCGGTGCGCCCAATTTGCCGCTCTCGGTTAAAACACGCGTCGGTTACAACGTTGAAGATATTGATGGATGGATTAGCTTTTTATTAAATCAAAACTTGGACGCACTGACTGTGCACGCGCGCATACGAAAAGACATGTCAAAAGTTCCTGCAAATTGGAATTATATTAAGCGCGTTGTCGAGCTCAAAAATGCAATCGCACCGCATACAATTATTATCGGCAATGGCGATGTAATGGACATTGCCGACGGCGAAGCAAAAGCACAAGAAACCGGCTGCGATGGCATTATGATTGGGCGTGCCATTTTTGGAAATCCGTGGCTTTTTGACCGCAGTAAGAAATTAATACAAAAAGGAAGCTGGAAGACGCCGTGGTATGCAAAGTTATTGCCATCGTTTTTAGCGCAGCATTTTTGCGCAACGGACAGTCGTTATACCATATCCGAAGTAAGTATTCGCGAGCGGCTTGATACATTGGCCGAGCATGCACGGCTGTTTGAAGAATTGCTTGGCGGCGTTAAAAGTTTTTCGGTTATGAAAAAACACTTTAAGGCCTATTGCACCGGCTTTGCGGGCGCAAAGGATTTGCGTATCGAACTGATGGAAAAAGGGAATACTGCAAAAGAAGTGCACAATATCATTCATAAGCACTATTAAAAGAAAGGTTTTGAACCTTTTTGATGTATTGTTATGGGAGATATTTGCCGGTAATTCCTTGTTGTGGTATAGTTTTGCAAATTTAGCACATATGAAAAAGCAGAGAGGTTCTCAAAATATATGTAAAGAACTACTTACAGCGTATGTTCCTGGTAAAGGAAAATTAGCTCTACTGTTAACTAATATACGAAAAGCAAAAGACTCGGCATTTGAAATTGGTAGAATTGTCGATGAATCCAAGGAAGATATTTGCTATACAAAACAGTATAAAAAAGAAATTTCCTTATTTGCCGAAGTAAAGCGCGAAATGGATGAAATAACAATTACGCCAAGAAAGAAGAAGATATTTCTTAATCGTCATTCTTTCGAAACTGCGATACAGGTAATTAATAACACGTTGTTGCAGATTGCTGAACTTCAGCGGCCGATATATTTACCCTTATGTACCACTCAGATGCTCCAAAAAAGAAATAAAGCTACTTTGGATACCCGGAATCTTTTAATTAAATACTTAGTGAAACTGCGTACGTTGGTACGCGCAATACCTACATAGACATTTTATAAGCCGTTATAAATGTAGGCCCGCACGTGAAAACGAGCGGGCTTTTTTAGTGCGCCATATTTTGCTATACTTGCGCCATGCCAAAAACTGACTCGCAGCAAAACCAGGCCCTGTATCGTAAATATCGCCCGCAATCGTTTAATGACATTGTCGGGCAGGACCATATCGTTACCGTACTAACCGGTGAGATCAAAAACAGCACGACAGCGCATGCGTACTTATTTACGGGCGGGCGCGGAACGGGTAAGACCTCGATCGCGCGCATTTTTGCCAAGGCGCTGGGAACCGAACAAATCGATATCCATGAAATTGACGCGGCAAGCTACCGCGGTATCGATGACATTAAGGATATCCGTGAACACATGATGGCTTTGCCTGTCATGTCGCAAAAGGCGGTGTACATTATTGACGAAGTACATATGCTTTCAAAAGATGCGTTTGGTGCACTACTAAAGATCATCGAGGAACCCCCACGGCATATTATTGTTGTCTTGGCGACGACCGAATTTGACAAGGTCCCCGAGACCATCCAATCGCGCTGCCAAGTATTTCATTTTAAAAAGCCAAGCCGCAGCGACTTGGTATCGTCGTGCCAGCACATTTTAAAAAACGAGCAGCGCGAGATTGCACAAGAAGGCATCGAACTTATTGTGGCGATCGGCGACGGTTCGTATCGTGACATGCAAAGCACACTTGAAAAGGTTGTATCATCGACGGCTGACAAAAAAATTAGCATCGATCACGTCGCGCACGTGCTGGGCGCGCCATCACATACCATGGTCATGGATTTTTTGCGCTCGCTGAACGCTTCGGATACTGCCGGTATGCTTGCGGTCATTAAGGATCTTTCGGTAAAGCATATTGCGGTTGCAACTTTTTTAAAAATCTTGCTGATGTATGTGCGGGGAATTATTTTTGCACGCTTTGACGCGACTTTGTATAAATCAGAATATGCATTTTTGGACCCAGGTTTTGTCGACGAAATGAAAAAAGAGGGAAGCAATATTACCAGCGCAACGCTTGCGAAATTGATTGACGCAATACAAGCGGCTGACCAACTGTTTGATCCCGAACTTGCGCTTATCATGTTTGCTACTGCTCAAAGCGCTAAATAACACACTTATTTTTTGCCAAGCCGGACTTCATGCCGGCTTTTGTTTTGACATTTTTTCACCAGTATTTAGTCTATGGATGGCGATCTGACTAGCAAAAAACAATCTTTTTTGCTAGATTACGGCAAGTGCGATTCTGCCGGATCGTCTAATGGTAGGACACTGGTTTCTGGCACCAGTAATCTAGGTTCGAGTCCTAGTCCGGCAACACGTTAAAAGCTTAGTATTTCAATGTCTATCAATGCATCCCATTGTATTTTTAAATATGGTATAAATAAAAAGTATGAAGTACATACGCACGGTGTTGTTTTTGTCTCTGGCATTTATTATTCTTATTCCTTATTCATCATTCGCCCAATACCGATCACAATCGTACGGCGGCGAGGAAAGCTTTAGTAATTCGGTTAACAGCTGGCGGCGCCAAAGCAGCGCGCTTCGAAGCAAGATTAACGACCTTGATGATGATCCTGTCGAAGACCTGCCGCTACCAGTTTTGTTTGGCGTAACGTTAAAAAGCGTAACACCAAACTTTGGCGATCCGCGAAATGGGCATGCCCACGAGGGGCTCGATATCATGGCTGCAGAGGGTCTTCCTGTGGTGTCTCCAACTGAAGCTGTGGTGGTTCGCGTTGGCGACGGTAATAGCTCGGGAAACTATGTAACGACAGCAAACCCAGGAGGCGAATCGTTTGTATACATGCACTTAAGCGAAGTTGCCGACATCGACGAGGGTGACGAATTAAAGCCGGGCGATATCATTGGCTATGTCGGACATACCGGCAACGCGGTTGCATCGGCTCCGCACCTTCACTTTGAAATTCATGATGACGATGGCGAAGCGACCGACCCGTATCCGCGCATTACGGAAGAATTTGACCTTGAGGATAAGATCGAATTTCTTGAAGACATTTTAAAAGATGCCGATGATGAGGAAGAGCTTGCCGAATTGTTAGTTACCAAATCGCGCGCCACATTTACTGCAGCAATTGCACAAGATATCGAACTGCCCGATGAAATTACCGATGCGCTTGAAACAGTTCCCACAAGTGTCTCATCAACCAGTTCGTCAAATTCGTCGGTTTTAAAAGTGGGCTCGCGCGGATCTGCGGTAAAAGACCTGCAGGAATTCTTGGTAGACGAAGATGTTGGATCGGCATCAAAAGTAAAACCTGACGGAGTATTTGGACCAATAACGCGCCAAGCACTGATTGATTACCAGGCATCGGTTGGGCTGGTTGCCGATGGTGTCGCTGGGCCAAAGACATTGGCGTACATAAAAGCGCATACTTAAGTTGTATGGAAGCAAAGACACGAATTGCTGCAATAATAATTCAAGATGGGAAAATGCTTCTTCAAAAAGGGAGGGGCTATGACGAACTTTGGACTCCCGGCGGAAAAGTAGATGGTAATGAAACCGATCTTGAGTGTCTTGCTCGCGAACTTAAGGAGGAGCTAAAAGTAACATTTATATCCGGAACTTTTTTCAAAGAGTATCAGACGGTTTCGTTTTATAACCCAGACCAGCCGCTTATCGAACGGGCATATATTGTTACTATCGAGGGTGCTCCGATCCCATCCGCTGAGATTGAAAGTGTGATTTGGTATTCTAAAGAAGATTACTTAAATCATGTGTACAAAATGATTCATCATACTCAAAATGATTTAATTCCAGATCTTATTCAGCAAAAGATCTGGTAAGTGTGTTATAATTTTTATTATTAAGAAATTCTTTCTATTTATTATATGTCAAAAGCAAAGTATGTAGACGGGTTTGTGTTTTTAGTTCCTAAAAAGAACATGGCCGCTTATAAAAAAATGGCACAAGTGGGTGCCCGCGCATGGATGAAGCATGGCGCACTTGATTATAAAGAGTGCATCGGCGACGACATGCGTCCTAAGATGGCAAAACTGCTTTTTCCAAAGCTAACCGGCGCCAAGGCAGGAGATGTTGTCTGTTTTTCGTATATTACTTTTAAGTCCCGCAAGCATCGCGATCAGGTAAATGCGAAAGTGATGAAGCAAATGGAAAAAGACTTTGCTAATCACAAAGATTTCAAAATGCCTTTTGATGAAAACAAGATGGCTTATGGTGGGTTTGAAGTGTTAGTTGACGGTAAAAAATAATAAACTCCATGACTGACCAGGATTTCATGCGTCTCGCTATTGCCGAGGCAAAAACTGCCAAAAGTGCTGGTGATCTTCCGTTTGGGTCCGTTGTTGTTTTTAATGGGGAAGTCGTCGGAAAAGGCCGTGCTGAAAATAATACAAAAGGGGATGTGACCGATCATGCCGAACTGTTAGCTATCCGCGAAGCATGTAGAAATCTTAAAACAAACGACCTAAAAGATTGTATTATTTATTGCACTAATCAGCCTTGTAACATGTGTGCGGCAGGAATATTTCAGGCAAATATTCCAAAGGTTGTTATGGCACTGACACGCGAAGATTTACCCTGGTTGCTTCGTCCTCGCAAAATAGGAATAAAAGACTTGGCGGCTGATTCAAGCTATCCGATCGAAATTGAAAAAGGGTTGCTGAAGGAGGAAACGCTCGAATTATTTGAAAGCCTTAAAAAATAACTATGTCCATTTTTCTTATACTCCTGGTAAAACTTATCCCGTTGTACCTTATTATCCTTGTGGGTTATTTGGCGGGAAAATACGGAAATGTTGCGAAAGAAAGCGTTGCAACACTCCTTATTTATATTATTTCTCCTGCCGTAGTATTTTACGGAGTCGCGACTGCGCAATTAAGTTTCTCTCTTGTGTCGCTCCCGTTTCTTTTCTTTGCCATTGCGTCACTTTTTTGCGGAGTATTTTATCTTGCAGCAAGTTGTATTTGGAAGGGAAGCGAAAAAAATATACTTGCCTATGCTGCGGGTTCGGGAAATACCGGATATTTTGGTTTGCCTGTTGCGCTTGCATTGTTTGGCGATAGTGCACTTAGCTTGGTTGTATTCAGTACATTGGGATTCATCTTATATGAGAACTCAGTCGGGTTTTATACTATTGCGCGCGGGCAGCATTCGGCTAAAGATACGGTCAAAAAATTGCTTGGAATTCCTACGCTGTATGTTTTTGTTCTTGGCCTGCTTGTTAATATTCTGCACATATCTTTACCGGCGCAACTTACGGAGGTCTTGATTAGTTTCAAAGGGGCATATGTTGTGCTAGGGATGATGATGGTCGGGGTAGGTCTCGCTTCAATTACTCGAGCGTCATTTGACCGATTGTTTATGGGATTTGCTCTGTGTGTGCGATTTGTCGCATGGCCGGTTTTTGCGGTGGGCTTGATTATTCTCGACTCCAGATTCTTTCATTTGTATAATCCTGGCATCTACAAGATAATTCTTTTAATGGCGATTGTACCTCTTGCGGCAAACACAGTTGCCTTTGCTGCTAAACTCAACACGTATCCTGAAAAAACTGCAGTAACTGTCCTAATAAGTACATTATTGGCAGCTGTCTATATTCCCATATTCGTTGCGCTCATATTTCCATTCTTTTAAAACCGTTGTGCAATTTACAACAATTTTGCGACCGCGAAAAGATTGTTGCAAAGTTTTCCACGTATGATATATTAGGCTAAGCCACGCAGTTTCGGTATAATTGGCTTTAGAAACAGAACCTAATCTAATCAACACATATGCTTCCAGGATTCAACAACTTTACGACCCGAGCAAAAGAAGTTATCAAGCGCGCGCATGAAATCGCGATGGAGCGTGGCGTGCATCATGTAAACTCGTACTATCTTTTGGCATCACTGGTGACCCAAGAAGAAAGTCTTGTTCCTCAAATTTTAGAACGAATGGATATTGATACTGTGCTTATGACCGATCTTTTGGTCGAAGCAATCGATGCTCCGCAACAGGGAACCACATTATCGCCGTCGCACCAGCTGTATCTTACAGCTGATTTAGCGCAGGTCATCGAAAATTCTGGAGCAGTTGCTAAAGAATTAAAGGACGAATTCATCTCAACTGAACATCTCCTTATTTCACTTTTGGATACGCAAAATCCAACGCAAGAAATCATGGCGAAGTTTAAAATCACGCGCGAAAAAGTTATTCGCGCGATCGAGGAAGTTCGCTTAGAAAATGGCCCCAAGGCAAAAGCGCCTCGCAAATATGCGATGGTGCAAAAATATACTCGCAACCTAACGCAATTGGCATCACAGGACAAGCTTGATCCGGTCATTGGCCGCGATAAAGAGATTGCGCGCATCATCCAAATTTTGTCACGCCGCACCAAAAATAACCCGATACTAATTGGTGAGCCTGGTACGGGTAAAACCGCAATTGTTGAAGGCCTTGCGATTCGTATGGCCAAAGGTGACGTGCCTGAATCGTTAAAAGATAAAGACTTGGTGGTGCTTGATCTTGGGCTATTGCTTGCCGGTACTAAATACCGCGGCGAGTTTGAAGAGCGCATGAAAAAAATCATGAAAGAGATCGAACAATCTGAACGCAAGATCATACTGTTTGTCGATGAAATTCACACACTGGTTGGCGCAGGTTCGGCCGAAGGCACTATGGATGCTGCAAACATGCTTAAACCAGCACTTGCACGCGGCGAATTGCGCGCTATAGGTGCAACGACGCTTAAAGAATATCAAAAATATTTTGAAAAAGACCCGGCATTGGCGCGACGCTTTCAGCCTGTATATGTCGAAGAACCATCAGTTGAAGACACGATTGCCATTTTGCGCGGACTTAAGTCAAAGTACGAGTTGTTCCATGGCGTGCGTATTACCGACGACTCGATCTTAAGTGCGGTGCAACTTTCAAGCCGCTATATTACGAACCGGTATCTGCCTGATAAGGCGGTTGACTTAATTGACGAAGCTGCCAGTTCGCTTCGCATAGCGCTTGAAAGTAAGCCATCGGCCCTTGAAGAAACGCACCGTAAGGTAATGACGCTTGAAATCGAGCGCGAGGCTTTGAAAAAAGATTCAGAAATTGAAGGCGAAATCGGCGCACGTGCGAAAACCCGCATTAAAGAAATCAATCGCGAAATTGCCGATGTAAAAGAAAAAACCAGCAGCCTCGAGATGACTTGGACGACCGAAAAGGATTTGCTGTCAGAAATAAAATCACTTAAAAAAGAGCTTGAGCAGTTTCGCCTGGATGCCGAAAACGCGCAACTGCAGGGTAACTTGCAAAGTGCTGCCGAGATTCGCTATGGAAAGATTCCGGCAACCGAAAAATCCCTAAAAGTAAAAATGGACAAACTTGGCAAGATGCAAAAGTCTCGCCGCTTGCTTCGTGAAGAAGTAACCGAAGAAGATATTGCGCATGTTGTCGCACGCTGGACGGGTATTCCGGTTTCGCGCATGCTTGAGGAAGAACTGCAAAAACTTGCGCGCATGGAGGACGAACTGAAGCGGCGCGTCAAAGGCCAAGACGAAGCTATTCAAAAAATCGCCGATGCGATTCGTCGCAGCCGCGTTGGAATCGGCGACCCAAACCGCCCGATTGGATCATTTATCTTTTTGGGGCCAACTGGTGTCGGTAAGACCGAACTTACCAAGGCGTTGACTGAATTTATGTTTGACGACGAAAAAGCACTGATTCGCGTTGATATGTCCGAATACATGGAAAAGCATTCGATTAGCAAGCTTATTGGTTCGCCGCCAGGATATGTTGGTCACGAAGAGTCCGGCCAGTTTACCGAAGCGGTGCGTCATCGCCCATATAGCGTAATTTTGTTCGACGAAATCGAAAAAGCGCATCCCGAAGTCTTTAATATTCTTTTGCAGGTTCTTGATGATGGCCGCTTAACTGACGCCAAAGGCCGTGTGGTGAACTTTAAAAATGCCGTTATTATCATGACATCAAACATTGGTTCTCAGCATATCCAAAAAATGCAATCAATCGGTTTTGCTGCCGAATCAAGCAATGCGTATCAGGTAACTAAAGATAAGGTGATGGACAGTCTTAAGGAATTTTTCCGACCCGAATTTTTAAACCGATTAGATGATATTATTATCTTTGACGTCCTTGACCAAAGTGTTATTCGCGACATCGTTACCTTAAACATTCAGCGCGTTGAATCACGTCTTGCCGAAAAAGATATCAAGATCCAATTATCCGATAAGGCGTACGAATACCTTTCTGAAAAAGGCTACGATCCGCAGTTTGGAGCGCGCCCACTTAAGCGTCTTATTGAAACCAAAATCCTTAATGCCATTGCAGGTATGATGGTGCGCCAGGAACTTAAAAAGAATTCGCTGGTGTATGTTGATGTAAAAGACGGCGAGTTGTTCTTAGTAACCAAATCCCGCCCGGCCGTAAAATCGCCGATTGAAAAAAAGGATCTTAAAACCGCCTAATAAATTGCATGCTTAGGTAAAACCCGCCTTGGCGGGTTTTATTGACATTCTTGTTATGAGGCATAGAATGACAAAAAACAAAACTTATGGTTAAAAGAGCTTACATAATCAGGCATGGCCATTGCGAAGGTGACGATTTGTCGCGGCACGGCCTTGAACAACTTAAGAGAGTTCAAAAGCAAATCAAAAAAGAAGGCGATTTATCGGAAGCAATTATCATCTCATCGAATTCGCCAAAAGCACAAAAGTCAGTTGATATTATCAACAAAGAATTCGGCTTACTGCATATGTACGATAATTGCTTATGGTCTAATGGTGATAGTCGTCCGGCTAATCCGATTCAGGCTGCAAAGAGCACCGTTGAATATGCTAATCATAATCATGCTGATACCGTAATCATAGTGACGCATCTTGAATACACCTCCACATTACCAAACGCACTCTCACAACTGCTCAATAACACTAACATTGATACTATGCCACAAGAGTTAGCTGAGGGAGAAATGTATATCCTTGATTTTGAAAAAAATACCATGGATGTATTGGAAGCACCCAGAGTTATGTAATTGCTGATAATATTTTAAAATAGGTCTTGCGAAAGCAGGACCTACTTTTTTTGATCTTTCTTGAAAAAGGTATTCTCGATCAACCCTAATTTGCCAAGCCGGGCTTCTATCGCGCCGCGCTTGCGACCAAATTTTTGCATCAGGTTGGGGATTTTTTCGCCCAGGTTAAAAAGTTCGGTTAACAGTTCGTCATCTTCTTTGGTCCATTTTGCGTATGCTTTTGCGTGTGTCTTGCGTAATTCGTCGACGCTAAATTTTTTATTAGAACTACTTTTGCTCTTGTTTACTGCTCCAGTTTTGGTTTTACTTGGCTTACCGCCGCAAGCCTTAATAAACTGTTCGTGCATTTTCTCTAAATCACTTTGCGGAATCTCGCCAAACGCTTCTTCAGCATCGCGGGATTTTTGGTGAAAGTCATTATCTTTTTTTAATACTTGCGGGTGTACCAGTAGGGCGCGGCCGTTTAAGCCAAGCAAATGCAGGCCGCTTAAGCTTCGCACACGCGAAAGAGCAACGTATCCTTGGCCATATTCGAACGCTCCAGATAGGTCGATTACAGCATTATCCAAACTCATGCCCTGGCTTTTGTGTATGGTAATTGCCCAGGCAAGGCGTAAGGGAACTTGCGTGATCTTTGCCTTTATTTTACCGTTGTCTTCAATAATCCAATCCATTGGCTCGACAGTAATTGTTTCTCCATCTTTGGTTTGAATAATGGGATATTTTGCATAATCGTCAAAGCCGACCACTGTACCGATGGTGCCGTTAACAAACCCTTCGCGGAGGTTGTTTTTAGTGCACATGACAATCGCGCCTTCTTTTAACGTTAGGCGTTCGGGCGACAGGCACCCGCGTTTAAGATTGGCGCACAGTGATTCTGATCCGGTTTCAGTCATGGGGAATTCAAACGCTTCACCTTCAAGTTTTTTTAGTTCCTCGTCATTTATTTTGTCGACGTTCGTATTGTGCGAAAAAAGTTTGGTTGCATGCGTAGGGTAATCATCAAAATCGATCATGCGTGTTCCCAGTGTTTCGCCATGAGAATCGTTGAAGGTGTTTTTGCGGATTGCCGAAAGAATATCCAAAAATGCGCTGTCTTCTTGCCGATGCTGTTCGGTCAAATAACAAGTAACCAACTGCAGCGTTTGCCAAACGGGCGATTGAAATGCAAAGCTTGTATTTTCGGTGTCTTCGGAAATGGGCGGCAATTGAAAAAAGTCGCCAACCAAAATTACTTGAATCCCGCCAAAGGGCAGGGCGCTTTGGCGCACTTCGCGGCAAACAGCATCAACGTCGGTCAACATCTGCGCCGACATCATTGATACCTCATCGATAATAAGCACCTTTGTTTTAGTGAGGCGCTTAACGACGTATTCGTTGCTTGCAATGCGATCAATATCATAGGCCGAAAGATTTTTTTTGATGCCAATGCCGCTGTATGCATGAATGGTCATACCATGAATGTGTGTTGCTGCGATGCCAGTTGATGCGGTGATTGCTGGCTCGATCCCATGGTCTTTAAGATAGCGCACATATTGGTTGATAACGTACGTTTTGCCAGCACCAGGTTCGCCGGTTAAAAATACGTTCGCGCCTGTTTTCAAAATACTTAAGGCTTGTGATTGGGTCATTGGCGCAGTGTATCAAAACAAGCAGAAAAAACCATAGATTCCCATACTAGTATCATTTGACATCGTTTATATGCGTGTCGTTTCTAGTTAGCAGGTAATAAAAAAGCATTGCTACCGTCATCATAAATAGCAGGGTACGCTTGTGGTTAATGTTAATAGTGTTTTGGGTATACAGGTGTGTCCTGTGTAAATGGTAAGAAGTCGAAATATTATCAAACAATAACTCATAAGCGCTTATGAATAAAATATTATTTTTCGCACGCAATTGCATGCCGGTAATAGTGCTTGTCGGTTTTTTTGCCGCAGTAGTATTGCCGCACCTTGCATCTGCAGCGACGTTTTTGGACTATAGTGGAGTAACACTGCGTATGGGTTCGCGTGGACAGGCGGTAGTTAATTTGCAAAGTACGCTGAATATGCCTGAATGTGGCGGGTTTTTGCTTATTCCCGATGGGGTCTTTGGTCCACGTACAAACGCATCTGTTGTCGCATTTCAGCAGTCACGTGCATTAGTTGCTGACGCCTTGGTTGGCCCCATTACTAAGAATGCACTGGTAGCATGCGCAAACATGCCGATTGCGCCGTCGATTCCTACGACTCCGTTGCCGGATCATGACGGGCTCGATGGTGGGCCGGGTTCGATCGAAGTCACGGCCATCCATGCCAATACTGCAGATCAGGTAAGTGAAGACGATCGCGAACAAGTTCTGGCATTTCGAGTCGAGGCCCAGGATTCTGATATAAAGATTACAAGCATCGCTTTAAACTTTGCCAACATCGAATCTGGATCCGAAAATCTGAACGATTATCTTGGAGAAGTATCGGTGATCATGGACGATGAGGATATCGGATCAGAAGATGTGTCCGACTTCGATCGAGATTCAGGCAATCCCGACATTTATTCGCAGACCATATCGCTTGATGATGCCGTAATCGAAGAAGGGGATCGCATGACCTTCTATATTGAAGTCGAGGCCAACGACAATATCGATAGTGGTGATATTGATGATGCGCAATGGGTGATCGGGCTGGAATCGATCCGATTCCAAGACGGTAATGGCTCAATGCATGTTGAATCGGATTATGACGAGACGGATGATGAAAATGATTCCTCTTTCGACGAGACATTTACCTTTACCGATGAATCAGATAATGATGACGAAGATGACAATGATAACAACGCCGATAATGACGAAGTCAGGATCAGCGCTGCGTCTTCGAATCCTTCGGCAAGCACACTTGAAATCGACCAAGATGATGAGTCGGACGAATTTTTAGTCGGTGCGTTTACGATCGAAGTAGGTAGTGATGTGTCTGACGTTACTATTAATGAACTGCCGATCATGATAGATATCAACGACGATGACAACGACGCCGATGGTGCAGATTCAGTCATTAACGACTTGCGGGTACGTATTGACGGCGATTGGTATGATGCCGACCTTGATAGCGACGACTTACACAACGGCGATGGTACCGCGACATATATCGTTGACTTAGACGGCGACGATGTCATGGTCGAATCGGATGATGAAATTGAAGTACGCATTTATGCAACATTTGAAAGCCAAGAAGATAATTTTGGTGACGGTACAACGATCCGGGTGAGCGTCGAAGGTTCGGATATTGATGCCGAAGACGAAGACGATGATATTGATATCGAGGGTTCGTTTACTGGAAAGCTGCATACACTTGAACTTGATTAAGGATTGTAAATAACAACTGAATAGAAAAAACCTTCAGAATCCCTGAAGGTTTTTTGTGTGGTGCAGCGTAGTAAAGGATGTTAGAACTGAGATTATCGGATCTCAATCACAAATCTCTACGCACGTTTGGGTACCAAAGGTCATAAAAAACTAACAGTTTGAGCTCACTAAGAAGTTCTTTAATTTCTTGTATTGGCAACACGTCTGTTTGTAGAAATTCAAACTCTGGATCCACAATTTTTACATCAAACCAAAGTTGACCATAGTTTTCTATATAAGCATCTACCCGTTCTTTAGTCCATCCCAACTCCTCTTTCTTTTGAATGTGAGCAATTCTTTTATCTCTGTTATTTTTTGCACGGGCTATAAGTAGCTGATATTTTTCTTCTATTTCTTTTAGTTTTTGTTGATAGTTCCGTAGATCCGCATCTTTTAGAGCGTTTTTGGCATCATTTAGCAATTTTTTATAAGAAACTGATCCTCTTGTATCATCAAAGAAGTTTGCTATCTTAAGCACGAGAAAATCTCCAGCCAACCCCTTCCACCAACCAAGGTGGGTTACGTCAATCGTTGTTGCACTTTCAAGAAAATTTATAAGCCCGAGTGCCTCCTCGCACTCCGTTACCGCAAGAGTAAGGGTTGCTGTATATTTGCGAATATTTTCATCCTTATCATCTGACATATTACTCAAAATACTCTTTTTTAATCAAAAATCAAAGCTGCGTTCGAACTTTTCATATTCTAGCAAAAGCACTTTATTTTATTACACATTTTTCTAATTGGTATACATGAAATCTAAAAACATGTACTCACTATATCTGTGGGGTTAGAACTGGAAAATATCCTTGACCCACAAAGACGAAAAGAGGCCGAAGCCTCTTTTCATACTAGGTTGTGCGCCGAGTTGGATTCGAACCAACGTAGCCACACGGGCGCCTGATTTACAGTCAGGTGCGATTGACCACTCCGCCATCGACGCATATTTCTCTTTGGTACGCCCCATATAATACATGCTTGATTTTAATAGTCAATTATGATACTGTCCCTGGGTATGTCACAGGATCACTTGGTAAAACTGCAGTGCAGCGAATGCAAAAGCATTAACTATTACGTGCGTAAAAAGCGCAAGGCCGAAAAGCCCGAGAAGCTTGAACGCCGAAAGCTTTGCACCAAATGCGGCAAGCAGACCGTTCATAAAGAATCAAAGAAGTAAGAAAAGTCCGCCCAAAGCGGCTTTTCTTTTTGATCAAAATGGCGTATGATGGCACAGCTTTAAAAAGGCATGGGCGCTTAGTTTAGTGGTAGAACAGCGGTCTCCAAAACCGCTAGTGTGGGTTCGATTCCTACAGCGCCCGCACAAAAAAAGTCCCCGCTTTATGCGGGGCTTTTTGATGGGGGGGGCAAATAATTACCTAATAGTGCCTGCCAGCGGTTGGCTGTTCATTAGTACTAGTATCTGCAGCGGTTGGCTGGTTAGGCGTTAATTGAGTTGCTGATGTGTGCACGGTAGTACATGCAGCAAAAAGGGTACAGGCGCTCATGAGCGCAAAAAGTATCTTTTTCATAGCTTAGTATTTGTATTTACGTTACTACAAAAATAACTGTTGTCAATTTTAGAATTTGCCAAAATCTGGTACGGTAAACGCATGAACATGCCTTTTGTTGCACATATTGTAAAACGAGTTGCAAAAGATATTGGTGCAAAAACTACTATTGAACCCGAATACGGTTTTGTTGGGCGCATTACTTTTAAAAATGGCAAATCGACATTTTTTCGTAATACGTGTTTTAGCATCAACAGTTTAGGCTCGATCGAGATTGCCAAAGATAAGGGGTACGCAAGTTTTTTTCTTAAAAAACTGGGCTATAAGGTGCCACAATGGCTTTGCGTTTTTAACCCAAGTTTTAATAAGCATCTGCGGGTCAAAAAGACTATCGACGATGGATATCAGTTTGCGCAAAAAGTTGGTTTTCCGGTAATTGTAAAACCACATGATCAAAGCCGGGGAATCGGCGTTACGAAAGTGTACAACAAAGCCGATTATTACCGCATTGCAAAAGCGCTTTTTAAAAAATACCGCACAATTATGATCCAGGAATTTTGCCCGGGCAATGACTACCGAATCGTGGTGCTTGATGATGAAGTTATTTCGGCGTATCAGCGCTTGCCGCTAGCCGTCGTTGGCGATGGTGTTTCTTCGGTAAAAAAACTACTGCAACTAAAACAAAAAGAATTTATTAAAACTGGCCGCGATACGATTATCGATTTTTCTGATAACCGCATCGGTGATAATTTACGGCGCAAAAAACTTTCAATGGGTTCGGTTTTAAAACAAGGGCTTACAATTAAGCTTTTGGATAATGCAAATTTATCGACCGGCGGAGATGCTATCGATTGTACTAAGACTATACACCCAACATTTAAAAAACTGGCAATTGCTATTACGCGTGATATGGATCTGCGGCTGTGCGGTGTTGATATTATTACTTCTGATATTACCAAGCAAGTTAAGAAGTATTCGATTATCGAAATAAACGCGGCTCCCGGGCTTGATAATTATGCTTCGATAGGCAAAGTGCAGCAGAAAATTGTTGACGGATTGTACCTAAAGATTTTGAAAGCGCTTGAGAAATAAAAACTGCCGGTCAACTTTTATCAAGCCTTTCCAAAAAACCAGACTATGCGCGTGCTCGCGTATTTCGTCCGCCTCTACCCTCAAACAGACACTCGCTCCTGCGGCGAGCTTTTTGGAAAGGTCTAATGGGAAATTATTCGGAACTTGCTTAAAATATAAAACCACGATACGCTATTTTGCATGAGCTCAAAATATACTTTGTATTTTTTAGATACCGAAACGACGGGCATCAACCCAACAGACCGCATTGTTCAAATTGCGTATAAGGCCGAAAATGCTGATGAAATTATTTCGGCTTACTTTAAGCCTGCGGTGCCAATCTCGATTGAATCGATGGAAGTAACGCATATTACGCCGCAAATGGTCGAAGATAAGCCGCCGTTTTATCAAAGTGATCTTTGGAAAAAAACAAAAGAACTGTTTGCCGATGAAAAAAATATCCTGGTCGCACACAATGCCGCCTTTGATATGATGATGTTGGCAAACGATGATATTCCAGTTGCGACATTTATCGACACCATGAAGCTTGCGCAATGTCTAGATGATGATGGAGTAATCCCGTCAGTGCGGTTGCAATACTTGCGCTATTTTTGGAACTTGGACATTACGCTGCCTGACGGTATATTTCCGCATGATGCACGCGCTGACATTATTGTCTGCGAGCAGTTATACCATAAAATGAAGGCGGACCTTGAAAAGATGACTGGCAAAACGGGTGATGATTTGATTCATGAGATGATCGAAATGTCGAAGCGCCCACGTACCATAAAGATTTTTGGGTTTGGAAAGTATAAGGGCGAAAAAGTTGCCGATGTTGCCAAAAAAGACCCTGCTTACTTGCAGTGGCTGTATGAACAAAAAAAGCAAAATCCAGCAACCGAAGGGGATTGGATCTACACCATCGAGACATGCCTAAAAAAGAAGGACACTTTGTTTTAATTTGAGTTTTGATCAGGATAAGCTATACTCGAATAAGTATTATCAAGCTATAAAACAAATCTCTATGACCCTAATGGAACAACTTACCAGCGACCTGAAAGAAGCAATGAAAGCAAAGGACGAAGTGCGCCTGACCGTTATTCGGGGGCTTAAATCGGCCTGTATGAACGAATCGGTTTCGTTGGGTCGTACGCCGCAAGATCCATTGTCTGACGACGAAGTGCTGGCTGTTATGCGTCGTGAATCAAAGCGCCGAAAGGATGCAATAAACCAGTTTACCGAAGGAGGCCGCAGCGACCTTGCCGAAAGCGAACAAGCCGAACTTGCGGTTGTTGAAAAATACCTTCCGCAAATGATGAGCCAAGACGAGATTCGCCCCATTGCAGAGGCTAAAAAAGAAGCGCTTGGCGTTACCGATAAAACTGGTGCAGGAAAACTTGTTGGTGCGCTTATGGCCGACCTTAAGGGTAAGGCTGACGGGACTGACGTTAAGGCGGTTGTTGATTCTTTTTTTGCGTAAGCATCAGAACCCCGTACCAGTTTTTTCTTTATCATTAAAAAGACACAAGTCCCTCATCTAATCATTCGCTCGCGCGAATCACGGGTAGGGCTCTATGTTCGAAACATCTAAAGATGTTTCTGTGCGAGTCTTTTTAAACGATAAAGAGGATTATTAATAATTACTATATTGATATGTTGTCATTTGCTATCCGTTCAATTTTAAAAGTCGTACTGCTTGGAGCGGCGATTTTGGCATTGCCACATATTTTTGTTGGCATCAGTGTTCCAGGCGGCTGGGTTGCGGCGCTTATTGCGGCAATCATTTTGTGGATCATTAACTTGGGTGTTAAGCCGGTGCTTAGCATCTTAACCTTGCCAATCAACATTGTTACACTGGGAATTTTTGGCATCGTCTTTAATGCGTTATTGTTTTGGCTTGTCGGTTATTTAGTGCCCGGTTTTGACGTAACAACTTTTATGGGCGCGCTTGTTGGTTCTATCGTGACGAACATCATCATTTGGATTTTGGACGCCATTTTATAGTATGAAGACCTTAATCACGCACAACGGAAAATTCCATGCTGATGATATTTTCGCCTGTGCGGTTATCCAATTGCACTTGGACATGCAAAACGAAACCTATACGGTCATCCGTACGCGTGATGCAAACCAAATTGCCGTTGCAGATTATGTTTTCGATGTGGGCGGCGAATATGATGCCGCGCGTAATCGCTTTGATCACCATCAAGTTGGAGGGGTTGGAGTAAGGGCGAATGGAATCCCATACGCCGCAGCGGGGTTAACCTGGATGCACCTTGGCGAATATGTTGCCGGCAGTAAGGAAATTGCTGAATATATTGATAGTTATTTAATACAACCGATTGATGCCGATGATATGGGAATCGATATTGTGGCTCCTCGCATGAACGTGTTCCCATTTCGTATTCAGGAAGCTTTATACGCTTTTCGTCCAACATGGAAAGAGGATATTGCAACCGAGGATCCTCGCTTCATGGATAATGTCATGTTTGCAAAAAAGCTTTTAGAGCGTCTTATTGCTGTGGCAAAAGATATGGCCGAGGCACAACAGCGTATCCAAGAAGCATATAATCAAGCTGAAGATCAGCGTATGATTGTACTTGATGCATATTATCCACTTGAGGGATTAATGGTTGAGGTACCAAAATTAATATATGTTGTAAGGCCTCGCGATAACGATATGTGGGGTGTAAGTGCGATTAAAAAAAGTGCTTTCTCGTTTGAGAATAAAAAAGATTTCCCTAAAGAATGGGCAGGTTTGCGTGATGACGCAATAGCTGAAATAAGTGGCGTACCTGATGCAATTTTCTGTCATACTGGTCGCTTTTTGGCAGTTGCACGATCTCAAAAAGGTGCGATCGAACTTGCAAAAAAGGCGCTTGAAGCTTAAGGTAAATGTATGGCATTCATTGACGAGACAACAATCGAGGTATCGGCGGGCAAGGGCGGCGACGGAGTCGTGCGCTGGAAGCGTGAGCACTCGCGTCCGCATGGTGGCCCAGGTGGTGGCAATGGTGGGCGTGGCGGAGCCGTATATGCAAAAGCAACGCGCGATTTGGCGTACTTGCAAAACTATCAGCATGAGAAAAAGTTCATCGCGCAAAATGGAAATGCGGGCGAAAACTTTAGCAAGCAGGGAAAAAGCGGCGAAGATCTTGAATTATTATTTCCCATTGGTTCGGTTTTGACCAACAAGTCAACCGGCGAACAATTTGAAATTTCCCATCCTGATGACCGAATTTTAATACTGCAAGGCGGTGTAGGTGGTCTTGGAAACGAATACTTTAAGGCTTCAACGAATACGACCCCAACAGAATCAACTCCGGGGCAACCAGGTGAATCGGCCGAATTTCATGTCGAGCTGCGCCTTATTGCCGACATTGGGTTGGTTGGGTTTCCAAACGCCGGCAAATCAACACTGTTAAATGCCTTAACTGGCGCTCATAGCAAGGTGGGAAATTACGCGTTTACGACGCTTGAACCAGCGCTAGGTGTTTTGCCGGGTGGAAAAATTATTGCGGACATTCCGGGGCTTATCGAAGGCGCGCACGAAGGTAAAGGCTTGGGTGATAAGTTTTTAAAGCACATTGCCCGAACCGGCATGATCGCGCATGTTATATCGGCCGAAAACGATGATGTTGCTGCTGCATACAATACGATCCACGACGAACTTGCGGCTTATTCAAAAGATTTAATAAACAAAAAAGAAATCATTGTGCTCTCAAAATATGACATGGTTGATGCTGATGCCTTAGCTGAAAAAAAAGCGGCGCTTGAAAAAATATCAAAAAATATAACTGTTGTTTCGGCCTTTGATGACGCGTCGCTAAAAGTTTTGCGCGATACTTTGGCGCAAGGCTAACTGCTTACATTAAAAATGACAAAAGAAAAATCCGTCCAGGGTAGGTGGTTTCGGATTTTTTCATTTTGCTAACATTTGTTAGCTTTCATTCGCTGTAACTGTTACTGCTTCATCAGTCTCTTTTTTTACATCTTTCTTAGGTAAAAGTTCAGTGAAATTTTGACTGATTTCTAAGTCGCCGCACCATTTCTCAGAGTGCCTCCAGTTGCCGGTAAATACTGCCGAAATCTTATTGCCCACAATTGCGAGGGTCATTTTTCCTCCTTCTGTTGGGGTTTGGTTTTGGTCAACAGGATGTCCTTCAATAACGCCAACGTTTTGATGAATCGTTTCTTTTTGACCCTGAACAGTTTTGTTGCCAGGTTTGGGTTCAGTGAAAGATTCAATGGTCCAACTTTTCGTTATTTTTATATACCTCCTCTCTTCCTTTTCATTAGTAATGCAGGCAAAGGAATTAACTGCGCCATTATTGGCAAATGAAACTAAAACAAAGCACATACTTACAATGGTTTTTAATTGTTAACAATACTATTTTGATGTTGTGAAGCAGTATACCTTCTTTTTTAAAAGTGTCAAAAGTTTTTGCAATAGAGCCCAAATATGCTATGCTCGCTGGTATGCCAAAAACCTATTATCCAACTATTGGCCTTGAAATTCATGCCGAACTGACGACCAAGTCAAAGATGTTTTGCGCGTGTAAAAATGATGCTGCCGAGGAGGTTCCCAATACGAATATCTGCCCGGTATGTACCGCACAGCCAGGAGCTATTCCCACAATCAATAAGGAAGCGCTGCATTCGATGGTTAAAATCGGCCTTGCGGTTGGTGGGGACATTGCTGACATAACCGAATTTGATCGCAAAAATTATTTTTATCCCGACATCCCCAAGGGTTATCAAATCAGCCAGTTTCGATATCCAACAGTCAGCGGTGGGTCAATTGCCGGTGTGCCATTAACGCGCATCCATCTTGAAGAAGACACTGCAACGTCGGTGCACAAAGACGACCATACCTTAGTTGACTTTAATCGTGCCGGCGTACCGCTTATGGAATTGGTTACCGAGCCAAAAATCCATGATGCCGAGACTGTCGTGAAGTTTGCCAAAGAATTGCAAATGTTGTTGCGCTATTTAGGCGTATCAACTGCCAATATGGAGCTTGGCCAAATGCGCGTTGAGGTAAATATTTCGTTGTCTGAAGATAAAGAAAAGTTGGGCACAAAAGTCGAAGTCAAAAATATTGGTTCGATTAGTTTTGCTCGAAAAGCCGTCGAATACGAAATAAAGCGCCAAAGTGAACTGCTTGATAAGGGCGAAAAAATCATCCAGGAAACCCGCGGGTTCGATGCCGCGCGCGGTACAACGACAAGCCAGCGTAGCAAAGAAGATGCACACGATTACCGATATTTTCCGGATCCCGATTTGCCAAAACTGTCGCTACATAAGTTGTTTGACTTGGATACAATTGGGCAAAATCTAGCAGAACTTCCGTGGGAGCGACGCGCGCGCTATGGCGAACAATTTGGCCTTAAGGCAGACGATATCGAAACGTATTTGCAAAGCTTTGAACTTGCGGCCTTTTTTGAAGAAGTCGCGACCTTGCTTGGTAATGATAAACAGCTTGCGCAATTGGCATCAAACTACATTACGTCTGACCTGACTTACCACATCAAAAATAATGATGCGTTCGTTTTTCCTGAAGTATCGCATTTTGCAAAACTGATCAAACTCCTTTCGGATGGAAAAATTAATTCGCGTGCGGCAAAAGACATTCTGGAGATTCTCCATACTGACCGTAAGGATCCTGAGGTGATAGCACAAGAAAAAGGATTATTTCAACAATCTGATGAAGGCGCGCTTAAAAAAGTAATCGAAGAGACTATTGCCGAACATGCATCGGTTGCCGCCGAATACAAAGCCGGTAAAGAAGCATCGCTGATGTTTTTGGTAGGCCAGATCATGAAAAAAACCAAAGGTAGTGCAAATCCAGGCCTTGTACAAAAGCTCCTAAAAGAGGTAATCTAGCACTATGGAAATTCCAAAGGGTTCACTACATCCAATCACGCTTATCACCAACGACATCGTGCGTATTTTTGATGGTATGGGGTTTGAAGTGGCAACAGGGCCCGAACTTGAAACCGAATGGTATAACTTTGATGCGCTGAATGTTCCTAAAGATCATCCGGCACGTGACATGCAAGATACGTTTTGGATCAAAAATGAACAAGGAAAAGTTTTACGTACCCACGTCACTTCGACAACCGCGCGGTTTTTAGAGACTGCTGGAAAAGATGCTACATATCCGCGTGCATGCGTTTCGGTTGGAAAAGTATTTCGCAATGAAGCAACTGACGCCACGCACGAGATGCAGTTTTTTCAAGTCGATGGCTGCGCAATTGGTGAAGATATTTCGCTCGCAAACTTAAAGTCTACACTTTTGACGCTTTATAAAGGCTTATTAGGTGAAGACGCCGAAATTCAACTGCGTCCAAGCTTTTTCCCGTTTACCGAACCGTCGGTAGAAGTATGGGTAAAATTTGGAGACCGGTGGCTTGAAATGATGGGCGGAGGAATGATTCATCCGAATGTGCTGCGAAACCTAGGAATCGACCCCGAAAAATATCAGGGATTCGCCTTTGGAGGCGGTGTAGATCGCATTTTGATGGTAAAGCATAATATTACCGATATACGTCATTTTTATCAGGGTGATTTACGCTTTAATCAGTGGTAATAATAGTATGTCGCTAATTAGTAAAATCGACCAACATTTAAGACCTAATCTATACCTCAGAGAGAGCCAGATTGCTCGACTTTTTATTTCTGCCTTTCAGGATTTTAAAAATACAGAAGAAATAAAGAATTATAAAAAGATGCTAACAAAATTAGCAAATAATGACCATGGTTTTTTTGAGAGATTAGCACACTCGGATCCAGAGCTCTTAATTTGGCTTATTAATGAAGCCTGGGAAATATTTGAAGAAAAGTTCCCTCATACGGGCATTAGTTTACTTGAGTTTTATATCAATGAACCCTTAGCGGATTGGATTTACAATCTATCCGTACTGAATAAAGCAAAATTAGGTGAAATTTATCGAGAAAATGAAAACTTTTTTTCTTATTTCAAATCCATGAAAAAGGCTAATCAAGATTTAGTTATAGAATTAGAGAATTATCTTAAAAAAGAGAATTTATTATGAAAATTAGTTATAACTGGCTCAAATGGTATATCGACGGCGAACTGCCAAGCCCTGAAAAGCTTGCGGATATTTTTACGTTCAAACTGTGCGAAGTTGAATCAATGGAAAAACTGTCCGATGGCGATACTCTTTTTGATTTAAATATTTTGCCAAACCGAGCACATGATTTGTTATCGCATCAAGGTGTCGCGCGCGAAGTTGCGGGAATGCTTGAATTTAAATTCAAGGATCCGACATCGATGTATAAAGTTCCCGAATCCAGGCCGACTGACCTGAAAGTTGAAATTAAGACCCCAAATTGCCGAAGGTATATGGGGCGCATTGTGCGAAACATTAAAGTTGGTCCGTCGCCAGATTGGGTGGTTAAGCATCTTGAATCGGTTGGCCAGCGATCGATCAATAATATTGTTGATGCAACAAACCTGGTGATGCTTGATTCTGGTAATCCATGCCATGCGTTTGATCTTAAAAAATCAGGAAGCACCATTGTTATAACAAACGCAAAAGACGGCGAAGAATTTGCAGTATTAGGCCGCGATCAGGTTGTTGCAAAACTAAAAAATTCTGACATGGTAATTGCCGATGCAGCAGGAAATACTTTGGCAATTGCCGGCGTAAAAGGTGGCCTAACCAGCGGCGTTACCGACGAAACAGCCGAGATTGTTTTAGAGATTGCCAATTTTGAACCAAGTAGTGTCCGAAAAACTGCGCGCCGTCTTAACTTACTATCTGACTCGGCAAAGCGATTTGAAAATGATTTATCAGCCGAACATGCAACGTACGCAATGCGCGAGCTATCGGCAACGATTTTAGAAATGTGCCCCGAAGCACAGTTTGAAGACATTGTTGATGTATATCCAAACCCAGAAGCAGCGCGAACCGTATCGTTTTCGGTCTCAAAAATTAATGCCTATTTGGGAACAAGTCTTTCTGAAAACGAAATGGTAAAAATATTGGACGATTATGGCTATGAAATCACCGGAAGCGGTGATACTTATACTATTGCTGTGCCGTATTTACGTTTGGATATAATGGGTATGCATGACATTGCCGAAGAAGTCGCCCGATTGTATGGCCTTGAAAATATTAAAGCACAACCTGTAGTTCTTTCGGGTAAGGCAAAAGTAAATGGAACATTTGCTAAAACTTTGGCTGCAAAAGAAAAACTTATTACTGATGGATATCGTGAAGTAATCACTTATATGTTTCGTAAAAAGGGTGATTTTGAAGTTGCCCGAGGTGTAGGCGACAAGCCGTCGCTTCGCACCAATTTGTCTGATGGCATCAAAGAAGCGTTTGAGCTTAATCGTTTGAACGCACCATTTTTAGAACTTAAGGAAGTAAAGATTTTTGAAATCGGTGCGGTCTTTACAAAAACAGGTGAAGAAATTCACATTGCATGGGCTGATAAAAAGGGGATCACAGAAATGACCCTTGATGAATACTGTCAAAAAAATAATGTTTCTATCTTGAATTATTCTGATTTACTAAAACCTAAAACCTCTAACCTAAAACCTTTTTCTGCTTGGAGTAACTATCCATTTATCACTCGTGATATTGCGGCGTGGGTTCCTGAAGGGAAATCAAAAACAGATTTTGAATCTATTGTTACAAAGGTAATGGGGGACTTAGTAGTTAAGGGGCCTTACTTTGTAGATGAATTTACTAAAGACGGAAAAACATCGGTAGCATATCGGTTGGTATTTCAATCATTTGAAAAAACACTTGAAGAAACTGATGTTGCTTTCATAATGCAAAAAATCACCGACGCCCTTGTGGCTGCCGGATTTGAAGTGCGATAAATAAAAAAGGCACCCCTGTATTCTACGGATTAGAAGGGGTGCCAATTTTTGGGTGAAAGACGTCTGACTCTGGAAGGAGTCGTTGACGTGAAAACTTTATGATGAATTTCACCGCACCAGAGCCGTGGGGTTTTATTTCCACATGCCCTGGTAATGCGAATGCAGCACTTAATTTGAGCAGTTTGTCGCCAAATCGAGATGAATGCGCAGTGAAATGCCTAAACGTGAAAAAAGCGTGGATTACTTTGTATGCTACTCTTGCCGATATTTTTGTCAATAAAAAAGCCAGACGCATTCGCCTGGCCCAACCCTACACTTTGTGCAAGATTTTTTCTGCATATTTTTTCTCCCATAGTGAGCCGGGTAGGCCCTAGGGGTATGAGATACAAACTGCAGTCTGTAAATCATTATATACTATATATGCTATTATGTCAACTATAGCCTTAAAATAGTTGCCTTTTTTAAATAAATCCGTATACTGCTTTCTTGTATGACCGTAACACTACAAGCACAAAAACGAGGTGTCGAAACCAAGGCGGCAAAAGTACGCGACGAAGGTAATATTCCTGCGGTTGCTTACGGTGCCGGAAAAGACAATGTTTCGATTGCATTTTCGTACAAGGATTTCGTTCAGGCGTTTAAAGAAGCCGGCGAAAGTTCTTTGATCACTCTTTCTGTTGAAGGAACAAATTATCCAGTTTTGATTCAAGAAATTCAGCGCGATCCGGTTACTGACCGTGTTTCGCATGTGGACTTAAAGATCGTCGACACTAGCCAGACTGTGCGCGTTGCCGTACCACTTACATTCGAGGGCGAAGCTCCAGCCGCAAAGGCAGGCTTGGGTGTTGTTGGACGCGTTGCTCACGAAATCGAAATCGAAGCGTTGCCGCAAAACCTTCCTCATGGACTTACGGTTTCACTTGCTTCGTTGGTTGATACTGAATCACAAATTCACGCTAAGGATATTGCATTGCCACAAGGCGTTACTTTGGTGACTGATGCTGATGCAGTTATTGCGGTAATTACCGTACAGCAAGAAGAGGTTGCCGAAGAAACCCCGATTGACTTCTCGGCTATTGAAGTTGAAAAGAAGGGTAAGAAAGAAGAGGAAGAAGCTGCGGCATAATCAGATTGATCATATTTCAAAAACTCCCGAAAGGGAGTTTTTGTTTGAGCTTTCTGGAAACGAAAGTAAGGCTGCAAGTTTTTAGCAGACCTTCCAAAAAACCCGAATATTCGCCTGCTGGCGGATTTCGTCCACCGCTGGGCCTAGCCCCTGCGGTAAGCTTTTTGAAAAGGTCTGATAGAAATTATTTGAAAAGACTGCTTTACGATTTGTTTTATTTATTTTCTGGTAATCAAGACATGCTGCAGTGTGCTATAATTGTTTTCGTATGCGCAAAATTGCAAAAGTCATAATGTTTTTCGCACTTTTCGTACCACTTGTTGTTGGTGTTGTTCCTGTTGCTGCGCAGCAACTGTCAGACGCCGAACGCACCCAACTTGAAAAAGAGCGCAGTCAGCTACTTTCTGAAATCGCGGCTCTTGAAAGCCAGATTCAGGCACAAAAAGCAAACTCGGCATCGCTTGGTCGCGACATTTCGGTGCTTGAACTTGAGATCAAAAAAAAGCAAACCGAAATTGCCGAAAAAAATAAGCGCATCGCACAGCTTGGAAAAAATATCACCCAAAAGCAAAATACTATCAAAAGCCTTACCGACGAACTTGGCCGCGAGCAATCCTCATTTAAGCAGTTGATCCGTAAGGAAAATGCGCTCCAAGACTATAATTTTATCGAACTGTTTTTTAGCGCGCAGTCAATTTCTGCATTTTATGAAGATCTGGACAATTTTAACCAGGTTAAAGAAGCGTTGACCGGGTCGGCTCAGACAATTAAAAGTGTGCGCGAAAAAACTGATTCCGAAAAACGTCAATTAGAAGAAGAAAAAAATAAAGAGAATGACGTGAAATATGCCCTTGAAACCGACAAAAAGCAGGTTGAACAAAAAAAAGGTGAAAAAAATACATTGCTAACTGCAAGCAAGGCGCAAGAAAAAACATATGCGCAAGTCCAAGCTGACAAGCGTGCCAAGGTTGCGGCAATCGAAGCGCGATTATTTAACTTGCGTGACCAAGGTGCAATCCCGTTTGGCGAAGCGTATAAGATGGCAAAGGCTGCATCCGAAAAAACAGGCGTGCGCACCGCATTTATTTTGGCAACGTTGCAACAAGAATCAGCAATGGGTGCCAATGTTGGTTCATGTTATCTGACGGATGATGTGACTGGTTCGGGGGTTAAAATTTCAACCGGCGTTGCGGTTTTAAGTGTCATGAAGCCAACGCGCGACGTGGCGCCATTTCTTGAAATTACCAAAGCGTTAGGTCGCGATCCGCACAAGACGCGCGTATCATGTCCGTTTAGTGTCGGTTATGGGGGCGCAATGGGTGCAGCGCAGTTTATCCCATCAACATGGATGCTCTTTAAGTCGCGCTTGCAAACTGCCCTAAGCTTAGGAAGCGGTATGCCAGATCCATGGAACCCGGCACATGCGATTATGGCAAATGCTTTGTACATGAAAGACCTCGGTGCCAGTGCGCAAACATATACTGCCGAACGAAACGCCGCATGTAAGTACTATTCAGGTCGAGGTTGTGATGATCCTTCGGTCAAAAATGCGTTTTATGGAAACGCAGTGATGGGAATTGCCACCAAGCTGCAGGCAGATATCGACTTAATCGAAGGGAATTAGGTCCTGATAAATAAAGCCGTGTATGCTTTTCTAATCAAAAGGCGCGTGGTATAGTTGCGAAATGGATATCATAAAAATCACTGGCGGTAAGGAGCTTTCAGGCGCCGTTGACACGAACTGTTCGAAAAACGGGGCAATGGCGCTGCTTTGTGGCGCATTGTTAAACAGCGGTACTACGACTTTGCATGGCATTCCGGCGATCGAAGAAGTCGAGCGCTTGCTTGAGGTTTTTGCATCAATTGGCGTAAAAATAGAGCGGCCAAAAAAGCATACCGTTATTCTGCAGGCTCCTAAAAAGTTTTCGTTTAATAAACTTGATAAAAAAAGCGCTGGCCGCATCCGCTCAAGCTTGATGATGATCGGCGCGCTGATCCATTGTTCAAATGATTTTTCGTTGCCGCACTCGGGAGGATGCCGTATGGGGGAACGGACCATTGCTGCGCACCGCATGGCGCTTGAAGCTTTTGGCGTTACGGTAAATACCGAACGTGATGCATACCATGTTATTGCTGATAAAACGCATCCTGCACAGGTTACGATGTATGAAGCGTCTGATACCGGCACCGAGAATGCGCTTTTGGCTGCGGCAGGGGTTGCTGGCAAGTCAACAATTTATTTTGGCCAACAAAATTATATGGTACAAGATTTGTGCTTTTTTCTTGAAGCGCTTGGTATAAAAATTGACGGCATTGGTTCGCATACGTTAACGGTGCATGGTAAAAAATCGATCAAAAAGAATATCGAATGGCATAACAGCGAAGACCCGATTGAATCGATGATGTTCATCTCGGCTGCGTTGGTAACGCATTCTAATTTGACTATCAAGCGCTGCCCAATTGATTTTTTGCGCCGCGAATTATTGGTGCTTGAAGCTATGGGTGCAAAATTTACGTATTCAAAAGAATACCTCTCGCGTAATAAACGCACGAAGCTGGTAGATATTACTGTCGTTAAAAATGGCAATTTAAAGGCATTAAAAGACAAAATTCATGCAACGCCGTATCCGGGCATCAACAGCGATAACCTACCGTTTTTCGTACCGGTTGTAACGATGGCTCGTGGTACCACGTTGGTGCATGACTGGATGTGGGAGAATCGCGCGATTTATTTTACTGAACTTAATAAATTAGGCGCCGATGTTCGTTTGGCTGACCCGCATCGTGTGCTGGTAACTGGTCCGACAAAGCTTATTGGTACGACCATTATTTGTCCGCCGGCACTACGCCCGTCGACAATGATTATGGTTGCCATGCTTGGCGCCGAAGGAGTATCGCATTTGCATAATGTGTACCCGATTAAACGCGGCTACGAAGGATTAGTAGAACGTTTTAATGCATTGGGTGCCGAGATCGAAGAGGTGTAACGAAAATGGCTTCCTTTTACGGAAGCCATTTCATTTATAGGTTTTTCATTATTGTTTGTGCGCGTTCATTTGCGACCGCGCCGTCGAAGCCAAAAGTTATATCGCCCATGGTCAGCAATTCTATGATCGCAGGCTGTATGGCATGCTCGACACCATTTATTTCTTTTTGCAAAAGCTCTGCGGTAAATTCAGGGTAATTCTGAATCTCGATAACCTTTCTGTAAATAAGAGCACCTTCGTCGTAGCCTGCCGTCGTATTAGGTTTATCTATGAAGTGTATCTCAACTCCAGTGGTAATCACTGGGTAATTCGCTTGGGCCTCGATTACTTTTTCATGAACCTTAATTCCATAAAGTCCATTAGTGAAGGGGCGTATACCTGGATGGATATTTGAAACTTTTCCAACAGGGAATCCGCTAATAAATTTTTCATATCCGGTCAAAGTGGTGTGGTCGGGTAATAAGTAGTGGTGCAACTTTTGATAATCAGTCGTGGTAGGTTTTTTGGGTAAGGCAAAAAAAGGAATGCATAGTTCATATGCGCGTTTTGCCATGCCTCCATTTGGGTTAGTAGAGGCAAAAGTAAACGTAACTTCCAGTTCTTTTTCCCTGAAAGATTTTACAATACGTTCTGCGCCTGATCCCGAATTTTCACCGTTACCGCCTAGGATGAGAAGTTTTTTCATGTACGATAATTTGTAATCACCTTACCATTAAATCCAAATATTTCAAGGCGTTTGTCTTTTTAACCGAAATGCGTAGAATGGTAGCCATGTCATTTTTTAAGCCAAAGCTTGGCGTCGACCTAGGAACTGCAAATACCTTGGTATTTATACCGGGAAAGGGGATCGTGTTAAACGAACCTTCGGTAGTCGCGGTTTCTCAAAACGACCGCAAAGTATTGGCCATTGGCGCCGAAGCAAAAGAGATGATTGGGCGAACTCCTGATGCAATTGTTGCGTACCGGCCGATGCAAGGCGGCGTGATTGCCGACTACAAAGTTGCCGAAGCAATGCTTCGATATTTTTACCGCAAAGCATTGGGAAACTGGAACTTGTTTAAACCCGAAGTAATGATTTCGGTGCCGGCCGGCATCACATCAACCGAACGCCGTGCGATTGTTGAAGCGGCAGTAAAAGCCGGAGCGTCGGATGCGTTCGTCGTTAAAGAGCCGATCCTTTCGGCGATTGGTGCGGGTATTCCTATTTATGATGCGGCGGGGCACATGATTGTTGACATTGGTGGCGGTACAACCGACGTTGCGGTTATTTCGCTTGGCGGTATTGTGGCATCAACTTCGGTTAAGTGCGCCGGTGATTCACTTGATCGCGCTATCATTGATTATGTTAAAAAACATCATAATTTGGCAATTGGCGAAAAAAGCGCCGAGCGCATCAAAATTACGATCGGGAGCGCATTGCCGGTTGAAAAAGACGAGAACCACGAAGTGATTGTTAAAGGTCGCGACTTTGTTACGGGACTTCCGCGTTCGGTACATCTTTCGACAAACCAAATAGTCGGGGCAATCCAAGGCGAACTGCGCCAAATGATTCAGGCGATCAAGGACGTGTTAAACCAAACGCCGCCCGAATTGGCATCTGACATTATCGATAACGGAATCATGATGACGGGTGGGACGTCACAGCTTAAAAATCTTACCCAGCTGGTATATCAACGCACCGGCGTTAAGGCGGTATTGGCTGACGATCCATTGTATTGCGTAGTAAACGGTACCGGTATTGCGCTTGATCACTTGGCAATGTATAAACGCGCCATACTACAAAAGCTATAAGCTTGTATATTTTTTCATTTTTATCCATACTAGTACTATGACATCCGCACCTTTACAAAATTTCTTATTACAAGGCGGACGTACCTATAGCGTTCACTCGATGTCGCTTGATGCCGCGCAAGATTTAGCTCGATTGCTTGCCGACGCTGCTGGTTTTCAGTTAATTGTATTTGCCTTCGAGCAGGGAAACCGCGAAACGGTTGAAAAAGTGCGTGACGCCATTGTTTTGTCGCGCCCGGCACCGACGGTATTTTTTGTTGCTTCAGATCGGCCGTATACCAACGACTCACAGGCGCTTATGCTTAAGGCGCTTGAAGAATTGCACGAAAATGTTGCCGTAATTTTATATGTCAGATCAAAAGAGGATTTGCTTGCCACTATACGCTCACGTGCAATAGAGCTTACATCTAATTCGATTGATCAAATTAAAAATGCTTACACTCAGGCGCGCAGCTTTTTAAAGACGCTGCCTGATGCGCGCCTTAAGCTGCTTGAAGAGTTTGTTGCTGATGAAAAGGTTGCATATTCGACCGATGATTTGGTTCGCGATATTGAAAAAGTATTAGTGCTTGAGGCGACCACCATGTCTGCCGACTTAGCGCGTATTATGCATGATGTTATTGGGCTATACCATGATGCGCGACTCCAGCGTACCATACCGCCTAAAACCCTTTTTGAGTATCTTGCGGTTTCATTGCCGGTTGTTTAAAATAACATCTGGTGCGAAATATATTTTGCCATTTTCCGACCTTTGGAACTCGCTTCGCTCGGACAGCCAAAGGCCTGCAAAATGCCAAAACTTATTTCGTAAATCTTATTAGTTATCCTTTATATTATGAACTACGACCAAAAAACAGTAAAAAACGAATTATCAAGTACCATTGATTGGCTACGTAAAGAATATGTGCAACTTTCGACTGGTCGTGCGCATCCAAGCCTGGTTGATTCGGTAAGCATTGAAATGTATGGTGATCGCCAGCCGCTTAAAAATATTGCAACTATTACGACCGAAGATGCGCGAACTTTGCGCATTGCGCCTTGGGATAAATCAGTCGTTGGTGATATTCATAAGGCGCTTCAGACCTCAGGATTGCCATATTCGTTTTCGGCCGATTCTGACGGTGTACGGTTAGCAATACCACAATTGACTACCGAAAACAAAACTGCGCTTTTAAAGGTAATCAAGGCCAAACTTGAAGATGCACGCATTTCGGTTCGCGAACAGCGCACTAAGATTATCAAGGATATTGACGCATCAGCTTCGTCCGACGACGAAAAAAAGCGCTTTAAAGATAGCGTTCAAAAGGGTGTGGATGAAATAAACGGTGAGCTTGAGGCGTTATGCGCTTTGAAGGAAAAAGAATTGGCAATGTAGTGCATCAAGCAAACGCATTATGCACATTATTGTCGCCATAATTTGTATTGGGATCCTGATATTCGTTCACGAACTGGGGCATTTTGCTGCTGCGCGTACTTTTGGCGTTGCAGTGTATCGGTTTGCCATTGGTTTTCCGCCAAAAGTTTTTTCCGTTACCCGAAAGGGAATCGTATACGCGCTTAACTTGATTCCCTTGGGCGGTTATGTTTCGATCAAGGGTTTTGCATCTGACGACGCGCATAACGAAGGGTTGGTTGTGGTCGGAAAGTCATACCAAGAAGTTTCGTTGATTAAAAAAATGATTATTGTCTTGGCGGGTATTGCGGCGAATATTATTTTTGCCTACCTTATTTTTGTATTTTTGTTTGTAAAAGGCATGGCGGTTCCTATGGCAGGGATTGACCCCGACTTGGCACGCCATACGCGAAATCCCTATGTGCAGGTATCGGGCGTTGTACAAGGTGCTGCTGCGCATAATGCCGGGCTTTCTTTTGGTGACCGTATTAAGTCAATAACTGACAGAGATGGTAACCGCATAACGCCAACGACCCAGGCAGTGTTCGAGGCTTTTCAAAAAGCTAAAGATAAAGGTCTTATGTTTACATTACAAAGTAGTGACATTGATCGTACAGTTATAGTAGTACCAATATTGCAAGGCGATGGCACCTACAAGGCTGGCCTGATGCTTGAAACATATGCGACCGTTCGGGCTCCGTTTGGTAAGTCGCTTACACTTGCGGCGCAAACTACAGCAGTTACTATTCACGATACTTTTGCCGGATTGGGGCAGCTGGTTGAAAAACTGTTTACTAAAAAACATGCCAATGTAACGGTCAGTGGGCCGGTTGGAATTATTACCATGACAGGCCAGTTGGCAAGCTTTGGTTTTAGATACCTGCTTTCGTTTTTAGCGGTGCTGTCGCTTAATTTGGCGGTACTTAATATTTTACCCATTCCGCCGCTTGATGGCTGGCATGCCGTACGTGCAATATACAAAAGTATTTTTAAGCGTGACTTACCGGCGCTTATTGAAACAATTATTTCTGCGATTGGTATCTTGCTGGTTCTTGCATTAATTGTCTACGCTAGCATCGGGGATATTAAGGCGCTTTTGTAAAAAATGACTGCCATCGGGCAGTCATTTTCTTTCATTTGCAGAATAAGTTTATTTGGAAATCTCCACTCCCCATTCTTTTAAAACAATTACAAATTGTTCAAGGATAGATTGTGTCTCTTTTTCCGCACGGCCTAAAAAAGTATTTTTAGTAGTATGACCGTTAAATTTTGAAATCTTGCAACTATAATAATAGTGGCTATGCTCATCGCCTGCACCTTCCATGGTCGATGCCAACTTCTTATTTTGCTTTTTTAATGTATCAATAATGTATTCGGCAATCTCCCGCGCAGTTTTGGTATTTGGATCGAGAATTTCAAGCAAGGCTGACTCCTGGATATGTTTTGCTGAATCAATTTCACCGCCGGCAGGTTTTGAGCAGGTTATACAAATATCTACATGTAAAATAAGGTTGGGCAGATTTGTTTGGAGTTTAGTTACGTCGGACATATACCTTCGGTTTTGGTTTTTGCAATTTTGCTTGCGATGACTATAATACGTATACGATGAACAGTCAAGATTTGGAAAATCTTAAAAAAAACTTGCCTGACACTCCGGGCGTCTATTACTTTTGGCAAAAAAATGACCGCTTGTATATCGGTAAGGCAACGTCAATCAAAGACCGCGTGTGTAGCTATTTTAAGCCCGAAGTGGTGCTTGATCGTGGGCCTAAGATTGCAAAAATGGTCGAGCTTGCCGACCGTATAACGTTTGAACAAACCGATTCGGTCCTTGAGGCCGTTATCTTGGAAGCAAAGCTTATCAAAAAGTATCAGCCGTATTACAACACCATTCAAAAAGATGATAAAAGTTTTTGGTTTGTCGCATTCACCAACGAGCAATTTCCTCGTGTGTACTCGATACGTGAACGAGAGCTTGAGCAGCAAAGTTTAACCGGAATAAAATTTCAGGCATTGTATGGCCCTTTTGTCAGCGGGTTGTTGCTTCGCGAAGCGTTACAGATTTTGCGCCGCATCTTTCCGTTTCGTGATAAAAAAAGCAGCCTAAAATTTCACGAGCGTTTTTACCGTGAACTAGGGTTGGTTCCAGATGTTAGTGATTCGGCAAAAGAACATGCCTATAACCGCACCATAGGCTACCTAAAAATGTTTTTTGATGGCAAAAAAAGCGCCTTGATTAAAAAGATTGAAAAAGATATGCATATGCTTGCACGTGCCCAAAAATTTGAAGAGGCAAAGAAACTGCGCGACATGATTTTTGCATTGCAGCATATTCGTGATGTCTCATTGATTCGCAACGAAAATGAAGGGCGCGAAACGCCGCTTCGCGTTGATGCGCTTGATGTCGCGCACACTGCCGGAACCTATACATATGGTGTTTCGGTTACCGTCGAAGCGGGGCTTCCGATAAAAGATTTTTACCGTCAGTTTCGCATGCGTGTCGAACACCAGGGCGACGATTATGCGGCGTTGCAAGAACTGATGCATCGGCGTTTAAAACATAGCGAATGGGGAATACCTGACGTGCTGGTGATCGACGGCGGAATATTGCATAAAAAAGTCGCCGAACATTGTATGGGTAAATTTGAAGCATGGCAAAATGTACACATTGTTGCCGTAACCAAAGACGAACGCCACAAGCCGGTGAAAATATTAGGGGATGCAAAGCTGATTACTAAATACAAGCAAGATATTTTAAAGGCAAATGCCGAGGCGCACCGTTTTGCCATAACAACACACCGCAAGCGGCGTGATCGTATTCGGTAGGGGATTTTCCTATTGCATTTAGGCTAAATTTCCTTACAATAGTGCGGAATGAACCTTATTAAAGTAACGTAGATAAGCAATTATCTACGCGAAAGTATTTTGCTTTGCTTTTTGTATTGCAAAATGCTATCTTGGGCTTCGCCCAAGCATGGGCCCTTAGCTCATATGGTAGAGCGCCGGTTTTGCACTCCGGAGGTGAGCGGTTCGATTCCGCTAGGGTCCACCTGAAGTTTTCTCTTGTGTATGAAAAAAATCATTATCTTTGACCTTGATGGAGTGTTGTTTGATTCAAGTGATATTGCATTTCGTGCGATGCAATTTTTATATCCTGAATATACTATAGAAATAGCAAAAGAATTACTCTGCGGTAATTTCCACGATGAAGTTGAAAAATTCAAGCGTATTCATCCTCAGGTGCAAATGACAGAAGAAGAGCGAGCTTTGCATAAGATTGAATATTCGAAACAAAAGCTTGAAGCTCCGCTCTTTATGGGAATCGCTGAATTACTTGAAAGCCTTCACGCATCTGGGTATATTCTTGCGGTCAACACATCGGCATACGAACGAAATTGCCTGCCACTTCTTGAAAAAGCCAATATCAAGAATTGTTTTGATTTTCTAGCAACGGCAAACATTTCGAAAAGCAAGATCGAGAAGTTTGAATTTATTAAGCAAAAATACCAGGTTTCGAACGATAATATTATCTTTGTGACCGATACTTTGGGAGATATTCGCGAGGCCGACGCTGCGAGTATTCCAACTGTTGCGGTTACGTGGGGCGCGCATGATATTTCGTATTTTAACCGCGAGAAGCATGATAATGTGGTTGCGATAGTGGACTCGGTGCAAGAATTAGAAGCAATAATCCGGTCTCGTCTGTATCAATAAATAAGATTCACATACTGGCAAGTGTGTGGAGTACTTGCATATAAAAGACCGGTAGTATATCAGCCGGTTTTTTAATTTTGAAAGTCGTGGTACTATGAATTATATGGCACAGAAATGCGAACTTTGTTCAATGGATGCGACCTACCTGAAAACCTATGACCGGGGACTTGTCCACTATTATTGCGATCATCACATGCCTGCTGGTGCGACGCGAATCAGTGCGATGGCTCCGAAAAGCACGCTTAAAAAGTTTTTCCCGCTTATGGCTATCTTCTCGGCGGTTATCCTTTTTACAGTTTTGGTAAATATCATCCATGGCTGGAGCCTTGAGCTTTTCATGCGTGCGATGATGGGATCGTTCTTCGTTATCTTCGGGCTCTTCAAAATTTTCAATCTGCGGGCATTTGCCGACGCGTACCAAACGTATGATATCATTGCCCTGCGGTCACGCGCCTATGCGTTTGCGTATCCGTTTATCGAGCTAGCACTTGGTGCACTTTATTTAATAAATATCGGCGGGATCTACCGCGATATCTTTACATTTATACTCATGGCGGTAAGTTCGGTCGGGGTATTCATAAAACTGCGCGAGCGCGAGGAAGTCCCGTGCGCGTGTTTGGGGATGGTATTTAAAGTGCCCATGACGTGGGTAACGCTGGTCGAGGATCTTCTTATGGCTATCGAGGCGCTTGTTATGCTCTTGATCGGCCTCAATATCTTCTGATATGAAAAATGCCATCACAAAAATTTTTGTATTGATCATGCTGGGCGTTGTTGCATTGGTGGGTCCAGTGCATTTAGCATACATGGCATACGGGGCATCATCGGCAGACCATTGTCCATATGCTGAAAGTCAGAATGCCTGCGTGCAAAACTCGGCGTCTACGGTGCCGGCTGCTGAAGCGTTGGCGCGCAGCGGAGCTTTTATTCAAGCAAGCATGGTACTTTTCATCCTTGCATCGTTGCTTGGAGCGCTTGATTTCTTGTATGTAAAACTGCGGCGGCGAAAATATATCATCACCGCCGAGGCAGCGCTGCTGTCAGTTGGAGTGCTTAATCCAAAAATATTTTCATAACCCCGCTTTTTTATTATTCACATAACCAGTAAAGTGTATATGAAAGAATCAGCAAAAATCATTTTATTCAGTCTTGTGTTTTTAATTGTAGGATTAGTGGCCGGAATGGCGATTAAAAATCCTCAAAGTCGCCACTCTACGCCTGAAGGGATGCATCGTATGCCTGATGGCAGTCTTATGAGCGATGACGGTTCAGACATGCACAGCATGATGATGGATATGACCGAGCGCATGAAAGGAAAGACTGGTGACGAGCTTGACCGCATCTTTCTTGAAGACATGATCGTGCACCACGAGGGTGCGATCGAGATGGCAAAAATGCTAGCAGCCAATACCACGCGTCCTGAATTGCAAAAAATGGCACAGGATATTATTACGGTTCAGTCCGAAGAGATTCGCATGATGCAAGGTTGGCATGCGGCGTGGTTTAAGTAATACGGCGGTATGAATCAGAAACATGCATGGATCTTAGTAGTGATATCGGCATGCGCGGGTGCACTGATTGGTGCAGGAATCATCGGATGCATTATGCTTAAAAAGTCTTCGCCTGATTCGCTGATAAAAAAATATTATGCGACAGAAAATGCCGTTCATGTAAGCCCGCACGGCTTGCGTAAAAAAATGGACACAGGCGACACTTCGTTTATTTTGGTTGATTTGCGCAGTGCCGAAGAGTATGAAAAAGACCATATCGTAGGAGCGGTGAATATTCCCGCATATTCAGATAAGGATACTTCGGCATATGGTGACGTTACGCGTATTGTCGGCGAGTTCAAACAGCTTCCGGACGATAAAAACATCATTGTATATTGTTACAGCAGTGCATGTATGACCGGGCGAAAAATAGGGAAGATGCTGGCTGAAAATGGCATCTATGTGCAGCATTTAGCCATCGGATGGAACGAATGGCGGCACGATTGGGACGCATGGAACCACGAGCACGAATGGGATAGCACATCAGTGAAAGATTACATTTACGCTGGCAAAGAGCCTGGTATCCCTAAAACCGCGCCATCTGCTTCAAACAGTTGTTCTGCCGGTTCGTTTGGGTGTTAAAAGTAATTTGTACTATAAACAAAACCGTCGTGCTGACGGTTTTGTTTTGCATAAAAAATGGTATGATACATGCATGAAAATAACCAAATTTGGCCACTGCTGCTTATTGATCGAATACAAAGGGAAACGCATTGTAACTGATCCTGGAGGTTGGAGCACCATTCCAGCTGATCTCTCGGATATTGATCTTATTTTAATTACCCATGAGCATGGGGATCATTTGCATGTTGAGTCATTGCAAGGCATTTTAAAAAATAACCCTGGCGCAAAAATAATTACCAATACTGGCGTAGGGAAAATTCTTTCGGAAAAAGCGATCGAATTTTCAAAGCTTGAAGAAGGCGGATACGAATTGTTTGATGATATAAAACTTGAAGCGTTTGGCGATGTGCATCGCGAGGTATATAAAGAATTGGGCAAGGTGCAAAACACCGGCTACTTTATCGACGAAAAATTATTTTATCCAGGCGATGCACTAACGGTAATAAACCGGCCAGTTGCTATTTTGGCAGCCCCGGTTGCAGGGCCGTGGTTAAAATTTAAAGAGGCAATCGATTACATTTTAGAAGTAAAACCCAAAGCATTTTTTCCGGTACATGAAAACGTGGTGATTCCCGAATTTCGAACTGCGCTTTTTGAACGGCTTATTCCAAATGCCGTAAAAGACCAGCCTGATATTAAATATGTGGCTCTTTCCGAAGGTACCAGCGCCGAGTTTGAATAAACTTTAAAACAAGAGTATAGTTCGGGGTAAGACAATTGAATAACAAAACATCTAAATAAAAAGGAGGAAAATAATGAAGACGAATACATATGATGCCTTGATTGGGGTGTCGCTTAACCCTGAAATATATTTTCAGTACCGTCTTACCCCAGACGAAAAAGGACTTATTGATAAAGATGGATATCTATTGTCGGGATCTTCGGCAAACATTGCAAGCGCGTTAGTAAAGATGGGATATGAACCGATGTTGTTTGGTCTTACCAGCGAATTGGGAAATACCACTCTTGAGAACAAAATTACAAACATGATACTGAAGGAGGTTCTCAATGAATCTCAAATACCTTTTACTTCGCTTCCGGTACTGTCTCGCACTAACATTGCCTATGTCCCGATTAATGGCCATGGCGAAGCTGGCGTTATTGGTGCAAAAGGAGAAGTGATAGAAAGTGCTACAAAGGATGCATCTGCCCTGATTGCAAAAGCACAAGGTGATTGGAGAATTGCCAGCGGTGTCCGGATTGTGGAACTTCCATTCATTTACAGTTTGTATAAGAACGCCAAAAAAGGCTTCCGCACATTGACTCCAAAAGTTGAACTAGTTTCAGATACGAAGGAGTTCAAAAAAATCATGGGGCATGTTGATTTGCTTATCATGAACGCGGCTGAATTTCAGGCGTGCGGTTTGCGTCACCCATGTGAACTGCATAAGTTTGGACCTAAATTGGTAATTATTACCAAAGATAAGGACGGCGGGATTTGGTCGTTTAACGAAGATGGAAAGCATATCAAAGGCGCATACGAGTCAGTTCATTACACGAGCAAGATTGCCTCAAAAGTTGGTGCTGGAGACTGGTTCCATGCTGCTTTCATAACGTATTGTATGGACCAGAAAAAAAGCATCTTACGGCTTGAAAAAACACAAATAGAAAAAGGGTTATATTTTGCTGCGCGCATTGCCGGTAAAAAACTGACCTACCTTGGCGGTGCAAACGGCCCAGGCAAAGAAGATTTGTTACTTCAATAAAGTCATTCTACGAGTGCGCTGTAAAAGGCGCACTCTTTTTTATTTCTTGCAGAGAAGAAAATGTATTGCTGTTTTTTGTATTATGCCGATCGATCAAGTAACAAACCGCATTTGGAAAATCTTTTTGTATTGCGTCGTTTTCGCTTTGCTTATCGTTAATGAAAATAAATTCTTGGTCGGGCGAAAAATGCGCTTTTAAAAATATTTCTTTGTTGTTTGGTGTAAGCCATATGATGTCAAAAAAATCGACCAATCCAAGCTTTGATAGTTTGGTCATCTGGAAATCCGGATCTCCATGCGAAAGCAAAATCAGCCGGTGGTTTTTTAAGCCCGACAAAAAATTGGCAACATCGCCAAACACTAAATCGCTAGTTAGTTGTTCATCAAGTACTTTGTGGTCGCATATGATTTCGGGCTGCAGCAAGGCAAGTGCCGTAGTGTGTTTTTTTGTCGAATAGCCGCCATCGATGTTTTCGTATGTGCTGTCGATGTGGTCTTTTTTATAACCACATTTTTCTAAGGCCTTGAAGCGTAATTTCTTTAGTTGCCGGGTATTGATAAGCGTATCATCAAGGTCAATGACGACTATTTTTTGGGCACTGGGGCTAGGGTTATCCATAGGAAATCAGAGTACCATAAACCCCTTATATTTTAAAGGGTTTTGCCAGGCTTATGCGGGCTTGCATTCTTTAAACCTTTCTGGTAGGATGGCTCTCGCTTGCTCGTATGAGTAAGCGTTCTTTGTTAAGTGAATATATCCTTTAATTTATTTGAAGAAGCAACGGGAAAATTCATTTTTCTTTTGCTTCGTTCTATATGACTGGGCTTTGAATTTCAAAGTTCATAACCAAATTGGTTGTGATCTATCAAAAGCCCTGTCTTTCTAGAAGAGTTTGATCCTAGCTCAGGATGAACGCTGGCGGCGTGGATAAGGCATGCAAG
>CAYXKF010000007.1:0-51265 GCA_964464735.1 uncultured Candidatus Saccharibacteria bacterium | reverse complement strand
GGTGTTCTTCGACGGTAACAATGCGTCCGCACTCTTTTGCAAGGCCCACCACTGCGTCGTTATCAAGCGGTTTGATAGTTGCAAGATTAAGAACTTTTACGTACATTCCCTGCTTTGTAAGTTCGGCAGCAGCTTTTAATGCTTCGAACACTAACGGCCCAGTTGCAATAATTCCCACCCTTAAATCTGACATGGTTTCGCCTTTGTACACAACCTGCGCCTTTCCTATTTCGAACGGAGTTTCAGCGGTTGTTATAACGGGCGTTTTTTCGCGCGCAAGGCGAAGATATGCAGGCTTTTTTAGTTTTGCCAACGCAAGTGTTGCTTTTTTTGCCTCGATTGCATCGCATGGATACAGAACAATCATATTTGGCAACACCCGCATGATCGCAATGTCTTCAAGCGCCTGGTGCGTACCGCCATCGGGTCCAACCGAGACACCGGCATGGGAACCAATCACAATCACCGCGCGGTCGTTATAGGTAATGGTCGTACGAATTTGCTCCCAGTTTCGCCCAGGGCTGAACATGGCGTAACTTGAAACAAATGGAAGCTTTCCGATTGCCGCCATGCCAGATGCGACCGTAACCAAGTTTTGTTCAGCAACGCCTATTTCAACAAAGCGTTCAGGAAATTCTTTTTTAAACAATTCCATTTGCGTCGATTCGGTTAAATCGGCACACAGCGCAACAACTGAACTGTCATTTTTCCCAGCTTCAAGCAGCCCTTCGCCGAACCCCTTGCGGGTTGGGGCTTTTTCAACGTCGGTATCAAAAAGTTTTGGGTTTAATTTTAGATTAGGGTTAAGCATAACAATATTAGAGGTCTAATTTCATTCTTTGTACTTGATCGTTCGCGTCTAAGGCGATTTTCCACTTCGGATCATCGAGCTCTTCAGGCGTCGATAGAAATCTTGTTTTGATGCGACCAAATGCTTCCTCAAATACACGGCAAGCGCCTTCAAACAATTCTTGGTTCGATGTACTAGCACGGATTACCGATATCATTTCGCTCCACTGCTTTCTAAATTGTTCCAATGTCGCATTTTTTCCGGTTATATAGTAGTTCCAATTATTCTCTATAAAATCTGTAGAGCTTACCCACAGATGATATGCCATGAGGTCAATAAAAGTGTTTAATTCTCCTTCGTCATACCATTTTTTAATCTCGCGAAGACTATAATAATTTTCATTCTCCTTGACATCTTCTGGAAACAACCGAGCGGTTTCCTCGAGCAAGTCGTCGACAAACAGCATCCGATCGATGATAGGACTACTGTAAAATACACCATTGCTATCCCCTTTGCTTTCACTATATAGCATATTGATATCTTGAAAGATGCTTTTATACACCGCATCAAGTAGTTCAATACGCTCTTTGTTGATCTGGGATGGCCTCCAATAAGTATGCAAAAATTCGCAGAACTTCTTAAGATTCGCTACCTCAATATCAAGCACAATGGGATCATCATCAGGCTTTGTTTCATTTTCGACTGGGATAATGTCAATACCTACGTCATGCAAGGGACCCATGTGCAGCTCCTTAATTTCTTCGTACGAAATCGAGTTATTCAGATAATGTTCAAGCCCCCGTACCGTTTCGTTAATATTGCCGGTCACCAAAGGCGACTTCGTTTCCTGATCCGAGTAGTATTCATTATTATAACTTTCGTACGCCTTGAAAGCAGCCAACACTTTTTTAGTTGGATCAGGTTCCTTGTATTCAACCTTATTGTGTCCAAAATTCTCGTTCATACTTAATCACTATGTCCCGCTTGAATCTTTCCCCCAAGCGTGCGCAGTTCTTTTAATGCCATTTCGCCTTCTTCTTTGCTTGGCGGCTTTCCGTGCCAGCGGTAATCGCGTTCAAATTCTTTTACGCCCTTGCCTGGAATAGTATGTGCAATAATGACAGTTGGTTTTTCAAATACGGCCTTTGCTTGTTCAACAGCATCAACAATCGCATCAAAATTATGCCCATCAATATCGATGACATGCCAATTAAACGCTTCCCACTTTGCACGAAGCGGCTCAAGCGGCATGATGTCTTCGGTAAAGCCATCAATTTGGATATTGTTTCGATCGATAATTGCAATTAAGTTATGCAGCTTGCTTTTGCCTGCCAACATAATTGCTTCCCATGTGTTTCCTTCGTCGTGTTCGCCATCTGACATTAAGCAATATACAAACCGTTTTGAATTTTCCCCGTCTTCCATCCGCAACGCAAGCGCCATACCAACTGCCTGCGACAATCCTGCCCCCAACGGACCACTTGAAGTTTCGGCATACGGCAAATATTCACGGTGCGGATGGCCTTGTAATCGTGACCCAAACTTACGAAGCGTCGAAAGTTCGTCGATTGAAAAATATCCGGCGTGCGCAAGTGTTGCATACAGTACCGGACAAATGTGCCCATTGCTTAGTACCACGCGATCCCGCGCGTCCCAAAAAGGATTTTTGGGGTCATGATTTAAAATATGAAAATACAGCGCCGTAAAAATATCGGCCATTCCAAGCGGCCCGGCAGTATGCCCGCTTTTAGCCTCGATCAGCATCGTAATGATTGATTCGCGAATGTGGTTTGACCTTGTCTCAAGTTCAATTATTTTTTGATCCGAAAGCGCCATAGAAAAGTGCCTTCAGTATATCATATTAGAGTGAAAATTTATTACCGGCATTCACCAAAGGGCATAAATGCTGCGCCACTTCGCTTAAGCCAAGGCGCGTCTTGGATTCCAGCAGTCATAAGCGGGTCATGGTCAAAGCGCGTCCAAGCAACACCATCAAACGACCACAAGTCGTTAGCATTATTATCTATCAGGTATCCTCCAAACCCGTCCGAGGCCTGAAGATTTCCACCCGACATCCAAACCTTTCCTTGGTACACTGTTGCAAATAAGGCAGTGCGTGGGCTCCACGGTGCATTTTGGATTCCTCCTGTTGTAGTATTATTATCAAATTTGGTCCAGGTAATACCGTCGGCTGTTGACCATACTTCGTTTAACATGCCGCTTGGTACCGATGTCTGCATGCCGCCCATGATCCACAACCGATTGTTGTAAACCAAGGTCGTAAAATCCATACGTGGGCTCCACGGTGCATTTTGAATGCCTGCTTGCATCGGGTTCGTGTCAGTTTGTTTCCAGGTAACACCATCAACTGTTGTCCAAATGTCATTTTTCATTCCGTTTGCATCCTGCCCACCCATCAGGAATATTTTTCCATTAAATACGGCCGAGCCAAAGTTGTAGCGCGCAGTCCATGGCGCGTTTTGCACGCCCGCAACTACGGGGTTCGCGTCAATTTTGCTCCAAGTAATACCGTCCGCCGAAGCCCAGACATCGTTATTTAATACAAATGGGTTCGCCGACGAAAGTCCGCCAAAGATAAACATCTTACCAAAATTAACTGCGCCAAAGTTGTAGCGCGCATTCCATGCTGCAGCAGCAGTTGCCTGGGTCCAATTACCCGCGTTGTCCATTGACCAGACATCATTTTTAAATACGAATGGTGTTGTGGTGTTAAGCCCGCCCATGATCCATAACTTATTGTTAAATATCATCGTGCCCGGGTACGAGCGCCCGATCCAGGGTGCCTCTTGGATACCAGCAGCTACTAAATCGTTATCAACATGGACCCAACCGGCTCCGTTAAATTTCCAAACATCGTTTAGGCCAAAATTAACAGCAACTTGCGGATGGTTATAGTCTGCCCCGCCAAGCATATACATTGCACTGCATGTTCCCTTTTGGTTTAGGCTGATAACTTTTGCCCACTGGGGTGACGCATTCCAAACAGGCGCCAATGTTGCAGCCACTAACCCTTCGGCATACGAACTTCCAAAACGCACTTCACCCTGGCCTTTCATAATATCGGCACGCACTATAAATTTTGTTGATGTACCTGCTTTTATAAATATAGGCTTTTGAAGCGTAATTGCGTTAATTTCGCGTGGCATAGCGACAGTTTTACTAACTGCATTATTACCTTGGTACAGTGTTATGTTTTTTACAATGTCGCCCACGCTTTCGTCGGTTGCATCAATACCGATTGCCAGTTTTTGTAGCCATATGTCACAGACTTCAGGGGCACCGACGTTGATTGAAAGTATATCGGTATTTTTTACTGGCAGATCCTGCAATGTGTCATCCCATCCGTGCACTTCGATATGGACGAAACAATTACCATGTGGATTTAATTGTGTAATCGAATCAGTGCGTGACTGCGCAAAGGCACAAGGTGCCACAATTACTAAAAAGATTCCAATGATCAAAGCCAGTGGTATTAGTTTGGTCATACTGCGTTTCATATACGCATATTATAGCCGAATAATTTTTGAATAAATGCCTCGGCGCAAGTGCATTGGTTCTGATGTATACACTTTTTCGTACGCTCCTTCAGTGGTCAACAGTTCAACGGTCGAGTAATACACACCCGGAGCAACAAGCATGTAGTATTGGCCAAATTCATTTGTCACGCGCCGAGCAATCAGCGTATTAGTGTGCGCAGAATACAAGGATACGCGTGCAGCTTGTGCCAGCTTGCCATCAGGCGTCATCACCGATCCGTATGATTTTGGCTCAACACCCTTTATCAGCATGACTAAGTTCAAAATATACAGCACAAATATCAATACATTAAACCATGCTGGATTTATGATCACCGCAGCAAGCGAACTAGCAAAGCCGACCGGGAAAAAGAATCGTGTCACCTTGTCGATCGCAAACAATAGACGCTGCTTTTTAAACAAATGCATTCGTCGTTTTTCGTCTTGATTCCAATCGCGATCAAGCGGATCCATCGGGATATTAAATAGCACTGCTTTTGCATTTTGTTCGATCGTAAAGGTACCCCCGTAATACAGCGATTCATACCCGCTGTCGGTCGAACCATGAACAATACGCGATGGAAACGCATAATGTGTTTTTTGCGCGCTCATGGTATACGATCCCGGCTTAAGCAAAAATCCAAAACGCCCATGTATATCACTTGTCGCCTGCGCAATTTCGTTACCCAGCAGGTCGCGCACGATCACGATTACCGGATCAAGCGGTTCCTTGGTGATGCTATCGTACACGATGCCCCATGGCTTGCGCCGCAGCGGCACAAACAATCCAAATAAGATATTTCCCAGTCGCGCAAAGAATTCGGTCAATGAACCAATGCCCGACAACAACGCCTGGGTCAATGCCAAAATACCTAGCGCAATACCAATAAGGCTTAATGCAGTTAGGCCAGTTTGCACAGCTTGCGAGTTTGCACTATTGGTAGATAAAGGCTCAGTACTGCAATTATCGCCAATGCACGACGTTGGATCATTAGGGTTTTGTGAATCATACGCGCACGGAAGCACGCCTTGGTAATTGGTCGCCTGGGGATCAAGACAAATGTTTTGCTGCGGACACGACGAACCACTGCACGTATCGTAGTTATGAATTGTACACAGCACGGTCGAACCCGAGGCTACGCTAAAGTTTTGATTAAGCGCCGTCGGACATTCGGCTGTACCGGTAATTGCATTAAATTGATAACCACTTGGACCAGCTTCTGAAATTGAATACTGGGTACCCGCAGTAATGACAATGGGCACACTTTGGTTTACCGTTTGACCATTAAGTTTAAATATAAAGTCAGATGCAAGCGCCGTTCCACCATATGTATTGTGCACCGACTTGTACAATATCAGTGTCGTCTGTGGCGGTGGAATGACGCTTTCGTAAATGGTCACCAGCGCGGTGTCATACGAAGTTTCAATTGCCGTACCAGTCGCAGCAACGATATGCGCGCTAAATGCTTCGGATCCTTCGGCGTTTAAGTCACTGACAGTCGTAACGCTGACCGTTTTAGGAGAAGCATCGCCCGCTTGCCAAGTAATAATTTGGTTTGTTGCCGTGTAATCAGAAGGCGCTGTCGCATTCCCGTTTTGCGTTTGCACAACTGCGCTTGCAAAAGCCGACGCATCACCATTGCGTCGCACGGTTAAGGTGGCAGTGTTTCCTTCTTGCACCTGGTACGCAATCGGGTCAAAGCGAATTGATGAGGCTTGCGGCAATGCAACATTTAAAGTTGCGTAACAATTTGCCGTGCCATCGGTATCAGAACTGGTAAACGTGCCATGGTATTGTGTGGTCGCAAGCGGGCTTACGACAACCGAACCCGATTCGGATGAAACGGACCCAATAGTGGGAGTGATCGAACCAGCATCCAGTGTGTTGTTTCCAAAGTTCGTATCCCAAACCAATGTTGCCGATTGGCCCGGCGCAATCGTGCTTGGTGTGGTCGTAAGCGTGCATGTTGCATCAGGATCCCCATTGCTTCCGCCACCACCTCCGCCTCCCGGAGGAGTCGTACAATGAAACGACGTTTGAACGCCCGAAAAATCAAGCCATCCAGCCTTTTGCGCCCAGGCATAACCCGAAAAATTTCCGCTTGCATCAATTTGCACCTGTTGCGTCGCACTGTTTACAAAAGGGCCAAAGTTAATAAAGCCCGCAGTTTGGCCAAACGCATAGCCCGACAATGTTGCGATACCGCTGTTACAGGTAACATCAACACCGTAATCGCTACCATTCGGATCAGAAAGCGTGATCCATCCAACATGGCTGCCAAAAGCGTAGCCCGTTAATCCGCTGGTACTAACGTCGGCAACTTGTGTGCCCGCCGTTTGGGCATCCGAACCCGATACGACAAAACGTACCGTACCAAACTTAGTGTCGGTAAACGTTGCGTCGGCACTACCGTTAATAAAAGGTGCAGCAAACGAAAAAACCGGGAATGCAAAAAATAAAAAAAGTGTTGCAAGGGCAAAAAAAGATTTACGAGGCAAGAAGCGCATAGATCATTTCAACAAGCGGATACAGTATATTCCATACGACCAAAATAACAAGAAACAGCACCAGCGGATTAAGTGTTGCGATGCGCCGTAACAATTTTTGCAGCGGTTGCCAATTAATTTGCGACAAAATCAAAAATCCATCAAGCGGCGGAATTGGAATGACGTGAAAGATGACCAAAATAATATTAAGGTATGCAAGCAACATGAACGGCTCGGCAACTGCTTGGGGCGCACCAAAGGCACGCACAGACAATATGCCAACCAGTAGTGATATGGCGATAAGCACGACGTTTGCCAAAATACCAGAACTTGCGACAACGATGCGCGCGGTTTTGGTTTTAAGCACTTCGAACCGTATTGGCATCGGTTTTGCCCACCCGATTGCAGGCAGTTTAAAAATCAAAAAAATAAGCGGTATCAAAATCGTCCCAAAAAGGTCGATATGCTTTAAAGGGTTAGCTGTCAGACGCCCAGCGTTGTACCCCGTAGTGTCGCCAAAAAATAAAGCTGTGTAACCGCGGGCCACTTCGCGAAAAATGACCGAAAAGAAAAATAGCAAAAAGAAACCAAGTTGTTCGGTAAGCGTCATGGATACTATTATATAGAAGGATGCCCAAAGGTTAAAGGTGCGGCCTTGCATTTCATATTAAAATCTGTATTATGGCAATCGTATGGCAAAAACCTGCGCAATAACTGGAAAGCATTCTAAGATGGGTGGCGGTTACAGCAACCGTGTTCGTGCTACCAAATTCAACCCAACTGGCATGAACCGCAAAAAGGCGAACCTGCAAAAAAAGTCATATGTTGACCAATCAACCGGCAAAAAAGTGACTATGTGGGTTACACCTAAGGGAATGAAGACGATCAACAAGCTTGGCGTCACCAAAGCCCTTAAAAAGGCAAAAATTGCTGCTTAACCATAACTAACATAAAGCAAAAGCCCCCTCGGTTCTCCGAAGGGGTTTTTGTTTATATGGTATCTTATTATAAGCGGAAGCCGCATTTCATACCGAATGTTTCTCCGGTAATTTTACTACCCGCTTTTGTCGTAGTTAAAAACAGAACCATTTCAGCGACATCTTCAGGATCCAAAATAACTGATTGGCCACCACGGTGTAAGTGATATTGACTAAGAAACGCGCGACGTACAACTTTTACGTCCTTTTTCTCTACTTCAGATCGAGCCTGAATGACAGCATCAAGTCTTTCTCCAGAAATATGCCCTGGAGCAATAGTATTTACACAAATACCATATTCACACAGTTCTCCTGCAGTTACTTCGCTTAATCCTTCAAGACCATGCTTTGATGTCGCATACGGATTCCTTTTAGTGTAAGCAAAACTTGTTGCAAGTGAACTAATATGAATAATGTATCCGCTTCGTTGCTGCTTCATGCCTGGTATAACCGCCTTATTACAAAGCGCGGCACCAAGAATGTTAGTATTCAGACACTGTATCCAGGAATCAACCGTTTGATCTTCTGTAAAGGCAGTAGCCCCAAAGGCAGCTGCATTGTTTATCAAAATATCCACGTTTCCCCAATGAAGAATTTTTTTAAACACGGCTTCAACTTGAATAGCATTCGAAACATCGCATACTATTGCATCTGCCCTGCCATTTGATTCTTTGATAAGTGAAACTGTTTTTTCAATCTCAAATTTCCTTCTACCTATACAAAATGTATAGGCACCCTGCGATGCTAAAGCAATAGCAATTGCCTTTCCAGCACCAGAGCCTGCGCCAGTTACCACCGCAAACTTTGACTGTAAATTTCCCATTTTTTGTTTTTTAAGTTACATAAAAGATGAAAGTGTTTTCATTCTGATATGCAACAAAAACAAGGCGGTTTTTCGGGCGGATTGATGATTTCTGAAAGTAGATTGTACGCTTTTTGCCTTATGACAAAATATTGAGTTGACATAATAGGTATTAGATGAGGCCCAAACTTTTCAAGCCTAAATTGCAATTTAGGTAATTGTATTGAACGCCATCGTTGTTCTTGAATGAAGCGAAATATTACTTCACCTGTCCCAATCAATACCAGTATGAACAAAAATACGCAACCAACAAACACAGCACACTGAATAAAAACGATAGGAATCTCTTGTGTGCACATAGGCCTGTGTGTAATAAGTAGGTGGAGTTTAGCTATCATACGCGCCTTGCCAATACTTTTGCGTAATTCTTCATTGGCATTAATCCTCTTGATATCGTTTTGGTAATCTTGCTCGAAGTAACAGTTCTGTGAAGATTTAACTTGAGCTTCATGAATTATATTATCAAAGAGCTCGGTTTGAGATAGGCTATAGGCAGAATGCCCAAAGCCCGTAAGAAGTACCGTTAGGATACTTATGATAAGGGTTTTGGTAGTCTGTTTCATATTCTATCTTTTTTCTTGAAAATACTATACCTAATAAATACCATTTGTAAATAGTATTAGTTGATTTATCAAAAGGTCGTTGACATATAAGCAAAAACCAGTACAATCCCCTAGTGCTTTGAAAAAGGCACTTTTTTTAAACCTTTGACTAAAAAAGACGAACTCAACCGAATACGCATCAACGAGGGCATCCGTGCCCGCGAAGTTCGCGTGATCGATGCCGTCGAGGGTAACTTGGGGGTTTTGCCTATCGAGCAAGCGCTCCAGCGCGCGCGCGACAAAGGGCTTGACCTGATCGAGATTACCGCCGACGCAGTCCCGCCGATCGTTAAGATCATGGACTATGGCAAGTTTCAGTACGAGTTTAAGAAAAAAGACCGCAATGTCCGTGCCAAGGCACGCGATGCGCGGGTCGAAGTCAAGGAAGTACAAATCAAGATCGGTACCGGTGACGGCGACCTAAAGATTAAGGGCGAAAAAGCCGGGCAGTGGCTTGAAGAAGGACACCGCGTCAAAATCGAATTGTTCCTTAAGGGACGATCAAAAGGTTTTGAAAAGGAATTTTTAAACGAACGCCTTAAACGACTTCTTGATTTCGTATCGACCCCTTATGCAATTGTCGAAGAACCGGTCGCAGGACCAAAAGGCCCGATCATGATCATCGAAAAGAAACGCGGCCAATAAATTATGAAACCCATTATTAAGTTAGCAACACTGGTATGAGCGCAAAAACAAACAAATCATTTGCAAAACGCCTAAAGGTGACCAAGAATGGAAAAATTCTTGCCCGCAAGGCCGGATTCAACCACTTCAATGCCAAGCAGCGCCGCGTTAAGCAGCTTGCAGGCAAGAAGATGCAAAGCTTCACCATGAAGCCAAAGATTAAAAGCCGTAACCTTCCCCACGCATAAGCGCGCGGTAACCATCAGAACGTATGACACGAGTAAAACGAGGAGTAATCAAGAATAAGCGCCGCAAGAACGTATTGACGCTTGCAAAAGGATACCGCTTTGGCCGATCAAAGAAAGAAGCGATGGCGCGCGAGGCGATTTACCATGCCGGTAACCACGCCTTTAACGACCGCCGCAAGAAAAAGGGTGATTTTCGCGCCCTTTGGAACATCAAGATCAACGCTGGTGTACGCCAAGAGGGCCTTTCATACAGCAAACTGATCGCTGCTTTGAAAAAGCAAGGAATGGTGATCAACCGCAAAATGCTTGCCGAACTAGCGCAATCATACCCGGCTGTGTTCAAAGATATTATCGCAAAGGTAAAGTAAGTTTACCCGCCCAAACAAAAAACTCCCAATTGGGAGTTTTTTGTTTGGGCGTTTTATTGCTGCTTTTTTCGCAAGTAGGCTTCGATGCGTTCGACCAGCCGATGCGGGTCAGAATCAAAAAAGATGCCATCATGCTTATATTGTGAATTTTTTAACACTTCATTTACCGCTGGATGCAGTTCGTGGTCGGATTCAAGTACGCCAATTGGCTTTTCTTCGTACAGTGCGGTCGTAAAGGCATGAATGTAAGCAAACTCGCCACAGCCTACAATGACCGCATCGCTTGAACGCACACCAAGCAATTCGGCACCCACACGACCAAAGCCCGTATAAATAGTGTTTACCCCAGCTTCGCCATGCGGCAAACGGTACACGCGTGCGTGTTCGTCGCGATGCGCCGCGGGCGAAAACAAAATAACAGTGCCCAAGTTGCTTTGTGTACCTTTAGTAACCCATAACGGAAAACCTTCAGCCTCGGCAACCATCAGTGTGATATGTTTTTGCGCCAACGTCGAACCAAGTTTTTCGCCGGCAACCAATGCTTCAGACGAAAACAAATTGGTGTTACGCGCACCGGTTACAAAGATTGAAATTTGAGGATGAGAACTTGATTGCATACGTGCGATTATAGCATGAAGTTATTCAAGCGTGATGACTGTTTGAGGTTCAGGGGCAATCGCGCTGACACCAAGCGTGTCGCGAATGCGCTGACCCAAAAATGTAGAGCTTTCAGGTTCACCCATTGCAGTATAGACAATTTTTAACGTTCCGTAAGCAGCAATCGATTCGACAAAACGTAAAAGATGGTCGCTATCTTTATGCCCCGAAAAGCCACTGATTGAACGAATTTCTGCCTTAACCGGGATCTCTTCGCCAAACAATCGAATAGGACTGACACCCGACTGGATAACATGGCCAAGTGTTCCCGGCGATTGGTAACCGGTAAATATAAGCATTGATTTAGGGTCCGAAAGATATCGGCGCAAATGATGGATCATGCGCCCACCGCTTAGCATTCCCGACCCGGCAATAATAATTTTAGGCGCCGATACATTGTTAATACCTTTTGATTCATCAGAGGTAACCGTGCGAGTCAAACCCTTAAAGGCAAACAAATCGTCGCCCTTTTGCATGCGGTGTCGCGCATCAGCATTATACATTTCGACATGGTGCTTAAAAATATCGGTCAGTGTAATGGCAAGCGGCGAATCCAAAAATACCGGCACGCGCGGAAACTTACCTGCCCCAACCCAGTCGTTAAATTCCATCAGCATTTCTTGTGCACGCTCAAGCGAAAATATTGGCAACATCGCAACACCACCGCGCGCAGCAGTTTCGGTAACCGCGGCAAACAACCGAGTCGAACGCTCTTCACGCAGTTCGTGATTACGATTTCCGTACACGCTTTCCATCAACATGTAATCAACATCGGGAACGATCTCGGTATCGCGCAGTAATACGTTTGGCGAGTTGCCTACATCCCCCGTACACAGCAGTCGTTTGCCATTAACAGTAAACAACGCCATTGCCGACCCAAGCACGTGTCCGGCGTCATAAAATTCAACCGACGTATCAGCGCCTAATTGATGCTTGTTGTGGTACGGGATTCCTTTCCATAACTCAAACGACTCGCGAACATCTTTTTCGGCATACAACGGCTTTCGGCCCTTACGCGCCGCGTCTTCGGTAAGAATACCCACGCTATCCATAAGCATCGGAAGTGCTAGATCTTTTGTTGCTTCTGTCGAAAGAATAAGCCCCTGAAAACCTTCTTTTACCAACTTGGGAATTCGCCCAATGTGGTCTTCGTGCGCGTGCGTGACGACAAGATAATGGATATCTTTTGGATTAAAAGGAAATGGTTCGTAATTCAGCAACTCCTGGTCGTCTGTTCCCTGAAACAACCCACAATCAACCATTATTTTTTCGCCCTTGTTGGTAATTAAAAAGTTTGCGCCGGTAACACTATGAGTACCGCCGCAAAAAGTGATCGTAGGATTGTCCTGCATGTCATAATTATATCATATTGGTTTTAATGCGCGAAATTTTTTGTATCAAAAAACCCGCCACAATTGGCAGGTATTTTGAATGCTACTCAAAGCGAATATACATGGGCCTTAACGTGCAATTAAGGTGGGTGCCGCAGCTTGAATCCACGGACGCAAGGCATGAGTGGCTCCCGTATACTTTTTGTTTTAAAGCCATGCAGGCTTTGAAGTAGCTTATATCCATTATTGCATGCCTACAGGGCGATGCAATAGACTAAAATCCGTTACTATTTAACACGCATATAAGTTTTCCCCACCCACCTTTAAACTATGGTACACTTTTCGCATGCCCCACGAACGCGTCACCATAAAGAATAATCCAAAATCACTTGAAGAACAGGAAGAAATGCTTTTTGCGCATTTGTCCGGCATTCAAATGTTTTATTGCCTTCGCGTCTACGAAGGCAAGACGCCCATAATCCAAAAAGAGGAAAATGCCGGCTCAGTTTTTAATACTGAAAAAGGTTTATCGGCATTCAAGAATACCTTAAAGACATATTCGAATATCGGTCTTGAAATATACATGTCCTACGCTGCAAAAATAGGATCCCCGCTTACATTTTCGCGCCCATATGAAATCGAGGAATATAAAAAACATGATACGGATTTTGCGTCTTACGAAGACGCGATATTTAAGGATATTTTTAAATCATACGAATCAATGGGAGGAAATCGGTTGTTAAAGACAAACATTAATACATGGCTTGATAGTGCATACCAAACCATCAACCGCCATGCACAGCAACTTCCACGGTCAATCAAAAACCAATTTATGGTGTATGCTGAAAAATTGGCTGCCAAGCGCCACAAAGAACGCTTTCGGAAGTTTGGCCCAATAAGTTACGACATTCTTCGTTTTGGCGCGCATTCCGCAAAAATGTCCGAATACGGCATTACGGAAAATGCATCCGTGGCGCGACTACATTTCGCATTATTTTTTAAGGAGAAAACATCTGCACAAGACAGTGTTATGGCGACAACTTTTGACGCCTTAAAAAAACTTGCAGCGGACTTATCTGTCCGTCATCCCGAAGTAAAAGGGATCGTCGCTGAATCGTGGTTACTGGATAGCCCTGCGGCAAAACCACTGAGGTTCCACCTACTTAAAAACAATACTCCTGAATTCCAGGCCGGCAGTTTTTGGGGACAATTTATAACCAAGGATGGAAAAATAAATAACGACCGCGTAAATGATTTTTTGAAAACGGGAAAACCCCCTTTTCAAATAAAAAAGGGTTTCATCCCCATACAAGAATTCAATAAAATGTTTCTTGTTTAAAGTTCAGTCAAAATAATCGGTCCTTCTTTCGTAATCGCAACCGTATGCTCAAAGTGCGCGGCAATACTGCCGTCGGTCGTTGCATAGGTGTAATCGTCATCAAGTATTTTCATATCAGCCGAACCAAGCGTAAGCATCGGCTCGATCGCAATCACCATGCCTTCAACCAGTACGTCACCCTTTCCTTTTTTACCATAGTTTGGAACAAACGGATCTTCGTGAACAGCAAACCCAACACCATGGCCCGAAAGGCCTTTAACGATTCCGTATCGTTTGTTTACAAATTGTTCAATCGCATAACCAATGTCGCCCACAGTATTTCCCGCTTGTGCGGCTTCGATCCCCACCATCAGTGCCTCTTTGGTATCCCAAAGCAACTTTTGCGCTTTTTCAGAAATAGCACCAACGCCAACCGTGACCGCATGGTCGGTAAACATACCTTTGTGTACGATACCGCAGTCAATCGAAACAACATCGCCTTGCTTGAGCGGTTTGTCGCCAGGAATACCATGCACGATTTCGTCATTGACCGAAATACAGACCGATGCTGGATACGGGTACGATGAGCCTTCAGGCGAATAATCTTTAAATGCAGCCTTGTCGCCCAATTCGGCAATCCACGCTTCGGCAATTTGGTTTAGTTGTGCAGGCGTAACACCTGGTGCTACCTTTTTTGCAAGCATATCAACCAACACAGCTAAGCGCTGCCCGCCTTCGCGCATAATCTGGACTTCTTCTTTGGATTTTAACCGAATCGCCATACTAGTTATGGATAACCGTACCTTCGAACTTTTGGCCTTGTAAATACTGTTCCAAATTAGTTAAATTTTTGCCGCTCATAAATACTACCGAGATATTTTTTTCGTCGGCAAGCTTTGATGCGATCGGGTCAAACGGCACGTTTGCGCCCGACTCCCAGGTCTCAGGAATCAATTTGCGAAACTCACCCCAACTAACGTCAGTTAGTTTTATTGCATCAGGATTTGTCTTTGGATCAGCCGTATACACGTATTCGACATTTGAAATGTTGATAACCGAATCGGCGTTGATGGTCGTAGCAAAACTGACCGCATCATAGTCGGTACTCCAGCCCGGTTTCCAGCCAGCACCAATAATGACAGGCGCAGTTGTCTGGACAAGTTCGGTTGGATCCAAAATGATATCAGGATGTGCAATGTCTTCAAGCACCATACGGACAAATTGCGCGTTCAATCGTGTTACGTGGATTCCCATCCAATCTAAATCGATATTGGTCGTCGAGCGAAGTTCAGCTAGTGATTGTTGGTATTTGCGACACACCTTTCCGCCACCAGTAATAATGGCAAAGCGGTATCCTCGTGCAACATACGATCGAATTAAGGCACTAAAAGTACGAACGAAATTAACGTCGATTTCTTCGGGTACGATCATCGATCCGCCAAGCGATATGACAATGGTTCGGTTTGGTTCCATAGTTATGCAAGCGTAAGCGCCTTAAGAACATCAGCATGGATTTCATCAATCGACCGGCTGGCATCAATAGTATGAATTACATATCGCGCATTGTCTTTATAGTATTCAAACACCGGCACCGTGTATTTATTGTAGTACGCCAAGCGCTCGGCGATAGCTTCGTCAGTATCGTCAGCACGGGCGCGTGCTTTCATCCGCTCGATTACTTGCGATTGCGGTACGTCAAAAAACAGCACATCAACCTGTTGGCGGTCGTAAAAATCAAATGCAGTGTCCAACACTTGAGCTTCAAGCGCGGTGCGAGGATAACCATCAATGAACACATGCTGCCCTTTTTCAAGCATGTCCATAAATGCCTTTCCCCACATCGTGACGGTCAAAAATAAAGGTTGTAGTTTTCCGGCATGATAATAGTCGGATGCCTGGGTTGCAGTATAAGTCGATTCTTTTAATAACGCACGAAAGCCGTCCCCAGTTGAAAACTGAAAGACGGCTCCCGTAACGTTTTGTGAGAAATAATTTTTGAGAAGCGAAAGCTGGGTACCCTTACCCGACCCTTGCGGGCCCATGACAATGATTGTCCGTGCGCTTGATGCTTCCATAGATGCCCTAATATTGGCGCATCGCGACCTGCGCGTCAAGCCGTTTCATCATTTCAAGGACTACTCCGACAACGATCAAGATCGATGTACCGCCAAGTGTAAGGCCCGAGATGCCTGAAATACCCTGCAAAATAATTGGGATCAAAGCGATGATTCCCAAAAACATACCGCCAACAAATGTCAGGCGCAGTACAATTTTATGCAGGTAGTCTTCAGTGTTTTCTCCTGGGCGCGTGCCTGGAATAAACGCACCGTTCTTGTGCAGGTTCGAAGCCATAGCGTGCGCATCGAAGGTAATCGCACTATAAAAGTACGTGAACGCCACCGTAAGGACAAAGTATGCAGCGCCATACAACCATTGGTTGCTGACGAATGCCTGCAATGCGCTTGCAACATTACCCATGAATCCCGGCGAGTTTGCAAAAAAGTTTGCAAGCATTTGCGGGAACAACAGGATCGAAAGTGCGAAGATAATTGGCATTACTCCGGCCTGATTGATCTTAAGTGGAATGTGAGTCGAAACGCCACCGTAGACATTGCCGCCGCGCGATTGCTTGGCGTAATGCACTGGAATAATGCGCTCCGCCTCGGTCATCGCGACGACGCCGGCAATGATGATCAACGCTGCAATAAGAATCGCGATATACATTGGCACATCGGCTGGCGTGAACGAAAATCCGATCTGTGAAATTACCTTAGGGATACCCACAACGATACCCGCAAAGATGATCACTGATACTCCGTTACCCAATCCGAATTCGGTTACCAATTCGCCGATCCAAGTCAGAAAGACCGATCCAGCAACGACACTAATAACACTGACGATGAATGCCGCTGACGAAATGCCTGGCAAAATGCCTTGGCGCGAAAAGACCAACAAAAGCCCTACCGCTTGCAATGCTGCAACGGGAATCGTCAAGTAGCGAGAATACTGATAGAACTTTTTGCGTCCGGCTTCGCCTTGTTCGTGGTACATATCCTTAAGCTTTGGAACCAATACGGTCAGCAGCTGCAGGATAATCGAGGTAGTAATGAATGGTCCCACGCCCAACATGATCAGCGAAAGCTGGCTTAAGCCGCCTCCCGAGAAAATATTAAGAAGTCCGAAGAATTGGTTTTGCTGCAAAAACTGTTCAAGTGCGACTGGGTTAATACCCGGCACCGGAATAGCCGCCAAAAAACGAAACACTACCAGGATACCCAAGACAAACAAGATGCGCTTTAGCAGCGACGAGTCCTTGAAGATGATTTTTACCTTTTCAAAAAAGTGCTTCATATAATTGGATTAAGCTGATACCGTTCCGCCCGCCTTTTCGATTTTTTCGCGTGCAGATTTTGAAAGCGTACAGCCGACAATCGTGACTTTTTTGGTCAGTGCGCCATCACCCAAGATCTTTACGCCGTTTTGGCGCGCCTGAGTGTGCGAAACCAATTTTTTAGCAACCAATGCTGCGATGTTAACTGTATCACCGTTTGCAAAATGCTTTTCGATTACCGCAACATTGATGACTGGGTTATAAATGCGCGCAACTACCGTGCGGGCGCGGTTTTTACCATGTCCACGCAACTTTGGAATCTTTTTGATGATGTCGCGCACTTCAGGTCGCATGCGGTGACCCGCGCGTGACTTTTGACCCTTATTACCGCGTCCGGCGTTTTTACCTTTAGGTCCGCCACGTCCAACACTTTTGTGTTTTTTGTACGGGGTCTTTCGTTTTAGATTATTGATGATCATAAGCCGAAAAATTATTGTTTCGCTTCAGGTGCGGGAGCTTCGACAATAGCTGCCCCTTTGCGTGCGAACGGACGCAATGCGTCAATTGCTGCACGTGCGATGTTAAGTTTGTTTTTTGAAGGAGACGTTACTTTTGCTGTAACATCCTTTACGCCTGCCAGTTCAAGTACAGTACGCACCGCTGATCCAGCAACCAATCCGCGTCCCTTGTTTGGGAATACCATGACGCGAGCCGAGCTGTTTTTAGCTTCGCCTGGTCCGGTGATCGAATGGGTTTTCGTAAGATTCAACGTGATCATGCTTTTTTTAGCATCAGCAAGTGCCTTTTGGATCGCTTGCGATGTATCGCCTGCCTTTCCAATACCGACGCCGACTGATCCTTTTTTATTTCCTGTTACCACCGCAACGCTAAATGCAAAGCGGCGTCCACCGGCAACCACACGAGTTACGCGGCGTACCACCAATGTCTTTTGGTCAAATTCGCTGCGAGGTTTTTCGCCACGCGGTCCACCTCGGCGAGGTCCACGAGGACCCCCGGCTGACCCACCACGATATCCACCAGGACCAGGACGACGATTGCCGCCACCTTGGTACGAGCGCGCTGGTGCGCCTGATTGAGGCTGCGCTTGAGTTTGTGTTTGTGTCTTTTCTTGTTCCATAAGTTCAATAATTAGAAAGTAAGTCCTGCTTCGCGTGCAGCGTCAGCAAGCATCTTAATTCGACCAGTATATTTGAATCCACCGCGGTCAAACACCACCTTCGTGATGCCAGCTTTTTTTGCGGCAGCGGCGATATCTTTACCAATCGCTTGTGCGCGTTCGGTTTTAGTACCTGCAGTTGCCTTGATATCAGATGCGCTTGCAAGAGTTTTTCCTGAAGTGTCATCGATAACCTGTGCATAGATGAATTGGTTCGAGCGAAATACCGCAAGGCGTGGAGTTGCTGCAGTACCGCTGATGCGCGATCGGATGCGCTTGTGCAAGCGCGCGCGTTTTGTTTGTTTTTGAGAAGTGATCGATTTCATACGCGATTATACAGAACGCTTACCTTGCTTGCGGCGGATCGTTTCGGTGTCATAGCGGAATCCCTTACCCTTGTAAGGTTCAGGCTTTTTTAGCGAACGAACGTACGCAGCAAACTGGCCAACCAGTTCTTTATTAGGGCTAGTAAAAGTAGTAACATTTTTGTCTGATGTAACAGTAACACCTTCAGGGATCTCAACCTTTACCGGATGCGAGAATCCAAGCGACATTTCAAGGTTCTTGCCGGCAACCGCAATACGGTATCCGACTCCTTCAAGCATCAGCTTTTTTTCAAACGGAGTTACGACACCGGCAACCATATTGCGCATGTGCGCAGCGGTTGTCCCAAGTAACGCCTGTGCAAGGCGAGTCGTTTCGGCCTGGGTAACGACAATGCCTTCAGCGGTTGTCTCGACAGTAATTGCCGGATGAACCTTAAATGACAATTCGCCCTTAGGACCTTTTACGGTCACGGTGCCCGAAGTATTTGTAACAGTTACTCCCGCAGGAATAACGATTGGTTTTTTAGCTAGACGGCTCATATAGTTATTACCAGATAGTGAATAATACTTCGCCGCCGACCAACGCCTTCTTTGCCTCCTCGTCTGTCATGATCCCCTTCGGCGTCGAAAGGATGATCTGCCCATTACCATTGCGAAATGGCTTAAGTTCCTTAACGGTTGTATATACGCGCTTCGATGGTTTTGATACGCGCTTCACGTCATGAATGGCCGCGTTGCCCGCGACATCGTAGACTAACGTCATATCAATAAACGCACCGTGCTTTCGTGACTGCTTGTCGTACGAAGCGATGTAGCCGCACGAAAGAAGTTTTTTGGCGATCTCGACTTTGATGTTCGAAAACGGCACCGAAACCAACGGCTTCTTTGCGTTTCCGCCATTCTTTAGCGAAATCAGCATGTTGCTTATAGTGTCCATAGTATTTTTATAGTGAGCTCAAGCGAACTACCAGCTTGATTTACGTACTCCCGGAAGCTTTCCTTCGCGAGCTAATTCGCGGAACTTGATACGTGAAAGACCAAAGTCTCGCATGTAGCCGCGTCGTCGACCAGTTGCAAAGCAGCGGTTCGTAACACGAACCGGAGAAGCGTTTTTAGGCAAGCTTTGCAATGCCTCAAAATCCCCTGCTTCTTTTAGGGCTTTTCGTTTTGCTGCGTATTTTTCTGCAAGGCGAGCTCGCTTTGCATTACGCGCAAGAACTGACGTTTTTGCCATAGGTAAAAAAGTCTAAATAAAGTTAATAAGACGACCGCCGGCGCGATATCACATAATACTGTTCGAAAAATCGGCCAATTGGCCCATATCCCAAAGAGAACTGTGGATCTACACCAGCCCCACCATACTATTGATTTTTTATGATTTGTCAATGGTTTTTGGCCCAAAACAAAAGCCCTCTGCTTATGCATAAGGGCTTTGTTTGGGTGCTTTTGCACCGGTTATTCTGCTTTTTGGTCTGCTTTTTCCTCGCAGATACGGCCCGCCTTTTCGGAGCTCCAAATAATGAAAGCAAAAGCGGTTAAAAACAGAAGTCCTGCCGGAAGAAGCCAATATGCAGAAGATAGCTCAATCCCTTTTGCGCAACCAGTGCCAAAAGTGATGATTGCCCCAATAAGACTTGCTGCTGATAAAACAAGAAAGGGCTGGAAAAAGTGCATAAAACGTGAGGTAACCATAAGCGTTTGCTTTTAAATAGGTTAACAAAAAGATAAAACATCCAACTTGCATGTATTAGACACGAACCGTGCTTAAAAAGCAACTATAAAGTAGAGTATTTTTATTTTTGTGATATATTCACTAAATATGGAAAACACTATGTTATCGGCAAAACGCCACACCCTTGCCCATCTTTTAGCACAGGCAGTTTTAGAATCGTACCCCAACGCAAAGCTTACCCTTGGCCCAGCTGTTGATAACGGATTTTATTACGATATTGATTTTGGTGCCGACAAAGCAACTGATGCCGACCTTGAAAAGTTTGAAGCGGCGATGAAAAAAAATCTGCCAAGCTGGAGCGAATTCACCCACAAAGAAGTTTCAAAAGACGAGGCATCCGAAATTTTTAAAGGTAACGAATATAAATTGGAATTGATTAACGAAATCGCTGACCGCGGAGAAAAAATCACCGTCTATACCTGTGGCGGCTTTACCGATTTGTGCCGCGGCGGACATAGCGAAAATCCTGCAAAAGAAATTGCGGCCGATTCGTTTAAGCTTGAACGCATTGCGGGCGCATACTGGCGCGGAAGTGAAGATAATAAAATGCTTACCCGCATTTACGGTTTGGCATTTGATACGAAAGAAGAATTGGATGCATATATTATGCAGCAAGAAGAAGCAAAAAAACGCGATCACCGAAAGCTTGGAAAAGAAATGAACATCTTCACGTTCTCGGATTATGTTGGCCCGGGGCTTCCATTGTGGATGCCTAACGGAGGAGCGATCGTTGAAGAACTTGAAAAGCTGGCAAAAGAAACCGAATTTGCCGGACACTATCACCGAGTACGCACTCCGCATATTGCAAAAGATGAAATGTACTTAACGTCAGGACACTTGCCGTACTATGAAGAATCAATGTACCCACCAATGGAATATGAAGGCGGCAAGTATTACTTAAAGTCAATGAACTGCCCTCACCACCACGCAATATTTAATGCCGAGACTCACAGCTATAAAGATCTTCCGGTACGATTAGCTGAACACGGTACTGTGTATCGCCACGAAAAATCAGGTGAACTTTTTGGAATCATGCGCGTGCGTGCGCTGTGCCAAAACGATGCGCATATTTATTGTACCGAAGAACAATTTGCCGATGAATTCCGAGCCGTGAACGACATGTACCTAAAGTATTTTAAAATCTTTGGCGTAGAAAAATATGTCATGCGATTCTCTACTCATGACCCAAAGAAGCTTGGCGAGAAGTATGTAAATGAACCCGAACTTTGGAAAAAAACCGAGGACATGGTGCGAAACGTTCTTATCGAATCAAACATTCCTTACGTTGAAGTACCCGGAGAAGGAGCCTTCTATGGTCCAAAAATTGACGTACAAGTTTGGAGTGCAATCGGGCGCGAATTCTCGCTGGCAACCAACCAGGTAGACTTTGCCGTTCCAAAACGATTTGGTCTTACTTACACTTCAAAAGAAGGAAAAGAAGAAACGCCTTTATGTATTCACCGTGCACCACTGGGAACCCACGAACGTTTTATCGGATTTTTGATCGAACATTACGCGGGTATCTTTCCTACTTGGCTTTCGCCCGTACAAGTTGCGATCGTTCCGGTTAAAGACGTACACGAAAGTGCCGCAAAAGATCTTGAACAAAAACTACGCGCACAAATGATTCGAACCGAAATCCACGCAACCGGTGATAGTCTTGGAAAACGCATCCATGCCGCAAAAGCGGTGCATACTCCGTATGTAATTGTGCTAGGTGACAAAGAAGCGCAAAGTGGAAACTTAACAATTGAAAAGCGAAACGGAGAAAAGATCGAAATGACTATTGATGCGTTTTTAGACCATGTCGGACGAGAAATCAAAGACCGAGCCTAAAGTTGCCGGGACAGTTTCTGTTGAACATCTACATCATTTTCGCTGCGGAAGTTGCAATAAATGGTGGTCCATTGGCGACCCATCAATTGCAGCAAATGTATTAGAAAAAGAATGGTTTTGCCCGTGGTGCGGAACCAAACAATCGACAAGAAAAGCAATTTAGTGTTCAAGGAATCTGAAGTTTTTAAGACCATTCAGCGCTTTTTGCCGATCTTGCTCGGTAAATTTTCGCTCTATTTTCCCAAGCTTATCTTTATTGGCAGGATCATTGAGCCACATAAACTGAAGTTCTTCATCCCAACTACTGAAATCAGGCGGAAAGTCCGGCATGGAAATTACCGTATCCTTTTCTACCAGCGGCCTTGCCAAGTATGCACTTTCCTCGTCCCGATATTTTTTTTCAGCCGATTCAACAGCATACGTTGCAATATCAAGAGCTTCTTGCGGTGTCTTTTTACGATACACAATATTGTAGTCAATCAACAAATCAATGATGGCCTGCTTGGTATAGAGCGGGCCTTTTATTTCACCATCAAGCACTTTTTTATTATGAGCCAAAATAATATTAGGTAAATCGGTCGAGTTATCCTCAAGTGCGAAATGCTCGCCATGATCAGTACCCTCGAAAAGGGTATGGTCTGCATTTAAAAAACGCGAGTCACCCGAGCCAGGACGCCAGTTCAATATAGGATAATTTTCTTTAGCCCATGCAAAATATTTACTATTTATGATAGGCGCCACTTCCCGTTCGATAAACTCAGTTGCTTTTTTCCATGCAGTATCACGATCACCTTTTTCGGTATACAGAAAATATTTGTACATGTCATATGTTGCATTGCGCTGACCTTCTTCGGCTTCAATTGGAAAATTATTGAAATGCGGCTGTACTAGAAAACGCTGGATGTTCCAGTGCTTATCACCCTCGAATGGAACCCCCTGCAGGCGAGGATCAACCGAAAGGTAGTCAAAATACGCATTACCGGTCTTCTCGTCATGATTCACTTTTGGCGTCTCAAATTTCGTATTGATGTAGTTTGTAAAAAAATCAGTCTCGGTAAGGTGTTTAGGAACTTCGGTTTTTTCTTTCATTTCCTCAAGAGTTAAAAAAGGAGATTCTGTAGCACCAACCAAATAGTGTACGCTCGAATCGGCGTTTTCGCGCTTGATGTTATACATCGAAGGATTGTATACAAACCGCTCGTTACCATCGGCAGTTTTAGAATATGTTATATATGGCCCATCTCCTATTTTATTTTCAACATGTTTTTCGACATTCTGGGCATTTGCCGAAAAAGTGTGCGCGATCAGAGCCGCCCCTGCTACAGCAGCATGCTTAATGCGTTTCGGTAATCTTTCCAGCATTGTAATAGTATATAGTCGCAGGCACGATTATTCAACACGCCAATACTGCATCATGCTTTAAAGCTCGTTGTTCAATAGCTGTTATTTGACAAATTGTAAATTGACAGTAATCTCGAATAAAAAAACAATCATGGGACAAAGAAGAATGTACGGAGGGAAAAGTACGTCAAAACAGTCCCGCGGGACTTATCGTCAGCATAATGACAAAAAATTATGGAAAGAGGCACATGCAAAACAAATAACAACACATAATAAAAAGTTCTTTTATATGTTTATTGCAGGAGTACTAGCTTTTACATTGCCTGTATATATATTTCCGTGGGCATATCTGCATATCAACTATGACATAGAAGAAGTTACTATATTAGCACACGGTACCGATGAAATAGATACTAATAAAATCCCCAATAATCTTAGCGAATCATACCGCGCAATCCGAAAAGATGGCACAACCAGCATAGTATATGGAAATAAAAAAACACTTCATTGGACACCACCTTACAGGGCAAAAGTTGCTCTTAGAAAAAACAAAAACACTTACGGCGAGATTATAGAAATTAACCCCTAAATTGCCCAAATAAAAAAGACCTGCACTAAGCAGGCCTTTTTGTTTGTAAAATTATTCTACCGCCTGTTGATACCCGGCTTCAGAAAGTATTTTTTCTTTTCTGTCAGGTGCATACGTAGTCTCAACTTCTACCCCGTCAGCCGTTGTTCGTTTCCATAACTTGCGAGGATTGCGTCGTGCCATGCGGTCTTGATGGCGAGTCTCGAAACTCCGGTGCGGAAGCGGCAAATGCATACGGCGATAAAATTCAAGCTCGCCTGCTGTGATACGAAAATTCTGGCCTGTTGCTTCATCGACCAAAATAGCATTAATGATACTGTCATCAACTTCCTCGATAGTTTCAGGCATATCCTTAAGCGCAATCGTTTCTTTTCCAAATATCCCGGTCGCCTGATCTTGCCACAGATATTCTGCAGTTTTTGCTTCGGTTTCTGAAAGCGGATAAAAGTCTTTCGCAAGCGTTTCATTATATCCAAATGGGCTCGTATGGGGAGGCAAAAAATCCCCGTATACGCCTTGCGCTTTCATGTCTTCAATGATTTTTGCTTTTAGTATTTCGTATTCCTCTTTCGTATACTGTTTATTCAAAATACAATATGAAGCTTTTTTAAGCCCGACGCATCCGAAGCAGTCATTGCAGTTATGAAGGCTGTCCGAATATTCGATGTTGGTTCCCCACATGATGTAGGTCGAATGCTTTGTGTTGAAGTTCTGCAAAATTCCCATTGTGTCATAACACAGTTCAGGTTTGTAGTAGGTATTATTCAAATCAGCGCAGTCGATACATCCTTCGGCATCGGCAACATAACTGCAATTTTTGCAGCTTTCGGCATCAAATGACTGATATACGTCGTGGCAATTATATAAATAATCTCCCGTCGCATTTTTGCATTTAGTCATCGATGCATATTTCACAATGGCATTACTGCGCAGCTCTAAAAACTTTTTCTTGGCTTCCTGTATAGAAGAGTATGACGCAAGGATTTCATTTTTACGTTTTTCGTATTCTTCTTTTGTGTACTGTTGGTTTTCGATGTAATACTTTTTATGGCGAAGATTCGTCGAAAGAATGCAGTTTTGGCAGTCTTTGCAATCAAAGCAAAACAGCAAATCCGATGATGCTTCGCATCGTTCCGAAAACATGGTCCGGAAACATTGGCGCACATCCACGCATTCGTAGAGCAATTCAGAATCCTGCGCAAACGACGAATCAAGCGTATTTTTGCAGCGATAAATCAGGCGGCCGTACATGCAGTCTTCATTAAGCTGTGCCGCAAAAATAAGATAGCAGTTTTTGCTGTCTTCGGTGTTATTTGTAAATTCACAATTAACACTGTTGATTGCCAGCAGTGCAATACGCGGAACTTTATTTCGCAATTCAATCCACTGCTCAAAAAATGGCCGAGACGGATCGTAGTCTTGCGCATAATTTTTGGCATCCCAACTATCGCCCCACCATTCATCAGCTCGATATACCGGCCACGGGGTATTTTCGGGATAGATCGAAATAATGTTATATCCCGTCTTATCGCATTTTCGTTTATACAATGTTCGTTCATTACGATGGCACAACCGGCGCATCACGCGGCAGTCGGGACAATAATTTGGCGCAGGCGACTTCATCCTATTTGCAAAAGCTAAGTCATTATCATTGAGAGTGAAAATTTTCTTGCACTGAAGGCAATGTTTCTGTTCCATAGGCGTAAGTATATGCGGGTGATTCATATTGTCAAACTTTTTCCGCAATTTTATATTTAAAAGTACTTGCAATTTCAATATATTTTTTATATTATTATTCTTGTCGAAAGATTTTGACACAAAATACCCTTTTAACTGCAACGTCAAATGAAAAAAGAATTTCAGGAACTCGAAAAAGATATTGAAAAACTTGGACTTTCAAGCAAAGAAGCAAAAGTATATATTGCCCTTTTAGATTTGGGTCGCGGCAATGTAACGAAGATTGCTTCGCGTGCGGTTATTAACCGAACCACCACTTACGACATTTTAAGTACACTAACTGAAAAAGGCCTGGTGGCAGTTTCAGGATACGAACCAAAACAAGAATATGAAGCACTTGCGCCCGAACGCATAGTTGATTATTTATTCCACGAACAAGCAAAGATCGAAGAGAAAAAGAAATCGGCGAAAGATCTTGTCCCCCGCCTTGAAGCAATGTTCCATAAATCCGACCGCCCGAAGGTTGTCTTTTTCGAAGGCGCGGGAGGAATGGAAAAGGCGTACGAAGATACTCTTACATCGACTGAACCAATCCGCGCGTTTGCGACGGTTGACGACATGCACCGCGGGCTTCCCCACTATTTCCCTGAATACTATAAGCGCCGAGCCGGAAACGGGATCTTCATCCGTGCCATCGTACCGGACACGCAAATCGGCCGCGACCGAGCCGCAAAAGATGCCGATGAAATGCGTATGACCGCATTAGTGCCGGCCGATAAATATTACTTTTCGCCCGAGATAAATATTTATGACGATAAAGTGATGATTGCGTCTTGGCGTGAGAAGATGGGTATCATCATCACCAGCAAGGAAATTTCGGACGCCATGAAAAAGATCTACGAGCTAGCCTGGCAGCGCTCGAAACAGTTGGACGAAGAACTTCGGAAGGATAATAAAGTTGAAAGTAAAAAGTCCGACGGCCGTAAGCAAAAAAGCATTAAGCCGAAGCAGGTGTAATCCTGCTCAGCAAATCACGAATTGCCTTTCCGCGGTGCGAAATGGTATTTTTTTCGTCGACTGACATTTCAGCATATGTCTTTTGTTTTTCAGGAACATAAAAAATGATATCAAAATCCAAATCCCCTTTTTCGCATGGGCACGTTGCCTGTACAACTTTTCCATCTATTTCACCTTTTGCAATCACTGAGTCGCCTTCGCTGCGCATAAGCCCAATAAGCGCAATCACTTTCATTCCAGACCCCTGAAATTGCTTTCCGATTCCCTCGATCGTAAGCGCCTTTGAAAAGTCTTTCATATACGCGCCCGGAAATCCGTTTAACTGCTCAATTTCAACCGACGTATCATCTACTAATACCGGCTGATTAAATGTTTTATATGCAGTCGTTAATTTATGTAAAATAATCTCGTCGGGAGTTCCCTGAATCTCAATATACTTTTCGAAAACCTTTTGCTCGCAATCAAAATACGGCGAAAGCACGGCCGACAGTTCGCGAAACTTTAACGGATTGCCGGTAACGATCGCGAGTTTTTGTTTCATAACAAATAATTAAATATCAAGTTGCGCGGTTTTAGCGTTTCCTTGGATGAACGATTTGCGTGACGCAACATCAGAACCCATCAAAATATCAAACATACGGTCAGCTTCGGCAGCATCTTCGATCGTCACGCGCTTAAGCGTGCGCCGGTCAGGGTCCATGGTTGTTTCCCACAATTCTTCAGGATTCATTTCTCCAAGACCTTTATATCGCTGAACATGAACTTTGGCAGATTTCTTCGTAGCTGTTTCCTCTTCTTCACTGTCTTGCCCTGAGCCTGTCGAAGGGTCGCCCGATTCGGCTTCTTCCTCGATTTCGGCATCCTTTACGCCCCACGACTTTAGCACCGCAGCTTTTTCATCGTCACTAAAGGCGTATGCAACTTCTTTTCCCTTTTTGATCTTATATAAAGGTGGCTGCGCAATAAACATGTGCCCTACCTCGATGACTGGTCGCAAAAATCGGTAGAACAACGTCAAAATAAGCGTACGGATGTGCGCACCGTCCACGTCGGCATCCGTTGCGATAATAATTTTATGGTATCGCAGTTTCGAAATATCAAACGTTTCGCCAATAGAAGTACCCAGGGCAATGATAAGCGACTTTACTTCGTTGTTTGCCAAAATCTTATCAAGCCGAGCCTTTTCTACGTTTAAAATTTTACCGCGCAAAGGCAAAATCGCCTGGATGCGCCGGTCGCGACCTTGCTTACCTGATCCACCCGCCGAGTCTCCCTCTACAATAAACAGTTCGCCTTCTTCAGCCAACTTTGTCTGGCAATCGGCCAATTTACCTGGAAGCGTAAAGCCTTCAAGTGCGCCTTTTCGTAAAATCGAATCCTTTGCCGCCTTAGCCGCATTTCGCGCGCGAAGGGCCAGCGCTGCTTTGTTAAGCATGATTTTTGCATCTTCAGGATTCTCTTCCAGAAATTGTGCAAACGCTTCGCCGAATGTCGTTTCAACGGCTCCACGCGCTTCAGGACTACCCAATTTATCTTTTGTCTGTCCTTCAAATTGGATTTCAGGCATCTTAATCGACACCACCGAAACCAATCCTTCAATTACGTCGTCACCGGTAATGCCACTGTCGGCATCTTTTAACACCTTGTTTGCCTTATTGTAGTTATTTAACTGACGCGTCAGCGCTGTTTTAAAACCAGTCACGTGCATACCACCGCCAGGAGTCGAGATATTGTTCGCAAAGCCAATAATCTTTGTGCCGATGTCATCGACATAGCGAAGCGATACTTCGATTAGCATATCGCCTTGTTCTTGCGCAGTGTAGAAAATATTTTTATGAATCGGCTTTTGCCCAATGCTGTAGTGCTCAACCAATGACTTAATGCCGCCTTCAAAGTAAAACGTCATCGACGGAACCGAAAGCATTTCGTCGTGCAAATAGTAAGCATCATCAGCATCAAGCTTACCGTCATATTCGCGCGCATCAATAAGCGTTACGCGTAGCTTTGGCACCAAATAGGCCTGCTCGCGATAGTGCGCAACAATGCGTGTCCAGCTGTATTTAATTTCGGTAAAGATTTGCGGGTCAGCGCTAAAAGTTACAATGGTTCCATGCAAATCAGACTTTCCGATTTTCTTGACAGCTGCTTTTCTTTTTCCCCGTTCGTATTCTTGCACATGGATTCCCCCATCGCGATGAACCACCACGCGCGTAAGTGTTGAAAGCGCGTTTACTACCGAAGCACCCACGCCGTGCAAACCGCCCGACACTACATACCCTTTGTCTTTACCGCCAAACTTACCGCCGGCATGCAGTGTCGTCATGATGGTTTCAAGCGCTGACACTTTTGTTTGCTTATGAAGGTCAACCGGAATACCGCGGCCGTTGTCGGCAACGCGCACCGATCCATCAGGCAACAGTGCGATTTCAATATGATCACAATAACCCGCCATCGCTTCGTCGCGCGAGTTATCGAAAATTTCTTTGATTAAGTGATGAAGACCATCGGGCCCCGTTGAACCGATGTACATTCCGGGTCGCTTACGAACGGGCTCAAGACCCTCGAGTACCGAAATATCATCGGCTGTATATGCACTTTCTGGTTTTTTTGGCATGGGGCGATTATAGCACAGAGAGAGTACTTTTCCTATATTTTTTGAGCAAAAAATAAGTAACTCCGGGCGTCAATTTAAAATATTGACTTATGTTATAAATATTGTAATATCTGCAAAACTTATAAAATGAAAAATGTTACTTTTTTACTCGTATGGATCTTTATCTGCACAATAAAACATGTAATCGCCCAACCAACGCCTGAAGAGTTGATAGGTCAAATCAAGGGCTATCAGCAATCGGCCGATGAATCTATTACTGCCTTAGAAAAGAATTCACGTTTAGCTCTTAAGACAGTGTTGGGACTACCTCGCTATTTCACCTACAAAGAAACACGACCAGGGATTGATATAACGAACTCCTACTTCAAGAACTTCTGCAAGGTAACATATGCCGACGACATTAAAAATGATTATCCGTATTTCTACGAATGCTTTTCAGGTACGGTATATCAGATTATTTTTGAACTTCGCTCAACCGGTTACTATTACGAAAGCATATACGATACCCCTATAAGATTTCTGGAAGACTCAATTAGCCTTGGCAACACGGCAGATACTTGGTCAGGGAGAAGCCGCATCATGCCTGGTGGCCAACTTACAGTATTCGTCTATGATAACCTACAATACAATCAGAACAAAAAATACCCTTTCAAAAAAGTGACCTACTTCGCACCAATATTTGCTGCGACGACCGAACAATGGGATAATTGCGATGACGGCCTTGGATCATGTTCCAATCTGTACCGCAAATACGGACCAGTGACCATTAAACGCAGCAGTGATAGTCACAATGGAACAGCAAAAAAATCACTTGGTGCTTCGAAGCATCATCCATACACAGTCCAACAACCAGCAACATCAGCCAAAGACAATGTAAAAGTACACTCGACCTCATCCGCCACTTTGTATGCCGATGCTCCGACAGAAGTCTATATTGAAGATGACCAACATGCTGATGGTGATTCTATTTCAGTAAAAATAACAACAGAAGGTGCACAAAATATGACATCCGAAATTTTTGAAATAGGGGCACCGCGACATTTCAGCATATCTCCTGGAGACAAGCTTACTATTATTGCTATCTCAGAAGGTACGCTACCGCCCTGCACAGTTGGAATACAGTACGGAAGTAAACGATTTTCACTCAAAGCAAATAAAGGTGAAACAATGAGTATTACTATTGTTTCACCTTAGCAATATCAAATAATAAATAAAGGCCCATCGCGAAGGTGGGTCTTTTTTATTGCGCGAAATGCTTTTTTAGATATTCTACCGTCCCTCCTACTTTTTTATTTGGGTTAAAGATATTGTGCGGATCGAAGATGTTTTTTGTTTTTTTAAACAGTTCGATAATGTCGGGCGAAAATTGCAAATACAGGTACGGCGTACGGATGATTCCGTCATTGTGTTCGGCAGTGATTGATCCCCCATATTGGCGCACCAGTTCGTAGACTTTTGGCATCAGTTCTAAAACCGCAGTCTTATTTTTTTCGTCATGCATGTCCATCAGCGGAATGATATGCAAATTGCCGTCGCCAATATGCCCGGCAACGGTATATAAAAGATTGTATGGTTTTAATATCATGTCGAGTTTTGGCAGAAATTCCGGAAAATGTTTTGGGTCAACAATAATATCGTCAATAAACGGCGCTGTTCGTGTACCCAAGCCGTCCTTTCCTTTTTTTGAGTGCTCGGTCAAAAGCTTAAAACTGTCATGCCTAAACTCCCAATACTTTTCTGCATCTACTGCCGAATGCGTAATACGATTTTTAATACCAAGTGCCGAAATTTCATTGCTGACTTTTTTGCATTTTTCAACAACTATTTGTTCGGTTTCGCCGGCAAATTCGGCCATTAAAATAAGTTTAGGTACACCAAAGCGAAACGCCATAACTAGTTCGGGAATAAAACTAAGCCCAAAACGAATCGCACCAAAAACGCCTTTGTGTTTTAAAAAGTCGGCAAAAAATTTAACGCCAATTTTAAAGGTGTTGTCGTCATACACTTCGAACGTTTCGGGGTCGTGCGGCAATACCGTACTTACCACCTGCGGCAGTTTTTCAAGGTCTTTCAAAAATGACACAACCAACCGCGAATGCATCATCGGTTTTACCGACACCAGTTTGTAGGTTATTTCGGTAATGATACCCGTTGTTCCCTGCGCACCAACAAACAGTTTAGTAAGATCAAGATACCCATGGCTTACTTTGAATTTTGCGAGCGACTGTGATTGAAGCACTTCCCACAATAAATACCCTGCCGAGTTTTTCGATGTCGTTGGCTTTGCATTTTTAATAGCATCCCAATTATTTTCAATCATCGTCCACACATCGCGATACAGCTCGCCTTCGCGAGTTGTGAGCAACAGTTTTTGCTGAAGCTCTTTGTATTTGATCGGCTTAATTTCGCAGAGTTCGCCATTATCAAGCACTACTTGCAGGCTTGTAACAAAATCTTTATTTTGCCCATACTTTAATGTTTTTTCGCCGGCACCGTTATTGGCCACCATGCCGCCTACCGCCGCAATTTCGCGGCTTGCAGGATAACACGGCATAATTAACCCTTTGCGTAATGTTTCCTTTTCAAAATCACGATAAAACATTCCAGGTTGCACGCGTGCGGTTCCAGTATCAATATCTGATTCGATCGATACAAGCTTGTTCATATAGCGAGAAACGTCTAGAATAATCGATTCATTCAAAGGTCCGCCGGTCATGTCGGTTCCGGCGCTTCGCGCTGTAATTGAAAGCGTCGGGTCATCTTTTTTATACTCGTTTACAAAAAGCACGACAGCCTGAATGTCGGCCGCGTGTTTTGGATACACAATTATTTTTGGCGTCACAGCAAACAAACTCCAATCTTTGCTGTGCGATATGATATCGGTTTCATCAATACTGACATCCCCTTCAATACGAGGCTTCAATAAGTGGTAGAGTTGTTTTGAATTATAGACATTACCCATGGTAAAAAAGTGCGATCCGTTCGTACGCTACTTTTTTTACAGCCTCCATCGGCTCTTTCATGTATTTGTATGGTGCAAGTTCGGCATTGGTTTGAAGTGAATGCTCAAGTGCGCTTCGGTATGCAACGCGCAGTTCAGTACTTATGTGAATTAGTGAAATACCGGCTTGAATTACCGCGCGAAAATCGTCATCAGTCGAACCCGAGCCGCCATGCAATACCAACGGAATCCCGCATGCCGCGCGTATTGCTTTTACCCGTTCAGGATGCAACCGCGGCTTGCCGGTTTTAATAAGGCCGTGCACGTTCCCCACCGACGGCGCCAATACGTCGATGCCGGTTTGCTGCACAAACGCTTGTGCATCTTCGGGCTTGGTCATTGTTGCTTCTGATACACCTTCAGGCAAACTTTCTTTAATGCTTGAGCCGACCCCAATGAACCCCAGTTCGGCTTCGATCAATGCATGCGCATTATTGGCTTTTTTAAAATCAACTACCTTTTTGGTTTCAATAACATTTTCTTCAAAACTTTTATCGGCTTTGTCAATAATTACCATGTCAAAATGCGCAGCGACCGCTTCATTCGCCCGGTTGGTAATATACGTATGGTCACCATTCAGAAATACTGGATACCCCTCGGTCTCGCGCATGGTCTTGATAATCTCGACAGCTTCGTTTACGCCAAACACATCGCGCTCGTTTTCGGTCATGCCAATCACAACCGGCACTTGTTCGCCCACTTCTGCCGAGAATTCTTTTGCTGCAGCAATAACGCCTTGCAGCATCTCAATTGTTGCCACATTAAAATGTCCAATCGCCTTTTTTCGCAATTCGTATTCTGAAATATATTCTTTAAGTGTTTTCATAAAATATAAGAATTCCTAAAGTTTTGTGAGTCGGCAGTTGGCAACCAGTTGTGTTACCTTGGTACTTAAAGCTATATTCTGACGACTCGCAAAATTTTAGGGATTCTTGGTTTGTATTCTACTAAATATTAGCCGATTAAGAAAGAAGTTCACAAGGCCATATTTTCGCGGTATAGTATGGGCATGTTTAACTTTAGAAAACCCAAACCAATCAATTTTTTGGCTATTGGCGCAATGGTTGTTGATGACTTTATTTTTTTACAAGACGCATCAGTGCACTGCAAACTCAATCACGACGAATGCGAATTATGCATGCGTTTTGGGGATAAGATTCCTTACAAGGACCACCAAGTACTGCCTGCCGTTGGTAACGCGGCAAACGCATCGGTTTCGGCCGCTCGCCTTGGCCTTACCAGCGCGCTGGTAACTTATATTGGCGACGACGATCTTGGAGCGCAATCGTTGCAGCATTTACAAAGCGAATCAGTACTTACCGACTTTGTCGTGCAAGAAAAAGGCAAAATAACCAACTTGCACTATGTATTAAGCTACGAAGCTGATCGCACTATTTTAATTAGACACGAAGCGTATCATTACGATTTTGCTCACTTAATCGCAAACCTTAAAAAGCGCATCCCCCAATGGATCTATTTTAGTTCGGTCGCATCACACACCGAAGCATATCACGACGCATTGCTTGGGTTTTTATCGGCGCATCCCGAAAGCAAATTAGTATTTCAGCCGGGCACCTTCCAGCTAAGCCTTGGCCTTGATGGACTTGCAGGCTTATATAAAAAAAGCGAAGTGGTCGTGGTAAACGTCGAAGAAGCGCAAGGGTTATTAAAAACCGACAGCCGCGACTATGCAGTATTGCTTAAAGGCCTTGCTGCAACCGGCGCAAAAATTGTGTGCGTTACCGATGGCCCTGATGGCGCATCAATGTTTGACACACAAACAAACGAACTGTATTTTATGCCAATTTATCCTGATCCTGCACCACCAGTCGAGCGCACCGGATGTGGTGATGCGTTTGCCAGCACCTTTAGTGCGTATTTAGCAATGGGCAAAACGCCAGTCGAAGCATTGCTTCGCGCACCCATTAACCCAATGTCAGTCGTACAGCATGTTGGAGCGCAGCAAGGATTGCTTTCAGTTGCAGAAATAGAAGAACTACTTGCGAAAGCACCAGCAGACTACAGGCCGCGCCGGTTGTAACATTTAATTTTGTGTTACAATAAACCGCGAAACTGTATTTTAAAAAACCCAAAAAAACTAACCCGATATGAAACGTATTCTGTTGGTGCTGCATTGCAGCGCTTTTTTTGTTTTCTCGGCAGCCGCACAATGGGCTGCAATATCCTTGAGTACAAACTTAATGACTGGGCACGAACTTGCCGCGATTGATACCGCAACATGTACGCTATGGTACTCGACATTCTATCCAAGCGACACAGTATCAATTATTTACCGTCACAACTTTTGTTCCAATGATGCAACTGACAGTATGACTTTGCCAGGAAAACTGCAATCACTTACAACAAATGGTACAGGAATGCTTTTTGCAAGCATATACAAAAATGGCAACAGCATCGTTTATCAATGTTCGCCCACTCTTACTGACACTAACCGTATAGCAAACGCACACGGTTGCATTACCGATATTAGCGCAACAGCAAAACGCATTGTTTGCGTTGGTGTATTTGATTCAATATCCAATCACTGCATTAAAAATGTATGCGTTATTGATTCAGGAAGTATTTGCCAAGCCGCAGGTGTACAAAACGACTTACTGTTTTGCGACAAAAGCAGCGGCGCAACATGGCTTATGTGCGCTAACGGCGGCTCATCTTGTTTGTATCGCATACTTGATACCGATAGCAATGCATCAGCGGTATCAATTTCATACAATCCGCCCTTTGGCCCCGACCATGGCATCCGTTCGGTAGCCACTATTGGCACCAAAGACTACGCATTGTTTATCGGCACCGACAGTGTACCCAGTGAAATGAGTAGTACGATATTAGAGTATGCTTCGCCGAGCTGGGTAACACATGCGCGCGTTTGTGGACGTTCGTTTATATCTGCACTCAACGACACAGTTATTTTGTACGGCCCCGGAGTTCGGACAAATTATTTTGCGCCGTCATACATTGCGTATCAATATTACGCAGGAAGCCTTACGGAAATTCCATTCGCATTATCGTCTGGTTTTGTTGCGTATGCTTGGAGTAAAAACGATACCCTCTATGCCATTGGCAATTTTGACGCAAATGTAAATGGATCTGTAATTTCAAACGGATGCAAAATATTTCGCGGAATTATACCCACTAGGGTAGAAAAAATTACCAACGAAGGTATTAAACTGTATCCGAATCCTGCACATGATCATATAAGCATCACAGGATTATCCAACGCTTGTACTATTAGATTGTATTCAATACACGGATCAGTCTTAACGGAGTCGGCGGTATTAGAGAATAAACCTATTAGCTTTTCGTACCCACCAGGTATCTATATCGTTCATATTGCCACACCGATCCCACAGGCTATTAAGTTAGTCATCCAATAAAATCCATATTCCCACCTAACCAAAAAGTCCCGCGAAATCGCGGGACTTTTTATCGCAAGTATCCGGCAAATTTCGAGAAATCGTTCGAGACTTCGATACCCCCAAGCGCATAGATTTCGCCAATCGAATTAGGATCTTGCTTCCAACCTGCGCGCGCGGCCACATAGCCCGCTGCTTTTACCGCAGCTTCGACACCTTCATTAAATTGGTAAAACGGGTACGCAAGCGTTGTGATCGGATGCCCCAGTTTTTCTTCGATTGTTTTTTTGCTGCCAGCAAGTTCTTCGGCCAATGCAGCTTCGTCGGCCTTAATCAAATACGCATGCGACTTGGTATGGCTGCCAATCTCGATTCCAGCCTTATCAACTTCAATCACCTGGTCCCATGTCATGAATTTTTTATGCCCGAGCACGATCGTATACACAAAAAAAGTTCCTGTCATGCCGTATTTTTTAAGGAGCGGATACGCGTTTGCATATTGCGTATCTAGCGCGTCATCAAAAGTTAATACAACCGTCTTAGGCGGCACATCCTCGCCTTTCGTTATCATATCCGCAAATGAACCGAAAGTGAGTGTTGTGTAATTATTGTCTTTTAAATATTGCAACTGCTTTTCAAATGTTTCGGGCGTTACCTTAAAGCGTTTTACCGACGCGCTGTCTCCTGCATTAATTGGCCCAATGGTGTGATATACCAAAACAGGTGTCGTATATATTTTTGCCGGATCAGCACTATTGTGTGGCGCAGTCGCCTGACCCTGGGATACTGACGGTATTGTTTTTTGTCCCGAGATTGTCATGTTACCAACTACCGTCTTAGAATTATTTGACGCACGCACTGCAATAAAGGCCGCTATTGCAAAGATTACTAAGATTACTACACCGATACCAATTTTTTTCGGCAAAGATTCCATAAGCCGCCCTACTGTAGCATATTTTTTTAGTAGGCACACGCGTTTGAATAAAAAGCTCATTTTGTTATACTCGAGGCATGATTTTAACGACACATCCAGAAGCAGGTTACGAACTGATCGACTCGGGCGACGGCAAAAAACTTGAACGTTACGGACAATTTGTACTCTCACGCCCCGACCCGCAGGCATTATGGAAGCCGACACTTTCGGGTATCGAATGGAACAAAGCCGATGCAGTGTTTATCCGCCGCGGAAAAGAAGTCGAATGGAAAAAGAAAAAAACCTTACCCAAAGAATGGAGTATGGAACTAGGCGCGCTTACCTTTGAGATCCGCCCAACCAGTTTTAAACACACGGGCTTGTTTCCCGAACACCTTCCAAGCTGGCAATGGATGGCACAAAAAATCACAAATGCCAAACGGCCAATCAAGGTACTAAACTTATTTGGCTACACGGGCGCAGCAAGCTTAGCATGTGCCAAAGCCGGCGCCGAAGTAACGCACGTTGACGGGTCAAAAATGGCAATTACCTGGGCGCGTAAAAACCAAGAACTATCAAACCTTGCTAACAAACCGATTCGCTGGATTCCTGACGATGCGATTTTGTTTTTAAAGCGCGAAATCAAGCGTGGCAACCAATACGACGCTATTGTCATGGACCCGCCGGCATTTGGCCATGGCGCCAAGGGTGAAATTTGGAAAATTGAAGAACAGTTTCAAGAATTGATGGAACTGTGCAAAAATGTCTTGTCTGAAAAACCGGTATTTGTACTTATTAACGGATACGCATCGGGTTATTCACCGATCGCCTATCAAAATAACTTATTGGAATTTTCAAAAACGTTTGGCGGCACGATCGAAACCGGCGAACTGACGATTGAAGAGTCAAAAACAAAGCGCTTACTACCCTGCGGCATCTTTGCCCGCTGGTCTAACTAGCAAATGTTACCGTATTTGCCCGACTTGACTGTCGGGCTTTTGGCGCGTAGGGTAAAAGGAAAATTTCATATTTATGACACCTGCAATATCTACAATCAAACTTGGTGATTTTAAACACGGTAACACCAGCCGTAAAGCTGTCATTGAAGCCCTTGGCAAGGCGTTTAGCACCTACGGATTTATCTTTGTTCGCGGACACCAGATACCAAAAGCGCTTACCGACAAGATGCAGCAATTATCCAAACAATTCTTTCACCTTTCACAACAACAACTTGAAAGCTACATCGTACCCGAAAGCCATGGGCAAGTTGGCTACACTGCTCCTTTTACAGAAACCGGCGAACACTTTAGAATTCCGGATTCGAAACACTTCTTTCACATCCGTGAAGAAAACCGCACTGCGCTAATAAATGAAGTGCCCGATTTCATACCAACCGCTCAAGAATTGTTTGAATGTTTTAAAAAGACCTACAAAACATTGCTTGAGGCTGTCGGCTGCACATTGGGCCAGGATCCCGCTGAGTTTAGTAGTCTTGAGGGCAATAGCACTCTACGATTGCTTCATTACATGGCAACTGAAAACCCGCTTAGGGACGAAGGCTTGGCAAAAGAAGGAGGAAATGCCGTTGGCATGTGCGCAAGTAAGCACACTGATATCAATTTTATGACATTACTCTATGCCCTCGAACCCGGCCTTGAATTATTTTACAACGGTAACTGGATGCCTATCACGATACCGGATGAAAAAGTAATCATCGTAAACTGCGGCGACATGCTGCAACACCTTACTGGCGGTTACTTTAAGTCCGGCCTTCACCGCGTGGTTTGCCAACCGAATACAGAACGCTACTCGTTTCCCTTTTTTGGACACCCAAAACCTGAAACGTCATTAGTGCCGCTTAAAGGGTATGAACCAAAGGATGCTGCGCTCTTTCCTCACAAAACAGCAGGCGAATTCTTAGACACCCGGCTGATACAAATAGGTTTAAAGAAAACGTAGATAAGCTACAAAATTCCAAAAAAGTCCCCCGCATTAAACGGGGGCTTTTTAATATACCGTCTGCACCGAAACCTGGCAGTTTGCCGAAACCCACTGGGCATCAAATTGATTAACCTCGTACCGTTGGCCGTTCATAATATAGTACTGTCGGTCATTGCGCGGTTCGGGACTTGGCATTTGATTATCAATCATCCCGTCAGGACACACACGCAATAAGGCAGTCGAAGGTCCGGGAGTCGTCGTATACGTAATAGTACGCCACCAACTTGGCGTTTGGGTTGGGGTAACAGCTGGAAGCGTTGCTTGATACCCCGTATTAATAACATTACTTTTATAAGCCGTACCGGTGTAAAATCCGCGATGATAGCCAACTAAAAAACCTCCGGCGAATGCCACGATAAGCGCAAGTAATACAAGTTCAATAGCGATTGGTTTCATAAAAATAAGAAAATGAAGGGCTTATAATGCCTTACTGGTAATGACGCGCCGAGCGGTATTTCATTACACCGGCTTATTAGTGCACGAATGATTGATTGCGTTTTTTGTGAATGGCCCCACGATACCATCGATTACCAGTGGTGGTACTGGTTTAAGCACGGCATTTAATGCTGTTTGTAGCCGCATGACACCTTGCTTAGTCAGTGGGCCAAAAATACCATCAACCGGCCCGGCGGCCATATTGTACTGCGAAGCCAAAATGCGGTTGATGTGCGACTGCAACAACGCAACTTGCGTCACCATTTTTCTGCTATACGCACCAATGCGCCCATCGCGATCGCCCACCTTCATCGAGTCAGATATCAACAGGTTTGCAGGACACAGGTTACCATTTAACGGCAGTGAAGTATTTTCTGAAGAAGCTAACATAGACAGCGTTGGCTTTGACAAAAACGATTTGCGGTAATTACTACTTCGACCACCGCTTGATCGGCGCACCGTTGGTGCAGGTGTAGGCGTTGGAGTGTCCACAACCGTTATTTGGTAATCTTCAACCTCGCCGTCGGCCGCAAGACCACCAGGACTCAAATCAGGCGAATCATAACTACTATAACGGAAACGGACATCAAACACCCCGACTTGGCTTGGCGCGTCAAATACCGCCGCATTATTATCACCCGCCAACACCGGCTGATTATCAACCACGTGTTCACCCGCATCAGAAAAGTCGCCATCGTCGTTTGCATCAATCCATACATGCAAATATCCGCCGTCTGAAGCTTCAATTTTTGCAGATACTTCTTCTAAGGGTTCGTACGGGTCAGTGCGCACAGTGTCATCTGAAAGCCCGATGGTAGGCTCGCCAATTTCAACTACCCAAAGCGGTCCGTCATTTTCATCAAGGTCATATATCTGGTGACCTGTTGCATTAGTGATTGTTACAGTAAGGCCGTCGAATAAAGGCACAGGTATCCCTGCCGTAACTGAATACGGGCCAAGGAATTCTTCATTGAAGAATATGATAAATTCGTCCGCAGCAAGCCCGTTATCAGGTGAAAGCGACGAGAATAATAAGTACACTTCCGCTGGTGCTGCATCTCCGGTATATCCCCCTCCAAAAACCACATCATCAAGCTGACCATCTTCAGATGGGATAAATTGGGTATCGCTTACATCACCCGGAAGCATCGTCAGTTCGCCCTCAACAAACAGCACGCCGTCGCGGTCATCAGAACAGGGCAGTGCTCCTAAATATGCACCCATTTGGCTTGGACCGTCAAAATCAGTATTAACTTCGTCGCCGCTGTCGCCATTTACGCACGCACCAAGGTAGACCGTGTTAATAATATGCGCCGCACCATCGTCGTCTGCAAATGTCTGGCTACCAACCGCAGTACCGTAATCAACACCCGGCGGTGCCGAGTTTGAAAATTCCGACGTTCCATCAAGTTCGTCGCACATGGCATCTAAACATCGCGTTGTGGTTGCAATGATGCCGTCATCAAGCGAAACATTAGCAAGCGTTTTTGTAAAAACATGCGTACCCGGCGTTGAAATAGTTTTATTTTCGGATGTCTCGTACAATTCGCCTTCACCATATCCATTTTCATCCACGCCGTCGGTCGGGTTGGTAAAAAATTCAATCAAATAGGGATTTACTGAAACCGGCACATCTAAACTGTATGTCACAATCGTGTCGCTTCCATCTTGCACCGTTGTTAAGATAACCGGATAGTTCAACAATTCGTTTACTCCTTCGTCAACATCACCCTCATCATTTTGATTAGGAATTTCATACCCAACTGGAGTATCGCCTTCGTTATAATATAAATCAATACCCATTTCGTCATTGTGATAAATCGCATTTTGGCTTATGGAAACGCTAGGATACGGCTCGTCAACGCTTGAAGCACTAATACCAAAACGATTACCAGCAATTGTATTGTCACGAATTAATACCATTGGGCCTCCACTTGAATTTATCGCAATGCCTGAACCACCCGAATTAACAATAGTATTTTCCTCAACAAGCATCTCATCGCTTGAAGTCCCAATAAACTCAAGACCATTATCTTCATTGGGTAAATCAGTTGCGTTATCAGAACCGACGCCAATTTTATTGTTTTGCACTGTGACATTTGAACCATACACCTGAATACCATTTTCAGAATTGCATCCAATAACGTTGCCATAGTCGGGGCTATCGCCGCCCACAATAACACCATCTGACCCACCTTCGATATCAATGCCAACCTCACCTCCCAGACATACTAATCCTGTCGAGTCGGTACCAATATAATTTCCTGAAATAGTAACATTTTGACCAACAACCGAAATGGCGGCATCGCCAAATCCATCTTTTCCAACGATCACATTCCTTGCCGCTGCCGTTGAGCCCCCGATGGTAATATTACTTACCTGAGTATCTTCGGTATTTACATCGAATATCTGAATACCATCGCCGATATTAACGATTGCTTCGTTGCCAGCGGCATTCAGGCCAATAAGGTTGCCCTCGACAACTACATTGCTTACTTCATAGGAAAGACTTATCCCCGGACCCCCATTACCCGAGATGACATTGCCTTCGCCGGCACCCGTTCCGCCGATTTGAACATCAGACACAGATGACCCGATCCAGATACCGCCGTCTTGGTTTGCAAACGTGTCATCGCCCGAATGGTTCAATCCGACAATGTTCCCCTGAATGACAACATCAGTAATTACTGGACTACTACCGTTATCACTTCCTGATCCAATAGTTATTCCCGTAATAAAATTATCTTCATCGTTACCATTTGCGGAAACAATATTATCTAGAATTTGAATATTGTTGCCAGCGCCACCAGTAGTAAACAAACTGACGCCAGGTCCTTCGTTGCCGACCTTATTGTTACCGCTTACGTCAACGCCGATCAAGTTTCCTTGAATAAGCATATCGCTTCCCTGTCCGCTAATTCCACTTCCATCAAACATTTCGCCAGGAAGACCATTTGCAACAATAAGATTACCATCACCGGGATTTGGCCCACCGATCACATGCCCCACCGAATCCAAATTATAAATTGAAATTCCGTTTTGGTTTGGATACGGATCTGTTCCAATGGTATCCGTTCCAATATTAGTACATTGTATAGTGGTATAATCACCCCAGGTAGTGATTCCCGAACCTGCAGTATTTCCATAGATTGCCAACCCCTTAACGGTTACATGATCTTGACCCGGACCGATGTCTAACACATTACTTGAAGTCGAAATGCCTGATCCATCAATATTGATCATAAGCTCGCGTCCCCCGTCAGCAAGGTCACAGACGGTTCCCGGCTGGGTCGTTCCATCGATAATTAAATTCGAATTAAGACTAAGTTGAAAATTGAGTTCAATGGTGTGGGGTCCGGCGCCTGGAATATTAAATTCGATCGTATCAGTGCCTGATCCGGCTGCGCAATCGCCACTGGTAGTGTCGGCATCACTTGCAGCATTTCCCACCGCCTCACGAAGCGAGCACTCGCCATCCGGCGAGGCAAGACCGTCAGTCGTCGTAACCGTTATGGTCGCCGCAAAAACCGATCTAGTTCCAACGGTTAAAAGAACTACCACAAAGAACAAAAAACTCCCCTTTTTCATATAGGTTGAGTATAGCAAAAAAGTACCTACCACAAAACTCCTCAATATATATCACTGTGGTCTTATATAGTGCAATGTATTACACAACCAGGACGGCAATATGACGGCACCGATACTATTAACAGTAACAGCGGAATGATTAAGAGAATAAATTCTTTAGGAAGCGTCAAAGTAAATTATTACACTGCGCAATTTTCAGATGTTTTTACAAACTCGGCTGTTGTATCATAGGTAATGGTGTTTAAGTCAGTAAAACGAGTTCCTGTTTCGTCCACATCACCATACCCCCGAATAAATCCGCTTGCAGTCTTTTTGAATATTACTTGCATGACCGAATTCATCCCTTCGGACGCAAACGAATAATCCCCAAGCAAGATGCCATTTTCGTAAGTTCCGGCGTATGTACCACTTGAACTATCTTTCTCGAAATTCTTAAACGAAAGTGTTCCGTTAAACGTGCTTCCCTGCTGGGATGCAATCGTAAGCGTGTACACGTCTTTAGCTAAAGTAGCAACGTAACATCCTTCAATTGAATCGCTTGTCGCAACCGGTGATGGAGTACCATTCATCGACTTCTTCTTAGTAATCGTAATACCAACAATAAATGCAGCAATAGCAAGAACTAAAATAACAATAAGTGCTTTTTTCATATAATGAAACAATTACAGCCAATAAATAAAGCGACCACGCTTATTATCTAAAGAAATCTTCCTTTTTGCAAATACCAAGAAAGGGCTTTCGCCCTTTCTTGTATAGTGTTACCCCTGATTATACGCTTCTTGCAGTTTTGCAATATCAAGTTTTTTCATTTGAAGCATAGCCTTAAGTACACGGTCAGCCTTTATTGGATCAGGGTCGCTTATGAGTTCGCCTAAGATTTTTGCATTCACCTGCCATGAAAAGCCAAATTTGTCTTTAAGCCATCCGCACTGGCGCGCGTTTGGATCACCCCCTTCACCAAGCGTATCCCAAAAATGATCAATTTCTTCTTGTGTGTCACATTCGATCATAAACGAAATTGCTTCGTTTGGTTTAAATATCGGGCCGCCATCAAGCGCCAGGTAGCGCATGCCTTCAAGTTCAAAAATTGCGGTTAAGACCTTTCCAGCCATACCCGGAGGAGGGCCCTGCAAATCCTCGTTTGGATACCGCTTGATGCTAATAATTTTTGATTCAAGTTTTTTTGCCGGATTGGCGTTAAATGTATCAACATAAAAGTTGATCGCCTCTTCGCAATTAGTGTCGTACCATAATGATGGAGTAATTTTTTGCATACAGTTATTGTGCTAATGATTGTAATGCGGCCCATGTTTTTGGGCCAACAATACCATCGGGTTGTAATAAATGCGCAGCTTGAAACTTCTTTATAGCCACTGCAGTAAGCATACCAAAATATGATGTCTCATGCCCTAGCGAACCATTTCCATTTACCGCAAGTGTAAATCCGTGCACATTGAGAAACTTCTGAAGGGCAAGAACATCTGGTCCTGACATACCCAACCGTAGCGTTCGAACAAAGGATCCAAGATTGGCGGTCTTTACTGGACTACTGCTTTGCGACGACCGCGGTGACTGTGGCGCAACACTGGTTTGCGAGCGTATGCGCGCTCGAGCAGCCTTACTTCGGCCGCCCGAACTTGCTGTTGAGCGAATAACTGTAAATGGTCCGATTACTAAGGTGTTTGATTCATTATCATCGGTAATAAACCTAAAGCTTACCGAATACGTGCGACCAATCTCTAATCCAGTAAAAGTGACCTCGTGTGTATCAGGATCCACCTGCACACTTACTGTTCCGCCACCCGATGATTCAACTACGTCAAACTCATAATCCCCAGTCTCACCAGCAAAAGCATTTTCAATGGCCTCACTGGTACTAAAAGTGTATACAGCGTTATTTACTTTAACCCGTGATGGAATAGTATGTATTGGGGTAAGCACCAATTCACCAAGCTCGGGAGCAGACTCAGTCGTAAATGCCCAAGTATATTCGCTTTCAATATCCACACCATCACTATTTTGAGCTTCAAGAACAGTTACAGTGTAATCTGAATTGTAATCAAAATAAGTACCTTCAACCGCATGCATAGTAAGCGTAGTTCCATCCTCGCTCCATGTATCTATATAATCAGGACAATTTGGGGTACATACCCCAACAGAGACACTCACCGTTTCAGGACTCATCTGCTGTGAAAATGCCACAACAATATCTGTTGTAATCGAAGCACCGATACTACCCGCTTCTGGCGAAACGCTTATTACTTCTGGCGCCTCAGAAACTTCATCACAGCCAGTTGTCATAAGCTCGCGGATATCGCCATATACCCGAACATCGTCAGTCGCATCGCCGACATAGCTTCGGTAGTAATATAACGTATTACAGGTAAGACCTTCTAATTCAACTGAATAGCTGCCTATGTCAAAGCTTGTTTCGGTACCCATGCTTGAACGCGCCGCATCGGTAAAATCAGAACTTGTTGAAAATTCAGTACCGATTTCAATAATCGTATGATCAATTGTATTTCTTAATGCATTTGCCACAACAGCATACGTATTATTAAGCAATTCAACTTCACCGGTTACAACAAGAGGCTCTGCGCCATGATAAGGCGAAAGCACTAAGGCAGGAAAATCAGTAAGGGTAGTTGTCCATATTTCATCGAATTCCCAGATATCAAGTGGTGCATTCGTATTATTATTTTTAAAATATGCCGGCTCTGAATTTTCACCATTCACCCAGTTACATTCAGTGCCACCTTCAGAGCTACCAACTACATCATCACCAGTTCCGGTACGGTAACATACAATTGTACCTTCAATTTCGGCATCAAAGTACACATTGTCAATTTCTGCATCATCAACATCAGTATTACGCTCATATGTCGTATCGTATTGTCCAATAAATCCCAACGGGGTCGCACCTAAATCTGACGTAAGTGTCGCAGATGCAAACGAGTGAGCAATTTTAATAGTATTTACCGATTCCCCTACATAACCGGCAAATCCACCAATCTCATCGTCGCCATCGCTTCCCGTTGAATGAACTACCGATGCTGTATATGAATTAAACACTGAACCACCCATTACATATCCAGCAAAACCACCCACATATTCTGGCGCTTCAACAGAGGCGGTAGTATATGAATCGGTAATACTTCCCCCCTCAAGATGACCGACAAATCCACCAGCTGAACCCACAATAGCCATTGCACTTCCTATTGCAGAGGACTGACTGATTGAACCACCATACATTGCTCCGATAAATCCACCAACTCTTATCCCTTGTTTAAATGCTTCATCTTCGTTTACGAAGGCATTACCGCTTGCGCGAACGCGCAGAACCTGACCACCATACATATTGCCGATTGCGCCTCCAATTTCACGACCTCCATCAGTATTTGAATCAGTCTCGCAATCGACAAGTGAACCATCATCCATGGTACCAACCAGACCTCCAATAAAATTACCTGAACCCCGGACAGGACCATGCACCATCGAATCAATAACTAATCCATCTTCTAGGTATCCAACTAAACCACCACCATGAGCACCCCACCGTGCCCATACGCACTCACCAATAGTGTCATCATCTGCACAAAAATCTTCTGTAGCTGACGTACCATTCACACTACTTGAGACAAGTGAACCGCCGTCCATATGTCCAATAATTCCACCGACGTTAATCTCTCCTAATATATGCGCGTGTGTCATCACGACATCACTTACAGTCGCCCCCGAGGTATACCCAAACAAACCCACATCAGTTTCATCGCGACGCTGAATATATAATCCGCTAATATTGTATCCATCACCGTTCAACGTACCAGTAAAGGGGGTATCACTACTCCCTACTGGATTAAATCCATAAAATCCACCCGTACCATCAGTATTCCAGTTCGCTGTATCAGAGCAATCAACATTTGTACCTAAAATATAACTTGCGGAAAGATTATCCTGCATTCCCTGAAGTGCAGCACAGGTTATAATGATATAAGGACTTTCCAAGCTTCCGTCTCCTCCCGCAAAGGTATAGGCGGCTTCGTAATCTGCCCCGCCCATATCTCCTGTTATTGTCCGCAATACAGGGTACTGATACCCTTCCGTATTTGTATTCCATATATCAGTAAAATCCCACGTATCAAACGGTGCGTTTGTATGATTATTTTTAAAATAATCAGGATCAGCTCCACCATCATTGGCAACTTCACAATCACCCGCATTGAAGGCAAACGGCGTCGCACCAAAATCATTATTAGCGCATACAACCATGACTGAACGGTTCACATCCCAAAAATCATATGTAAGATTACTTGCGGCCGAGCCACTAGATGTACCCAAAATCCCGCCGGTTGTTTCTTCGGAGGCACCTTCAATAAACACAGCAGCAAAACTGTTTTCAATTATTGAAGGCATTCCAAGATCTTCAATCTGACCCACCACGCCTCCCACAAACGTACCCGCAATGTGACCTGTAGCGTATGAATTTTGCACCTGTGATGCCCCATCCACAAATCCTGCAAGCCCGCCTGTGCGTATTGCATCACTAATCGTTACACTGGCATATGAATTAGAAATAGTTGATCCACCAGTAAGATACCCCACTATACCTCCTACGTATCCGCCCGTAGTAATTCCCGCATGCACAGCAACACGTTCGATAATAGTTTCATTGTTTGCATATCCCACAAGTCCTCCAACATAATTGTCATCGTTTACAATCGAAGCTTCCAACCAAAGATCATGAATATAGGCAGCATTAGTGAACCCAAAGAGTCCTGCCCCAGTTATCGCGCCACTAATATCAATGGCTAAAGTGTGTCCATTTCCATCAAATTGACCGGTAAAACTATCACTAATATCCCCCGTAATTACATCATTACCGTTTGCCGTACAATCCAAATCAGCAGTCAACACATAGGATCCCGCAAGATTATTTTTCATTGCCACAAGATCATCACAACTTGTTATAAGCATATCCGTAGGTGGCGTAGTAATAGGATTTCGAAATGTCGGATACGCTGCAGCATTGCGTTGCCACACATAATCAAAATCCCAGGCACTCATAGGCGCTTCTGTACTCGTATCTTGAAAATGTCCTGCATCAAGACCGTTTGCGTTATGAATGGTACACCCATCCGCATCATCACTTGCACAATCACTTTGACCACTTGTTGTACCCTCAAGATAAGTGGATGAAAGACTTGATCCATTCATTAGGCCAACTACCCCACCCACTTGCGAATTTCCTGTTACCGAACCTACCGAGAAACTATCAGTGATGGTTCCCGCACCTAAAAACATTTCGCCGATCAAACCGCCCACTTTACTATCTCCTGAAATAGCACCAGATGAATACACCCGCGCTATGGTCGTTCCGGTCTGAATACCAACAATACCTCCAACGCGATTACCTGATCCAGTCACAGAGCCGGTATTATACGAATCAGTTATTGATCCATTACCCATATTACCCACAATGCCACCAGCCTGATCATCTCCACAGATAATAGTCGCATTATTATGTATGTATGAGAGTGTTGCATTATTTGCATAGCCCGCAAGACCAGCCGCATTTCCTACACTTTCAACTGTTCCGCCGATAGTAATGTTTGTCACTGTTCCATCAAGCTGCCGGAAAAGTCCGGCGTAATTACTCCCTAAATGAATATCAAGCGTTACGGTATATCCACCACCGTCAAGAGTTCCAGTAAACGGGTTCGTAAATACCGTTCCCACCATTGCATCATTGCCGGCACCCGAACAATCAACATCATCAATCAATAAATACGACGCACTTAGGTTATCATTCATAGCAACAACACCCTCGCAGGTATTTATTTGGTAAGGATCTTCTGCGCTTCCATCTCCCCCAGCAAATGGCAACAAAGAGTTGTCATTTATTGCCACATTGTCATTTTCAATATTTCTCAATTCAGGGTATCCATCCACGACTGTTCCCCAAACATCTTCAAAATCCCAAACTCCATTAAATGGATCATTTGAGAAATTGTTTTTAAAGTATAACGGTTGACTTAGATCGCCCCCGGACAATGGGTCCACCGATTCACAGATACCCACTGGAGTCATGATAGGGTCACCACTAATATCGTATCCGCAAACATTTTCATTGGTACGCCCTTCGTCCCAAAAGTTATTTGCAAGAGTGACTGTAGCAATTGGAAATGTCCCCAAAATACCTCCTCGGTTTGTGCCAGTATAATGACTTACGGCACCCACAGCAAAAGAATCTCTAACAATAGCGGTTGATTCCTCTTCTATACGACCTACTAACCCGCCAGTAAATGTCGGTGCAAATACAGCACCTCGAGAGTACACTCGTTCAATATTTACTGAACCTGAAGTAAAACCTACAATGCCTCCTCCTACTTGATTTTCTGCACGCACAGCACCAGCATTATATGAATCAACTATGTGTACAGCACCGCCGGCATTTCCGGCAATACCACCGGCATTATTTTGAACTGCTTGAATCGAGGCACTATTAACCACATGTCGCAGCACACTACCAGCATCTATCGCACCCACAATGCCTCCAACGTTATTTCTTCCTGCAATCGTTCCTGCAACCCATAAGTCAATTACTGTTCCCCCGCCTATATATGAGAAAAGGCCAATATTATCAGCGTCAGTGGCAGAGATATTCACAGTAATTTTATGTCCGTTTCCATTGAAAGTACCGGTATAAGGATGGGTACTATCACCAATCATGGTAAGAGCGTACTCAGAACAATCAAGATCATTGGACAAAATAAAATCTGATGAAAGATAAGTTGTGCCGATTGCAGAAAGCTCGGCACACGATGTGATTTGGTACGGACTACCTGGACTTCCATCGCCGCCCGCAAAAACAGGAATCGGCTCGGCATAGGTAAATGAAGTTACAGCGACTTGGCCATCGGTATTCGTCACCACCACGGGAACCATTCCAGCAACATGAGCCGGCGTTTGGACAAGCAAACTAGTATCGCCGGTTGTTTCAAGAATCGTAGCATCGATACCACCAAAAGTTACGGCGGTTGCGTCTAAGCCGACACCTGTAATACTCAGCGCAAGACCACCGGCCGTAGAGCCCTCATCAACAGTAATACCAGTAATCAACGGTGGTGGCGTAAAGTTAAGAAGTGAGGGTAATGTACCATCATTCGCATGCCATATACCTTCAGTATTTAATAGGCTATAAAAATCCCAAGCAGTGAGAGGGTCATTAGTATTGTTTCCTACAAAGTAAGCAGAATCTGTTCCATCAAAATTTTGAAGGACGCAATTATTAAACCCACCTGTATTTGTTCCATTACAATATAAGGGCGTACTATCATTCCATAATACATTTGAAAAATCATAATCAAAATGAGTATTCGTAATTGCCGAACCTGATTTCATTCCAGCAATCGCCCCTTGATTAGAACCCTGCTCGATAACAAGGGCGCGCATAAAGCTATTATTTAATGTGGTATTCTCGGCAGTCCCGGTAAGTGCTCCCGCAATGCCACCGATTGACTCACCGGCACTAGTAATAATGCCTGCCGAATACACATTGCTTACTGTCGCACCAAAAGTAATCGTTCCGCCAATACCGCCCACATAGTCTCCTGCCGCTGAAACCGTTCCCGTAAAGTTTCCATTTGAAAGAGTCCCGCCATCCATGTGACCAATAATGCCCCCAACACTAGTACCAGATGAACTTGAAACATGTACGGCACTTGCCAAGCGGTTAAAATCACCCTGAAAAGCATATCCGATTATCCCACCCGTTGATCCATGGCCGGAAATAGTACCATTGATAAATAGGTCATGTACCGAACCATTAAGTACGTATCCAAAAAGTCCAACTTGGTCTTGGTCAAGGCTAATGGCAACTGTCATACGGTGGCTGCCTCCATCAAAATCACCTGAAAATTGACCACTTTCACCGATCAGTATTGCATCACCGTCGCTACTACAATCAAGATCATTCATCACCAGATATGAAGCGGAAAGGTCAAGATCGACATCAAGTACATCATTACATGTCGCAATTTGATACGGATCCATTCCCGTCCCACTACCACCAGCAAATGCAAACACAGAATAAGGGGTGCCCACAAAGGATACTGCGAAAAGAAATAAAACAATAAAAAGACGCCGGAGCCGGACTTTAATAAACATACGCGATGATAAAGAATACATGGTGCGATACCAATTACTATATAATAAATTTCAACCCGCTCATTGTATCATATTTTTTCTTAGAAATTTTTGAATTGGGGAAAATAAAAACCGGCACGAAGCCAGTTTTTATTGTAACCTTAACTGTTATTACTTCTTCTTCCCCGCAGCTTTCTTTGCAAGCATGGTCTGTTTAACCGCAAGACGCTTTTTGGTCTTGTGCGATTTTTTTGACTTTACATGCGGCTTCAACTTTTTAAGTCGTGTCATGAAAATGTGTGGTTATTTATAACATCCATATTATAGTATAAACAACCAAATAAGCCTATTGTTTCATCAGTTGGCGC
>CAYXKF010000006.1:36222-52933 GCA_964464735.1 uncultured Candidatus Saccharibacteria bacterium | reverse complement strand
GGGATGGGAAGTGCAGTTGCCGAATGTCTTGCAAAAACATCTCCGGTGCCGATGCGCTTTATTGGTGTGCAAGACAAGTATGGTCAATCAGGAGCAATGGAAGAATTAATTGCGCATTATGGTTTAGATGCTGCGGCGATTATTAAAGCGGCAAAAGAATTACTATGAAAAACTGGCAAACCTACGCTGGATGGATTGGAGCAGTGTTGATAATAATTGGTTTTGCAAACCTTTCGTTTGGCGTATTTATTGCAACCGATCTTTCGTATCAGCTGCTTAATCTTTTTGGTGCAATTGGGATTGTGATTGCGGCCAGTAGTAAAAAAGATTTTCCGTCGGCGTTTTTAAATTCAGTCTTTGCTTTAATTGCTTGCATTGCGTTAGCAAAAATTCTTTTTTAATGTATGGAAAGCAAACATCCAAAAGCTGGCGAGATTTGGTATCATTTTAAATATCCGCAAGGATGCGGCGATGATCGGCCATATAAAATCATTGGCATTGCGTACGATACAACATCCGAAATTACCTATGTGGTGTATCAACCATTGTATAAAAACGATTTAATGGAGGAAAAATCACCAAATGGTGTTGCATATTTTGTTCGTCCGCTTTCCGAGTGGTGTGATTTGAAGCAAAATAAAAACGGGGCATTAGTGCCCCGGTTTCAAAAAAAGTCAGAAGAAGTTGTTTAGCAGCTGATGATAGGGATAGTTATGGTAACGGTTTTCTTTTCATCGCCTGAAAAACTGCGTAGTATTGCATTAAATTTTCTGTATAAGACAGGAGCCTGGTTAGGCGTGCAGCTGCTTAGATGAGTTGCAAGCATTTCAAGTATTTGGTGTTGTTGCTGAGTCATTTTAGCCTCCTTTGTTTTAAACTTATTAAATTTTATGATGTACCCGATCGAGGGTCTAGTTGAGTAAGGTGGGATGTTTACATAATTATACGGAAATTTTCGAAAAAGTCCATAGGGTATTTTTGAAAGAATTATTGTGATCAAGCGTCATACTCTGTGGTATACTCAGTTTATTAATCGGTAATTTTGTAATTATATAGTATGTTTGAGCAATTGAAACAAAAAGAAACACTATGGGCGTCGCTTTCGATCTTCTTAGGCGCGCTTTCAATCTTTGCAGTAATCGCAATCATTGCGATGATCCTAAAAATCTTTGGCGTATTTGGCCAACAGCCATATCCAACGAAGACTATTACGGTCTACGGCGAAGGCAGTGCCAGCGCTGCACCTGATCTGGCAGTCATTACATTTACAGTTCAAGAGGAACGTAAAGATATTGGTGAAGCACAAGACCAAAGCACTGAAAAGGCGAACGCTGTCATTGCAAAGCTTAAGTCAATGGGCATCGATGAAAAGGACCTTAAAACGACTTATTACAACATCTCGCCGAAGTATGAGACACGCAAGGTGGATCCATCATGTACTGGCTACGTTTGCGACATGACACAAATCGTAATCGGCTACACGGTTAGTCATACGGTCCAGGTAAAAGTGCGAGACACCGCGATGACTGGAAAGGTGCTTGCGACATTGGGTGAAAATAATGTTACCAACTTCAGTGGTCCAGATTTGACCATCGACGAAGATAAAGACATCCAAAGCGAAGCGAAGCTTGAAGCAATTGCAGATGCCCGCGCAAAGGCAAAGGCAACCGCTAAAGGATTAGGCGTATCACTTGGCCGCTTGGTTAGCTACTATGAAGACAATGGATACGGCATGCCAGTCCCATATATGGAATCAGCGCAAGCAATGGATGTGGCGGCTGGATCAGTCCGTGCAAAAGTTGCTCCATCGATCCCAGTTGGCGAAAATGAGGTTACTGCTCGCGTAACTCTTACTTATAAAATTCGCTAATAGCTATCTTATAAATCTGTAAGCCAAAACCCTGTCATAACAGGGTTTTGGCTTTTTTGGCCTATTTGACTTGGGGGTATTTTCTGATATACTTGACACATAGCACCCAAAAAGGGTGTTTTTAAATACCTCATCTAATTTATTTATGAACAGCATTGCAACATATTTTAAAGGCGTCATTCATGAAATGCAGGTCGTTTCGTGGCCGACATGGCAAACCATTACCGGCTACTCGATCGCCGTTATTGTGGTATCGTTTTTCTGCGGTTACTTTATGGGTGTCTTTGATGTGGTATTTAAAGAACTCCTACAATTATTCATTAGCGCATTCTAACGTTTATGGCTAAGCAAGAAATCACCAACGAGCGTCATTGGTATACCATCCATACCTACAGCGGGTACGAAAATGCTGTCGAGCGCAACCTTAAGCAGCGCGTCGAGTCACTGGGGATGCATGACAAAATTTTCAACGTAGTTGTCCCGACTGAAAAAATCATCAAGGTAAAAAATGGCAAGCGCACCGAAATTGACGAAAAAATTTACCCAGGATACGTTTTGGTTGACATGATTGTAACTGACGATTCATGGTATGTCGTGCGAAACACGCCATGTGTTACGGGATTCGTCGGTTCGGGTACTAACCCAGTTCCTTTAAGTGAAGCAGAAGTGCAATCGCTGTTTAGCCGCATGCAAGCGCACACCGCAATGCACACCATAAACATGAAACAAGGAGACTTGGTCATGATCATTGATGGCCCCTTCAAGGACTTCGAGGGTACCGTATCAAGTGTCGACAATGAACGCGGTAAAGTGCATGTATTAGTATCAATGTTTGGGCGCGAAACGTCGGTTGAAATCGACTTCTTGCAAGTTCGCCCCGCATAAGTATAGTTATTAGCAGTCTTTTGCACGCCTCGTCAGGCACGCTTCTTGCAAGGACATAACGAAGACATATGGCAAAAAAATTAACTAAAACACTTAAACTTCAGGTAACGGGTGGTAAAGCAACTGCAGCGCCACCACTTGGTCCGGTACTTGGTCAAGCACAAGTAAACATTGCTGAATTTATCAAGCAATTTAACGAGGCGACCAAAGACCAAATGGGTAAGACCGTTTCGATTTTACTTAACTGCTACGATGACCGTTCATTTGATTTTGTCATCAAAACTCCTCCGGTATCAAGCTTGATCCTTGAGGCGGCAGGTATTGAAAAAGGTTCGGGCAAAAACGCCTCGAAAAAAGCAGGCTCGATCACACGCGATCAACTTCGCAAAATCGCCGAAACTAAACTTCCTGACCTTAACTGCACAACGGTAGAAGCCGCGATGAAAATCGTCGAAGGATCATGCCGATCAGCAGGAATCACCGTAAAGTAAATTTGCTACTAACTAAAAAACACCCGAAAGGGTGTTTTTTAGTATTCAAAATTCTCTGTTGTGTGCTATACTCGCCCCATGCATTCAATATCAGAGCTCGACACTATAGCCGGCAAGCGCGTATTGGTGCGCGTTGACATGAACGTTCCTGTTTCTGATGAACGCGTGCATGAGGCTGAGGCATATCGCATTTACTCAACTATGCCGACCATTAATTACTTGGTTGAACGCAAGGCGAAAGTTATTTTAGTTTCGCATTTAGGGCGCGAAGGGAATAGCCTTAAGCCTGTGGCTGATTTTATTGCACAAGTGTTTCCTTGTACATTTGTTCCGGCGGTAACTGGTAAGACGGTAACTGATGCTATTGATTTCATGAAAGATGGCGAAGTTATTTTGCTTGAGAATCTGCGATCGTGTCCTGGCGAGGAAGCAAATGATACGGGTTTTGCGCAGATATTAGCCTCGTATGCTGATATGTATGTGAATGATGCATTCGCGGTTTCACACCGTGCACATGCGTCACTGGTCGGTGTCCCAAAATTACTGCCATCATATGCAGGGCTGCTGATGGAACGCGAAATTACTGAACTCTCAAAAGTGCTTCATCCAGGATGTTCCATGCATGCAGTGGTTTCAGGGGCTAAGCCCGAAACTAAACTTGTGGTTATTGAAAAGCTTTTAAATATATCAGATACGGTATACCTTGGTGGAATTATCGCAAACACATTTTTAAAGGCACGGGGCTATGAAGTAGGCCAATCTATTGTCGGCGATTTAGCCTCTATTGTGCATATTCAAAATCACCCGAAGATTATGTTACCGATTGACGCAGTTGTTATGCATATAGACGGCAGCACATCAAGTGTGGCGATTCGTGATATTCAAAAAACAGATAAAATAGTTGATGTTGGTTTTCATACTATTAAAGAGTGGCACGCGAATATGCATGAGGCCGGCATGATCGTTGCCAATGGGATTTTGGGCTGGGAAGAGGGTGGTTATATGACGGGAAGTAAAGAATTATTGCAAGCTATTGCTCCACTTCCGGCGTATACGATTTTGGGCGGGGGGGATTCAATTGCGCTGGTCCGCTATTTCGGTTTTCAGGATATGTTTAACTTCTTATCAACCGGTGGTGGGGCAATGCTTGAATTTATCGGCAACGGCGGCACATTACCGGGAATTGATGCGCTTAAATAAGGGCGTCTTGCTTTTTAAAATTGTCATGCTATAATAGCGCGCATTAAACGAAAACGCAGTAATTGCATTATTTTACAGGCACTATGTTGACCAAACACAAAAAAGGCAAAATTATCGACACTCTTAAGACCCATGGCACTGACACGGGTTCTTCAGAAGTACAAATCGGCATTTTAAGCGAGCGCATCAATGAGCTTACGTCTCACTTGCAGATCCATAAAAAGGATAAGCACTCACGCCGCGGCCTTATTGGTCTTGTGGCAAAGCGCCGCAGTCTGTTAAAATATCTAGAACGCCACGACAAAGAGGCGTATCAAGGACTTTTGAAAAAAGTCGGGCTTAAAAAATAAGCCGCATCTTTTACTCTTATAATCTTTTTTTGTGAGCTCGGTTACAAGAGAGTGTTTTTTATTTTTATAAATGTAATTTTGGTTCTTTATTGAACCCATTTTTATGAGTATCATTAAGCATACAGAACAGCGTGTCGGCGTTTTTATCGACGCGCAAAATCTTTATCATACTGCACGTAATCTTTATGGTCGCTATGTGCACTTTGGCCACATCGTCGAAGATGTCGTTGCGGGCCGCAAATTAGTACGCGCGATTGCGTACGTTATTAACAGCGAAGGCGAAGGAGAGAAAAACTTTTTTGAAGCGCTGACTAAACTTGGCATTGAAACTCGTGTCAAAGACTTACAGGTTTTTGCGGGCGGTGCCAAAAAAGCCGACTGGGATGTTGGAATGGCCGTTGATGCCATTTCGCTTGCCAGCAAGCTTGATGCGGTTGTGTTGGTAACGGGCGATGGCGACTTTGCGCCGTTAGTGCAGTACCTTCAGCGCGCGTATGGCGTACAGGTTGAAGTTGCTTCGTTTGGAAAATCAACATCGTCGCTATTGCGTGAAGTTGCCGACGACGTATTCGATCTTTCGGTTGATCCTAAGCGTTATGTTTTACATGGATCAGGGAAGCCGGCAAACACTAAAGGCCGACGACGGTAAATTCCGAAAATTATCCCCGCCTTTGCCCTTTTAAAGACTCGCACAGGCGGATCTTTAGATCCGTCGAGCGTAGAGCCTTTCCCGTTATTCGCGTGAGCGAATAATAAATAGTAAGGACTTGTGTCTTTAAAAGGGGCAAGGCAAAAAGTACCTTTTTGTTTGTTTTTGGAAAGGCAAATCGAGTTTGCTTTAGTTGCTTTTTACCCCTATATCATTACACTTATGATGGGCATCGAACCCATTTAATTATTTTATTATCCGCTAGACGAATAGTTATTGTATCAAGGATACAAGCCTATGGTCTGGCGAATAATCTATTTACCTTATGAACATATTAAAAAAGTTTGAAAAGCAGATCGCTGGCAAAACCATCACTGCTTCGTTTACTGACTTGGCTGATCAGGCTGACTCGTCGGTAATGCTTTCGTGCGACGACACGGTCGTCATGGCAACGGTCGTCATGGGATCGGATACCTCGAAAAATCCGGGGTACTTTAACTTGACCGTCGAGTACATGGAAAAACATTATGCGACCGGCAAGATCATTGGCGGGCAGTATATGAAGCGCGAAGGAAAGCCGACCGACCAGGCGGTACTAAACGGCCGCATCATCGACCGAACCATTCGCCCGTTGTTTGACCAGCGCATGAAAAACCCGATCCAGGTTATCGTAACCGTTTTGGCGTTGGGTGATTTTGACCCGGCGGTCTTGGCGGTCAATGCTGCATCGATTGCAATTGCGACGTCGGACATTCCGTGGAACGGTCCGGTTTCGGCAGTACATTTGTCAAAGACTAACAAAGATCCCGAAGTAAAGACAAACCGTTATGTTTCGCAGCATGCGTCAGTAAAAAATGACGAATCATACACATTCGAGCTGTTTGTCTGCGGGCAAAACAAAACGATCAATATGATCGAGGCGATGGGTTACGAAATTCCTGATACCGAAGTGTCAGTACTCCTTGATCGTGCTGCAAATGAAGCGTTTGAAATGGAACAATGGCAAAAAGAAATTATGAGCGCGATTGGCAAAACAAAGCGTGAAGTTTCTATTGATGCCGTACCAACTGAGGTATCAGGTCTTTTTGAAGACAAACACAAAGAATTACTACATAGTGCTTTGATGCAAGGTGTCGATAAGTCATCACTGGGCGCGCTGATTGATGCATACACTGCTGAAATTAAAATGTTGTATCCGACAAGCGGCGATATGAGCTTTGAGCAACGTTCATTAAATGAAAAAATCCAAAAGGCGGCAGGTGATTATTATTATCACGCAATGGATGGCGTCGTGCATGACCTTGCGTTGCGATACGGCAAGCGTGTTGATGGACGCGCCTTTGACAAGGTTCGTGAGCTGCATGCATCGGTCGGCGATATATCAAAGCGCTTGCATGGAACTGGTACGTTTTACCGCGGACAAACCCATGTGCTTTCGGTAGCCGTACTGGGAAGCCCTGATGATGCGCAACTGTTGGATGGAATGGAAATCTCGGGCAAAAAACGCTTTATGCACCACTATAACTTTCCGCCATATTCGACCGGCGAAACAGGACGTATTGGCTTTACCGGCCGACGCGAAATTGGCCATGGTGCATTGGTGGAAAAAGCTATTGCCGCGGTTATGCCAGCCAAAGAAGATTTTCCGTATGTAGTGCGCGTAGTTTCAGAATCAACCGCGTCAAACGGTTCGACATCACAAGCTTCGGTTTGTGGTTCGACCTTGGCACTTATGGATGCAGGTGTTCCCATTAAAGAACCAGTTGCTGGTATTTCGATGGGCTTGATGTTGGATGAAAAAGATAATTCTAAGTACGCTATTTTGACCGATATTCAGGGCCCCGAAGACCATCATGGCGATATGGACTTTAAAGTCGCAGGTACAAAAAATGGTATTACGGCGATCCAGATGGACGTAAAAGTGCTTGGCGTTCCGGTTAACATTTTACAGGAAGCATTAATTGGCGCACGCACTGCGCGCATGCAAATTTTGGATGTCATTACTAAGACTATTCCAGCACCACGTCCTGACCTTTCGCCGTACGCTCCGCGTATTGTTACTGTTAGTATTAATCCTGAATTCATCGGTAAGGTAATTGGTAGCGGCGGTAAGACTATCCAAAAAATGCAAGAAGATACTGATACTGTGATTACCATTGAAGAAGATGGCACCATTTATATTGCTGGTGCAGTTGATGGCTGCATGCAAGCCAAGGCACAAATTGAAGCGATGACTAAAGAATGGACCGAAGGCGAAGCTGCAGAAGGTACGGTTACGAAGATCATCGAAGTGGGTGCGATCGTCGAGATTGCTCCAGGTGTTGATGGATTGGTGCATATTTCTGAAATCGCTGATTTTCGTGTAAACAAAGTAACTGACGTGTTAACTGTTGGTCAAAAAGTGCCGGTTAAAATTGTTGCTGTTGATAAAGAAAAAGGCCGCATCTCGCTTTCGATCAAAAAAGCCGACGCAAAGTTCATTAAGAATCCGTACAGTAACGCTTAATAATTTTTTATGAGAAAAATCCTGATTTGCATTAGTGTGCTTGTTGGGATTTTTCTTATTGCTTTTGCAATTATATACCGTATTGCGATTGCTCGTGCGGCAAAGTTAAGTGGTGCGCCACAAGTGCTGCTGATTCCCATTGCCAGTTTTATAAAACCACCACGGCAATATTCAATTATCGTTGTTGGCGATATTATGCTTGACCGTGCCATTCCTTCGCGTGTTGCCAGGGCAGGAAATAACGATTGGCTTTTTCCATTTGCACTGATGAGCGAACGACTACAAAATGCTGACATTGTATTTGGTAACCATGAAGGCCCGGTTTCCGATCTGGGTGTGCAAGATACTAGCAAACGTTTTTCATTTCACTTTCCCCTTGAATCAACGGCGGGTGTAGCTACGGCAGGTTTTGATGTTGTGGCAATTGCAAACAATCACGCCCTTGATCGCGGGTATCCAGCACTGTGTGATACTGCTAACCGATTGCGCGCTGTCGGTATTACACCCATTGGTGGTGGATGCAATAAAACCGAAGCGTTTTCGCCGTATGTAAAAACACTGCCCGACGGCACAACTGTTGCATTTTTGGCATACACCGAATTTTATAAGGGTGCGACCGCTACTGACGACCGGCCAGGATTGTTTCCATACACTGTACCGGCAATGACTGAAGCGATTGCTGATGCAAAAACAAATGGTGCCGATATTGTATTAGTTTCAATCCATTGGGGAGTTGAATATATGGACCATCCAACCGATGCGCAGCGCGAAATGGCGCATGCGCTTATCGACGGGGGAGCCGATGTTATCGTGGGGCATCATCCGCACGTGCCGCAGGATTTCGAAATATATAATGGCAAGACTATTTTTTATTCACTGGGCAACTTTGTTTTTGACCAATATTTTTCCGAAAAAACGATGCACGGCATGATGGGCCGCATTTGCGTTTCGGATGGCAAGGTAATTAGTAGTGACCACTTTGTAGTTACGCTTACTAAAGACTATCAGCCGTATTTAGAAACCGACGAAGCAGCGCGCTTTGATTTAGGCTGCATGTAAGATTATGCCCGTTAGGGCGTCAATATGGGGGAATAACGGATACTATTGACTTTCACCCGATTTTAGTGTATGGTTTCCAGCGAAATCTTTAAAAACAATGACTCTGGCAAAGAGTTTTTAATAACCTAAAGATTCTTTGCCGAAGTTATTGCTTGGCATATTTGAAAACAAAAAATTACGTGTTATGAGTAATCAAATAATCGATATGTACCGCAAACGAGTATCGACGCAAGAAGCCATTAGTAACTCCGCTGTTATGCTAACGCATTATAAAAAGTTTGTTGTAATTTACGCAATGGCATTAGTGGTCGCAGCTTTGCTTTTTGTAGTACTTACCTATCATTACCACCTATACATGGTATTATTTGCGTTTATATCTTCAGTATTGGCGATGTATGATGTAACACATCTAAGTATTAAAATACTTACGTCATCTTCTAAAACGCAAAAAGATTTCTACAAATTTGTCTCATTGCTTGTCTTTGCCTTTATGATTTTTATATGCAGCTGGGTCAATATGACTGTTTTAGTGCTTAAGACTATGGCATGCTTGGGGGTTTACTTTATATTGGCGTTACCTAATGAATTGAATAATGTCATAAGCATATTTCTTCGCACGCATAGCATGCAAAGCCTTGTGATAATAGTATCCGTCTTACTTGGTGCATGTGTTTTTGTTGAGCTTTGCTATTTAGGCTATTTACGTAACACGAAAGAGATTTTAGTTTATCCAATTGATCGTTATTAATAAAAAAGCCGTCCGGTAAACGGGCGGCTTTTTGTCTTGCAAAATATTTTATTGCTGAGGCGGAAGTTCTTCGGCGGGTTTTGCTTGTGTTACTAACGCAATAATGTAAGCAAATGCAGTTGCAGCCATAAGCGGGATGGTAATGTATCCAAAGATGGTTACAAATCGTTCACTGCAGCTTTTTGATATGCCGATCGCAGAACATGGAAGTGATGGCGCAACGCCGATTTGCATCAAGTAATGGTATAGCGCAATAACAAGACCAATGGTCGCAAGGGGAAGTACATACTTCTTGATGCTGAAATCTTTTTTCCATGCGGCAATGCCTAAAATAACAACAAGAGGGTACATTAGGATTCGTTGATACCAGCACAATCGGCAGGGGTTAAAGCCCATACCATCACTGTAGCCCAGGCTTCCAATCATTGCGATTAATGCCACCATGCAGCCAAATGCTAGTCCATGCGTTTTTGTCCAGCGATATATTTTAGTGTTTCCAAGCTGTTTACGAAATACATGCATGATGATTAAAACAACGATATCGACTTGTGCGATGACAACTAAAATCCCTAAAACGGTATTATAAGTATTTAAGTAGGCAATCATATTATTGAGGTTTTTTATCTTTAATACTTTCAAGTTCGGCCGGAATAGGGCAGTGTGACCCTGCTGCCAATTCGGCAATTGACTGTCCGCCAGTTACGCGCGTGCCATCGGGATAATCCCACGTCGGGAAGCTTTCAATATTTGCTTCTTTACATACGGGCAACAAAGTTCCTTGCTGGGGCGAGCATTCAACATAAGGCAACAATTTGTATGCTTTTTCAAAAAGTGCTTTTTGATTAAGGCAATGCGGACACCACGATGCGCCGTAGAATTTGGTTCCTGAATCGGTAAGACAGGTTGCAAAAACGCCAAGCGGCGAAGTGGCGGCTTGTGCCGCGCTTTTTTTAGCGCTGCGGACGATCAAAACGACTATGAGCACTAAGATGATAATTGAAATTATGGGTAATATCCATTTTTTCATAATAAGATATGATTATCTCGTAATATTATTGCACGATTGCATACAGTATATGCCTTATTCATCAATATTGCACGTCGGAGTTTTTCCAATTTGATGAAACATTAACATTAAGGCAAGCAGTAAAATTCCAATTGAAATACCAAATAATAGCGTCGTGTTTTTGGTCAAAAATGCAGCAGCAGCGTGTCCGCCTAATAGTGCCACCAAGCTTGCGATAATCGTTGGCCCGCAGGCCGCGCAGCCAAGCCCAAGTAGTGCAATGAGTGCACCTATGCCACCAACACTACCAGTCGTAGTACTTTGCGCGCGTGTTTTCCATGCAATGCGATATGTTGCAATAAGTAGTCCAAATAACAGTGCTGCAAAAAAAACCAAGATGCCGTGTGGTGGTGAAATAAATACTGCGCCAAACGTGCTTTTGATTATCAGCGTGCATTTGTGGCTCAATGCACTTTGCGCGATTGATATAACGAATGCGCGGTTTTGCAAAAACGCGACTGCAACAAATGCAATAAATCCTGCGCCGAGTGTGATTGCCAAAGACTGCCAGTTGTTCAACTGACGAATTCCGCAATACAACGTTGCAAGCTTTGCTTTCATGAGACTACTAGTGTTGTTTTAGAAGCGCTGCAATGATCGAATCAAAAACGCTTTGGGGTTGTGCGCCTGGGACAGGAATCATCTTGCCATCTTTGGTTGCAATAACTGTGTAGGGTGTTCCTTGCGCGCCAATTGCTGCAGCATTAGCGTCGTCGTCTTGTACTTTTTCGTCAAATGTTTTTGCTGCAACGCATGCTTCGATATCAGCATTCCAGTAGCCTAACTCTTTAGCAACGTCGCTGCCGCGCGCCGCGCTAAAGTTTTCGTTGGTAAATAGTGTATCCATATACTTCCAAAACGCATCGTTGCCGCTTATGTTTGCGATACATTCTGAAATGTTTGCCTCGGCATCTGCATGTTCGTGAAATGGCAGATGGCGATACACCCAATTTACGTCGTTGGGATATTTTTCAAGCAGTGCCTTAAATGTTTCGTGAACATGCATGCAGTACGGGCATTCGGTGTCGGCGTATTCGATCAAAGTAATTTTTGCATTTTTGTTGCCGCGAATGTGATCGGTTTTATCAACCGGTTTGGTAAGTTTGGTGCGCGCATCGCCGGTATTTTCGACAAGTGGTGAATTAGATGCCGGCGCTGCAGGGAAGTAGTGGCGAATTATGGGCGAAAGAACGATTGCTGCCGCAATAATGACAGCGGCGATGATAATAGTTTTGGTATCGGTTTTTTTAGGTTCAGTTTCGGACATAAAAATTAGTTGAGCGATTAATTTTGCACCATCCGAGTATAACATTTGGGCTGTAAAATAAGAATGCCTAATCATTTAAATCAATATGGATGAAATAGCCAAGAAGTTAAAGATGGGCCAGTCGCAATTATCGCAAAATCTGCTGGTGCTCAACAATGCTTAGTTATTAGCTTTTACGCGTAAAGGCAGGCATATTTTTTACGAAATTAATAAGCGGGCGATCAAAAGTGTATTTAATTTGATTTCAGTGCTTGCCGGCTTGCGATATTCGTGCCACTAACTAAAGAGGAAAACATCTACGAATTATGTGGGTTCTTTTTATTGTGGAAAACTTTTTGGAAGGGTGCGGGTGGGGGCCGGGCAAAAGGTATACCTTTTGCCCGGCCTATGCTTGTGTTTTGCTTTTAATACAACCTATGTCGTTTAGAAAACAAAACGACATAATAAAACCCTTTATTTACAAGCTTATAGATATTTAAAAAGACATGGCTTTTATGCTCCGCTATTCCTGAAAACATCCCAAAAACAGGCTATTTTTCACATACTCCAACTGTGCGAAAAAGCTTGACGAAAGGCCAAAAATAAGTAGTATTGCTTGCAGTTTCATCGTGTCCATGATGAACATATTAAAAGGTTATTTATCAATTGTATTAGGTATTTGGCAAAGCGGCAGCAAAATGTGTACGTTGCAAAACATGCAACCAATGCAAACTCTCGCTTCGACAAAGTACTAGTACCTCATAAATATATATGGCAGATTTTAATCGTTCGAAGCCTCACGTGAACATCGGTACGATCGGTCACGTAGACCATGGAAAGACCACGCTAACAGCGGGTATTTTGCATGTATTAAAAATGGCTGGATTCACCGCGACTGACGTAGGTGTTGACGGTATCGACAAGGCGCCCGAAGAAAAGGCGCGCGGTATTACAATCAACATTACTCACGTTGAGTACGAAACAGCTAACCGCCACTACGCGCACATCGACGCTCCGGGCCACGCCGACTACATCAAGAACATGATTACCGGTGCCGCTCAGATGGACGGTGCTATCTTGGTAGTTGCCGCAACCGACGGTATGATGCCGCAAACTCGCGAGCACGTACTTTTGGCACGCCAAGTAGGTGTACCTCAGTTCGTAGTATTTCTTAACAAAGTAGACATGGTTGATGACCCAGAAATGGTTGACCTTGTTGAAGAAGAAATCCGCGAACTTTTGACTAAGAACGGATACGACGGAGCAAACACTCCATTCATCCGCGGTTCAGGCCTTAAGGCACTTGAATCAAAGTCAGTTGATGACGATTACGCTAAGAAGATCCTTGATCTTATGAACGCAGTTGACTCATGGATCCCGACCCCAGTTCGTGACCTTGATAAACCGTTTCTTATGCCGGTTGAAGACATTTTCTCGATCGAAGGTCGCGGAACTGTAGTAACTGGTAAAATTGAACGCGGTATCATTAAGGTAGGTGAAGAAATCGAAATCATCGGTTTGCAGCCTACTATGAAGACAACCGTAACGGGCGTTGAAATGTTCAACAAATCATTGTCAGAAGGACAGGCCGGCGACAACGCAGGTATCCTTTTGCGTGGTACTAAAAAAGAAGAAATTCACCGTGGTCAGGTATTGGCCAAGCCAGGTTCAGTTACTCCTCACACCGATTTCGAATGTGAAGTGTACATCCTTAAGAAGGAAGAAGGAGGCCGCCACACGCCATTCTTTAACGGATACAAGCCTCAGTTTTACGTACGTACAACTGACGTAACTGGTGACATTACATTGCCAGCCGGTGCAGAAATGGTCATGCCTGGTGATACTGTTAAGGTAACGGTTAAGCTGGTTGCCCCAGTAGCACTTGAAGAGCAGCAGCGCTTCGCTATTCGCGAAGGTGGCCGCACTGTAGGTGCCGGTGTCGTAACTAAGATCAACGCGTAGTCTAACGACCTCGCTTATTACTTCTGTTATGGCGCAAACGAAAACACCTAAAACCGATTCGGCAGTGAAATTGCGCATCCGCGTTCGTGCATACGAAAACAAGATCCTTGACGCATCCGTAAAGGAGATCATGGACACCGCGTTTCGACACGAGGCATCGGTCCGCGGACCGGTTCCTCTTCCTAACGAGATCAAAAAGTACACGGTCAACCGATCGACATTCGTACACAAGAACTCGCAAGAACAGTTTGAGATTCGCGTTCACAAGCGATTGGTAGATATTATTAATCCATCGGCAAAATTGATTGAAGCTCTCCAGAACATGAACTTACCGTCTGGTGTGGAGGTGGATGTAAAGATGCTGTAAGAAACTTATGTCCCCGGCCGATAAGGCTTTGCTGTAAAGCCGGGGACCAATGAGCATATGAAATACATTATCGGAGAAAAAGTAAGCATGACGCAGGTCTTTGATGCAGACGGACGCGTGTTTGCCGGTACGATCGTGAAGGTGAGCCCTTCAGTGGTGACGCAAGTCAAGACACAAGCGACCGACGGTTACAATGCGATTCAAGTTTCATCAGGAACCCGTCGTGCAAAAAATGTTGCGAAGCCGCAATTGGGACACTTTGGCGATCTGGGCGTTTTTCGCCACAGCCGCGAGTTTCCAGTTCCGTCCGACATTGCTGACGCCGCTAAAAAAGGCGATCAGATCAGCCTTGAAACATTTGCAGTTGGCGACACGGTACAAGTGACCGGCGTATCTAAGGGTAAAGGTTTTCAGGGTGTAGTTAAGCGCCACGGTTTCCATGGAGGTCCTCGTACTCACGGTCAGAAGCACTCTGAACGCGAAGCGGGATCGATTGGTGGAGGCGGAGGACGCGCCGGAGGACGCGTTGCCAAGGGCATGCGCATGGCAGGACGCATGGGTTCAGATCGTATTACGGTTAAAAACCTTTCAGTCCTAACCATTGATCCAAAGGAAAATTTGATGATTATTAAAGGGGCAGTTCCAGGTCGTCGCGGAACGGTGCTCGAGATCATGGCACAATAACTATGAAAACTGACGTATATTCTGTAAAAGGAACCAAGGCGGGATCAGTTGATTTGCCCGAAACATTGTTTGGGCAAAAATGGAATGCTGATCTTGTGCACCAAGTGGTGACCTCGATGCAATCGAACCAGCGTGCCGGCACTGCCGATGCACGTGGACGCGGAGACGTATCCGGCGGTGGTAAAAAACCATGGCGCCAAAAGGGAACCGGACGCGCCCGACACGGTTCAACCCGTTCACCTATTTGGGTAGGCGGTGGTGTAACCCACGGTCCGAATGCCGACAAGGATTACAGCCGAAAAATCAACAAAAAAGTTAAATCAAAGGCGCTTGCGACCGTGCTTTCGGCACTGTATCGTGACGGCAAGATTTTGTTTGTTGATTCGATTGATATGAAGGATGCAAAAACCAAAGAAGCTTTTGCGGCTCTTAAGGGTCTAACAGCTGTTAAGGGTTTTGAAACCATCATGACTCCTAAAAAGACAAACGCATTGGTCTGTTTTGCAAAACCGGTTGCAGCGCGCACTCGTGCGTTTCGTAACTTAGCAATGGCACACGCAACCAACGCAAAAGAATTGAATGTCCTTGATCTGGTCAATCATCGATACTTAGTAGTTGTAGGCCCCGAAGCGGTAGCACAAGAGCTCCTTACTCGCCCAGGCCTTAGCGCGTAATTGGTATGGCAACAAAAAAGACAACAACGGCACCTGCCGCACTTGCGCGCTACAATGCACTATTGATCCGCCCACGCTTTACTGAAAAGGCGGTGGCTCAAAATGCATTGCGCGTCTACACGTTCGAAGTTGCAAAAGACGCAACCAAAAACGAGATCAAGAAAGCAATCGAAGCATTATTTAACGTTTCCCCAATAAAAGTCACGACACAAACGATCAAGCCTCGCGCGGTCGTTGTGCGCGGTCGAGCGGGCAAAGCCAAGGGTATGAAAAAGGCCATGGTCTATCTTAAAGAAGGGGATGTCATTAACTTTGCGTAAGTATGAAAAAGTATAAACCTACAACAGCATCGCGCCGAGGCATGACCGTCCTTTCGTATAAGGAACTGATCACGGCAACAGAGCCCCACAAGGCATTGACCTACGGCCGCAAGCGCGACATGGGACGAAACAATCAAGGTCGCATTACGACCCCTCATAAGGGTGGTGGTAACAAACGCCTGTACCGAATGGTCGACTTTAAGATGTTCGACAAGGCTGGCCAAACAGCGCGCGTCGAAACGATCGAATACGATCCAAACCGAACTGGTTTTATCGCATTGGTTGTCTTTAAAGACGGCGAGCGCCGCTACATGCTTTTGCCTCAAACGGTAAAAGTTGGAGCAGTCGTCAGCATTGCACACGAAGTCCCATTGGTTCCTGGTAACCGCGCTATCTTAAAAAATATCCCGGTTGGTACATTTGTGTATAACGTCGAGCTTAAGCCCAACGGTGGCGCAAAGCTTGGCCGAAGCGCAGGTACCTTTATCCAGGTGGCCGCACACAACGAAGGCAAGACTTCACTCAAGCTTCCTTCGGGTGAAGTGCGCATGGTTATGGATACGTGCTGGGCTACTATTGGTTCGGTATCAAACCCTGACCACCACTTGATTAATCTTGGTAAGGCAGGTAAAAG
>CAYXKF010000006.1:0-36212 GCA_964464735.1 uncultured Candidatus Saccharibacteria bacterium | reverse complement strand
AAGCCGATACCGAGGTATTCGTCCAACCGTTCGCGGTTCGGCGATGAACCCGGTAGACCACCCACACGGTGGAGGTGAAGGCCGCCAGGGAATTGGGCTTCGCAAGGGACCTAAGACCCGCCATGGTAAGCAGGCATACGGTGTTAAAACCCGAACGCCAAAGAAATACAGCAACTGGGCAATCGTTTCTCGTCGCAAGACAAAGCGAAACACCCCTCGCTAATTTCACGGAAATTAAAAAAGAAGAACTCGTATGGAACGCGTACCGTACGGGTTTTTCTTTTGGTTTGACAATACATGGTGGGATGGTAGCCTAAATGCAAAACCAGGCGTATGCAGAACTTTACCATGGTATTCGAGATTGATGCGGATCCTGCTGACAAAGGCAAGGTATATTTTTGCCAGAAGTGCGGCAGGCATCGCGACACCAATTACTGCGAACAATGCCATAAGAGCATTAAACGCAGCAGCAATTAAAGGGGCACAACTGCCTCTGTTCGGAAGCCGTCACAGAATATTCGTGGCGGCCTTTTTGTTTGATTTTTCGCCGACCAAAAGGTAGGATAGCCGTATGACAGACCCTCATAAGCGCCCAAGTTGGGACGAATACTTTATCGCCATCATGGATGTGGTAGGTACGCGCGCAACGTGTGACCGTGGCCGATCGGGCAGTGTTATTGTAAAAGACAAACGTATTTTGGCGACCGGCTATGTGGGCGCACCGGCAGGCTTGGCGCACTGCGACGAAGTAGGGCACGAAATGTCGACCGTGGTACTTGAGGATGGCACCGAATCAAAACACTGCATCCGAACGACTCATGCCGAACAAAATGCCATTGTGCATGCGGCGCGCGTAGGCATTGCGCTTGAAGGTTCAACCTTGTACTGCAATATGACTCCATGCTACGCATGTGCAAAAATGATCATCAACGCTGGAATTGCCCGCGTGGTCGCTAAAAAAGATTATCACGCAGGCGCACGCACCAAAGAAATTTTTAAAGAAGCGAATGTCGAGTTTCAGTTGTTGGGCGAACTTGAACAATATTCAAATCAATAGCTCCATGAAAACCGTTATTGTTGCATCTGAAAATCCGGTAAAGATTGAGGTCGCGCGCCAGGCATTCGAACAGGTTTTTACGGGCGAGCAGTTTGAATTTGTAGGGTATAAAGCGCGTTCGGGCGTGTCTGATCAGCCAAAAAGCGACGAGGAAACATTGCGTGGTGCGTATAATCGCATTAGTGACTGTAAGCAAAAATATACCAATGCTGATTTTTGGGTAGCGCAAGAAAGCGGTGTCATCGACACGATTGAACATATGTTCGAGACCAGCTACATTGTGATCGAATCAAAAGACGGAACAGTTGGGCGCGCTAAGGCTGCATCGTTTGAAATTCCAAAACCGATCGCGCATGATATTCGCCACAACGGCATGGAGCTTGGCCCGGCGGCCGACAAATTATTTGGCGTATCGAATTCAAAACAGCAGGGAAGCATCATCGGGCTGCTTACCGAAAACCTAGTTGACCGAACCAGCACCTATTTGCAAAGTGCGATTTTTGCTTTGCTTCGGCATAAGCATCCAGAGCTCTATAAGTAGGCATTTGACAACTAATAAAAATAGGCGTAGTGTTTTATCTAAACACCATTGTTAACCCATTAAAGCCTTGTTCCTATGATGGATGATGTGCCTCAACCACCCGCTACCGATGAGCACAGTTTGATTGCTGCTCGCATGTATTACTGGAAAAAGATATTTCCTACACTTGACCGCGTTAAGTTCAACCTAAACGCCCAGAAAATGGCTGTTCTCAGCAATTACACTCACGCCTGCGTACTTAATCGCGAAGAAAATGTTATTCACCGTTTTCAGATTACCGGTTTTGATGACTTCATTCTTGAGCCTATCGAACCGATAACCGTCGGTCTGCCAAAGAACATTGATACCCTTAAGATGATACACGCCTATGGGCAAGACATGCTTCTTATTATCTGCCGATTTAACCATCAGACAGAAGTATATTGCTGCTATGCTCCGCACAACGGCGTCCATTCGTTTAAGCTGATAGGAAAATCCAACGATGATGTTGGGGAGTTCGGGATTGCTACGGACGATAAAGGCTTATATTGTTTAACTGCAAAGCATACTATGCAAGGCGGGGGAATTTATGAAGTATGGTCGTTGCCGCGTCCTGTAACAATTTAATTAAAGACATGGTTAACAAAAAATGCCACCAGATAATCGGTGGCATTTTTGTATACATATTATTTTCTCTCCCACACCTCGAACGTGTAATCGTACGCGTGGTCGGTGTCGGCAAAGTGATCTTCGCTTTTTATTTTATTCCATTCAGTTTCATCGAATGCTGGATAAAATGTATCGGCATCGAACGTGCTTTTCACGCGCGTTATATATAGGCGATCTGTTTTTGGCATCGCTTCGCCATATATTTGTGCACCGCCGATGATAAAAACTTCTTCGTTAGAATCTTTAAAAAGCGCCAGGGCTTCGTCGACTGAATGCGCGACTTCAACGCCTTCGGAGGCAAAGTTGGTGTCACGAGTAATAACAATGTTGCGGCGGTTGGGAAGTGCGCGCCCGATCGATTCAAATGTCTTTCGTCCCATAATGACAGCGTGACCTTTGGTAGTAGCGCGAAAATATTGCATTTCGGTGGGCAAATTCCAAAGCAAGGCGTTGCTTTTTCCAAGCTCGCGGTTGGTACCGATAGCGGCAATTTGCGAAACGATCATATCTTACACGGCAATAGGCGCCTTGATTGCGGGATGCGGGTCGTAATTTTCAAGGGTAAAGTCGTCAATAGTGAAATCCTCGATATTTTTTACATTCGGGTTTAGTTTCATGGTCGGAGGATTTTTTGGTTCGCGCGAAAGCTGCTCGGTTGTTTGTTGAAGGTGATTCGAATACAAATGAGTATCGCCGCCTGTCCAAATGAACTCGCCAACCTCAAGGCCCGTCACTTGCGCAATCATCATGGTAAGTAAAGTATACGACGCGATGTTAAAAGGAACGCCTAAGAAAAAATCACAGCTTCGCTGATATAGCTGGCAAGATAATTTGCCGTCTGCGACAAAAAATTGAAACAGGCAGTGGCACGGCGGCAAACCAGCTTTTGCCATCTCGTCGATATCGGCAACGTTCCAGGCGCTGACGATAAGGCGGCGCGAATCGGGAGTCTTTTTGATTTGTTCGATCACGTTCTTTAATTGGTCAATATGCGCGCCATTTGGGGCCGGCCAGTTGCGCCATTGGTATCCGTAAATTGGCCCAAGATTGCCGTATTCTTTTGCAAATGCTTCGTCGGTTTTTATTTTTTCAATAAATGCTGCGATGCCAGTATTCCATTCGTCCGAACCAGTTGCAGGAACAGACATATTATTTCGGATCAGGTACGCTTTAAATGGCCATTCGTCCCAAATATGTACGTTGTTGTCGGCAAGATATTTTAAGTTGGTGTCGCCACGTACAAACCAGATAAGCTCGTGGATGATCGCTTTTATTGGAACTTTTTTTGTCGTTAAAAGAGGAAAGTGCTTCGAGATATCAAAGCGCATCTGCGTTCCAAAAATGCTTTTTGTGCCAGTGCCGGTACGGTCAGTTTTTTCAATCCCGTTTTCATAAATGTGCTTTAAAAGCGAAAGGTATTCGTGGTCGGGATGCTCGTGGTATTCGTACGATTTCATGCAATGAATTGTATCCCATTATTTTGCATCCGCAACGCTCTTTTGTTCATGCCAAAAGAAAGCGTTTCTGTAAAGTTCTGCCGGTAATTTGCCATGGTAAAATAGGTAATATGGCAATCGTACAAGAATTCAAGGCGTTCGCCCTTCGCGGAAATGTAATAGACCTGGCAGTCGGTGTGATCATCGGCGCAGCATTTAATAAGATCGTTTCGGCGTTGGTCGACAATGTCATTATGCCGCTTATCGGTATTATTTTAGGAGGAAAGAACTTCAACGCATTGGCGGTAACAATAGGCGAGTCAAAAATTACCTACGGCATGTTTATTTCGGCAGTGATCGATTTTATCATCATCGCGCTGGTCTTATTCTTTTTTATCCGGTTTATTGCCAAAGTGATGAATCGCGAATCACAAGAATCAAAAAATGCTCCACCGCAACCGGCAGATTCAAAAGAAGTAATTTTGCTTAAAGAAATCCGAGACTTGCTTAAGGCGCGCGCGTAATTATTTATGGAAGTATTTGCGTATTTGCATATCTTTTTCTTGGGGCTTGGGTTAGGAATTGCACTTGGTTTTCCTATTGGCCCCATGGGTGTATTAATTGCACGGCGCATGGTACTTGAAGGGTTGGCCGACGGGGCGGTCACTATTTTTGGTGTTTTGCTTGGCGATCTTTTTTATGCGGCGGTTGTATTGTTTAACTTAAATTTAATCATCGCATTTTTGGCAAAGATAAAATTATATCTGCTGCTGTTTTTGGTATTCTCGCTGCTATGGATCGGATACAAAACACTTAAAGAAGCGCACCTGACCGACCATCCGCACCCGGATGCTAAGCGACTTGCAACTGATTGGTTTTCGGCATTCATGATGAGCATTGCGACTCCTTCGACGCCGCTGATATTTGCCGCAGTCTATTCGCTGTTAAATGTTGGCAATTTAACCAACACGCCAGTTGATAAAACAGTCTTACTTGTCGGGTTATCCGCAGGAGTCTTTGTGTGGTGGTGGGGATTTGGTGCAACGGTAACTGCACTTAAAGACCGCGGATATTTAAAATCAAACACAACGCTGTTCCAATTTTTTGGTTGGGCGCTCATTGCTATCGCTGCGATCATTACGATTTTGTCGTTTGTATAATCCTGCTTTCCATGCTACAAAATTTGCATGGCACCAAGTACGCGTGTATTTCAAAAAACTATTTATACACACTATAAAAAGGCGGGAAGGCATAATTTGCCATGGCGAAAAGCAATTTCGCCGTACAAAATTTTGGTATCCGAAATCATGCTGCAGCAAACCCAAGTTGATCGCGTGGTTCCAAAATTTAACAACTTTTTAAAAAAATTTCCGACCGTTAAAAAACTTGCCGACGCATCGCTGGTAGAGGTGTTAGGTCAGTGGAGCGGCTTGGGCTATAACCGCCGAGGGCGCTTTTTACAAGAAGCCGCAAAAGCAATTATTCGTGATTATAAAGGCAAGATACCAAGTGACCCTATTTTACTCGAGCTACTTCCGGGTGTTGGAAAATACACCGCGCGGGCGGTTGCCGTACAGGCTTTTGATAAACCCTATGCGATGATCGAGACTAATATCCGACGTGTGTATATTCATCACTTTTTTACCGACTCGACCACTGTTACAGATGCCGAATTGATGCCGATTATTGAAAAAACATTCGATACAAAAAATCCACGGCAGTGGGTATGGGCCCTTATGGATTATGGATCGCATTTACCAAAGATAGTTAAAAATCCTAATCGTAAAAGTAAGCATTACATTAAGCAGTCAAAGTTTACCGGCAGTATCCGCGAAGTCCGTGGGGCGATATTAAAGACTTTGATTCAAAATAAAACGGGTATTACTCTTGCTAAAGTAAAAAGCGCCATCAAAGCGGATGATCGCTTTGATGGCGCGCTTACGGGTTTACTAAAAGATCAAATGGTAATTTTAAAAAATGAAAAATTGCAGATAAAAAAATAGTGACCCGCTGCATAATGCATACGGGCCACAGGAACCAAGACCAAGACTGAAGGAATCTTATTTACACCGCGCATCCCACGGCTGGCTGGTGATTAACGCTTTTAAGCGCATAGTTGCTGGCTTCTGTTTTTTGCGCTTCAGCCTGTTTAACGGTTGAATGTACTGCAAAGCAATAGCCCAACTCTTCGCCACTGATTATGAGTCTCGCAAGCCATTCCAAAGCCATCTTTTCGCCATCCGTCCATTCGTATTGGGTGGGAAGCTTTTCGATTTCTTCGCGAAATGTCAGCAGGTTGTGAAGCTGGTCGTTCGAAGGGAGGATGTTTTTTGCTTCGGTTTTATTCAGGCGCTTTTCGTCTAGCCTAAAGGGGAGTTCGGCTAGTTTTTCAAGCGCCAAGGGCGGGTCGTTTTCCAAGGCATTCAGTATTTGTGCAATAAACACGTAAGCTAAGAACTTGAGTTCAGAGTTTTCTTTTGCAATGCTGGTAAAACGGCGCATCCATGTAGTGAGAAGGGTAATAAGGATTTCCGCCGAGCCTTTTTTCGGCTTATTTGTGGGATTCTGTTTAGCTTTAGGCATACTTATTAAGTTTTGGGTTCGAGAATAAAAGATCGTCTAAAAACTGATTGAAGCCCAGTGTACTTGCATATCAAACTGATGTCAATAAACACTTATTCAAGCCCCTTGGCGTTATCGACAATGATATTTTTCTCGCCCTCGCGATCTTGAACCTTACCTTGAACGACAATGCATTTATCTTTTTGCAATATGTGTTTCAGTTGTGTATACGCACGTGGAAATACGACTGCTTCGATTGATCCAGTAAAGTCAGCCAAGGTTATAATTGCCATTTCGTCTTGGTTTTTTGTGTAGCGCACCTTAATGTCTTCGATGATACCACCCAATGCCACGCTCATCCCAGCATATGGGAGTCCTTTAATTTTTTCGGTGCTCATGCCGCTTTTTGCAATGCGCTCTTTAAAACGTTCAAGAGGGTGACCCGAAATGTACAAACCAAGCAATTCTTTTTCCCATGACAGTTTTTGCATTGGCGTTGCCGGTTCGATTGGCAGCAAGTTTAATGGGCGCGATTTTAGCGAATACGTGTCGCCAAAAAGGGATTGCTGGTTGCTTGGTTCTTCGGATGCAGTTTTAACAAATTTTAAAATCTCATCCATGTTGGCAATAATGGATGCGCGCTCGCCATGCGCATCAAGCGCTCCGCACATGGCCAATGCTTCGATGCTTTTTTTGTTTAAGTTTTTATGCTGTACGCGGCGTAAAAAGTCTTCAAAGGTTTCAAAAGGTCCACTTGCTTTACGCTCGGCAATAATTGCCTTACCAATGTCTTCGCCTAAGTTTTTAACGCTGTTAAGCCCGAAGCGGATATTATTAGTCACTTCTTTGTTTGCATCCAAAACGACGGTAAAGTCCGAAAAGCTTTCGTTGATGTCGGGCGGCAATACGGTAAAGCCCATGCGCTTACACTCGGCGATAAGTATCGCGACTTCTTCTTGGTTGTTGTTATTTGCTTCGGCGGTCATTGTTGCCGACATGTATTCATGCGGATAATTGGCTTTAAGGTATGCGGTTTGGTAGGCAACACGCCCATAACTTACCGAGTGCGCTTTGTTAAATCCGTAGGCTGCAAACGGTTCGATCCATGCCCATACTTCTTGAGCTTTTGCCAAACTCCAGCCGCTGGTTTCGATACAGCCTTTGATGAACTTGTCTTTTTGAGCGGCCATTTCCTCGGGGATTTTTTTACCGACTGCCTTGCGAAACTTATCGACTTCACCCCAGCTGTATCCGGCGATATCCTTGGCGATCATCAAAAGGTCGTCTTGGTATACCAAGACACCGTAGGTTCGCTGCAAAATAGGTTCCAAAAGGGGATCAAGATATTTCACCAGCTTAGGGTTGTGCTTGCATTCGATGTAATGAGGGATGAACTGCAGAGGCCCCGGGCGGTACAAGGCAACCATCGCGTTAATGTCGTGGATCGTTGTAGGCTTGAGTTCCTTTAAAAAGCGCGTCATACCCGAGCCGTTTAGTTGGAATACGCCAGTTGTTTCACCGCGTGCCAGCATGGCAAAGGTTTTTTTATCATCAAGCGGGATTTTTTCGATATCAATTTTCACACCGCGGATTTTCTCGATGCGATCAATTGCGTCCGAAATGATTGAAAGGTTGCGCAGCCCCAAAAAGTCAAACTTAGGGAGCCCGGCGTCCTCGACCGTATACATATCATATTGGGTAATAATTTTTCCACCCTTGGGGTCGCGTTGAATAGGAGTAAAGTCGGTCAGATCGGTCGGTGCAATTACTACCCCAGCTGCGTGTACTGAAATGTGGCGCACGCAGCCTTCGATGCGCTTTGCCAGGTCGATGATCTCTTTGGTCGACGTTTCGTTTTTGTATTTTTCGGCAAGTTCGGGTGAAATTTCAAGCGCGTGGTCGATGGTCATTGGAAAACCTTGGGATCCCATGGGGATGAGTTTCGAAATGGCGTCGCCGACTTCGTAGGGGTAGTTTCGCGCACGGGCAACGTCGCGTACGGAACCGCGGGCCATCATGGTACCAAACGTACCAATTTGGGCGACTTTATTTTCGCCATATTTTCGCCGCGCGTAATCAAGTACCTCGTCGCGACGATTGTCGGCAAAGTCCATGTCGATATCGGGTAGCGACATGCGTTCGGGGTTTAAAAAGCGTTCAAAGGGAATGTCGTAATCAAGTGGGTTTAGGTTGGTAATACCAATAAGGTAGGTTGCCAATGATCCTGATACTGATCCTCGAATATTGCTTAAGATGCCATTTTCGCGGGTAAACTTTAAAAAATCGCCTACGATCAAAAAGTATGGCGCGTAACCTTTTTCACAGATGATCCCTAATTCATATTCGACGCGTTTTACGAGCTCTTCGCTTTGCGGTAACTCACGAAAGGCAAAGCCGGCATACACTAATTCGCGCAAGCGCGCTTCGGGAGTGACGCCTTCCTCGAGTTCAATTTTGGGAAAGTAGTTAACGCCAAGTTCAATATCCAAATCAACTAAGTCTGCAACCAAGTTGGTGTTTGAAACCGCTTCGGGGATATCGTCAAAAACCTGATAGGCCTTTTCGGTATCCATAAACGAATAGTCGCCATCAAGCTTAAAGTTTTGATTGTTGGTATTGATTGCCAAAAGCGTATCGTGCGCCAGCTTGTCGTCAAAATGCAGGTAGTGCGAGTCCCAGGTTCCGACAATGGGAAGGTCAAGTTCTTTGGCAATCGCCTTAATATGTGGCACCAATGCCGGATACCACTCGACTTCGTTGTGGCGCATCAATTCGATGAACACATTTTCTTTGCCAAAGATTTCGATATAAAAGCGAATCAAGTCTTTTGCTTCGTCGATTTTTCCGTAGCGCAGGTCTTGGATAAATTCGCTGGCCGGGCAGCCCGAAAGGCAAATTACACCCTCGGCGTATTCTTTAAGCAAATCTTTGTCCATGCGCGGCTTGTAATAGTATCCCTCGATGTGCGACTTCGAGACCATCTTCATAAGGTTTTTATAGCCCGCGCGGTTTCGCGCCAAAAGGGTTAAGTGATAGCGGCTGTTGTCGATGCCTGGGTCGCGATCAAAGCGTGTGCGATTGGCAATATATGCTTCGACACCAACCAGCGGCTTGATACCTTCTTTTTTGCACAGTTTGTATAGTTCGATCGCGCCGTGCATGTTGCCATGGTCGGTAATCGCAAGCGCGTTCATGCCAAACTTTTTAGCCTGTTCGACCAAATCTTCGATCTTTGAAAGACCGTCCAGCAGGGAATAGTGGCTGTGGCAGTGCAGGTGTACGAAGCCTTTTTTTTCCATGCGCCGAGTATACCGTTAGTTGAACTCTGGGGCAATCAAAAAGATGATTGACGAAGCGCAAAACTGTATGAAAAAATTATGATTTTTTACTAAATTGACCTTGCGCCTAGTTTGTTGTAGTATCCTTGTTTAAGAGCTTGTATACAGTTCTACTATCCCGCCGCTACCCAGCGTCTATCATATATTTATATACTGTAATTCGGACACACGACACAAAGGAGGTTTTTTCTCACTAAACCTCAACCATATGAATTCGGTATTAAAACAGGAATCGGATGTTGATCGGGAGCTTGCTTATTGGTTAATCCAACAAGTACCCGGGGAGGTGATGAATTTAATTCTTTCGCTGCATTTTATAAAATGCAGCCATCTAAGGTATTCGTTTGAAGATACGCACAAGATTATCGAGACCCTTGAAAGTCTTGAGCGCGGCATCGAAATTATCTTAGATGATACAAAAAGCGATATTAGTACAGATAGCTTGGCTCAAAGAGGCCTACTATGCTATCTCGGCAAGGAAGTTAAGTTTGCTTTAGACAAATTTCTGCAGTATCAGATTGCAAAAAAGAACCAAGTGCACGAAACTCAGTGGGTACGATTGTATCTCGGGAATCGGCCTGGTGCTAACGCAGCATAGCTATCGTTGCCTTCAATAAAGGTCAGCTGGATTAATTTCGGCTGATCTTTTTATTGCAACAAATTGTTGTTAGGGTACGATAACGGTATGAAGTATATCGCCGGAATCGACGAAGTGGGCAGGGGGCCGATTGCTGGGCCCGTTACGGTTTGTTGTGTGTGGATCGAAAAAACTGCTGCTCAAAAAATTTTGCGAAAATTAAAACGCGAAGGGCTTACTGATTCTAAAACGCTTTCAAAAATTCGTCGACAATATTTTGCAACCATTGCGGCCCAGCTTAAACAAGAGAGCGCCATTGATTATGCGGTTGCTTCGGTCTCGGCGGCAGATATAGATTTGGATGGAATCTCGACCGCAATCAAAAAGGCGATTTTTCGGACAACCCGAAAAATCGCCCCTGCTGCATCAACTGTTGAAATGTTCCTCGACGGCGGACTTAAAGCTCCTGAAATTTTTATACGTCAAAAAACAGTTATTAAAGGGGATGCAAAGATGCCGGTCATTTCGCTGGCATCGTGCATTGCCAAAGTGCATCGTGATGCTGCTATGCGCCGGCTTGCTAAAAAGCATCCAAACCATGGTTTTGATACCCATGTGGGGTACGGCACTAAAAAGCATTACGCGGCAATTAAAAAGTACGGACTGACCAAATACCACCGTAAAAGCTGGATTGCTTGATTTATTAAGAAATATCAGTATACTTGCACACTATATGGTAGTACGAATGCGTCATAACCGGTCGCAAACAAAAAGCCGCCGGTCTCATCATGCTTTAACAAAGCGTGCTTTAGTAGTGGATACAAAAAGTGGCTCAACCCATTTGCGTCACCGTGTCGACCCAAAGACCGGTATGTACAAGGGAAAGTCAGTATTAAATGTAGTTAAAAAAGCCGAGCGAAAGACCGCTAAGGCGTCAGCGAAATCAAAAAAGTAGTATTCGCGCGGTAGTGTGATATACTTCTCTTGTTCTTTTTTTGTAACTTCAATTTATGTCTCATCGTCATCTTGCGCGATCGTTAGTAATGCAAACCCTCTTCGAGTGGGATTTTCATCGTAACGACGCATCAATTGTAGATCGCGCGCTTGAAGATAATATCGAGGAATTTGCACCGGGAATCCAAAACCCCGAATTCGTGCGCGACTTAACCCAAGGCGTTGTTAAAAAACAAAAGATCCTTGACGAAATTATCGAAAAGGCCGCACCTGAGTGGCCTATTCAAAAAATCAACAGTGTTGACCGAAATATTTTGCGCATGGGTTTGTACGAACTGTTGTTCGGCGACCGAACGCAAGTGCCGCCAAAGGTTGCCATCAACGAAGCAATCGAGCTTGCTAAAAGTTTCAGCGGTGAAAACTCGGGGCGGTTCATTAATGGTGTATTGGGTGCGGTATATCGCGAACTGGGTGAACCGGGCAAAAATGACGTACCTAAGAAAAAGCAGCCAGTCGCGCTGACCCAAGAAGAATTCGAATCGCTTCCGATTGAACATAAGGCTGCTGGAGTAGTTGCGGCAAAGGATGGTGATACATGGAAGGTTGCAATGGTGCACGACGTGTTTGACTATTGGACGCTGCCCAAGGGCGGGGTAGACGATATTGACGACGTAAAGCTTGGAGCCGTGCGAGAAATCGAAGAAGAAATTGGTCTTAAGTCGGTCGTTATCGAGTTGCTTGGCGAGAACACCTATGTTGCGCACCATCCGCAAAAGGGCCGGCTACGTAAGCAAGTCAGCTACTTTTTGATGTATACTGATTATCAGGCCGTCGAGCTTAAGAATACCTCGGGCGGACTTGATAAGGCGCAGTGGTTCACGCTTTCTGATTTGGTTGACATTACAACGTACGATGACGTACTTGAGATGCTGACAAAATCGGTTTCGATCATTACCGCCGAAGGGTTTACACCGCCGTCGGTAGTTTAATTAGCATGATTTTTGCATTGCATTCAAAAACGCCCGTTCTTATCGGCTTTCGCCGATAAGCCGATCACCTCGTCCTTCGACAAGCTCAGGACTGTGGTATGTTTTTGAATCCAACGCAAAAATATAATCTGTAAAATTATGGAACAATTTATCGAGTTACAAAAAAAATTAAAAGTTACCTTTAAAGACGCTGCATTGTTGATGCAGGCGTTCGTGCACCGTTCGTACCTTAATGAACATCGACATGTCGACCTTGCGCACAACGAACGTCTTGAGTTTTTGGGTGACGCCGTGCTTGAACTCGTGGTGACCGAATATCTGTACCAGCAATTTCCAAACTCACCCGAAGGTGAACTGACCAGTTACCGAAGTGCATTGGTAAATACCCAGTCGCTTGCGGACAGTGCGGTGGAATTACATTTTGAATCGTATTTATTGCTTTCGAAGGGCGAAGCTAAGGACCAAGGCCGTGCGCGTCAAAATATTTTGGCAAACACTTTTGAATCGTTTGTTGGTGCTTTGTATCTTGATCAGGGATATGACGCCGCGCAAAAATTTATTGCCGGCGCATTGTTTGGAAAACTGTCCGATATCATCAAGACACAGTCACATCGGGACGCAAAATCCTTTGTGCAAGAAAAGGCGCAAGAAGTATATAAAACGACTCCAAGCTATAAAGTGATGTCCGAGGCCGGCCCTGACCACGATAAGGCCTTTGTCATCGGTATCTATTTTGGTGATAAAAAAATTGCCGAAGGCCAAGGAAAAAGCAAGCAAGAAGCCGAACAAGAAGCGGCAAAAGCTGCCTTAAAAAGCGAAGGCTGGGCTAACTAATACTTTGCTTCATGATCGCGCCGACCGCTATAACCGATATCAATTGTGGGCTTACTGATGCCCAGATCTCACAGGCGCCAAAAAATATTCCGGCGCATCATGTATCCGACTTTGAACTTGCTTTTACGGTAGTAAAGGCGCAAGTATTTTCTTTTTTCTTTATTTTGCTGATCGTGTCAGGCGCTCTGTCGTTCTTTTTAGGCGAATCGCTTGATGCCATTATTTTTCTTTCGATTGCGGCTATTAATGCCGTTGTGGGGTTTTTTCAAGAATTTCGGGCGAACAAAAGCGTTTTGACGCTTGAAAAACTGGTTGCGCACACCGTTACGGTGCGGCGAAATTACCAGATGGTAAGCATTGAAAGCGCAGCGGTAGTATTGGGCGATATTATTGTTATCGAGCCAGGCGACATTGTGGTTGCCGATATGGAAATTCGCGAATCAAAAGATCTGTTTGTCGACGAGTCGGTACTAACTGGCGAGACACTGCCGCGCGAAGTAAAAACGGGCGATCAAGTGTTTTCGGGTGCATGCGTGGTGCAGGGAACCGCACTCGGGCAGGTCATCGCCGTTGGAAAAGAAAACTCGTTGTTGTTGTATGCCAACAAAGTTTCGCACGTTCAAAAAAATAGCAGCTTTGAAAAATTCATCGACCAGATTAGCCGGCTTGTCTTGATAATGACCGCAATCTGCCTTGCGCTGGTTTTGGCGTTTAACGTATTGGTTGCGCATAGCATGGTTTTTTCCGAATATATTTTGTATGCAATTTCGATGCTGGTCGGCGTGGTGCCCGAATCGCTTCCGCTTATTATCACTCTTATTTTGACGCGCGAGGCGCTTTTATTGGCGCGCCGAAGCGTGATTGTTAAAAAATTGTCAGTCCTTGAAAATTTAGGAAGCATGAACTTTTTATTTACCGACAAGACGGGGACGATCACTGAAAACAAACTGCGCGTTAAAAAAACAATCGACCAAGGCGGGTTAAACGATTCGCTTTCGGCAATTGTTGACGGAACGTACGAACGCACGCCGATGGATCAGGTGTTTGATAATGCCATTGCCTTGTATTTGCAAAAAGATCTTGGATTGCAAAAATCAAATCAACAAGAGTTGGTCCTTTCGCCGTTTCAGTTGTCGCGTGGTTTTGCGGTGTACACGCTTCCCGACGGAAGTGAAATTATCCGCGGGCAATATGCTGCTGTTTCGGCACAATGCCAAAATTCGAATTTGTTTTCACAAGAATGTCTTACGGCCGAGACCCAAGGTTTTCGCATTATTGCCATTGCAGCTAAAACTTCGGCACAAGCTTTGTATGCATTAAAGGGTGCGGTTGTTTTTGAGGATCCGCTTAAGGACGATGCCCTTGAAATGTATCGCAATATAAAAAACCTGGGCGTTGATGTAAAAATTATTACGGGCGACAGCAAGCAGGTGGCGTCGTATGTCGGGCATGTGCTTGATTCAAGTGTTACTGATGCAAAAGTGTGCTGCATGGATGCGCCCGAAGCGTTACAAGATCTTGATTCATATTCGGTGTATGCAAAATGCCGGCCCGAACAAAAATCGACATTGATCGACGGGCATTTGCAATCGGGTGTGGTTGGTTTTTTGGGCGAGGGGATTAACGACGCGATGGCATTAAAACGCGCTGACATTGGCTTCGTGGTTGATAATGCGTCTGACGTTGCGCGCCAGTCGGGTGATGTTATTTTGCTTGAAAAAAGTCTTTCGCCAATCGTGCAAGCAGTCGAGTTTAGCCGCCGCGCATTTTTGCATATCCGTACGTATTTACTGTGCACATTAACGGGAAACGTCGGAACGCTTATTTCGCTGACTGCGGTCGCGGTATTTTGGCAGCAAATCCCAATGCTTCCGATCCAAATTTTGCTTAATAACTTACTTACCGACTTGCCCTTGACATTTTTGATCACCGACAATATCGACGACCGATTGGCTAAGCGCCCAATTCGCGACGAGGCAAAAAAGTTTTTCATAATTATTTTTATGTTTGCGTTAGTTAGTTCGCTTTTTGATTTCATCTTTTTCTTTATCTTTAAGCAATACGATATTGCCATTTTGCGAACCGGCTGGTTTGTATTTAGCGTGATTGCCGAATTGACGCTTATGTTCTCGCTCCGAAGCGAACTGTCAATCTTTAAGTCGCCAAAACTTTCACGTTCGCTCCTCTTTGTTGTACTGCTGTGTTTTGTGTTTGCCTTTGGTCTACCATACCTAAAACTTGGATCGGTCTTTCATTTGCTTCCACTATCATTTGCACAAGTTGGCATTTTACTGGGCATTACTGTGGCATATTTGTGCGCAAACGAAGTGGTCAAAAAACTTTTTTATGCTTTGGGGAAGGGGCGAAAGGATGCATAGTAGCTCGGATTTTGTTATAATCGCGACACAGTATGAACCTAAAACGCCTTGAAATGCACGGATTTAAATCGTTTGCCAAGAAAACGGTTTTTCAATTTACCACGCCAATCACCGCCATCGTTGGTCCAAACGGTTCGGGTAAGTCAAACGTTGTCGAATCGATCCGTTTTGTGATGGGTGAACAATCGATGAAGTCGCTTCGTGGTAAGGCAGGCGCCGACCTTATTTTTAAGGGTTCGCGCATTCTACCAAAAGGAAACCGCGCGGGCGTTACATTGGTTTTTGACAATCGCGACCATGGGCTTAAATACACTGCAAGCGACGGTGCAGCATCGGTTTCGATTGATACCGACGAGGTTTCAATTGCACGTGAAGTGTATCCTGACGGAAGCAACAAATATTTAATTAATGGCAGCGAAGTGCGCCTAAAAGATGTCGTTGAAGTACTTGCGTCGGCGTTTATTGGTTCAAAAGCGCATAATATCATTTCACAGGGCGAAGCTGACCATCTTTTGAATGCACACCCTAAGGAACGCAAAGAATTGCTTGAGGAAGCGTTAGGGTTAAAGTTATATCACGTGCGCATGAAGGAAGCCGAACGTAAGCTTGAAAAGGCGCGCGAAAATTTGCGCGAAAGCGAACTGCTTCGCCGCGAATTGGCGCCACACTTAAAGTTTTTAAAAAAGCAGGTCGAACGACTTGAAGCCGCAAAACATATTCGCGAAGATATGCTGGTGCGCGTGGGCGAATATATTTCGCGTGAACAAGCGCTTATTGAAGCGTCAGGTTCAAAAATGCTCCAGCTAAAACAAAACGCTCTTGCCTCACTTAAAGAAGCGCAAAACGCAATGCAGCTCCTTAATGAAAAATTATCAGCGTTTTCAAACACGGGCAACGACCAGGCTTTGGCAGATAAAAAGCAGGCGTTAGTAAAACTACAGCAATCGCATGATGAACTTTCGCGCCAATTAGGGCGCATTGAGGGCATGCTTGCATTTGCTGTCGAAGAAAAGCCTAAGCTGGCCGTAACTGAACAGTCAGTTGTGGCGGTATCACGTGTTAAGCAATTTATCGAACACTTAACAGGCAACCATGTTGCGGCGCTCATGTCGGCGTCATCGCTTGAGCAAGTAAAAGAAATTGCACAAAAAATAACCCATGCCTGCAGCGAATTGGCGGCAAGTTATAGTGCTCAAAAAGTTCAGGAGCCTAAAAAGGATGATACACGCATAAGTGAATTACAAGACCAAAAGCAGGCAATCGAAGATCGTATTGCGGTTGTAATGCAAGAATCGAATGCGCTTACAACAGTAATTGCACAACTTGAACAATCGATGCATGGGTCGGTCGAAGAGGTTCGCACTCTTGAGCGCCAATTGCGCGAAGCAAGTTTGCGTGAAAGTGAATTGCGACGCGAGCTTGACCATGCAACTGCAGTCGAAATCCAACTAGAAAGTCGCCAGGCGCAGTGTGCAATATTAGCCGATGAAACATTCCACATGTGCGGCAAAGCCCCCGTTCTTGCGCCCATAAGCGAACTGCCAGATGAACACGCACAGGCTGAAGCTTTGCGTGCAATCGAGCGCCTAAAAATTCGTCTTGAAGATATGGGAGGCGGTTCAGGTGGGGATGTCATGCAAGAATATGCCGAGACAGAAGCACGTGATCGATTTTTGGAAAAAGAAATTACCGATGCGACAAATAGCGTGGCGACGTTGGTGACCGCCATTGATGATCTTAAAATTGAACTGGCGCGCCAATTTGATGGTGGCTTGGCAAAAGTCGATAGCGCATTTCAAGAATTGTTTAGCGCGATGTTTGGCGGCGGGCATGCAAAACTTAATTTGGTTGCCATCGAAAAACGCAAGCGAAAATCTACCGACACTGAAGAAGATGAAGACGTGGGCGACGAAGATGAAGACACTGCGCCAACCGAATATGGTGTTGAGGTTGCGGTGCAATTACCGCGCAAAAAAACAACCGAAATCGAAATGCTGTCAGGTGGAGAGCGGTCGCTTACTTCGATTGCACTATTGTTTGCATTGACCCAAGTTGAACCACCGCCATTTTTGATCTTGGACGAAACCGATGCCGCATTGGACGAAGCAAACAGCAAACGCTATGCCGATTTATTGGTAGAACTTTCAAACCACTCGCAGCTTATTGTGGTAACGCACAACCGCGAAACAATGACCGCCGCGCAAACATTGTATGGCGTTACGCTGGGAAGTGATGATGCATCGGAAGTGTTGTCAGTACAGCTTGAAAAGGCGGTACAGTATGCTAAATAAGTTGGTCATTGATTTTAGAAACAAAAAAGCCAAGGTTACTCCTTGGCTTTTCTATTTTTAGTTGGGTTTTACGATAAGTCATCGTATGTGTCGTTAACCGCCTTGCACAGAAGCTGGAAATAGTGATTTAGGTATTCTGTTACCGTGTTTTTTGCTGAAAGTTGTTTTAGTGCGGCAATATTTGTTTGGCTGATAGGAGAGTAGTTTTTTACCAGTAAGTTGTTGTCTTGAAGTTGTTCTTCTTTCCCTTTAATCTGCTTCAAGCAAGTAAATGCATCATCCAGTAATTTTTCGTAAGTCTTAAGATCGATATGGAGTTTTTCGCGGTCTGTTGACTCTAAGTTAATTGCTTTCTTTTCCGTCGAGTTTCTTAACTCTCTTAACAAATCAACATCAAAATTATCTTCCTTAACGCTAATGTCGCCTTGGGTTGATAAAATTGATAATTCTAAATTTTCTGACTTTCCTGTGCCAGTTCCTGTTTTTATAACCATACTTCTGCAGTGGTTTTTTATGGGTTATTTGAATATTCATTTTAGAAACTATCATTTTTAGACTTTATTGTAAAGTATGTTGTAATATATAATCAACTTGAGTCTAAGTCGGTTGCATAATGAAATATGGTCAGTATACTAATCACTTATATGATACAACGAACTCGAATTGTAGACCTTAAGGGCACCATTGGCCAGACGGCCCAGGTTGCCGGCTTTGTGCAGACGCTTCGCGTGCAAAGCAAGATTATCTTTATGGTCGTTCGCGACGTGACCGGTTTGGTGCAGGTCGTCGTCGAACTATCATCGCCGCATTTTGCCGAGGTGCGCGATTTGTCTCTTGAATCGGTCGTGCATGTCGAGGGAACCGTTGTTGAAGCGCCGAAATCTCCGGGCGGCCTAGAAATACAGCTTTCAAAATTAACCATTCTTTCGAAAGCAGCACCCGAGCTTCCTATTCCGGTTGTAATTAAGGGTGGTGATATCGAGACCGAAGCCCCAACCCGCTTTGATTACCGATGGATTGATTTACGAAAGGCGGACAAGACAAAAATCTTCAAAGTATGGACGTCAATGGAAAAAGGCTTTCGCAACTACTGGAACGAAAACAACTACATCCAGGTGTATACGCCATCATTCATGAACACGGCTTCAGAATCTGGTGCCGAAGTGTTTGAAGTTCAGTATTTTGACCGAAAGGCATACCTGGCACAGTCGCCACAATTTTATAAACAAATGGCAATCGCATCGGGGTTCGAGCGTGTCTTCATTGCTGGTCCGGTTTTCCGTGCTGAAGCGTCGTTCACGAGCCGTCACCTTACCGAATTTACCGGCTGGGACTTTGAGCTTGGATATGTTGAAAGCCATCATGATGTGATGGACCAAGAAGAAGGCATGATAGTTGCAGGTTTCGAGCAGCTGAAAAAGGATTTTCCAGATATGGATATTACGATTCCACAGCGGCCGTTTCCGCGCATCAGGATAACCGAAGCAAAAGAAATTTTGGCAAGCCGCGGCATCCAAAGTGACGAAGAGCATGACCTGTCGCCCGAAGAAGAGCGCGCGATTTCTGACTACGTCAAAGAAACGCATAATCACGAATTTGTATTTATTACCGATTACCATAAATCAAAGAGCGCGTTTTATCACATGCGCCTTGAGGAAGGATCAGACCGTAGCCGCCGCGCCGATTTGCTGTTTCGGGGTATTGAAGTAACAACATTGGCACAACGCGAACATCGTGTAGATATTCTTGAAAAGCAGGCGAAAGAGAAGGGAATGCACCTTGAACCATTGGCCGATTATATGAACTTTTTCCGATTTGGTTGCCCTCCGCATGGTGGTGGTGGTATCGGCCCTGCGCGGTTCATTATGAAATTGCTTGAACTTCCAAACGTTCGCGAATCAACCTATTTGCCACGCGACGTAAAGCGATTGAATCCATAAAAATCTAAAAAACAGGGCCTTCGAGTCCTGTTTTTTAATGCATTGACTTTCGGCCTTAAAATTGCTCAAATGCACGTAATTGGACATTTATTTTTTGACCCAAAACCACACGCAATATGAATAATAGTACAACCCCTATTCAGCCTTTGGTAGTACTGGAAATAGTAGGAGAAAAGACCGAAAACAGTATCTGTAAAGATGTTATTATGGAAAAACTTTCATTGGTTATTAAGATGGAGCATCAAAAAGGCAACCCTCCCTTAAAAATTCAGCCTGAATTATGGAAGAAATTTAATAATGTAATTGTTCCGGCATATTCCAATGACTTCATTGGAATATATCCGGTCGAACCTATGTTGAATGAAAAGGCGGTGTTTGATTACGGCAGCCAGCAAGGTGCCATAGTAAGACCTAATTATTTTAAGGCACTTAACTCACTTGCGGTAGCAGTGAATCACGGTATTCTTAAACGGACAAAGCCGCTTACGTATACTTTAAGCCGTCTTATTGTGTTTTTTGAATTACAAACGAAGAATAACGAAAAGACGCAAGGCTCTTTTTCGGCAATGAGGTATCCCGACAACCGTTTGTATATCTCTATGAATCTTAATTTTCAAAGTTGCGTATATCCAAAGTCGGCTACTATTTTTACCTATTGAGGTGTATTCCTCAACAAAGAAAAAGGGTTAAAACCTCGCTTGTGTAAGCGGGGTTTTAAATTGCCTGAACATGTGCTAATGTGTACTTATATGAAAATACAACTTGCCCAGACATTTGCACCTAAAAAAGCCGATACAAAAACACTTACGGTCGTGGTTACTGCACATGACGCTGACAAAGTTGTCGACAAAAGTGATGGTACCATCGAGCTACAGCTTGCGGTAAAAGAAGTAACCCATAAGTCGTATCCACTGCTAGCGCGCACGATTATCCGTCATGCAAAAGCAGCAAAAGCTCAGACGGTTGTGATTCCAATCGACGATCTGATAACTCGTGCACCCGACTATGGTACCGAAAAAGCGATTGAAGTTTTTGCAACTAATTTGTTGCTATCCGAATATGCATATGACTTTTTTATTACCGACGCTAAGCGTGTGACACATGTGACAAATGCGATTTTGCTTACTGATCGTAAAAAAGTTTTACAAAGTGCGGTTGATCGCGGGATCCAAAAAGGGATTTTAACAAACGAAGCGCGTACATTTGTAAACACGCCGGCATCCCACATGACACCGCAGATTTTTGAACAATACGCAAAAAAATCAACGACAAAGCTTGCAAAAGTTTCGTACAAGGTGTTTAAAAAAAATGACCTGCAAAAGATGGGTGCAAATACCATTTTGGCCGTTGGTGGTGGTTCGTGTCATGATCCATTGATGATTGTTTTGGAATATAAAGGAGGAGGTGCAAAGGAAGCACCGGTTGCACTGGTTGGAAAGGGCGTCACGTTTGATACGGGTGGCATTAATATTAAGCCAGGTGAGGGGATGCATCAGATGCATATGGACATGGCGGGCGCCGCGTCGGTACTGCACGCGTTTATGTATGCGGTCAATCAGAAAGTAAAAAAGAACATTGTTGCGGTTTTGCCTGTTGTTGAAAATTCTATTTCGGGCACTAGTTATCGCGTAAATGATATCATTACGACATTGTCGGGAAAAACGGTCGAAGTGCTAAATACTGATGCCGAAGGCCGGCTTATTTTGGCCGACGGTATTGCATATGCGCACAAGTATAAGCCTGACGCGATTATTACTGCGGCAACACTGACAGGTGCGGCAATTATTGCTTTGGGCCAGCGCATGAATGCGATATTTGCAACTGATGATGCGTTGTATAAAAAAATGTATGATGCCGGCTGGATGGCACATGATTACGCTTGGCGGTTACCATTGTGGAGTGAATACGAGAAAGATGTGCAGGGTGTTGTTTCTGACCTAACAAACATTCCAATGAAAAACTCGCGCGCCGGCGGAACAATTACTGCTGCGACATTTTTGCATCAGTTTGCGAAGCCGTATCGTTTTGGGCATATTGACTGCGCTCCGCGTATGACTGCGATCGAAGAGGATAAATTATCATTTGGCGCAACGGCATCACCCGTCTTGATGCTGATGGAATTCTTGGAATCATAATATGCCAAAAAAATCATCAAAAAAACAAACGATCAAATTTTTGCAGTTTTTGGCAAAAAAGAACTTGACCGAGCGCGTGGTACCAGCTTTGTTTACCGACGGCGAGCTGGATGATATTGCTAAGCGCATAGCCGTGGTCGGTTATTTTGAAGCCGGCTATTCACAACGCGCAATTGCCGACACTGTCGGTGTCAGTTTGTCGTTCGTGACGCGCACACTTGGCCGTATGCGCTTTATTCATGACGACGTGCTTACGTACGCAAAAGCCATGACTAAATAATATGCTTAATCTGACCTTAAACAATTTTACCGGACCGCTTGATGTATTACTAAATCTTATCGAGGAAAAAAAGCTTCCGGTGCACGAAGTTGCGCTTGCCGAAGTTGCAGATTTGTTTTTGCAGTACGTGCGATCATACGCGCAAAGCCGCCCAAACTTAGGAAACGTAACGTATTATTTGGTGGTTGCCGCGACGTTGGTTTTAATTAAGTCGCGCGCACTGCTTCCCAATCTTGAGCTTTCAAGCGAGGAAGAACAGTCGATCGAAGATCTTGAATTACAATTACGGCTGTTGAAACTTTTTAAAGAAGGCGGCAAAGTTGTAAACGAAAAGTGGGGAAAGGGAATGCTCTACGAGCGGTCGCGCCGCGTTATGATTCCGGTTTTTGCGCCCGATGCGCGGCTTACGCCGCAGTTTTTGCGCGAACAGTTCGAGCACGCGCTTCATGAAGTTCCTAAGCCTGAAACAAAACCCGAAGCGGTGATCCGTGAAGTAGTGCACTTGCACGACATCATGGATTCAATCAATACCAAAATTAAAAAAGGAACCTCATTTACCTTTGCTGATTTTACTGGCGAACTGTTTGAGCGCTTTGCAAATCGCCTTGACATTGGCGCTAAAAAAAGCGCCGTGGTCGTAAGCTTTTTAGCATTGCTTGAAATGGTGCGAAACGGCGAACTAACCGCAAATCAAGACGGCGAAACTATTTTGGTTGCGCCGGGCGAATTGCCTCGTGTATAATGCCAAAGCCTATGTCAGACCTTGCAAAACAACTTGAAGCACTATTATTTTATGCCGCCGAACCGCTTTCGTTTAAAGTGCTTGCCGAAATGACTGACGCAAATGAAGCCGCTGTTCAAAAAGCCCTTGATGAATTGGCCGAGTCGCTGTCAGGCCGATCGTTAGTACTTATTCGCGACCAAAAAGCTGCATCATTGGTAACCGGACCCGAATCAGCTTCGCTTATCGAGGCATTTGCCAAACGCGACCGAGAAGCGCCTCTTTCGAATGCTGCGACCGAAGTGCTTTCGATCATTGCATATACCGGTGCTGCAGCCAAAGGCGATATCGACTTTATCCGCGGTGTGAACTCGCAGTATACATTGCGTTCATTGATGATGCGCGGCCTTATTATGCGCGATGGGTCAGAAAAAGGAACGGCAACATACCGTGGCACCGTCGAACTATTGTCATTTTTAGGAATCCCATCATATAACGATCTTCCTAAGCGCGACGAATTGCTTGCGACCTACCAAGGCTTACTTGCAACGCGCGAAACCGCCGAATCGGCGCAATAACTATGATTGACCGGCACATCAATTGGATACCATATACTGCGATCGCTTGCGGGTCGATTCTTTTTTTTATCGCTATTTTCTTTACTGTTAAAGCGGTTACGCGCCATGCACAGATTAAAGAACGTACAGAGGCTGCAAGAATTACTCGTACCGTAGTCGCATCAGCTATCAATCCGCTTGAACTTAGCGCGCAGGGCATTATCATCTATGATGCGACAACAAATATTTCGTTATATCAAAAACGCCAAAATGATGTTTTTCCAGTTGCCTCGGTAACCAAACTTGCAACGGCAATTACCGCACTTGAATTAATTGATGGTGTAACGCCGGTTGTTGTGCAAAATCCCCTTACAATGCCGCTTGATCCTACAACTGTCTTACCTGCAGGAAAAACGTTTTCACTTAATGACATGGTTGCGTTTATGCTTGCAACATCATCAAACGACGGTGCAAAGCAAATTGCTGATTTTACTGCTGCAACCATTCGACGAAAGACCGACCAAAAAGCGTACTTTCAGGTGCTGGCAACCAAAACTATGGAAGATCACGGTATTACGCCGTGGCTCATTGGTACGCCAAGCGGTTTAGATACTGCGTATGATCCGACAGTGTATGCAAGCCCACTGTCGGTTATGCATGCAATGTTGTATTTTGTCTCGCACTATCCAGCTATTGCCGAAATGATCGCGCCGCAAAAAATGCTTGCGATTACTGATACAGTGGGGAATACATACGAATTTCGGCATACGCTTGCTTTTGATGGGACTGTGCCAAAAGAAATTGTTTTTGCAAAAACTGGATTCACGAACGATGCACAAGGATCGTTGGCATTCATCATTAAACATCCCCAGTCGAATCATATGATTGCTGTAGTGCTTTTAAATATGCCCAAAGAAAACCGCTTGCCCGAGGCGCGCAAGATCGTTAATGCATTTAACAGTATTTCGCTATGAACCCATTAGTCATTATTTTAATTTGTATACCAGCATTTGCCGCCTATGTGTTTGGCATGGCGTTTGCGCCAATTTTGCTTAAGGTGATGCGCAAGTATTCGTTATGGAAAAAAATCCATCGAAGCGATTTAGTGACCAACCCAACAATCGAAGACGGTTTTACCAAAGTGCACAATGCCGTACTTGAAACCCAAACCCCACGTGTCGGGGGTATCGTAATTGCGATTGGACTTTTTTTGTCGACCATACTTTTATGGGTCATATCACGAACTGGCAGTGGTTTAATTATCGATACACTTGATATTGTCAGCCGAAGCCAAACGTGGATATTATTTGCCGTATTTTTTGGTTGCAGTATTATTGGCTTTTTCGAGGAGTTGACCGTCATGTATCCTGGATGTATCCCGCATTGCCCGCCTCATGGCTTGTCGCGCAGGACGTTATTTTTGATTATTTCGGTTATTGCGGCGGTGCTTGCTGCATGGTTTTTTGCGAAGCTGGGCATGCATACCGTGTACATCCCATTTTTCAGCGAACTTGATATTGGAATATGGTTCGTACCATTTTTCTTTATTGTGGTTTTGGGTACTTTTTCAAGCCGCGTCATCGACGGCATCGACGGCCTGTCGGGTGGCGTCTTAATGATCGCGTATATTGCATATGCGGTCATTGCCATTGCAAATCAGCAGTATCATATTGCGGCTTTTGCTGGAACTGTTGCAACTGCAACCTTGGCATTTTTATGGTACAACGCGCCGCCGGCCGCGTGGTATATGGGCGAGGTGGGGATGCTTCCGCTTACGGTGTGTTTGGCGCTTATCGCATTTTTAACTGATTCAGTGTTTGTGCTGCCGATCATTGCGTTTCCGCTTACGGTTACCGCGCTTTCGTCGTTCATTCAAATTATTGCCAAGCGGTTTTTTCATAAAAAAGTATTTGTACTAGCGCCGCTGCATCATGCGCTGCAATCACGCGGCTGGAGCAACGAGGCAATTGTCATGCGCTACTGGATTATCGCCATGATGAGTGCCATTTGCGGTGTGATTATCGCGTTGGTTGGCTAACATTCTCGATATTTTATTCAAAATCAACTATAATCAGTTGCATGTCGCGGCTTAAGCCAACTGATACTATTTTTTCTTCGACGATCATCGCGTTCGTCGTGGCCGGCTTGGTAATCTTTTTGTCAGCATCATTTGCCGTTTTGCAAAAATCAGAAGCGCAGTTTGTGCGCATGCTGGTGGGACAAATTGTGTTTGGTGCGGTGGGTGGGGGAATCCTTTGTTATGTCGCTTCGCGCCTTGATTACCACTTTTGGCGCAAGTACGCTTTGTTTTTAGCAATTGGCGGGCTTGTTGCAACGCTGCTGGTATTTGTCCCAGGGCTTGGCTTTGCCCATGGCGGGGCGCAGCGTTGGATATCGCTTGGGTTCGTAACCTTGCAGCCCAGTGAAATCATGCGCTTTGGTTTTATTTTGTACTTTGCTGCGTGGCTTGCGTGGGTCGGCAAAAAGGTATCAACATGGCGCTTTGGGCTTTTACCATGTGCAATATTAATTGCTGTCGCAGGCGTGGTGTTATTGCTGCAGCCTGATACTGATACGCTGGTCATTTTAGCGGTGTCGCTTCTTGCGATGTTGTTTGTTGCAGGTATGCCGTGGAAACATGTGTTAGCGGTCGTAATGATTGGTATTCTTGGAGCGGCAGTATTAGTTGCCATGCGCCCATATCTTTTCTCGCGCTTTGCAACGTTTTTAAACCCTGCGCGTGATCCCTTGGGTGCTTCGTATCAAGTGCAGCAGTCATTAATCGCAATCGGGTCAGGTGGATTTTTTGGCCGCGGCTACGGGCAAAGCGTGCAAAAATTTAATTATCTTCCCGAGCCGGTGGGAGACTCGATCTTTGCCGTTGCGGGTGAAGAATTAGGTTTTGTCGGTACGACGGCGATTGTCGTTTTATATTTGATCTTATACGTGCGCGGACTGTATCTTTCGAATCGAATTAAAAATCCATTTGGGCGCTATGTCTTAATCGGTTTTTTGACGCTCATTGTCAGCCAATCGCTTTTAAATATTATGTCGATGCTCGGGCTCTTTCCACTATCTGGAACGCCGCTTATCTTTTTAAGTCACGGCGGAACGTCGCTTGCAATCACGTTGCTTGAGGCGGGGATCTTGCTTAATATTTCACGTTCGCGCTTATCCGAACCCGTCGCCTAGGTTTTGGATTTTAAGGGTATTGGGGTATAATCCCCGCATATGAAGATCGTATTTGCCGGAGGTGGGACCGGAGGACATTTTGCCCCTTTGATCGCCGTTGCTGAAGAATTGCAGGCCATTGCCGATGCCGAAAAAATTGTTGATTTACAAATGTACTTTTTCTCGGACACTCCGTATGATGCAAAAGCATTGCATGATCATGGTATCGAATACCGCAGTGTTCCGGCTGGAAAGTTGCGATTGTATGCGACACTAAAAACTATTCCAGATATTTTTAAAACCATCACGGGCTTTTTTAAGGCATGCATTGAAATGTTTAGCGTGTATCCTGATGTCGTATTTTCGAAGGGTGGGTATGCGGCTTTTCCGGTTGTGTGTGCGGCGCGTGTGTTTGGTATTCCGGTCGTGATGCACGATTCTGACACTGTTCCTGGCCGTGTCAGCTTGTTTACCGGAAAGTTTGCTAAAAAAATCGCGCTGGTGTATCCCGATGCGGTTAAATATTTTAAAAATCAAAATATTGCAATCACTGGTTTGCCGATCCGCCGCGCCGTGTTACATCCGCAAAAACAAGGCGCCTACGAATATCTATTTTTGGATTCTGCAATTCCAACCATTTTAGTGTTGGGTGGTTCGCAGGGGGCCGAAGCGATCAATGAAGCATTGTTGGATGCCGCGCCCGATTTGGTCGAACACTATCAGATCATCCATCAGGCAGGCGATGCAAACGTAGAAAGCGTTACCAATCAGGTGCACTCGCGCCTTTCGCAAAGCAAGTTTGCAAACCGCTACAAAGTTTTTGGTTCGCTTAACGAACTTGCGTTAAGCATGGCGGCGGGTGTTGCGGACCTGGTCATCACGCGCGCCGGCTCGACGCTGTGCGAAATCGCCGCATGGGGAATTCCATCAATTGTTGTTCCAATTCCACAATCAATCAGCCGCGATCAAACAACCAATGCCTTCAGTTATGCAAAAACCGGTGCGGCGATTGTGATCGAACAGCAAAACATGACGCACCATTTACTGATGAACGAGATTACTCGGTTGTTTGCACACCCTGAAGTGTATGACCGCATGGCTTTGGCCGCAAAGTCATTTGCAAAAGTTGACGCTGCTGCTGTTATTGCCCGGGAATTGCTTATTATCGGCCGTCAGCACGAGCTTGACTTATAAGGTAAACCCGTTGATTTTAAGGGTCTTTTGCGATATTATTGCCGTATATGGCAGAACAATTCCACATTACCCAAGCAAAAAAAGATGAGCTTGAAAAAGAGCTTGTATACCTAAAAGGCGAAAAACGCGCCGAAATTTCCGAGCGTGTCCAAACTGCGCGTGCCCACGGTGACTTGCGCGAAAATACCGAATACGAACAAGCGCGCACTGACCAAGGCGAAAACGAATCAAAAATCGGATCGATCGAACACATTTTAAAGCATGCGGTCATTATTGAACGTTCAGGTTCTGATGTAATCGAATTAGGTTCGATTGTCATCATTCAAAAGCCAGGGCAAGAACAAAAAACGTTTACCTTGGTTACTTCGACCGAAGCCGACATGGCGCAAGGCCGTTTGTCGATTGAATCACCAATTGGAAAAGCACTTATGGGGAAAAAGAAGGGGGATAGTGCTCGAGTGCAAACTCCTGCGGGCGAAACCGAATATCAGATCATCGAAGTATCATAATATGTCCCTTGAAGAACTGCGCGCAGTGCGCGAAGAAAAACTAAAAAAAATAATTAATAGTGGTAAAAATCCGTATCCTGCGCGCGTACCGCGAACTCATTCGATTAAGGCATTAGGCGAAGCTTTTGAACCACTCGAAAAAAACCAGACAGAAGTCTCTCTTTCTGGGCGCGTCATGTCTATTCGCGGACAAGGTGCGATTTTGTTTGTAACCCTTTTTGATGGCACCGGTTCGTTTCAGCTTGTATTGAAAAAGGATACTCTAAATGTTGCACTTGATGACTTTAGCGATGTGGTTGATCGAGGCGATTTCATTTCGGCAACCGGTACAGTATTTATCACTCAGCGCGGCGAAAAAAGCCTTCTCGTTACATCATGGATGATGGCTTCAAAATCATTGTTGCCACTTCCTGATAAATGGGAAGGACTGGTCAATGACGACGAACGCTACCGAAAGCGCTATCTGGATATTTTGATGAACCAGGAACTGCACGAACTTTTCGTAAAAAAAGCGAAGTTTTGGGACGCGACCCGGAAATTTATGGAGGCACAAGGATTTCTTTCGGTTGAAACCCCGACACTTGAACTAACAACTGGTGGCGCCGAAGCAAATCCATTTAAGACCTACCATAAGGATTTTGATGTAAACGTTTTTCTTCGCATCTCAATTGGAGAATTATGGCAAAAGCGTCTAATGGCTGCAGGATTTCCTAAGACTTTTGAAATTGGGCGAGCATATCGAAACGAGGGAACAAGCCCAGAACATTTGCAAGAATTTACTAATATGGAATTTTACTGGGCGTATGCTGATTACAAAGATGGCATGAAATTGACTCAGGAAATGTATCAGTATATTGCAAAAGAAACATTTGGAAAGACGGAGTTTGCAACTCGCGGGCATACGTTTGATTTGGCTGGAGAATGGCCGGTAATTGAATACGTTGAAGAAATTAAAAAACAAACCGGTATTGATGTTTTAAGTGCGTCCGAATCCGACATGAAGGTAAAACTTGATAAGCTTGGGGTAAAATACGAAGGTGCAAACCGCGAACGCCTTACCGATACGCTTTGGAAGTATTGTCGCAAAACAATTAGTGGACCTGCTTTTTTGGTTCATCATCCAAAATTGGTTTCTCCGCTTGCTAAAGAATCGGTTGAAAAACCAGGAACCGTTGAACGCTTTCAGGTGTTGATTGCGGGATCAGAAGTAGGAAATGGATTCTCGGAGCTTAATGATCCGATTGATCAGCGCGAACGATTTTTGTTGCAGCAAAAACTTATCGAGTCAGGTGATGAAGAGGCAATGCAGCCCGAATGGGAATTCGTCGAAATGCTTGAACACGGTATGCCGCCAACATGTGGTTTTGGATTTGGCGAGCGATTATTTGCATTCATGGTAGACAAGCCGATTCGCGAAACGCAGTTGTTTCCACTAATGCGGCCTAAAGATGTTCCCTCAGAAAAGAAAAAGGAAACTGTTATTGCGGTTGCTGTAGTAAATGGTGGCATTGGTCTTGAGAATTGGCAGAAGATGAATACGATTGCCCATTTAAATGCAGCGTTCGGCGCACGTGTCGGCAAAGAACTTTTTACTCAAGATGTTGTTAAAACAAAAGACGGTGCTTTGATTAAACTTAATACTAAGCAAGCAATTATGATCAAAGTTGCTGGTTCATCAGAAGCGCTTAAAGAACTTTCTCAAAATGCAAAAGCAGCAAAGCTTGAAGTAGACGAATTTACTCGCGAGATGATTGAGACGACGAACGATAGAAAAGTGATTGAAAATACGGCTTCAAAGGACTATTCAGATGTTGAATTCCTAGGTGTCCTAGTGTACGGATCTAAAAAAGTAGTAGACGAACTTACTAAAGATTTCCAATTATTCTCTTAAGCGAAGATTTTACTTCTTTTTCTTATCAACCGCTGCTTGCGTCAAAAGCGCAACGATTTCGTCAATCGTAACATCTTCGGGTTTTGCGTTATCTGGAAGGTAAATGCGGTTTAATCCTTGCTTGATAAAATACCCTGATTTGGATTTTAAGATCTGCAGTTCTTTGCCTGTTTTTGGATGCTTGCCCAACGTGCGCACCAGTTCAGTGCCTTTTGGAAGCGCTTTTGGTGTGTTTAAAAGTTTTAATGCTTCGTCCAAAGTGATTGTGTAGGGATCAAGCGGCTTTTTGATCGATCTAAATTCACGCCCGACACCAACATAGGGCCCAAAGCGCCCGACGTTTGCGATGACGTCTTCGCCGGTTTTTTGATCAATCCCTAAAGTGCGGGGAAGCTCAAGAAGTTTTACTGCCATCTCAAGGGTGACAGCCTCGGGTTTAGTTCGCGGTGGCAAGCTTGCGCGGCGCGGCGCGGGCAGTGCGTTCTCTTTTGTAACTGATTCGCCTTTCGCTGATTTTTTTGCCTTAGGTTGTTTTGGTGGCGTTTTGCCAAGCTGTACGTATGGGCCAAAACGTCCGGTTAACAGGTAGATCGGCTCGCCAGTCTTTGGATGCATGCCCAGCGGCTGGTCTTCGCCGACCAACTGGCCTTCGAGCGTCAGGGCGCCGTCGCAGTCAGGGTACATGGTGCATGATAAAAACTTGCCTGAACGGCCAAGCTTGATTTCCATAGGCGAGTTGCACTTGGGGCACTTAAATTTAGCATCGGCAAGACCTAAGTTGGTTATTTTTTCCATCTTGTCTTTCGCTTTGATTGCCTTTAAAAACGGACCGTAAAACGCTTCAAGCGTGCCTTTGTAGGTGCGTTCGCCGTTGGCAATTTCATCTAATTCATCTTCCATTTGCGCGGTAAACGTATCGCTAATATAATCGCCAAAGTTTTGTTCGATAAATGTCGATACGACGTCGCCGGTATCGGTAGGAAAAAGCGTGCGACCTTCTTTTTTTACGTATTCGCGTTCCTCAAGCGTGCGCATAATGCTTGCGTATGTCGACGGCCGGCCAATGCCGCGCGCTTCAAGTTCTTTGACAAGCCCTGCCTCGCTATAGCGGCTTGGCGGTTGGGTTTGCTTTTCTTCAGAATTCAAATCCAAAAGCTTTAAAGATTCACCTTCATTTACTTCGGGCAGTTCAACGTCTTCGCCCCGAGCTCCTACGTCAACCTTAAGCCAACCGTCAAAAAGCACGCGTGAACCATTTGCGCTAAATTCAGGAAAATCTTTTTCGTTTTCGACAACCGCACTTACTTTTGTCTTTAATAATTTTGCATCAGCCATTTGTGATGATACGGCGCGCTCCCAAATAAGACGGTACAAGCTGTGTTGTTCGTCGGTTGTACCGGCACTTACAGTCGCTGCGTGCGTTGGACGGATTGCTTCGTGGGCCTCTTGGGCGTTTTTTGACTTAGTCTTAAAATTGCGGACTTCGACATATTCTTTTCCATGCTTTTTTTCGATAATGCTTGCGATTTCAAATTGTGACTGTTTTGAAAGGGTGGTGCTGTCGGTTCGCATATAGGTGATGTGTCCGGCTTCGTACAATTTTTGTGCGACTTGCATGGTACGCGATGGCGAAAAGCCCAAGCGGGTGCTCGCAGTTTGTTGCAAGGTTGATGTTGTAAAGGGTGCCCGTGGGCTTCGCTTTTGCTCGGATGCTTTAACGCCCGTTACTATCCAAGTACCTTTTTTGCCGGCTGCTAAAATTTTATCTACAGTCTTTTGATCACGCGGTTCATCGGCGCAGGTAAGGGTTAGTTGATCTTGGCGTTTTGTTTCGAACAATCCCGAAAGGATCCAGTAGGTTTCGGGGATAAATGCGCGGATCTCGCGCTCGCGCTCCATGATGATGCGCAAAGCGGGCGATTGTACGCGGCCGGCCGAAAGGCCGTAGCGCACTTTTTTCCAAATGAGGCCCGATAGGTCATATCCAAACAATCGATCAAGCACGCGGCGCGCTTCTTGCGCTTTTACCAACTTATCATCGATATCGCGTGGGTGTTCAAGCGCTTCTTCAATAGCGGCCTTGGTGATTTCGTGAAAGACGGCACGCTTTACGGGTTTTGATTTTGCGTCATGCAATTTCAGTGCTTGTGTGATGTGCCACGAAATGGCTTCTCCTTCGCGGTCGGGGTCGGTTGCTAAAATAATTTCGGTCGCTTTTTTTGCAAGGGCCGCCAGGTCGTTTACTACTTTTTCTTTACCCTTTGAAATTTCGTAGTGGGGAACAAAGCCCGCTTCGATGTCGATTGCCTTTTTGTTATTTTTAGGAAGATCGCGGATGTGACCGACTGACGCACGTACGGTGTATTTGCCACCCAGATATTTCTCGATGGTTTTTGCTTTCGATGGCGACTCGACAATCAGAAGTTTCATATATATGTATGCGTATTAATAACACTGAATATATTTTTTAGCAAATGAGGCAAAAAATATCCTCGCTGCAGGACGCGAGCGGGGAATGCATTCATAATGTATGAACATTACGGTTATGGGCATGTCTGATTATGCCCGGCGGGAATTTTTAGTACAGTGACAACCGGAGCCTTTTCCTGTGTTTGGGCAAAATTGATGTGGAAAACAAAATAATTTAAGAGAGTAAATAATACTGCGATTATCGCAGATAGGGTGCCCGCGCTTGATGCATGTTTCATGGCTTACCTCCTTGTTTACGTTCGTGAATCTTAGGGTATGTATATGCCCTTCAAAACGAAAAGTCAAACGCGTCGCACTTCGCCTAATTCTTCTTTAATGAATCCTTTTATCTCGAGTGTCGAAAGGGCAATGTTTGCTTCGTGCACCTGCAATCCTGAAGTTTTAATTAAGTCACCCTTAACAATTGGCGCGATAAGTTGCTCCATGAGTACGCGTTCGTGGTCAGTTAAGTCAAGGTCATCAAGCGAAACCGATGACGGTTTTTGTTCTTTAATGTGAAAATGCTCAAGGATGTCTTGCACGCAGGTGATGGGCGTTGCACCTTCGCGAATCAACTGGTTGGTTCCATCCGAATAGATGCTGGTAATTGGCCCCGGGACCGACAACACATCGCGATTATATTCGGTTGCCAGTTTTGCAGTGATGCGCGTTCCTGATTTATTTTCGGCTTCGATTACTAACACGGCATCGGACATGCCCGCCATTAGACGGTTACGTCGTGGAAACGACCAGTTGGTTGCTTTAAATTCGGGTTCGAATTCGGACATCAAGCAACCGCCGCGCTCGATCATGGTGTGTGCTAAAAGTACATTTGCGCGCGGATAAATTGCGCTGTCGGATAACCCTGAACCCGGGAAAGCAATAGTCGGCAATCCGACACGAATTGCCGATTCAAGCGCGACAGTGTCCATGCCAAGGGCTAGACCCGAGATGATGACAAAAGGGTAACCCTTTAATCCTTCGACAAGCATTTCGCACACCGCCTTTCCGTACTGTGTATATTTGCGCGAACCAATAACGGTTAAGTGAAAAAGATTATCGGCAGGCAGCGCCCCGCGCATGTACAGCTTTTTAGGCGTGTCGGGAATTTCACGCAAGCGTCTTGGAATGCCGACTGAATGTTCCATTGATGGCGATTATACCATTGTGAAATCTGCTGCTCAAATTTTTAAACAATTCACACCAACTTTTGCCTTACCGTTTTCAGGGGTCGGAATATTTGTGTGCTCGCGAATTTCCTCTGCTTTGGTCCTCAAGCAGCGTTCGGACCTGCGGCGAGTCCTTAGTGAAAGGTTGGGGGGGGGTATATCTTAGGAAGGCACACCTTGGCTTGTTTTAAGGCATATTTTTGCTACACTCGGTGCATATGTTAGATATTAAGTTTATCCGCGAGAATGCCGAATTGGTTAAGAACGCTATTGCAGTAAAAAATGTCCCGATCAATTTTGACGAATTTTTAGCGCTTGATACAAAGCGCCTTGAACTGTTGCGCGCCGTCGAAGAAAAGCGCGCCAAGCAAAACCAGCTATCCGACACCGTACAATCAGCGACGGCAGACGAACGCCCGGTAATAATAGAAACGCTTAAGGTGTTAAAAGAGGAGCTTAAAAAATCAGAAGCCGAATTTACGCCGGTTGATGCATTATATAACGACTTCATGCTTCGCATCCCGAACATTCCAGACATCAGTGCGCCAATTGGTAAGGACGAATCCGAAAACGTACCTATTAAAACATGGGGCGACAAGACTCAGTTTGATTTTGAACCAAAAGACCATATCGAGATCATGACTGCGCTTGGCATGCTTGATCTTGAGCGCGGAGTAAAGGTGCACGGCTTTCGCGGATACTTTTTAAAAGGTGATGCGGTGCGATTATGTTTTGCTATTTGGAATTACGCGCTTGATTTTTGGGGCAAAAAAGGATTTAACCCAATCATTCCGCCAATTAATACCAAACGCGAACCGCTAGTTGGTTGCGCGTTCGTGCCGCAAGGCGAAGCTGACATTTATAAAGCACAGGATGATAGTTATTTTGTCGGAACATCCGAAGTGCCACTAATGGGTATGTACATGGACGAAGTGCTGGATGCATCCATGCTTCCAGTAAAGATGCTTGGCTTCTCGCCATGCTTTCGCCTTGAGGCAGGTAACTACAGTAAAGACATTAAGGGACTGATTCGGGTGCATGAATTTTATAAATTTGAACAAGTGGTGTTATGCGAGGGAAGCCATGAACAGTCGGTACAGTTTCACAATGAAATTCAACGCAACGTCGAAGAATTTATTGAAACGTTTGGTATTCCGTATCAGGTGGTGGATGCCTGCACCGGCGACATGGGTCTTGGAAAAGTCCGTATGTATGACACCAATTTGTGGGTGCCTAAAGAACAGACGTACCGCGAGATTTCAAGTGCGTCGTACTTTCACGATTTTCAAACCCGCCGATTAAATATCCGCTACCGTGATGAGTCAGGTCAACTACGGTTTACCCATTCGCTTAATTGTACGGCAATCCCGACTCCGCGTATTTTAGTTTCGCTTGTCGAAAATTGTCAGACTGCTGACGGCTCTATTCGTATCCCCGAAGTTCTGCAAAAATATTTTGGTTCTGATGTCATCCGTAGGGTATAATACATACCTATGACGCAGCGTTTTGACCACGAAGGTGCAGTTGCAAAAAAACGCAAAGAAACGCGCCGCGCTATCCGTATACGCGTCGGCTTGTTTTTTTTGGTTGCTGCGATTGCTGGCTTGGTTTTTATATTTGTTCATCCAAAAATGTATGTCACAAATGTCATGACACATGGTTTTGGCGTTTCAGACGAAAGCGCAGTGCGCCAAGCTGTTACTGATTATCTTGATACTAAAGTGCTTGGTGTTATTCCACGGCGACACCGGTTTTTTGTCGATGCGCCTAAGCTTAAGCAGATGCTTAAAAGTAATTACCCTGTTTTTCAGTCAATCAGTATTGCGATCGAATCACAAACCCTTTCGTTGACGGTGGGCGAAGAGCGTGCGCCGTACTTGTGGTGCGAATCACAAATCGCCGAAAGCACGTTTCCGGCATGCGCATATTTAAGCACTAGCGGTAAGCTTATTGAGGAAGCACCGTATGTTTCCGAAACTGCCAAATTACTTTTTGTGACCGAGGCAAAAAATATTGGCGATGTGGCAATTGCACCTGAAGTACTTAAAAAAGCAATTGGCTATCGTGACGAGCTGCTTGATCTGGGTTTTGAAACACGCCAAATTGCAATTGGTATTGCCGACATCGAACTAAAAGGTAAGTTCGACAAAAACAGCGCACCGGTTACGGTTGTTTACGCACCAATACAAGAAGACCCAAAGACCGTTGCCGCGTACGCTGCAGTGTTAATGCGTGACGAAGTTTTTAAGCAATCGTTTACGACAAAAAAGCTCGAATACATTGATGCTCGTTTCGGCAAAATTTTGTATTACCGTTTTCAATAATAGTATGCTAATGTAGCCCGCAGTTCTATGGAGTCATTTTGGCAAAAACTTCCTAAGCCTTTTTTTGCGCTAGCACCCATGGCCGACGTTACCGACGCGGCTTTTCGCCGTATCATTGCGAAGCGTGCTAAGCCAGACGTGCTGTGGACCGAATTTGTTTCGGCTGATGGATTGTGTCATGCAAACGGGCGAGAAACACTGCTAAAAGATTTAGTGTTTACCGAAGCCGAACGGCCAATTGTTGCGC
>CAYXKF010000005.1:0-57650 GCA_964464735.1 uncultured Candidatus Saccharibacteria bacterium | reverse complement strand
ATGAAGCGTTTCGGCGTGTAAAGATCTTTTATAGGGGAGGAATTTCTGACGTGTACCCTATGAATAAGGGGCTCCCAATCTCGTGCCAGCAGGAGCGGTAATACGAGAGCCCCAAGCGTTATCCGGAATTATTGGGCGTAAAGGGTAAGTAGGTGGCATTATTAGTCGCTTTTGAAAGACCGGTGCTCAACATCGGGAACAGAAGCGAAACGGTAGTGCTTGAGTATGTGAGAGGTGTGCGGAACTCATGGTGTAGGGGTGAAATCCGTTGATATCATGGGGAACACCAAATGCGAAGGCAGTTTACTGGCACTTTTCTGACACTGAGACACGAAAGCGTGGGTAGCGAATCGGATTAGATACCCTAGTAGTCCACGCCCTAAACGCTGTCCGCTAGCTATGGGGAGTATCGACCCTCTCTGTGGCGTAGCTAACGCATTAAGCGGACCGCCTGGGTAGTACGATCGCAAGATTAAAACTCAAAGGAATAGACGGGGACTCGCACAAGCGGTGGATCATGTGGTTTAATTCGTCGATAAGCGAAGAACCTTACCAAGGCTAGAAATCACGACGAATCTTTCGAGAAACCGAAAGAGTCCGCAAGGACGGCGTGACAGGTGTTGCATGGTTGTCGTCAGTTCGTGGTTTGAATTGTACCCTTAAGTGGGCTAACGAACGAAACCCTCATCGTATGTTTTATTTGTCATACGAGACTGCCCGGCCCAATGAGCATGATTATTTAATCGTGACCATCGGGCCGGGAGGAAGGCGAGGATGACGCCAAATCAGCATGACCCTTGATGCCTTGGGCTACACACGTGATACAATGGGTGGTACAGTGGGAAGCAACGGCGCAAGCCTGAGCAAACCCTCAAAAGCACCCCTAGTTCGGATTGAGGTCTGCAACTCGACCTCATGAAGCTGGAATCGCTAGTAATCGTGAATCAGCAACGTCACGGTGAATACGTTCTCGAGTCTTGTACTCACCGCCCGTCAAGTCAAGGGAGCCGGTAGCACCCAAAGTCTACGCATTCGCGTGGCCCACGGTGAGATTGGTGACAGGGACTAAGTCGTAACAAGGCACGGGTAGCGGAAGCTGTTCGTGGATCAATTCAATTGATATACTTTCATGCTTTTGCATAGAAAGGATTGGCGATATTTGTACCTTATGTACAATTAGATCATCGTTGTAGATCTTTAAAGTCAACGCGCGTGCATAGTATCAGCGATACACTATGCCAAACCCTGTTCGTGCACTTCAGTACTGATGCGCGAAAGGTATATAGAGCGAAGCAAAAGGAAAAGGAGAGTTATTGGATATATCACAAACAACAAAAAACCGCCGATCGGCGGTTTTTTGTTGCACCTTTTTGCAGTTTGACTTTTGTCGGGGCGGGAGGATAATTGCCGATAAGACGATTTGTCCGTAACTTTAAATCAGAAAATCATGGTAACTTTTATATTTAGCGGCGGTGTGTTCACTGCCTTTGCTTACTTCTTATTCAGTTTTTTTGCCCCTTCGGACAATAGCCTAATTGTAGCGATCTTACCTGGAGTTGCCGCGGGGTTTCTTGTAGCTCTTGGAATAGGAGAAAAATACACTAAAAGGGAAACGATACAAAAAGAAGGTATTATAGAGGAATGTGAAATAGTAAACCGGCACGGAAGGGTGCATGTTGCTTATAAAGAAAAAGAAGCTTTGGAAGATTTTTCCTCTTTCTTTTACCCACGCAAAGTTCAGCAATTACCTTCTGACGAACCATCGAAGGTAGTTCTTGAAATATCAGTGCCATTAACAAAAAGCTGGCTGTACATAACCGGCGGTAAAAGGTATTCTTACCAACTTCTTCTTAACCCTGCTGACTATGATGATTATCTAAATCAAAAACAGGATTTTGCCTGGAACCCTGAACCAGAAGAACTGGCGGCTTGATAAAAATATAGAAGGATCCAAATAAATAAGAAAAATCCCTAAGCGATATGCTGGGGATTTTTTTATTTTGACAAACATTTTGGTTGCGGTAGGCTAAAGGGGAACCAAACTTTACGAAAAATGAAACAGGTAACTTACCACCTTATTCCTTGCGATGGCGCGTACGTATTCCGTTCGTTTGACGGAGGCAATGTTAGTGACCCATTTATAACCAAAAACGATGGGTTGATGTTGTTGGTTTGTAAGGTTGCAGGCGATGTTCAAAATCCTCGTATACCATACGAAAACTATGCAAAATTGCTTACAGACTTGCTTAAGCTTAAAATACCGACGTATCAATACAGTAAAAGTGAACGTGATATTTTTGACTTCGAAAAAAACGTTCATTATTCAGTACATATCTTGCAGGTGCCCGCGCTTATCTATGCTGCAAAAAAGACCAAAGTTCCCGTATTTCATATATGCGATATTGTTCCTGAAAAAGGTGGATACTTTATAACGAAAAAAGGAATATTAAATGAACCTTTTTACACCAAATCCGAAGCCCGCGAAGCTGCTTACCAGTTAAAGGACGAGCGTGATTTTCATAAAAAGCAACTGATAAAGCTTTTAAGTGAAATAGATGCGTCAAAACTTCCTGAACGTGTCGGCGAATTTATATCTGGAAAAACATTCCCGCAGTTCAAATTTGGAACCAATTAAATAGATTGTTCAATCATAAGAAAAAGCCCCGTATATTAACGGGGCTTTCTTGGTGCATGTGGAAACTCTCACTATCAATAAGTATGTTTTGTATGCGTTTTAAGTTTATTGGATTAACATTTTGTCGGCTTCTGTTAACCCGTAGAATTTTTGTGCAGTTAACACTACCGCGTAGGGGTAATTCCTGCTGTAACAATCAAGGTTAATAATCACTTCGGCAGCTTCTTTAGGATTCCTTGACGCTTCGATGGCTTTTTGTGCAACGATGCGTTGGGTGTCAGACTCGTTGCGAGAATATTGCAGTAAGATCATTAGCTCTTCCCAGTCGTCACCGACTTCATTGAGTTTATCCTTAACTGCCGTGTCCCACTCGGCCTCAAGCTTGTTTACCAGTTCGTTTTTTTGAGAAAGTAGCGGAATTGCAAAAGACGCGTCAACGTAAAAACCATGAAAATATTTTGGCTCAACAAGGGTACTTGTTTGTTGAGTAAAAATGGTTTCCCATTTTTTAAAAGCTTTGATTCTGTGCTCTTGCGTGTGAGCTTCTTGATGAAGCTCTTTGGCCTGTGCAAGGGTCAGCTTTGATTCCACTATCTCGGTAAACAGGTTCTCCATCTTGTCTTTCCATTGGGGATTGATTTCCCAAGGGATGAAGGTGTAGGTAGTTATTTTATCATCGGTAGTTTTCATGAGGCGCATCATTTCCATGAATATGCCCATTTTGTCTTTTTGCACCGAGTATCCGTCGGTATCTTCATAATCATTAAAAGCAGATTTGAAGTTTTTTGCGCGGTAATCAGTTTCTACCGGAAGGCCCAATGAAAGTCTGATCGAGAAATCGTGATCTTCGTTACCATCGGCTTCTTCTACCGTTCGAATAAGCTTTTTAATTAATTCTTCTGTCATAGTTTTATATGTTTGTTCGCTGTTTGCAATATCACGAATTATACTAATGTCAAATTTCAGCTTTCCTTGAACTTATCCACACTTTGGATGTTTTTGGCCTATTGTGAAACAAAGTGGGAGAGAGTATAATGCAGGTGGGAAAAAGTGGGAAACATAAGAAACGGTTCCACCAGTTCCACGCACTATGTTCATCGGCGAATTTACGCACACAATCGACGATAAAAAGCGGCTCTCGATCCCAACAAAATTCCGCAAGGACTTGGGAAAAATTGCCGTCGTAGCACGTGGGTTAGATCACTGCTTGTTCATTTACGCTAAAAAAGAGTGGGATAAAATTGCTGACCGCATTGGCGAACTAGGCATGGGGCAGTCTGACACCCGTGCGTTTCATCGCTTTTTGTTTAGCGGTGCGCACGAAGTTGAATTTGATGCGGCGGGGCGTTTACTAATTCCAGATGTACTAAAAGATTTTGCCAAACTTCCGACAGGCAAGGTAGTTGTTGCGGGCGTTCATAACCGCATTGAAGTATGGCAAGAAACCCAGTGGAACGCGTATAAAGAACGGGTCGAGCGCGATGCCGATACCTTGGCCGAAAAGCTGGGTTCGATTGGGATGATTTAGACGACATTCGTGGTGTGGGATAGAAGAGTAAGCGATACCCTCTCTATCCCTACACCACGTGTGTAGTCACACACGTATGCACATTCCTGTCCTTTTAAACGAAACAATTTCACTATTGGAAATAGTGCCAACTGATGTCGTGCTTGATGGTACGGTCAACGGTGCGGGGCATGCCCAGGCAATTGTTCCATTACTTGGTAGTGGACAATACATTGCCTGCGATGCCGACACCGAAGCATTAAAGCGGGCACACAAGGCATTAGCAAAATGGGAAAACAACGTACAGTTTGTGCATGCGAACTTTAAGGATCTTGCAGCGACGCTTGCGACCCTTGATTCAAAGCCAACAAAGTATTTGTTTGACCTTGGCTGGAGTATGAACCAATTTGATGATCCTGAACGTGGATTTTCGTTTCAGCATGATGGGCCGCTTGATATGCGCTATGATCCGTCGGCTCAAGCGCTGACCGCCGAATACATCGTCAATAATTGGGAATACATCGACCTTGTGCATATGCTTAAGGGCTACGCCGAGGAGCGCTTTGCGCCATTGATTGCACGAAAGATCATTGCAGCGCGCCAAGAAAAGCCCATCAAAACGACGCACGACTTGGCCGAAGTGGTTACCATGGCATTACCGGCACCGTTTCGTCATCGCAAGGTACATCCGGCAACCCAAACGTTTCAGGCGCTACGCATTGCGGTGAACGACGAATTTGGCGCCATTGAAACTGGCATCAAGGCAGCGATCGACGCACTGCCAGTGGGTGGTCGCATCGTAGTCATCACGTTTCATAGCCTTGAAGACCGCATAGTGAAAAACATGTTTCGAAATGCATGCGAAAACGATCAGTACCAGCTTTTGGTAAAAAAGCCTCTGACCGCATCGCACGAGGAATTGCACGATAATAAACGTTCGCGCAGCGCAAAGCTTCGCGGCGTCATAAAAACATCATGACCAAATCACCTGTCGCTATACGAAAAAACAAAGCATCAAGTGTATACACGCGATTCAAAAAAATCGGCTGTGTTATTTCGTCTGTCGGCATCGTTTTGTATGTCTGTACTTTGGTTATGACCATTGCCCATACTGCGCAAAAAAAGCAGCTTGCGCGTTCGGTGCGCGACGAAGCGACCGTAGTTGCCGAACTTGAGCAAAAATATTACCAGTCGGTAAAAAATATGACCCTTGCGTCGGCTGAACTTGAAGGCTATGCAAAGCCAAACGCGGTACGCTACGGCGCATTGCACCCTGACCGCTCGCTTGCACAAGCACGCTAAGGTATAATTGCGTGCATCGTACGTATGCCAACGCATAACTCGCATTTTTCATCACCAAGCGCCCGAGGCCGCACCCGCTTACTTGCCGGTGCGGTTTTGGCTGTCGGCATTATCATTATCTTAAAGCTTGGCTTAGTGCAAATTGTACAGGCAAAAGAATTTAAAGATTTAGCCGAGCGCCAATATGTGCAAGACGACCCAAACCGCTTTGACCGTGGAACCATCTTTTTTGAAACCAAAGACGGTAACAAAGTATCAGCGGCGGTAACATATAGCGGCTTTAAGGTTGTTGCCGATCCTTATAAGGTGATTGATGCAAAGGCCGCTTGCGATGCAATTACTGCGGCGCTTTCTGCTACGCACACCATTATCGACGATTGCGTGGGGCGTCTTAACAAAAAGACCGACCGCTATGAAGAACTGGTGCACCGCCTTGAAGAACCAGTTGCGCAAAAAATAGTGGCGCAAAAAATTCCTGGTATTACGCTTAATCGCGAGGAATGGCGCTACGCGCCCGGACAAAAGTTGGCAGCGCATTTAATTGGCTTTGTGGGTTCAAACGGAAGCGAAGTTGCCGGCCGCTACGGCATCGAGCGATCGTACGACGACTTGTTAAAACGTAGCTCGCAAGACTTGTATGTGAATTTTTTTGCACAAGCCTTTGCTAAGATTCGCGAATTTACGAAACCCGAAACTGATGACATGCCGGACGGCAATGTCGTAACGACGATCGAACCAAACGTGCAATCACATCTTGAAAGTGCGCTTGATTCGATGGTCGACAAGTGGCACCCTGACCAAGTAGGCGGCTTGGTAATCGACCCTAAGACGGGCGCCATTAAGGCTTTATCGGTACGCCCAACGTTCGATGTTAATAATTTTCGCGAAGCCTCGAGCAATGCGGTGTACGGTAACCCGTTTGTCGAAAATGTTTTTGAAATGGGCTCGATCGTAAAGCCGGTTATCATGGCGGTTGGTATCGATACCGATAAAGTCACGCCGCAAACGCCTTTTTATGACCCGGGTTTCGTAAAAGTCGGCCCATCGACCATCCATAACTTTGACAACAAGGGCCGTGGGCAAATTACGATGACCGAGGTGTTAAGTAACTCGCTGAACACGGGTATGGTGAAAGTATCGCAATTGGTACCAAAGGCGACCATGAAAAACTATTTGCTTAATTTTGGGTTGGGTGAAAAAACCGGTGTTGATTTGCCACTTGAGACGAAAGGGTTGTTGTCGAACTTAAATACGAACCGCGATATTGAATATGCCAACATGTCGTTCGGGCAGGGTATCGCGGTGACCCCTATGGAAATCGTGCGTGCATTATCGGCCATTGCCAACGGCGGATATTTAATTACGCCACATGTGGTCGACCGCATCGAATACGATTACGGCTTTACGAAAAAGATTGAATATCCACAAGGGAAGCAAATTATTTCGAGCGAAACCGCGCAAGATGTTGCGCGCATGATGACGCATGTCGTCGACGACGTCATTGATTCGGGTCGTTCGAAATTTGAACACTATACACTTGCGGCAAAAACAGGTACCGCACAGATTCCGTCACCAGGTGGTGGATATTATGACGACCGTAATTTGCACTCGTTTGTAGGATTTTTCCCCGCATACGATCCGCAGTTTTTGATTTTCTTTTACATGGTGTATCCCAAAGGTGTAAAATATGCGTCGCAGTCGATCGCGCCAGACTTCTTCCAATTGTCTGATTTTCTGATACATTATTACGAAATTCCCCCAGACAGATAATTTCGTCAAATACTAAGCACTAAGCCCAAAGCTCAAAATGATCAGGCTCCGATTTCTTTTATTGAGATTTGCATTTAGCGCTTTGAATTTATTTTGGATTTAGAGATTAGAAATTAGAATTTTTTATAAAATGAAACCCTGGATAAAAAAAATAATCATTTGGAAATTATCAGTCGTATCGCGCCTTATTGTATGGCGCTATAAGCCGTACATAATTGCGGTTGCTGGATCGGTTGGAAAAACCAGCACTAAGGATGCGATTTTTCATGTGCTTAACAATGCTGGCTTTCCGGTACGCAAAAGTCAAAAAAGTTACAATAGCGAATTTGGCTTACCGCTTACGGTAATAGGCGCAGAAAATCCATGGGGTAAAGTTTCAGGCTGGGTGGCCATCATTGCTCGGGGATTGTGGTTGGTAATCATAAAAGATCATAGTTATCCAAAATACTTGGTACTAGAAACCGGCGTCGGCAAGCTTTTTGATATGGATCATATTACAGCGATCATCAAGCCCGACATTAGTGTGCTGACCAATTTGCCGGATACGCCGGTGCATGTCGAATTTTTCTCGTCGCGCGAAGAGCTATGGCGTGAAGAAGCAAAGTTGTGTGTTGCGACCAAGCCCGAAGGCTTTTGCATTTGCAATGCGTCTGATGCAAACAGTAGGGCAATAATTGCACAAGTGCTGGGGCCAACAGCGCAACAAAAAGTAGCATGGTTTGGTTCTGATGCTAATTCTGAAGTGGTACTTTCGTCGTACGAATATACGGTAAATAGTCAAAATCTTCCTTGTTTATCAGCAACCTTTTTAGTGCGTGGAATGCCATATCAGGCAACCTATGAACACATGCTGGCTCCGTATGCGTTTGATTCATTTTTGCCGGCATTTTGCATTGCGTCGCGTCTTGGGCTGGATATTACTAAAGCCGTCGAATCGCTTGCGCAGTTTGTCCCGCCGCCCGGGCGCGTGCGCGCATTTGCGGCAAAAAATAACAGTGTGGTGATCGATGATACGTACAATGCTTCGCCTGTTGCAACGCATAAGGCGCTTGAAGTACTTGCGGCGATTCCAAACGCACAGCGTCGCATTGCTATTTTGGGTGATATGCTTGAATTGGGCGAATATACCGACGAAGCGCATCAAAAAGTAGGAATCGATGCTGTGCAAAAAGCTGACATATTTGTTGCGGTTGGGCTACGCATGAAAACGGCATTTGACGCCGCGCAAGTGTTTGCAAAAGAATATGCAATGAACACCGACATCCGTTACTGCATGCATCCCGAAGAAGTATTTGCCTTTGTTGAACATGATATTCGTGACAATGACCTGGTATTGGTAAAAGGGTCACAGGGTATGCGCATGGAACGTATTGTAAAAATGCTGCTGCGCGACGAATCAGATGCAATGTCACTTGCTCGCCAAGACCTTGAATGGCAAAAGCGGTTGCCAAACAAATAGCTTGTTTTTTCTTTCTAAAAGCCAAGTTTTGTCAACTTTAGTATTTAAAAGTGGAAAAAATCCCGAATATGTGTCGTAAAACAGGCTCCTGTAGCTATTTTTATGACACAGGTACATAATAGCCGGTACAAGGTCTGTTATTAAAAGTCTTTAGATTACTTGTTTACGTTATGAATAAAAATACTACTATCTCGGTCATCGTCTCGGCGGTCGCGGTTGTAATTGTTGTATTGCTTATTGTGCTTATTAAAAAGCCAGCAGAGGCTCCAATTGTTACTGAACCGGTTGCAGAAACCCCTGCCGAAGCGACAAAAACCACGACAACAAAATCAGCTGAAACTCCAGGAGCCCCGATGGTGCGCACGAATGAAAGTGTTGTTCCAACTGATACCACGGCGACTGTCAGCGGTACTATTGTCCCGACTGGCGCGATGACCAGCTATTGGTTCGAATACGGCCCGACGCCAAGCCTAGGCAACAAGACAGCCACTGTCGAACTTGCATCAGGATTTTCAAAATTGTCAGTTACGACAAAAATTACTGGGCTTTCAAAAAACACTCAATACTATTTCCGGCTTGTTGCTGAAAACAAGTATGGAAAAGTCCCAGGTGTTCCGTATGACTTTAAGACCATTAATGGCCCGGCTGGCGCTGTTCCAACAGTAGTCTACAGCGGGGTAAGCGATACTGGACGTACAGTTGCCACATTAAATGGACGCGTAACGCCAAATAATACTGAAACAGTGTACTGGTTCGAATACGGTACTACGTCTGACATGGGCGAAACTTCAAAGTCGGTAAATATTGGTGCCGGCTCTGGTGCGGTTGCAGTCTCGCTATCGCTCGCTGATTTGGATCCTGCGACGCTGTATTATTACACTTTGGTTGCGCGAAACCAATTTGGCACGACATACGGTAAGGTTTCGACCTTCTCGACCGAAGGTCCAGCCGTACCAGCAGCACCATTGGTCATGACTAAAAGCGCCAAGGAAATTAAAAACTCCAGTGCAACGCTTCAGGGCGAAGTAAATCCAAAGAGCTCGGAGACAAGCTACTGGTTCGAATACAGCACTGATTCATTATTGGGAAGTGCGTTGCTTAAGACAACCCCTCAGACTTCGGTTGGTAAAGGCAACGCATTTAAGGATGTATCAGCTACTATCACGAGCCTGACATCAGGTGCCACTTACTACTACCGAGTTGTTGCTCAAAACGGATATGGAATTGTCCGCGGCGAGAAGATGACTTTTAAAGCACAGTAATTGTTTAACCAAACAAAAATACCGCGAGATAATCGCGGTATTTTTGTTTGCACAAAAGGCGTTGTGACTCTACGGGGAGTCGAACCCCGATTTCATCCGTGAGAGGGATGCGTCCTAGCCATTAGACGATAGAGCCTTGGGCTGCTTGAATATACCAATAGCACCGTTATTTTTCAAGCGCTTTAATGCACGCATCGGTGTAATAAAAAATCGGCAGGAGCAATCCTGCCGATTTATTTTTTTCTGTAAAGGGTTTAAGCCCTTACTTGTTGTAGTTGTTTAACTATAAAATGGTCACTTTTCCCTGTAGCTCTTACTAATTCTCTGATTGGAACATTATTAATGTGTCCAAATAAAGTACGAAAGCGCGTGTCATGGTGAGGTTTGTTTGGTTTAGGGGCAGTAGGAAGCATACTCTTTCCATAGGCTATGGGGCACAAGTTGTTTAACTTCTTACCTTCATGAGGGTCAAACTTCAGATCATTTTCTTTTAGAAATGAATATTCGTAATCAATATATTCATTCTGAAATGTTAATGCCTTGCCTTTACCTGAAAAAGGGTCGTAGCTGATATTAATTGCCGTAGAGCCCTTTTTAATTTGACGCAGGTACTTCTTGTTGCTTGGTTTCTGTTTAGGGAAACGTGTTGAGGTAAATAGTGTTTCGCTAAAGGACAGCGCGTTTTGTATCTCATTTTCGCATACAGTCGGATGATGCGTGGTCAGGTTAATTTTACCCGGCTCGTACTCGTCTTCAGATATACAACCTTTTGCCATACTAATGACATATAAGGTAAAGCGTTCGTCTTCAGGGTTAAGTAAAATTCCTAATTTGAGCGCTTCGAACGTGCTATCAGTATTGATGTTGATCACCATAACCGCTTCGTTTTGAAACGTTTCTGCCTGCTGGGCGATAAGTTTGCATTCTAAAACATAACGCACCTTATCAGTATGTTTTGGAGTGTCTTTTGCATACCGACCTTTTTGGACAATAAGGTTGCAGTTGTGGCCGTCTATGCGGTTTCCGCAGTAGTGAACTATCGAAGTGGTCTTTGGTCCCAATGTATAGTGGATATTGAGGTTGATCATTTCGCCGTTGGTTATCGTGCCAAACAGGGGATAGCGTTTTTTATTCTTTACGAAGATAAGAGTTCTTCCGCGTGTTATGCAGTTTTTAGCTTTCATAAACTAAATTTGGTTAACAATGGGGTTTGATACAACTTTAACAAATTATATAGGACTGAACATAATATGCAAATAAAAAATTCCAGGCAATAAAAAAGATCCGACCTACAAGATCGGACCCGTTTTCATTACATCGCTGCGGCAGTGGTTTGAGCAGGTTCAAAGCTCCACACATATCGGTTGCTGCTTGCAAGGATACCTTTTAAAACTAAGTTACCCTCGGAAAACCATACGTATAGAATTAACCCCGTGCCCATACCTATGGCGGTGTTGGTGATATAGTAGTCGACATTTTTCAATGCTTCCTGTTTTTTCACAAACTCGCCAATTCGACTATCCAAAGCATTCAGCTCATCAGCGCCGGTAAAGGTGCTAATTAACTCTTTCAGGGAGTTGTACCATAGTGCTTTTTCAAATCCTTTCTGCATAGTAATGATTAAAAAGTTTAGAAAATATTCCGTATCTCATTGTAGAAAGAGCATACGGTTATTACTATAATAGCATATCCGACAATTAATGTCAAACATTGGTTATTTTGTAAAGATTTCATTTGAAATTCACGATAAAAGCTGCTATAATCTGCGCGCCTTTATGGAGGAAGGTCCAAAGAAAAAAACGCTTCATATAGCAATGGTTTTCTTCGCTAAGGCATCTGCATGGATCACGGTTCCTGCGATTGCGATCGTAGCCGCCCATCTGTTAAGCAAAAATTCGAAGGCGCATATTTATATAGTATTGGCAGCTGCCTTAGTTGCCATGATTGTGTCTTTTTACGGGATTTATCGCGAATCAATCGAGCTTATCAACCACCACGACATCTAATTAACGAATTCATATGGCAACATCGACACACACGACAACTCAAACGCTTCACGAAACTGCCGAACCTCACGCGGCGGTTGCATCGACTGATGTTGCGCACGGTGAAGCGCTTCATTTACAGCCGCACATTCCAACTGTTGCCCCTGATACCATTTTTCATATTGGATCGTTTTCGGTTACGAACTCGCTGTTGGCAAGCGCAATTGTGATGCTTATCCTGGCGGGATTGGGTATTGCAATCCGTGCTTCGTTAAAGCAAGTTCCTGGCAAGCTTCAGACTTTTTTCGAAGTGATCATCGAACAAATCAGCAACTTGTGCGACCAGATCACCAACGACCACAACCTTTCGAAAAAAATCGCACCGATCGCGATCACATTGTTTTTGTTTATCATGTTCAATAACTGGTTTGGGTTGCTGCCGGGCGTCGGCTCAATTGGTATGGTTGCAATACACGACGGTCACCAAACGCTTATTCCATATCTTCGTGGCGGCACTGCCGATATTAATACTACGCTTGCATTGGCATTGTTTACCGTTGTTGCATCAAATATTTTTGGCATGATCATGATCGGTACGTTCAACGTACTTAATAAGTACATAAACCTAGGGGCGTTGAAAAATATGGTAAAAAACTTCCGTAAAGACCCTGCACAGATTGTCGTAGCTCCAATTACGTTTTTTGTGGGCGTACTTGAAATCATTGGCGAGATAGCAAAAGTGGCATCGCTGTCATTTCGATTGTTTGGAAACATCTTTGCCGGGGAGGTATTACTTGCTTCGATGGCGGCACTTCTTGCGTTTGCGATTCCAATCCCGTTTTTGTTTCTTGAAGTAATGGTAGGCGTCATTCAGGCGTTTATTTTCTCGACCCTAACGGTTGTATACTTTACGCTTGCAGCGCAGATGCACGATCACGAAGACGAGCATCACGAGGCACACGCGCACTAGACGGCTACACCTTGCGTGTTGACCCGTCGAATCTGGTATGAAATGAAAAGTGTTCATAGCAGAAAGAAAGGTCAACAAAGAGCAGTCAACTCTTTACCTTATTATTGGTTAGTGTTTATTGTATTGTATGGATATCACTACATTGGCAAAGGCGCTGGCAATCGGCATTGGTTCGATCGCTCCCGCGCTTGCAATCGGTATGATCGGTTCTAAGGCTATGGAATCAATCGGCCGCAACCCAGAAGCTGCCGGAAAGATCCTGGTTCCGATGCTTCTTTCAGCAGCGTTCGCCGAAGCTATCGCGATTTACGCGCTGGTTATTGCGTTCTCTCTATAATTGATATATGGAAGACATTATCAAAATCTTCCATATCGACTGGAAACTGATCGTCGCGCAGTTTGTGAACTTCGGTATTGTGTTTGGCGTGCTTTATTGGTTTGGCTTACGTAAAGTTGCCGTACTGATGGACGAACGCTCAAAGACGATTGCCGAAGGTGTGGCAAACGCCGAAAAGACGCAGATCATCCGCGAACAGGCGCAAGAGGAAAAAGCTGAAATTTTGAAGCTTGCGCGCACCGAAGCCGAAGACATTGTGTCATCGGCCCGTGAAGACGCGTCAAAAAAGATCGCATCGGCTAAAAAAGAAGCCGATGAAAAAGGCGCCGCTATCATCGCTTTGGCTGAAACCGAAGCACAGGCGAAAAAAGATGCCGTCATTGCCGATTCCCGAAAGACGATCATCGGCCTTGCGGTAAGTCTTGCGCGAAAGACGTTCCAAGAATTGGGAGTAGAAGAACAATCCGAGATTGCAAAGTCGGCAATCAAAAAGATCGAGAAGGACATGTAGTCATATGGGAAATCAAGCAAAACTTGAACAGTACCTAGACCTTGCCCTTACTTTTATTGCGCGGGCAAAGACGCTTCATGAAGAGCGTTTGCTTACCAAAGCAGCCGCGCGCGCGATTGCCGATATGATTAAAGGCGACTCGCATCAGGTTGAGAAAGCGCTGCATGCATTAGTGGTCAAACACGATATGCAGCGCGCCGAATACCGGGTAACCCAAAATGTTACCAAGCCGGTACAGGAACTTGTCGGAACGAATCTGGTTCATGCGGATTCGCATGTGGTCGCGGGCGCGAAACTTCGTGTTGGCGATACGCTGTACGACCGCTCGGCCGAATCAGTATTATCAGAAATGCAACAATTATTAGAACAGACCCGTTAATCACTTAATTTATGGACAATACACAATCAGTTTTTCAACAATTCGAAAAAGAACTTGCACGCTTTGCTTATGATGGCGCGGGCGAGCATGTCGGTGTCGTGCAAAAGGTGTACGATGGTATCGTCCAGGTGTCGGGTCTGTCGCAGGTACGGTCTTCTGAAATCGTGGAATTTCAGGATGGGACTCGCGGCATTGCGCTAAACCTTGAGCGCGAAACCGTGGGTATCATCGTGTTCGGTTCGACCGCACACATCAAAGAAGGTGACACAGTAAAATCTACCGGCCGCATTCTTGAAGTTCCTGCAAGCAATTCGATGCTTGGCCGTGTCGTTGACGCATTGGGAACTCCGATCGACGGAGGCGCGCCAATTACCGCAGAAAAGATGATGCTTGTCGAACGTGTTGCTCCGGGTGTTATCACCCGAAAGTCAGTAAGCCAGCCGCTTCAAACTGGTATTAAAGCGATTGACGCACTGGTACCAGTCGGCCGAGGACAGCGCGAGCTTATCATTGGGGATCGCCAAACCGGTAAAACGGCAATTGCGATCGACACCATCATCAATCAAAAAGGGCAGAACATGATCTGCGTGTACGTTTCGATCGGTCAAAAAGAATCAAAATTGCGCGCGCTTGAAACCCGATTGCGTGAAGCCGAAGCGATGAAATACACCGTCATCGTGTCGGCGTCGGCATCAGACCCGGCTTCGATGAACTATATTGCGCCATATTCGGGCGTTGCTATTGCCGAATTCTTTTTGGAACAAGGAAAAGATGTCTTGATCATTTACGATGACCTTTCAAAGCATGCAACCAGTTACCGCGAAATTTCATTGCTTCTTCGCCGTCCACCGGGTCGTGAAGCGTATCCGGGTGACGTATTTTATTTGCATTCGCGACTTCTTGAACGCGCGTGCCGCCTGAACGAAGACTTTGGCGGGGGATCAATCACGGCACTTCCGATTATCGAAACCCAAGCCGGCGACATTTCGGCATACATCCCGACAAACGTTATTTCGATTACTGACGGGCAGATCTTCTTGGAAACTGACTTGTTTTACAAGGGCGTGCGTCCGGCTATTAACGTCGGATTCTCGGTATCACGTGTGGGTTCATCGGCGCAAATCAAAGCAATGAAAAAAGTAGCCGGTACCCTAAAACTTGACCTAGCACAGTTTCGTGAACTCGAAGCGTTTTCACAATTCGGTTCAGACTTGGATGAAGCAACACTAAAACAACTTGAACGAGGACGCCGTGCGGTAGAGCTGCTAAAGCAAAAGCAGTATGCGCCAGTACCAGCCGAAAAGCAGGCACTGACATTGTTTGCACTTGCGCAAGGATATGCTGATTCTATTCCGGTAAACCGCATGGGTGAATACGAAAGCTACATTACGTCGTATGTCGAAACCAATGCGCCTGAATTTTACGAAGATATCCGCGCTAAGGGCATGTGGTCAGAAGGTTCAGAGGCAAAAGTGCGCGAACTTCTTTCAGAGTGCGAAAAGCAGTTCACGAGCTAGGTCTCTAAGAGCTCTACGAACTCTATTACTCTGTCATTATGGCAAACACACGCGAAATTAAACGACGAATAAAATCAACAAAAAGCACCAAAAAAATCACGGGTGCTATGGAGCTTGTTTCGGCTTCAAAAATGAAGCGCGCCATTGATGGTGCGGTTATTTCGCGTCCATACACTAAAACACTCCGCGCCATTGCGCCGATTATTGCAAAAACTACTACTCAGCCTGTTGAAGAAGATACTGTTGGCTAATTAACTAAGCATGCTCTAGGCGAGGGGACATTGATCGTGGTTGTTGCCTCGAACCGCGGATTATGCGGTTCGTACAATACTCAAATCGGCCGTGAACTAGGGCGCTACATGCGAAGCCTCGGCACTGGCAACCATCATTCGTTTGTGACCGTTGGAAAAAAGGCAGACCTGTTGGTAAAACGATTAAATGGAAAGATCGTTGCATCGTTTCATGATCTTCCTGAAACGGTTACGGTTCGTTCACTTCAGCCGCTTATCAAATACATCGAACAATCGTTCGAAAGCGGCCAGTACGGCAAAGTGCGTATGTTCTTTACCGAATTCAAGACTCCACTTCTTCAAGAAGTGCGCATGCACACATTGTTGCCGGTACAGTTTGATCAAGTTGAAATGTCAGAAGAATATGTACCGTCAGATATCGAGTACGTTATCGAACCAGATCCAAAGCGTGTATTAGATATTTTGACCCGTCGGTACATGAGCGCTTTGGTTTACCAGTATCTGCAAGAATCACGCGCATCCGAACATAGTGCCCGCATGGTCGCCATGCGAAACGCTAAGGATGCCGCAGATGATATGGTTAGTGGCCTGACCCTTGAATTTAACAAAGCGCGCCAGGCAGGCATTACCCGCGAAATCGCCGAAATATCAGCAGGACAATTATCAAACCAGTCGTAATTATCAATTATTATTAACCCAGCATTATATAATTTTATGAGCACAGCACACACAGGAAAAATTTCACAAGTTATCGGACCGGTCGTCGATGTCGAATTTGACGAAACAGTGCCAGCCGTGTATTCGGCGCTTTCAGTAAAACGAAAAGACGGTAGCGAACTGATTCTTGAAACCGAATTTCATATCGGTGACAAAACTGTTCGAACCGTTGCACTTGATAGTACCGACGGCCTTGAACGCGGCATGCAAGTCACCAATACCGGTGCGCCAATTTCGACGCCTGTGGGTGCCGAAGTGCTGGGAAAGATCTTTAACGTGCTGGGTAATCGCATCGACGGTGGCGACGAAAAAGAGCTCGCAAAGGCAAAGCGCGCGCCGATTCACCGCGAAGCGCCAAGCTTTGACGAACAATCGACCAAGATCGAAATTCTTGAAACGGGTATTAAGGTTATCGACCTTATTTGTCCGGTCGTAAAAGGAGGTAAAGTAGGACTATTCGGTGGTGCCGGTGTAGGAAAGACGGTGGTCATTCAGGAACTTATTCACAACATTGCGCAAGAACACGGCGGATATTCGGTATTTGCCGGCGTAGGCGAACGAACCCGCGAAGGAAACGACTTATACCACGAAATGAAAGACAGTGGCGTACTTGATAAGGTGGCCATGGTGTTCGGGCAGATGAACGAACCACCAGGTGCACGTTTGCGCGTAGCGCTAACAGGTTTGACTATGGCCGAGCACTTCCGCGATGTCGAACACAAAGACGTACTTTTGTTTATCGACAATATTTTCCGATTTACGCAGGCAGGTTCCGAAGTATCAGCATTGCTTGGACGAACCCCATCAGCCGTAGGGTACCAGCCAACCTTGGCGTCAGAAATGGGTGGTCTGCAAGAACGCATTACTTCAACCAAAAACGGTTCGGTAACATCTTTCCAGGCGGTATATGTACCGGCCGACGACCTTACCGACCCGGCTCCGGCAAACACCTTTGCCCACCTAGACAGTACCGTAGTACTTAACCGTGCATTGTCTGAAATTGGTATTTATCCTGCGGTAGATCCGCTTGACTCTTCGTCAACGATTCTTGACCCAAACATCGTCGGGCAAGAACACTACCAAGTTGCCCGCGAAGTACAGCGTGTGCTTCAGCGATACAAGGACCTGCAAGACATCATTGCGATTCTGGGTATGGAAGAGCTTTCAGAAGAAGACAAGCAGTTGGTCGTTCGCGCGCGAAAGATCCAGCGATTCTTGTCACAGCCATTCTTCGTTGCCGAACAGTTTACGGGCGCTCCGGGTGTGTACGTAAAGATCGAAGACACTGTCCGATCATTCAAAGAAATCCTAGAAGGAAAGCACGACGACAAGCCAGAATCAGAGTTTTACATGAAAGGCGCATTCTAAATACCTATGTCATTAGATAGCGGTCCAAAATTCAAAAATCCGCAAGAAATTGAAGCAGAAAAAGTGCTTGCTTTGGTTGATGAAGTTATTGGCCGCGGTTATGAATTTGATCCCGAACAATACCTTCGTGTACTTAAGCAAATTAACGAAAATAAAAAAGCGTTTGACCAAAATAGCTTTTTGCGCAAAGAACTTGCAAAGCGCCTTACGGTATTTATCGACAAGGTGTGGCGTTCTGAAAATATCGTAAAGGCTGATACCGTTTCGCGCCAGGCACAATTTGTTGATCGTTTAAAAGAATGGCAACAAGCGCAGCCTGACGGTGGATACATCAATAATTTTCGTGCTGCTTTTACTCATACGAACCACGAATATAATTCCCGGATGGATGTGGTGTTGCCAAAAGATTTTAAAGAGTTAAAGCTTTCAGAGGAACAGCTTGCGCAGTTGTACTGGTATGGGTTTGTGCGTACTATTCAGGTAGAAAACCGACCAAACTTTATAATGCTTTCAAAAAACGATCAAAATCTTCGCCAGCAGGGTGACGAATTAAACAAGCAAGCTACTGCCGACATGGAAAAAGTCATGCCTTTGTTTAAAGATATTTTTGATCGATTAGTAGTAGAATACGGATACGAGCCTGAAAAGCTAGCCGGATAAATTATATGAACACCATCGCATTTCGAATCATCACTCCCGAAAAAGCCCTGTTTGACGCACAGGTAGCTTCGGTGTCGGTTCCGACCGAATCAGGCGAAATCACCATCTTGCCGCACCATATCCCGCTTATCAGCGTGGTTGCTTCGGGTGATGTTGTCGCAAAGCTAACCGACGGATCCGAAGAGCCGTTTACAGTCGTAAGCGGGCTTTTGACGGTAGAACCAAACCAAGTAACGTTATTGGCCGACTTTGCCGAACACGTTGATTCGCAGACCGACGAAGTCATTGCTGCTGCCGAATTGCGCGCTAAAGAAATTACCGAACAAAGACTTAACATTACCGACGACGCATACATGCGTGCCGAATTAGAACGATCATTGGCTCGTATTAAGAGTCATAGTAAGTGGAAAGGAAAACGACGGAATTCATAAGATAAATTCTTTATAAAGATACGCAGAAAGATGCTAGATAATAGCATTTTTTTGCTTTATAATATATTTTACGAGTCTTGTTTGATAAAAGATATTTCATTAAATCGACGTTGTATGGAAATTCAAGAAAATACGAGTGAGAAAAACATATATGAGTTTTTCAAAGAACTTTCATGGGCAGGCACCTTTGCTGTAGATGAAAAGAATAAAATAATTTTATATGATGGCGAAGTGGTTTTTGAAGAAAAGACTACTACATCCGTCATTAAATTTTTTCTATATAATAGAGATACTCGCGATGTTGTCCCAAGGTCTTGTGTCGAGTACTTAGAATTCGATAATGATATTAAACCACAAGAGCTTTTAGAATTTTGGTCAGGCGGGCAATCAGGAGGTGGTTACTGCATATCATATAATTACTCAATATTTCAAAAGATTTTACAAATTCGTGACAGAAGAATAGAAAAAATTAAAGTATCAAAAACATATGAAGGTATTAAGAAACAAAAAAATGTATTACAAATTTCTTTTAATGAATATTTGGAAGTAAAAAAAAGAACAGAAAATATTGAATCACAAGGTAAAAGTTCTAAGGATGCTTTACAGAGATATCTAATAAATAACTCAATTTTTGATTTTCTTAATATAAAAATTAAACCAACTACCACCACTACAGCAGGTGATTTTAAATTTCTTTTGGATCGATTTAATTTATCAACAAAGAAAGATAAAAGTGATTTTAATAAATATTTGAATATTGAGGATCTAGCTGCCCTTGGAGAAATGTTTGATCGAATGATTAAAAAGGAAGTTTTTCCAAAAGAATATCTTAGAAAACTCGATGCATATTTTATTAAGGAAAATTTAGAAAGAATAATAAAAATTGGTAAGCAGATTTTGCTGTTAAAATCGGAAGAAATAAAAACGCCAAAAGCTCAAAAAATAGCAAAAAAAGTTGCTCCAGGAGAGTCCATTTCTCAATTAGAAACATTGTGGCAAAAATACTTTGAAGAGTATCTTTTGTATTTGATCTTTTCCTATAGAAAAATCATTCCAAAGGTTGAATTAAGTGATTTTCAAGATGTTGAAAATAAACCAGATTTTATCGGGATTAATCATTATGGAGGAGTTGATGTAATTGAAATAAAAACTCACCTAAAAGATATTTTAGTTTGGGATAACTCTCATAAAAATTTTGCATTTTCCTCAGAAATGAGTAAAGCGGTTATTCAGATAATTAATTATATGGAGAGTATTTCGAGGGAGAGATTTAAAAATGTGCAGGATAAAAAAGAAATTATAAGAAATACATACGGAAAGCAAAATTTATATCATCCCCGGGGTATTATTGTAATTTCTTCAAAAGAAAAAATATTTAAAGGAAGGAGAGAAATTGATAAAGACAGGCTTGAAAGAGATTTTACAAAGCTTAGAAATAGTATTCAAAATATACAAGTATTAACTTTTGATGAAATACTGAACATGGCGGAAAGGTATTCGGATAATATTGCGGCAAATTATGAAAAAGGATAAAAATTTAGTAAAATTGGATTTCTCAACTAATGATGCTGCTGAGCTTGCTTCAAAACTACTTAGTTCATATGTGGCTACTATTCCATTTGCTTACGAACCTGTCAGTCATTTGTTTGCCGCGGGGGCACTTTTTACTTCTCAAGTTATTGCAAAAATGGGTCTAGAAATACAGGAATTTCTTAAATCAAAAGATGCTTTGAGAAAATCCGAATGCGTCCTGCCCCATAGGAAACTTTATGAAACTTTAAAGTTTTTACACAATTCACCAGTGCTTGATGACGAGTTTGTGGAAGCATTAAGAAACTTACATCTTCTTACTTTTGCAGAGAACACTGCAAATGAAGAAGTTGCTGAGATTTATATTTTGCTTGAAACTGCACGTAAGTTAAATGGACCGGAAGTTGCCATACTTTTAGCTACTTATCGGATTAAAAATGGACTTTATTCTCGAGATAAAATGCAAGAAATACAAAGTATTGCAAACGGAAGTTTAAACACTAATTTCTCCAGTGTTTGGGCAAGAATGGTGGCGAAAGCTTGTGGATATTCTTTACCGGAATATGTTGAATCTAGGCAAAGCAACTTAGAAGACTTGCGATTAATTGTACCTAGAAACCATAATCAATTTGCTCTTGACGGAAGAGGAAATGATTTTCAGTCATATAATGGCTCGCGGTTGACAGATTTCGGAAATAAACTCGCGGAATATATTATTAGAGGAGGTAATCTATTTGAAGATTCTACTATTAATTAATGTACGTAGATCTTATTAATTGCAATTTTGCATTATATTTTTAAAATGTTACAGTAAAAAAGTATGAATAGGAACGCCCAAACAAAAAAGATTTCACATGCAGCAGCTGCATTCTTTTTTGCCTTCACATATGGTGGAGGGCTGTTTTCTGTATCTAACTTCTAGCGTTACAAAAAGGAACCAGTAAAAAGCCCTTCACCTTGTCAGTGAAGGGCTTTTTCGTTCTTTGAAATACTGCTTATATAAAAAACTTTTTTAAAACTTAAAACAAAAATTATGAACAAGACTAATCATCTTATTTTGACACAAAAGTTTAATGAAACTGCGCCAAAAGGCCACGAAGTTGTTAAAATATACACACATTCGCATTCAGACAGAGTAATGTCAGTTGATTGCAGCTGCGGCAAGCGGCATCATGCGGATATAAATAAAGTATGGTGGCCACAAAGTGTCGCAACTGTAGTAGATAAACCTGTTGATCCAAATGGCGTTCATGGTGCCAATTACAACAATTTTTAACAAAACAAAAATGCTCCTTTTATAGGGGCATTTTATTTGTGTGGTTGAAAAATCTTGTAAATGTACTATGTCATTAGCTTGAATATCGAAAGCATTAATCAAGGAAATGCAATTGAGGAGGTAAGCTTGGATCCCAAACTCCTTCAGGTGTAGTAAACGCTTCGGGGAATGGAATCGAAAAGCCGTGCTGCTTTAATACCTCGCTGTTGTCGCGGCGGATTTCTTTGTACTTTTCGTCAGAAACTTTTGCCAAATCACAAACGCGTGTAACTACAATTTTGATTTTACCACTATAGCGGCCGAATTCCTTTGGGTAATACGGACCTGTGACAAGGGTAAAACATCTTTTGTTCTTTACCTGATCCTTGATTGTTTCAGGGTTGTCATTTTCAGGTCGTAGATATATACCATGAATGGAAATTGCTATCTGGTCGTAAATTCGCACTCCGGGTCCTGCATCGTTAACAGTTACATTAACTCTTAGAAGTACTTCTTGTACCATATCGGCAAACTCTAACGCATTAGTAATGCTACGACGAACCAGTTCTTTATTTGCCTTTCGCATAACTTCGGCAAAATATACTTTAAACGCCGACAATAACTGTCGGCGTTTTTTCTTACTTTGGTAACCACCTTTTTTGAAAATTCAGCGCACTTTTTGCTGCATTGCTGCGGGCCTTTTTTTTGCTGCGGCCTTTGCCGCTGTAGGTATGGCCTTTGCCGTGAGGGATATGCACCGAGGCCATGTATTGATGGTCACTTTCACGCTTGCCCATTTGTTGAATCTTGAAGCGTATTTGGCGAGAAAAATATCCCTGGTATAACTCAATAAATAATTGAGTATCCCCTTTAATAGGAGCCTTTCTGTTCATGGTTATTGTTTTAGGTCATAGAAATTCTTTAATTCATTAAAGCAGAATCTGACTATTTGTCAAATGCTCAGTTGTATGTTTTTTTATTTATGCCTCATAGGATTCATGACCGACAATTTAAGCTTCGTAAATTGCTTGCAAGGAAGTTTTAGGAGTCAGCAATAATTGTGGTTGTTGGTCAACAATTTCGGGCGTATAATTAATATATGAAAACTATTAAAACGAGGTTTAGTGTCATCATTGCGCTTGCGGGTGTGGCAATAATAAATGCCTTATACCTAAGCGTTAAAGCGTATCATTATAAGGTTGCCGCAGCCATCGCCGGATCATCGTTTTGCGACTTAAGCAACGTTGCGTCATGTTCATTGGTGCTGCAAAGTTCGTATTCAAAAGTGTTTGGAATCCCTTTTCCGTGGATTGCGCTTGTGGTATATCCCATTATCTTAGTGATTGCCATTTGGGGCGTAACGCATCAGATGGCGCGCACGCCGGCAAAACTAATAATGGGTCTTTCGGGTGCGGGCATGCTCTTTAACTTTTTCATCATGTACCGCGAAATTGCACTTATTCATGCATTTTGCCTATTATGTTTTATTTGCACCATTATTATTATTTCGATCTTTGCAATAAGCAGCACCATTGTACGCAAACAAAATATGCCACTTTTGTAAATTGGGAGTATAATAAATGTATGAAAGGATTTAATGGAAATATTGAACAGGAAACGGTTCATAATAACAACTTTAGAAAGGTTTTGTATACTGCACAGCATAGCCAGTTGGTACTAATGAGCCTTAAGCCTAACGAAGAGATTGGGATGGAAACCCATCCAGATAATGATCAATTTTTTCGTGTCGAACAAGGAAACGGGAAGTGCGTGATTGATGGAAACGAATACGAGCTTTCTGACGGCAGTGCGATTATTGTTCCTGCCGGCGCACAGCATAATGTTATAAATACCTCTTCGACCGATGATTTGAAACTTTACACTGTTTATTCACCAGCTCACCATCAAGACGGCATAGTGCACGCCACAAAAAAGATCGCCGAAGCCGACGACGAGGAATTTGATGGGAAAACAACCGAGTAATTTTATGAAACTAAAAACACTTGTGCTTTCGATTTTGGGAATATGTATTATTGCCGCCGCTGCGTATGCAATTTTTTCTCCACTAGCAAAGCGTGCCGAATTAGCAGAATATGAAAATATGCAAACTTTGCTACCTGATACCATAAGCACCGAACCAGCTAGTCATGCGCCAGAACCTTCAGTGCAAAATGTGCCACCTGTGCAAAGCCAACCATCCACTCATTCTAATCAGCCACCTGCTCCCGCTTTGGCACCAGTACCAACTCCGACACCTGCTCCTTCGACGCCTGGATATACCACCAGCGAAGTTGCTTTGCACTCATCAGCAAGCTCGTGCTGGACAATTATTAATAACGAAGTATATGACCTAACTTCGTACGTTTCAAAGCACCCAGGTGGATCAAGCAGGATTTTAAAAATATGCGGAAAGGATGGCACGGCATTGTTTGAAGGACAACATCAAGGTGAATCGAAACCAGAAAATATATTAGCAGGATATAAAATCGGACCACTTAAATAATATGGATCTTATTACATTGCATTTAATTTCACTTATTATTACCGCTCCTGCGATACTGTATGCTGATCATATCGGATTTCAGTATATGACTGGTCGAATTGAGGTTGTTTCTGCAAAAAAAGTAACATTTGTACATCGGCTGGTTATGGTGGGACTTGCGCTTTTGATTGTTACCGGAGTGTTAGTGACTATTCCGCTGTGGACCGAAATGCTGCAAAATCCGTTATTTTATACAAAGCTTGCAAGTGTAGCCACACTGGCACTAAACGGAATATTTATAGGAAGGTTAATGAAAAAAGCATCACTGACAGCGTTTGCAAATCTTTCAAAAGATGAAAAAAGGTTTCTTATTGTGTCAGGAGTTATATCGGCCGTCGGATGGATTACCTCAATTTTAATCGGGTTCTTTGGACTTTAATAAGATATGGAAAAACTAACGATCAATTCAAAAGTTACTTTAGCAAATGGTGTACAGATGCCGGTTATTGGTTTGGGTACCTATAAGGTAAAAGACCCCGAAGAAGCGCGAAACGAGGTGCTGTGGGCACTGGCCGCCGCCTATCGCCATATTGATACGGCGATGCGCTATTACAATGAAGAAGCTGTCGGAAAAGCGATCAAAGAATCAGGCATGCCGCGCGAAGAGATTTTTGTTACGACAAAACTGTGGAACTTGGATCAGGGGTACGAAAGTGGCCTTAAGGCTATTGATACATCGCTTCTGGCACTGGGACTTCAATATGTTGATCTGTACTTAGTGCATTGGCCCACGGCCGATCCCGAGGCAGTAGAAAGCATCAACAAGCGCGAAGAAACATGGAAAGCGATGGAGGAAATTTACAAAAGCGGCAAAGCAAAAGCAATTGGTGTTTCAAACTACACTATTACGCACCTTGAAGAAATGAAAACCTATGCAACGGTAATGCCAATGGTGAATCAAGTAGAGTTTCATCCATATCTGTATCAAAAAGAACTGCTTGATTACTGCAAGCAAAATAACATCATACTACAGGCATACCGGCCGCTGACTGCAGGGCAGATGATCGAAAATGATGTCATTAAAACAATTGCGCAAAAGCATGGAAAGACAAACGCGCAAGTGTTGATTCGCTGGAGTCTGCAGGTGGGTGTGGTGCCGCTTCCTAAATCAACGCACAAAGAACGCATCGAAGAAAATATCAACGTCTTTGATTTTGAATTATCAAGCGAAGACATGCAGGCCATTCAATCGCTTAATCAAAATATCAGGCTTTCGCCGAATCCAGAATTGCTTAAATAGGTATATTTAGATATCAAAAACTTATCTAAAATTTTATTGGTATAATTCATTTATGCAAAATTATCAATGGTACGCACAACTAATTAAACCCGCATGGGCACCACCAGCTACCGTGTTTGGTCCAGTGTGGACATTTTTATATATACTAATCGCTACAAGTTTCGGGTATGTTGGTTATATGTGGTACAAGGGTAAAATCGGATGGATAATTGTATTGCCATTTATATTAAACCTGGTTTTCAATGTTGTATTTACTCCATTGCAGTTTGGGTTACAGAATCTAGTACTTGCAAGCATTGATGTTATCTTGGTATGGATAACACTTGTGTGGGCAATGATTGCTGTGTATCCATATGCTCGATGGGTAACGTATATCAATATCCCATATCTGGCATGGGTTTCATTTGCAAGTGTGTTGCAAATTTATATTACTGTCTTAAACGGATAACCCTCGGTTACAGCCGTACTTCAAAGATCTTATTAGGCTTACGATGGCCAGCAATAAGACGGATATTCGATTCGTCGATTGCCAGCCAGCCTGCTAATGCACTACGAGCGGCTTTGTTTGCGCGATTTTCAAGCGCGCTTTCTCGAACGTAGATATTAAGATGATTTGGCGATGTCTCTATGATGTGCATTCTTTTTGAATCTGGATGAACCTGTACTTTATATACTTTCATTACCCATATCTTACCACAGGTAAACCCGGGGTTATTGGCAGACAGATTGCTTTTAAGTGGCAATCAAACAAATGACGATATTGAACGCAATCTCCTTTATTACTGTGCGCGCATGCTGTATAATTTGCCGGTATGTATCGCACTTTATTTTTTTATGTTCTGTCGCGAATCGTCGTGGCTGGGGCAATTTTTATTTTATTAGCAGGCTTTGCGGTGTCAGTTAATGCTTCGTATATTTGGGATGATCATGCCAGCGCAGGGTCACGCATTTGGATGGGAGTCTCTGTATCGTCTAACGGAGCAAAAATTGCGGCAGTTCCAAATAATGGATATGTCTATACATCAACCGACGGCGGCATAACCTGGACCGAACGGACAACGTCGGGCTCACGGTCGTGGACATCGATCGCATCGTCAGAAGATGGCAGTATTCTTGCTGCGACTGTATACAACGGATACATCTATACATCAACTGACTCGGGTGCCACATGGACTGAACGAACTGGTCCTGGAACTCAAGAATGGAATTCGATTGCGATGAGCGAAGATGGCACTAAGATGATCGCAGGAGCCGGCTATTTCAGTACTAGCCGAGTATATATTTCTACTGATACTGGTGCCACATGGACGCAAGATGCGACACTGCCGGTTCGGCGGTGGGTTGCAGTTGCTTCATCAGGCGACGGAAGCGTTTTGGCTGCTGCGCCTTACAATGGAAAGATATACGTATCGACTGATTCAGCTACAAGTTGGACCGAGACGACTTCGCCTTCGACTTCGTGGAATACCATAAGTATGAGCAGTGATGGGGCAAAAATTGCGGCCTTAGGAGAAGATACATACGTAAATGTATCGACTGATACTGGTGACACATGGACGCAAATCACCGCCTTGGGGACAAAAGCATGGGCGACCGTTAGTTATGCGCCAACAGGTTCGGCAATTCTTGCTGGTGTCGGATGGAACGAACATGGCAGTATGTACGTATCAAACGATGATGGTGCTACCTGGAAAGAACAATTTGACGCAGGAACCGGACAATGGTTCGCATCAGCGCAATCTTCTGATGGTTCAATACTGGTTGCAGCAAAGGGTAATACTGCCCATATATATACCAGCGAACAGGCGCTATTTGCTGGTGGCGATGGTACTGCCGAGAATCCATATCAAATACGTACCTGTGAAGGACTGCAGGCAATGCAGGATGAACGAGCTGCACACTATGAACTTACCGGTAATGTAAACTGCATTGAATCAGCTGATTGGAATGCGGGTGAAGGCTTCGAGCCGGTTGCGCAAAGTGGAGGGCATTTTTCAGGCTCATTAAATGGTAATGGATATAGTATTTCGGATCTAACAATCGATACGGGAGACGATATTAATGGCCTGTTCGGGTATCTGGATAATGCAACGATCGAGGATTTTACGCTTGAGGATATTACGGTAACTGGTGACGTCTATACTGGTGCGGTGGCGGGCTATGCGCAAGATGCGATATTCGATCGTGTATACATCGAAGGAGGGGAAATCACTGGAGTTGATCATGTTGGTGGTTTTGGTGGTTCAATTATGACGTCAACGATAACTAATTCGGGTACTGATGCGACCGTTACAGGTACCGGAGAAAACACGGGCGGATTTGTTGGACAGGCACTTTGTACATCGACGTATGACCAGTCATATGCAACGGGAGATGTGTCTGGGAACGTGTTTGTTGGAGGATTTGCAGGCAATGATAGCTGCCTTGGTGCAGGTGGTACTTATACCAAAGTATTGGCAACTGGCAATGTGCATGCCGACGACAGCGACGCGGGGGGATTTTTTGGCACTGCTTCATTAACTACGATCACTGATGCTTTTGCGATGGGCGATGTGGACGCGGGTATGCGTGCGGGTGGTTTTATTGGTATAGCCAACGGAGGAGTGATTACCAATGCATATTCAAAAGGACTGGTAACAGCGGGTACAAATTTTAACGCTTTTATCGGCGAAGTCTTCGAGGGTCCTCCGACAATCACTAGTTCATTTGTTGACACAGATACTGCAGGAGCACCTGCTGCGTACGGTGTTACTGGAAAAACAACTGACGAAATGAACAATTCGCAGACATTCCTTGATGCATCGTGGGATTTTGATGACATTTGGTATCGAAAAGATGCGCAAAATGATGGATATCCATATCTGCAATTTTTCTATAATGAAACATTGCCAATAATCATTCATGCTCCCGAGACAGAGAGCTTGCAGGCGTTGCATCAGTCGCTTGAAATAACATTTACTATTGAAGAAGATATGGAACATGAAAGTCTAGCGATGTATTTTGTCCCGCATTTTTTTGGCGATGAAGTGGAAGTCTATCTAATGGATGCACCTGCCGGCACTCCGCAAACATTTCATCTTGATCCTGAGCATATAAGTTTGGCCCCTGAGGTGATATCAACAAGTGTAGAAGCACTGAGTGAAGGAGTATACAATATTGCAATGGTCTATCAGGATGTCGAAGGTAATCCGGCAGCAAGTGATACGATAACCGAAGTACGATTTGTAGATGAGCCGGTACTCACAACCGTTGATGAGATTCCTTCATTGGTAACAAAAGATGATGCGATATATATATTCCAAACTTCAGAGGCATGTGAACCATTTGCAGAAGTTATATCAGCAAGTATTCCTGGTAGCTACGAAGTGCATATTGAAGGCACAGATGCTGCGGGTGAAGATGCGATTGCCTATATTAGTGGCATCAAGGTTGGAGGAACATATTCCGTTGACATAGGATGTTTTGATGATGATTATCATACTGTCCAATCAAATACATTAACCATAGGGCCATTTACCGTGATATCCGATAGTGGGTCATCGGGGGGCCGATCAAAAAAATGGCGCGAAAAGCATCCTATAATTGCTCCGCCAGTAGTTACTGTTACCCAGCCAACAACTCCTGTGCCTGCTGTATTGGACATTCATCGCACATTAAAATTTACCATGACGGGGGAAGATGTTCGTGCGCTTCAGGCAGCCTTGAATAAGGCCGGGTTCGCAGTGGCTGCCACTGGTCCGGGGTCGCAAGGAAACGAAACAGTCTATTTTGGTCAAAAGACACTTGCGGCAATAAAGAAATTTCAGCATGCTCGCGCTTTGGTGGTAGATGGTATTGTGGGACCAAAGACGATAGCAGCATTAGCGGCAATGTAAAATGTCCATGATCGAAGTAGAAATTCGCGGACAATTAGACGAAGCAGGGTATACAGCGCTTAAAGATGTGCTGGTGCAATTTGGTACGCATGTCGAAGACCAAAAGCGCGAGATGATTTTGCTGTATGGATATCCGGGCTTTGATATTAACCCTTTAAAGCGCAAGGTGGACATTCGTCTTCGTAATACCAACGGAAAGTGCGAAGTCATGGTCAAGCAAGGTGAATCCGAATTCAATACCGCACGCAAAGAAATTTCGATACCGTCGGCAGATAATGACTGGCAAAAACTGATCGAAATGGTAAAGGCGTTTGGTATTACCAAGGGCTTATGGATGCGCCGCGAAAAAGAGGTATTTATGATGAACAACGTCGAGTGGTCGCTTGCCAAGGCTATCAGCCGCGACGGATCAAAGGTATTTTATTATTACGAAGCCGAAATCGCTACCACCGATAGTTTGCATATCGAAGAAATAAAAAAGAACCTTGAAGACGAGGTTAAAAAATTAGGCCTGCCCATGATGGCTCCCGATGAATACAAGGCGTTAGTTGATATGTTTGGCCGCGAAGTAAACGAAGAAATTGATTTATGAAAAAGATACTGATCATTTTAGGCATCATTGCCGTAGCCATGCTGGTGTATATATTTAGGCCAAGTAATGGTACCTTGATTGATCCAACAATGGTCACGCCCGATTTTGCAAATATGCAAGACGGTACGTATTGTTTTGTGTATCATCAGGTTGCGACTACTGATGCACCGTACGCGGTTGACGAACAAGTGTCTTTGACCTACTTGCAAGATACTGTCACAGGTATTAAAAAGGGTACTCAAGCCGGACCTGACATGGCCAACGGGTACGAAGGAACGCTTACGGGGATTAAAAAAGATGGCAACACTATCCTGGTTGATTTTGCTTATATCGTTGAAGGATCGCAAAATATTGAATCCGAAGAGTATGTGGTTACTCAAGATGGTTTAATAAAACACCGCTATCCGTTAGTTGAACAAAACGGAAAATTGGTTCCTGATAAAACACAGCCAAAGCGCGACATTGTATATACGCCTATATTGTGTCCAACAACCTAGCGTATTTTCGGGCGTAATAAAAAATGGTACAGTTAGTGTATGCATCCTGTATTGCAATTATTCATACTGGCAATACCCATTGCGTGCATCGCATGGACCGTTACGCACGAAGAAGTCTTTCGAGAACCGCGTGAATTTTGTGTCGATAAAAGCAAACACGCAAAGTCAATTGCCGTGCGCAAATTCTTTTACCTTTTTACCTGCGAATACTGCTTTAGCCATTATGTAACTATTGCGATTCTTGCCATTACTAATTTTCATCTTGTCTATTCTGATTGGCGAGGAATTCTGATTGCAGGTTTTTCATTGGTGTGGGTTGCTAATGTATACATGAGCCTTTTTGGTATGATCCGTACCGATATGAAAAAAGACAAAACAGTAATTAGAAAACTTGAGGGCGAATTGCAATAGTTATGCGAAAATTCTTTACGCTTATTCCTACAAGCCTTCTTGCTATTTTTAGCCTCAAGAATTTGTGGTGGCACGCACTGATGATCGCATTGACGGGACTGTTGGTTGCTATGGGTTTTGATTGGCAATATTTTGCAAAAGTTTCGGACACGCCGTTTTCGCATGTGTTTCGTTTTGCCGGCATATTGGGTTTTGTGGGGCCATTTCTTATTTTTATTGGCCTTTGGATTTTAGGTGCAATGCGTGATAGTAAGCGTTTAAACATTGCGTCGTGGGCTGTGCTGCAAGCCGCATTTTTAGGATGGCTGGTGTCATCAATGTACAAGGTATTTACTGGTCGCGCGCATCCACCACATCAAATTACTGACTTGCTTATGCAAATTAGCCGCGAGTTTCATTTTGGCGTTTGGGAAGGGGGCATTTTTTGGGGATGGCCGTCATCGCATACGACCGTATCGTTTGCGATCGCCTTTGTTTTAATCGTATTTTTCCGCGGTAACAAATGGGTAACCGTGCCAGCTTTAGGGTACGCAGTGTATATCGCTATTGGCGCATCGGCAAGTTTTCATTGGTTTTCGGACGTTGTGGCAGGGCTTATTTTAGGAATCATTGTGGGTATTGCCGTTGGAAAAGCCTTTTTACAACTTGATAACTAAGCGCAATAGCCGTGATGTTGCAGAAAGAGGTGTTTTTGACTATAGTGAGGCCATGTTAAATGTAGCCAAAACTCACTCGACCCATGCCGAACTTTCGGGCGATTTTACCGTGCTGTTGTTTTACAAGTACGTTGATGTTGCCGATCCTAAACAGCTTATGGATGATATCCGCGCTAAGGCAACCGAACTAAACCTTAAGGGGCGTGTCATTATTGCAACCGAAGGCTTAAACGGCACCCTTGAAGGCGCCAACGAAAATGCTGTTTTATTTGCCGTGTGGATCAAGCAAAATCCATTGTTTGCCGACATGCATATCAAAACTAGCCAGGGTTATGGTGACGCGTTTCCAAAATTATCGGTCAAGGTTCGCCCCGAAATCGTCACGTTGCAGGCGCCGCATTTAAAGCCGCACGAAGGGCATGGTGGTAAACATATCCCCGCTGAAGAATTGCATCAATGGTTTGAAGAGGGAAAGGATTTCGTCGTTATGGACATGCGTAACGGCTACGAATATGACCTGGGACACTTTGAAGGTGCGCGAAAAATCCCCATGCGGGCTTTTAAGGAAATGCGCGGGTTGTTGCCGCAGTTTGAAGACCTAAAAAAGAAAACCGTCGTTGCGGTGTGTACCGGTGGCGTTCGCTGCGAAAAGGGTACGGCAGTGTTGCGCGAGGAAGGGTTTGAAAACGTATACCAGCTTGATGGGGGCATTCATACGTATATGGAAAAATTCCCCAAAGGTTTTTGGAAGGGGCCGTTGTATACGTTTGACCGGCGCACGACGATGGATTTTGCAAATGGCGAATCAAGCGCGATTGGCAATTGTTATATCTGCAATGCGATTGGCGAATGCATGGGCGATTGTTCTGACACCGAATGTACGGGGCAGTACGTCATTTGCGCGGGATGTCATCGAAAAGCAAAGCGCATTTTGTGCGATCACGAAAACCACTTGTCGCTTTGGCAAAAAATAAAACGCGCATTTGCTGTAAATAAGCCTTCACAAAAAAGTTTTGCCTAAAAAAGCGCCCAGTACTATCTGGGCGCTTTCTGCTAATTGGTTGCGAGTTTATAATCCATAAAATTCGATCCTTTCTTTGAATAAGTTTCTTATGGCCAAAAGCTTCTCTTTGGTTTCGTTAGAAACTGGCAATTTGCCGATACTTTTTTCAGAGGCCGCTAATAGGTTGGAAATGGTAATAAGTTCTGCATTACGCAATTTGGTACGGTACTGGCTCTTTATATTGTAAGAATCATAGCCGGTACCTTCCTTGTTTATTTTATAAGGTAACGGTTCGACAAAAATCGAGCGTTCGATACTCCACTTTTGTTTAATCTTAGCCTTGTCCTCGTCATTCATGAGTTGAATTATCACTTCGTCGGGGCCGGTAAATCTATACATGTAAATTTCATTTACTGGGTGTCCGCCAAGGGATCCTAATTCAAGTATTGCCATGTTAAATTGGGCAAGGGTAACAGTAATTGAAGGTCGTATAACTGGATTAAAGCTCATCTGGGTTGTTTTTATTTTTAAAAATTAATGTCACTGAGTTACAGCTTGTGATCACAATATCATAGAAAATGGACATGTCAATAATCTGTAAGGCGAAATTCTGTTATAGTTTTTGCATGACACCTAAAGAGACATGGCAAAAAATCGGTCCTGTCTTACTAAAGCACTATAAACGAAGCAAAACGTTTTTAGATTACGCAACGCCATGGCAATTGTTAGTTGCGGTGGTGCTTTCGGCGCAGACAACTGATAACCATGTAAACAAAATTACTCCGGCGTTGTTTAAAAAATACCCAACCGCAAAGGCGATGGCCAAGGCATCGGTTGCCGACATAACGCACCACATCAAAACAGTTAGTTACTTTAATGCAAAGGCGCGGCATCTTAAGCTTGCTGCCGAAATGGTAGATAAAAAATTTAAAGGAGTTGTTCCTGATGACGAAAAAGCAATACAAGAGATTCCGGGCGTTGGGCGAAAGTCAGCCGTTGCAATTATTAGCAATGCGTACAATAAAAATATTGGTATTCCGGTTGATACGCATGTCATTCGCTTTGCCAAGCGCTTTAACCTTTCGAAACATTCCGACCCAAGCAAAATAGAACAAGATCTGCTAAAAATTATTCCAAAAAAAGACTGGAAACGTGCCGGATATGCTATTAAAGAATATGGACGTAAAGAAGGGCGCGCGCAGCAGTATAAACCCGATGAAGATCCACTGCAAATTGTTTTAAAAAAATAACCATTGCCACTTTTGGGTCAGTCGGTTACTATATGCCCATGTCTATTCTGGGAATAAGCTTCGCTCTGTTAGCACTGCTGTGCTGGGGGTTTGGGGACTTTTTTATTCAAAAAACATCGCGTGATTTTGGCATCTGGCCAAGTACGTTTTGCGTAACTGCCGCGGGTGCGATCATTTTGTTTCCATTCATCGCCAAAAATCTGCCTGCGCTTTTTGCGTCAGCAAACCTATGGCATTTGTTGTTGCTTGGTATTGGAACGCTTACGGTGGGGCTCGTTACATTTGATGCTTTAAAAACAGGAAAGATCGCCGTTGTCGAGCCGATCATGTCGTTTGAACTTCCGTTGACGGTCTTATTGGTCGTACTGGTGCTTAAAGAAAGCATGACCAGCCTGCAGATGCTCTTGGTTGCGTTTGTGTTTGGTGGTATTTTATTGGTGGGGTATACCGGCGGCATGAAAACGCGCCACTTGTTTGAAAAAGGGGCGCTCATAGCACTGCTTGCTGCGCTGCTGCAGGCGTTTGTGAACTTTGGTACCGGTTTGTTTAGCCAAGAGATTGGCCCGGTCATGACGATTTGGTTTGTGCATACGTTCGTTGCACTTGTTTGCGTAATTTATTTTACTGTTACGCAAACGTGGCATGGACTGGTAAAACATGTGCGTCAGCATCCATACGAAAGTGTTGCGGTTGCCATTTTGGATAATGCCGCGTGGATATTTTATGCCAGTGCAACCGTACTTATTCCGATTTCACTTGCCGTCACGATTTCTGAAACATACATCATTTTGACGATCATATTAGGTGTGCTTATTAATAAAGAGCGTCTGATGCAACATCAATGGCTATGCATAATCCTAGCGCTGGTTTCGGTATTCATACTTTCAGCTATTTCATCGATATGAAAAACGAAAACGGAAAGCTCTATATTGTTGCAACGCCAATCGGCAACTTGGCCGATATGACATTTCGCGCGGTCCAAACACTTCAAAATGTAAATGCAATCTATGCCGAAGATACGCGTGTCACTAAAAAGCTTCTTAATCATTACGAAATTAAAACAGCCATATTTTCGTTTAACGCACACGACGAACGAAAAAGCGTCGACCAAATTTTAAAGCGCCTTGAGGGCGGGGAATTGATTGCCTTGGTAACAGATGCGGGTACTCCAGCAATATCAGACCCAGGTACGCGCTTAGTTGCTGCGGCGCATGATGCAAACTTTGAAGTTATTGCTATTCCAGGAGCATCGGCTGTAACGGCGGCTTTGTCGGCGTGTGGTATTCCAGCACCATGGACATTTATTGGATTTTTACCTCAAAAGAAAGGCCGTCAAACAGCGCTTAAGGGGATAGCGGCATCAGAATCTGCAACGGTTTGCTTTGAATCGACCCATCGTTTGCAAAAAATCCTTACCGAGCTTCGGGCAGTGCTTGCCGAAGACCGGCTTGTTTGTGTTTGCCGCGAAATGACCAAGGCACACGAGGAAATTGTGCGTGGTACGCCCAAAGAAGTCCTTGACTACTACGAAAAAAATACCGATAAAGTAAAAGGCGAGTGCGTACTTGTGATTAGTGGCGTGAACTTTGTCAGGCAATAGTGTATACTGAAGCTCCTATGAGCAAAAAATTATACACGTATACCATTGTTTACATCGTTGCGATGATCATTATCCCGTTTTTGGGTATCCCGTTTGATTTTCGCCGCTTTATTGTCCTGATCGGCAGCGTGGTTTTTTTGGCATACTTTTGGCATAGCTACCGTAAAGGCACGCAGCGTCCGACCGAAGTGATTATCGAAGAAACGACCTTTACCACTATGCCAACCGCAGAAGCAGCTTCGACTTTTGAAAACAATAACGCGCTGTAATTTATGAAGCACCTTGCAATTGCTATAGCTGGAATCACCGCCATTTTTTTGGTTATCTTTTTTGTTGCACCAATGCGCTATGTTGTGCAGCAGGGTAATGCCGAAGAAGTAAAGGTGCAAGATAAAAAAGAAGCAAAAAAAGACGAGCCAGAAATTCTAGAAAATGATGTGTCTCACGTAGCAACGCCGAAGTATGTACGATCGTTATACTTAAGCAGCTGGGGAGCAGGCTCAAAAACATTACGAGCACACGTTATGGGGCTGATTGACCAGTCTGATCTTATTAATGCCGTGGTGATAGACATTAAGGATGACACTGGAAAGCTTTCGTATATTCCGCCACGTGCAGAACTTGAAGCATATAAGACGTATGAAAACCGCATCCCTGACCTAAAGGATTTTATCAAGCAATTGCATGAAAAAGGAGTATATGTCATTGGGCGCGTAAGTATTTTTCAGGATCCGACTTACGCAAAGCTTTACCCCGAAGATGCCTATAAAAAAGTTTCAGACCCGTCATCGACTTGGGTAGATCGTAAAGGGCTTGCGTTTGTACGCGTTGATGCACAACCGTTTTGGAAATATATTGCACTAATTGCCGACGTGTCGTATCGCGATATGGGATTTGACGAAATTAACTTCGATTATATTCGCTATCCAACCGATGGAAATATTAAGGATATTAACTATAACGTGCCAGTAGGCAGCACACGCGCCGACCAAGTTGCATTGTTTGCCCAACATATGAAAAACACCCTTGATCCTAAAATCGTTCGTTCGGCCGACTTGTTTGGGATGGTTGTATCAGCCCAAGACGATTTGGGTATTGGGCAAAAGTTTGAACGATTACTGCCGTTGTTTGATTACATTGCGCCAATGGTATATCCGTCGCACTATCCGCCTCAATTCCATGGATATGCTAAGCCTGCAACTGTTCCGTACGAAATTATAGACATTGCAATGGGTGATGCGGTAAAAAAGATTACCCAAATGCACACTATCGTTGATTCACCGGCGCAGCCTGCAACCGTTGACGAAAACGGGCAAGCAGTTGCAGCTAAGCCTGCGGTGACGCATGTTGACCAAGAAGCAGTGGCGCGCGATGTAGCAAAGCTTCGCCCGTGGGTGCAAGATTTTGATTACGGAGCGCAGTATGGCACCGTAGAAGTACAGGCGCAGTTTAAGGCATTTATCAAGCACGGCATCCAGGGGTTTATGGTTTGGGATCCAAACAATAAATTTACCCCCGAAGCCTACACTGTCCTTAATGGTATTCAGTTCAAAATGTAATCATGGAAAACGAAACGTCTAAAAAAATGTTCAGCAAAAGTGTTTTGGTGACGGCAATCATCGTTGCTTTTGTGGCGGGTATTATTGTGGGGCCAAAAATCAAAACGTATGTATTGTCGCGATCGATCACTGATGCAGAGTCGGTTGATTCGGTCATTAAGAACAGCGCCCAGTTTCCGCTGTTGACCCACGTGTGGAATATTTTAGATAGCTCGTTCATTGCCGAACGCCCAACGGCCGACGAAAAGCTTTATGGCATGATCAAGGGGCTTGTCGCATCGTACGGTGACCCATACACCGAGTTTTTTGACCCTAAAGAGGCAAAGCAATTTTCTGAAGAAGTTGGAGGCGCCTTTGAGGGCGTTGGCATGGAAGTTGATAAAAAAGATGGACTAATTGTTGTCATTGCGCCCCTGAAGGACATGCCAGCGTACAAGGCGGGAATCAAGGCCGGCGATGTAATTATTAAAATTGATAGTGAACCGACAACCAGCATGTCGCTTGAAGAGGCAATTCAAAAAATGCGCGGCAAAAAAGGAACCAAAGTCACCGTGACTATTTTGCGTGAAAACCAGGCCGAACCGCAAGACATTACCATCGAACGCGATACAATCACTGTGCCATCGATTGATGTGGTGAAAAAAGATGGCGTCCGTATTGTGTCGCTGTATACCTTTACCGAGAATTCGTATAACGATTTTAAAAACGCGATTGCCGACTTTGATGCAACTGTCGAAAAAGGCCTGATCATCGATTTGCGTACGAATCCGGGGGGATACCTGGATGCATCGACTGACATTGCCAGTTTGTTTGTGCCGGCTGGAAAAGTGATCGTGCGCGAAAAATCTCGCGATGAAACCGAAGTTGTTCATCGCAGTAAGGGAACCAAAAGTCCATTTCAGGATAAAAAAATCCCTATCGTGATACTCGTTGATGGTGGTTCGGCTTCGGCATCAGAAATTTTAGCCGGAGCGCTTCGCGAGCACGATATTGCAACATTAGTTGGAACCCAGACCTACGGCAAAGGGTCGGTTCAAGAATACCAAGAATTGCCTTTAGGAACATCAATTAAGGTAACCGTTGCGCAGTGGTACACGCCAAATGGTGTCTCTATTTCGAAAGAGGGCTTAAAACCCGACATTGAAGAGCACTTTAATGTTGAAGAGTTCCAAAAAAACAAGCGCGACAACCAACTTGAAAGGGCTATTGAAATCATCCTTAAAAATCAGTAGACTTGGTATATATGAAGGTAGTCATGATAACGGATGTTAAAAAGATCGGCCGCCGGGGCGAAACTAAAGACGTAGCTGACGGATACGCACACAACTTTTTAATACCTCAAAAAAAGGCATTTCGGGCTGACACGGCCGAAGCTAAAAAGTTTTTAGAATCATTAAAAAGTCAAAGCGATAAGGTAACTGCCGACGAAAAGGCAATTATTAAAATACTTTCGGGCGAACCCGTTGCACTTACTATTGTGGCAAAAGGAAATGAAAAAGGGCATTTGTATAAAGCTGTGGGCGCTAAAGAAATTGCAGCAGCGTTTGCGCAGCTGTATCAAAATTTGCCATCAATTGATAGTTATGTAAAAGATTGTGCATTTAAAGAAACTGGCGATCATTTGTGTATGGTTAAAATTGGTAGTACGCAGTATTCACTTACGGTTACGGTAAAGGGCGAATAACAACCTATGAATGAAATGCGAAATTGCCAGAACTGTAAAAAGCAATTTGTCATCGAACCCGAGGATTTCGCGTTTTATGAAAAAATAAAAGTGCCCCCACCGACGTTTTGCCCCCGCTGCTCACATCAGCGCCGTTTTGCATGGCGTAATACTCTGGCGTTATATCGGCGACCAGATCCCGTTACCGGAAAAAGCATGATTTCGATTTATCATCCTGACACGAAGATGAATATCGTTGATCAATCGTATTGGTGGGGAGATCAATGGGATCCGCTTGATTATGGTTTCGAATACGATTTTACTGAACCCTTCTTTAAACAATGGAGGGATCTTCGCGATCAGGTGCCATTTCAGTCATTATCAAATTCAAAGGCGGTAAACAGCGAATACTGTAATGTGGCAGAAGAGAGTTATGATTGCTATTTAGTTTCTGCGGCATGGAAAAACGAAAGAGTCATGTATGCCGACTCTATTACAAATATTAAGGACTCTCTTGATTTATATGTGGTTTTTCGCAGTGAGTTTTGCTACGAAGATATTTACTGCGCAGACTCAAGCAGGCTTTTTTATAGTGAAAAAACAACTTCATCAACCGATAGTTATTTTTTGTATGATTGCAAAGGGTGCGTGAATTGTTTTATGTGTTCGAATTTGCGAAACAAAAGTTATTGTTTTGAAAATGTTCAATATTCTAAGGATGAATATTTTCAAAAAGTCGGCCAATATAATTTAGGAAGTTTCCTGGCAATTAAAAAACTGAAAAACCAATTCGAAATGCTTAAAAGTAATGCAATTCATAAATATGCAACGATGATTAACTGCCACAATACGACAGGTAATGACATCAGTGGCGTGATCGACAGCAAATCGGTTTTTGATGTTTCGGGTAATGTTAAGGATACTAAATACCTTTTTTGGGCAGCCGAAAATGTGTTCAGTTGTTATTATTGCAATGCAATCGCAATGCTTGAAAATAGTTTTGAGTCGTATGATACCGGAGCGGGAGGGGTATCGTGTAATTTCTGCAATGTGGTTTATTATTCTAACAATGTCGAGTACTCGTTTAACTGCTATAGTTGCCACGACTTATTTGGTTGCATTGGGTTAAGAAATAAGTCGTACTGCATTTTGAATCGCCAATATACCAAAGAAGAGTATTTTGAACTTGTGGCGAAAATTAAACAACATATGATGGATATGCCATATATCGATGCGAAAGGAAATACTTACCGATATGGTGAATTTTTTCCCATCGAACTTTCTCCCTTTGCCTATAACGAGACAATCGCCAATGACTTTTATCCGCTTTCACAAACTGAAGCAATAGAATCTGGTTTTAGGTGGAGAGAAAAAGAAGGGCGTCAATATCATCCAACTATAAAAAGTACGGAACTTCCAGATAATATCAGCGAGATAGAAGACACTATCGTTGATGAAATAATCGAATGTGAACACGCTGGGACCTGCAGTCACCGTTGTGCGTCTGCCTACAAGATTCTTGCAAATGAGCTTACTTTTTACCGACGGCTTAATATACCGCTTCCGCGGTTGTGCTACGGATGCCGTCATTCGCATCGATTCGAAAAGCGTACGCCGCTAGAATTATGGAACCGGCAGTGTATGTGCGATAATGGAGTGCACGACCATGGCGAAAAATGCTCAAATACCTTTGAAACAGCGTATGCGCCTGGTCGATGCGAGAAGATTTACTGTGAACAATGTTATCAAAAAGAAGTTTTATGAATGAAAATAAAACAGATTCGGCAACCTCTGTGCGAGCTTGCCAAAACTGCAAATTGCAATTCGAAATTGCTTCGGATGATTTTGATTTTTATGAAAAAATAAAAGTACCCCCACCGACGTTTTGTGTCGACTGCCGAAACCAGCAGCGGCTGGCTGCCCGTAACGTTAAGTCGTTGTATAAGCGCCCTTGTGATAAATGCAACAAAATGGTCATTTCGCGCATCTCGCCGCATAATCCGGCAAGAATGTATTGTCGCGAGTGTTGGTGGTCAGATGATTGGAGTTCGACAGATTATGGCCGTGACTATGATTTTACGAAACCGTTTTTCCAGCAATTTTATGAACTCTTGCTTGCCGTCCCGCACGCTGCAACGCTTACAACGAACATGGTCGATAGTGACTATTCGAATATGGAAAACGACAGCAAAGGTTGTTACCTGACATTTGGAGGAATTGGAAACGAATATAGTGCCTTCTGTGAATACGCCTTGTATGGAAAAGAAGTCTATGATTCGTACTGGGCATTTCAGTCAGAAAAGTGCCTGGAGGACATTGTTATCGAGCGCTGTTACCGTACCTTTTATTCGCGCGAATGCTACGATTGCATGGACACTATTTTTTCGTATGACTGCCGCAATTGTAATAATATAATTGGCTGCGCCGGGCTGCGTCATGCGTCGTACCAAATATTTAATAAGCAATACACCAAAGAAGAATACCTGAAGGAAAAAGCAAAATACGACCTTGGATCACGAAGGTCAATTGCCGAGTTGCGCCAGAAATCACACGCCGTATGGAGTATGACGCCGCGGTGTTACCGTGTGGCAAACAATGTTATCGATTGTTCGGGAAACGACATGGTGAATTCTAAAAACGCGCATAACGTATGGCAGGTTGACGGGGTTGAAAACGTAAAAAACCAGTATATAGCCGCATGGTCAAAAGATTCTCATGACGAAACTTCTTGCGCCGGTAACGAATTAGGGTATATGAACGGCAATGGTGGCGGGCTGTATAACTGTAAATTTATTTTGTATGCGCTTGGGGGTGATTATCAAAACCGAAAGCATGCTCTTAATTGTGAATACAGTCATACTATAATCGAATGTTCAAACTGCTTTGGTTGTGTGGGGACGCGTAAAAAACAATACTGCATTTTGAACAAGCAATACACTAAAGAAGAATACGAGGCGCTGCTTCCCAAAGTTATTGCCCACATGAAAGAAATGCCGTTTATTTCGTCGGTGGGATATATGCATGCGTATGGGGACTTTTATCCTGCCGAACATTCGCTGTTTGCTTATAACGAATGTGTATCAAATGACTTTTATCCTTTATCAAAAGAAGCGGCAATTCAAGATGGATTTACTTGGCGCGAAGAGCCGGCAAGCGAATATACATTTACAGATTATGAACTTCCAGATAATATCAAGGATGTAGGCGACGATGTTTTGCAGGCGGTCTTGCAATGTGCCCATTCGGGAAAAGCCTACCGTATTACCGCTTCCGAGCTGCAGTTTTATCGCACTTTAGGGCTACCAGTACCCGATGTTGCTCCATTACAGCGCATTAAAGAACGGGTAGGGGAGTTGTTACCGTTTAAATTGTACCATCGCAGTTGTATGAACAACTGTGGAAACGAATTTGATACGCCGTATGCGCCAAATCGAAGCGAAATTATTTACTGTGAAAGCTGTTATCAGAAAACTATTTTATAATCATGATTTATATTCATACTACTATTAAGAACATCGAAGACGCGCAAGCATTGGCAACCGAAGTGATAAGCGCAAAACTTGCGGCGTGCGTTGACTATTTTCCGGTCAAATCGACTTATTTATGGGAGGGAAAGGTTGAAACTGTCGAACAATACTTGATGACATTTATTACGCATAGCGAGTATGCCGCCGACCTTGAAGCGCGTATCGAAGCAAAGCATAGTTATGCTGTTCCGCTGATTGCGCGTACGCAAATTGATATCATTAATAATACATATCAAGAGTGGGCAAACAATACAACCAAAGCGTAACTATGCAAACTAGAATGTGCGAACATTGCAATAAAGATTTTACGATTACAGATGGCGAACTTGCGATGTACGAAAAAATAAATCTTGAAATTCCTCCTACCTGTTTTAGTTGTAGCGTGGCCCAAAAGTTTGCTTTTTGGCCTTTGGGAAAATTTAGAAAAGGAAAGTCGGATTTGTCGGGTGAATCGTTTATTACCATATTGCCCGAGCCGGCGCGTTATCCCATTTATGCATACCACGAATGGTATTCGGACGCATGGGACCCTATGTTATTTGGACAAACCTATGACCCAGCGCGTTCATTTTTTGACCAATGGAAAGAGCTGCAAGAAAAAGTGCCGCGACCGCATCAGGTCGGCGAACGTAGTGTGGGTTGTGATTGGTGCGATGATGTGTGGGATTCTAAAAATTGCTACTTGTGCAGGTCGATCACGCATTGCGAAGACGTATCGTATTGCAACCGTTGTGTGCGCCTAAACAATTCGACCCATTGCACATTTTGTTTTGACCTTGAAAATTCTTACGACTGTGTTAATTGTCTTAATTCGCAAAACTTACAGTCGTCGCGCAACAGCCAAAATATGATCGATTCGGCATATTGTTTTGATTGCCGCAACTGCAGCAATTGTTTTATGTGCTGGAACTTGCGCAATGCATCTTACATGATCCGCAACGTGCAATATACTAAAGAGACCTATCACGCTGAACTACAAAAAATGAATCCTGGGTCGCGCGCATCTCGCACTTTGCTTGATGCTGAATTTGAGTTGCACATTAAAAATGATGTGCGCCACCGACAAAACTTTAATTTAAGGACGCAGGATTCAGAAGGGGAATACCTACTTAATTGCAATCGTGCACAAAACAGTTTTCATTGGCAAGAATCCGAAGATATTTTTAACTGTCTGCGAGGCCTTAAGTGCAAATCGTGCATTGATATGCTGGGTACTTGGCTGCAAGAATTTTGCGGCAATAATTCATGCTGCACCGGTGGTAATAATTTAAAATATTCGTCGTGGTCTGATGGTGTCGACTGTGAATACCTTGATTTATGTTCGCAGTGCGCACATTGTTTTGGCTGTGTTGGACTGCGCAATAAAAAATATTGTATCTTGAATACGCAATACACTAAAGAAGAATACGAAGCGTTAAAAGCAACAATTATTGCAAACATGAAGGCGCGCGGTGAATACGGGAAGTTTGCTCCGTACAGTATGGGGCTGGCGCCGTATAACCGCACGATGGGCGCGGTGTATATGCCGTCGGTAACAAAAGAATTTGTCCTTTCGCAAGGTGGCTATTGGGACGAAACAAATTTGTCGCAAGTTGATGGGCAAGCTCCTGAAACGTTGCCCGATAATATTGTAGATGCGACCGACGAAATAACCAAAATACCGCTTATCTGTCCAATGACGCATTTTAAGTTTAATATTGCCGGGCATGAACTAAGGTTTTATAAACGCTTTGGTATTGCACTTCCAAAATTCCACCCTGATTACCGCACCATTAAGCAATATCAGCCAATGATTTCGATAACAAAACATTATTACGAATGCGACCAGTGTAAAAAGGGGATCGAGGCCTACTATCCGCCCGAGCTTGGATATAAACATATCTTATGCATCGATTGTTATCAGCGCGAAGTGGCATAATAAATCAGGTTGACGTAATTGCCTTAGAAATATACAGTTTGCTTAAATCTCTATTTTGAAACTAAATTACTACTATGGATACTTTTATAAAACCGATCAAACTGGTCATTTGGGACCTCGATGACACTCTTGCCGAAGGAAAGATTTGGAAAAAACTGACCGAGGCTATGGGTTGGTCATGGGAAGTCCATAGGTCTTTGTATGAAAGCCGCCTTGCGGGTAACATTACTTATGCCGAAACTCATGCCAGGGTAGTAAGCGAGTATAAAAAATCACCCAATGCGAACAAGCAATTTTTAGATCTGCTGTTAGGCGAAGTGGCCTTGCGCCCGTATGCAGCCGAACTTTTTGCGTTATTAAATTCCTATGGAATTAAAAACCACATTCTTTCAGGAGGATTTGAAACACACGTTTCTGCAGCTGCATGGTTACTTAAAGCTGATGGATATGATGCATCCCGCGATATTGCATTTGACGATGCCGGTAGATTCGAGAATATTTTAGGCCACGAAAGCGACCGTCAATGGAAAGCACAAAAATTTACCGATATTTGTAATCGGTATGGCGTTTCGGTTGATGAAGTTGTAGTAGTGGGTGATGGGGAAAATGATATTGAAATATTTAAGCTGGCCAGGTATTCGATCGCTATTCATACGACTGATCCGTTGTTGCTGGAACATGCCTGGAAAGAGGTAAAGTCGCTTCAAGAAATTCCCACACTCTTAGGAATTAAACAAACAAAATAACTAACTACATAAAACAAAAGCCCCGCTGTATCAGCAGGGCTTTTGCAATGGGGAATCAAATTACTTGGTAACAACGTTTACAATTTTTTTGATCGAACGTGATCCGTCAAAATTGGTCTTGCGCTTAGTTCCAAACTGGACTTTACCTTCAGCAACAGCGTATAGGGTGTGGTCTTTTCCGGTGCGGACGTTTGTTCCGGCCAAGATCTTCGTGCCGCGCTGGCGGACGATTACCGAACCTGCCTTAGCAGTCTGGCCAGCATAAAGTTTCGTACCGAGGTACTTTGGATTTGAATCCCGTAAGTTTTTGGCTGTTCCTCCAGCCTTCTTATGTGCCATATTGTTTTAATGCTTAGTTAACGATATAATTTCGCCAATGCAGAACATACTACATAAAAGTGCCCAAAAAATCAAGCCCTTTCAAAGCCACGTCTTAATAGGCTCGACAATAGCACTTTTTTGCATTTGTTCATTCTGTTTAGGTTACTTGTATCGCAGTTATAGCCAAAAGGCCGCCTATGGCAATACCGTTGGCCTGACGATCGAATATCCGCCCTATGTTACCGATTTAACCAAAAACGGGCCGTATAAGCCCAAAAATGCCATTGTTCAAGGCCAATTGGTCGCACTAGCCCAAAGTAGCGAAAATAGCGGGGAAGAGACAGTTTTAGCCTCAGAGCTTACTCAAACCGCCGGATCGTTTGCCGCTTCAAAAAGTGGCACCGTTTACTATCCTGCTAATTGCAAAGCACTGTCTCGAGTCCACATTGAGAACCGAGTTTACTTTACATCGTCGGCCGAGGCTGAAGAGCTAGGGTATACGTTATCAAAGTCGTGTGATTAAGCTTATTTGCTATATAGGGAAAAATACTAGCAACGTCGCACAATATATCTTTTACGACATTCATTTATAAAAATACCATATATAATATAGCAAAGCCCGATATTTATCATCGGGCTTTGTAGTGCTTTAACTTCATTTTAAACTAAAACCATCCCCTTGTTAGATTTGAGCTACGAAATTGCAGCTGCTCTTCTTCGGGTTTAGAAATAACTAAGCGCCTTATTGTATGAAATGCCTCATGGCACTTCATACACTTTACAACAGAATCGATTTTTCCGTAGTAATTTAATTTTGTGCATTTCGGACAATCCCATTGTCCGAAACTCACTTCAACTTTTTCAAGCGAGTTTTTGTAAGCCTCGGCATTTTTTTGCTGCTCTTTTTGCTGTTCCTGCAGCAGCGCATTCTGCGCTGCTTTTGTTACCATATTGGAGTATCTTTCCGGTCTTTTAGTTTTTTGGCCTGTCTGGTTACATCTGAACCAGCCCTTGGCGAGCGGCCTAAAGGTCAAACGTTCGTTGCCGCTGTTTACGGTAAATTGTCCTGTACTCAATGTTATTGTTTTTGGTGATTGCAAGAAATAAAAAATATTATGTCCTGAAATCACCAAAAACATTTCATATTATACTACTACATAATAAAATAACCGTCAATATCAGTGGTTATTCTTGACTCGGCCGCAATAGCCCCTATTATGAAAAGAAAAATAAATACATAACAAAATAAAAAAGGAGTTGATATGGCTACTGAAAATAAAAAAAGAAAAGAAAAAAATGCGTGGTACATTTATACTGAGCATGCATTTACCGATACGGTAATTGCCGAGATGAAGCGTTCTTGCGGAAAACACGACGAAGACTACTTCCCAACCAAACGGCTTTGGAGGGTGACTCTTGAAGAAATTGCTCGCCTTATGTCGGGTAAAAATTACAAGGATCTTGATTTTGAGATTCGCCTACAAAAAGACGGAGGTGAAATAATCCCTTGGCAGTTTCCCACGTCCAAAAAGAATGAGTATAAACTTATTTTGGCCCTGCATCCGCTTACTGGCAATTTCGCCAAGCAATGCGAAAAAATCATGAAAATATCATTAGAGGAATCGTCGGATCGTGTCATTGTCTATCCGGCATATGTGGTGAATTCAATGATGCTTGATATGGTGTCGGATCCTAGCCAAAAAAAGATACAGCTTAATCGCGGCTTTAAGGCGATCATGCGGATGATTCTTTTGAAGGTGTATCACGAAATCTGGATTTACGGAGATAGCTTGTCGCCTGGCATGCAATATATCATTATATTTGCCCGACTTTTACGTATTCCCATCAAGTTGAAAAACAAAAAACTACAAAAGGATTTGGATGCGCTTTAAAAGACTGTCTCATGCATGGTAAAAAATCCCTGGTTAACCAGGGATTTTTTGTTTGACTAATTGTCTGCAAAAGCTCTATTAAAGAAAAGGTAGAAACGACCATTAATATTTTATACTATTTGCATCAAGCGATGGCGAAAAATCTAAAAGGTTTAAATATGCCTCGACCGGCGCTCGTGGCTGCACTAAAATTTTTCCTTTGCAGGCGTTGCTTTCTTTTCCGGCAATTTGTACTAAATCGTTTTCGTTGGTGTCCTTAAGTGCATACAAGCTGACATGCAGGTGCGGACCCGTTGCGTGGCCCGTTTGGCCACTATAACCAATAAGGTCGCCTGCCGAAACCTTTTGCCCTTTTTGTGCACTGACGCTTGAAAGGTGTCCGTAGGTTGCACCAAGACCGTTATCAAATGCAATGTAGATCCATTTTCCAAACGATGCGCCGCGGCAAGCCAAATCGGTATCACCCGTGCCAATTACTGTTCCGCTTGCCATAGCGCGAACTGGCGTGCCAATCGATGCGCGAAAGTCGACACCGCTATGTGATCCCGAAAGGTATAACCGTGCCGATGCGCTGGTTTTACCAAATAATTGCGTTACAAATACGCTATCAAGCGGCCAAGCAAGGGCAACTGTTCCCCGCTTTGGCGTATTTTTACTAAAGCCCGCAAATCCAAGTCCTGCTTCGTATGTATACAATTCTTGCTCGAAGGCTGCCTTAAGTTTTGCTAGTGCTTCGCGCTGTGCTTGGTATTCTTTTTCTTGTTGGGCAGTTGTTGCAAGTTTGGTTGATGCTTCTTTGTGTAGCGAATCGTATACAGATTTTTGTCCTTTGATTTGAGATGTAAGTTCAGTTGTTTTTTTTATAGTTGCTTCGGTTTCGCTTTTCTCGCTTGCAAGAGCTTGATTTACTAAAGCCAAATTGCGCGTTGCGCTTCCAAGGGCGGTAAAAATAAGCGGCAGTTCGCTATAGCCTTGCATAAAGTCACGCGCATCGGTTGCCGACAATAACAGTACGATACCATTTTCATCATCGGCTGCACGCACTTCGCGAAGCAGCCGCCCCAGCGTTGCGCGGTTGATTGCTTGGGTTTGAGTATGTTCGTCGATCGAACTTTGTAAATCAGCAACCTTTGATTTTTCTTTTTTTAGCTGAAGCTCAGCAGCACTAATTTGTGATGCTAACTTTTTGCGGCTTAATTGCAGTTCTGAAATATGCGACGAAAGCGTTTGCTTGGTATTTGCAATGCCAGCAAGTTCTTTGTCGATCGCGGCCATCTGGCGTTCAAGGTCGGCAATCTTTTGTTGCAGTTCGTCCTTTGAGACAGTTTGCCCATACGCCGGAATTGCTGCCACAAATAGCCCTGTAATAACAGTAGCGCAAGCAAAGACGCATAGAATATTATGCAGCGATTTCGATATCATAAGCGTATTGCACTGCAGAAGCGATACGTGCCAATGATTCGGTTTTTTCAAGCACGTACAATAGTGTAAATGGGTCTACCGATTCGCGTTTACCCGAAAGTGCATACCGCAGTGGCCATAAGACCGAACCTTTACCTTGTTCTTCGGCATACGGCATAAAAAAGTTTTGCAATGATTCTTTTGTCCAATCCCCTTCGTAGGCGGTGATTTTTTTATGCAGTTCGATCAAAACATCGCGTGAACGTTCAGGTGTATCTTTTTTCCAAAAAATATCATCGCGTGAATATTCGTCGGGACGCTTAAATAAATATACAAATTCGCCCTTGGTGCGAAACAGTTCTTCAACATCACTTTTAACCGAGATGCGTTCGATAATAAGTGGTACGCATTTGTCCCAGTGTTCGTCGCTAAATGCGCACTCGCACAGGTTTTCAAAAAAACTTCGGACATCGGCAAGGTAAGCCTTTTGTTCGTCGAACGATTTTTTGTGCAAATATTCTTTGTTAAACCATTTAAGTTTGTCGATATTAAAAACTCCCCCGCCTTTTTGTACCTGGTGCAAGTCAAAGAGCGTTATCAGTTTTTCTTTGGTAAATAATTCTTGTTCGCCGCCCGGGTTCCATCCGATAAATGCCAAAAAGTTAATCATTGCTTCGGGAAGGTATCCCAAAGCGCGGTAGTCGGTTGCGGCCGTTGCACCATGACGCTTAGACAATTTTGATTTGTCAGGTGCAAGTACCAATGGAATATGCGCATAGGTCGGCCGTGTGCAGCCAATCGCTTCTTGAATCAAAATTTGGCGCGGCGTGTTAGCAAGATGTTCTTGCGCGCGGATCACATGCGTAATCCCCATTTCGCAGTCATCAACAACGACGGTTAAGTGGTACAGCGGCGAATCGATATCACGCGCAATCACAAAGTCGCCCAAATCGGTCGTGTCGATTTTAACCTCGCCTAGCATTTGGTCGTCAATAACGACTTCCTTGTTTGGGTTTTTTAGGCGGATGACAGGCTTGCCTGAACCTTCGGATGGTTCGCCTTCGTACGCATGACCGTTATCAAGCATTTTTTTAATGTACGACTGATAGATCGCAGTTCGTTCAGATTGGCGGTAGATGGTATCGTATTCCATTCCAAGCCAAGAAAAAGCGTCCAAAATGTCGTCTTCGTATTCTTTTTTACTGCGCTCCTTGTCCGTGTCTTCGATGCGTAAAATAAACGTACCGCCATGCTTGCGGGCGAATAAGTAGTTGTACAAAGCTGTGCGTACGCCGCCAACATGGAATTTGCCGGTCGGGCTTGGCGCCATACGTGTTATGACCTTTTTTGGTGCTTCTGACATACAAAAATCATTCTAACATAGGATTTTTAAAATACGAATGCGAGTGCTACTATTACCCTATGTATATTATTACGGTTACTGTCTGCAAAATGGGAGCTTTTGGTGAATCGCTTGCATATCGGTCAAAACAACCGATCAAGGTTGGCGCGTTAGTGCGTGTTTCGTTTCGCAAGCAAACGCAGTCGGCAATTGTGCTTTCGTGCCAAACACTAGCGCAGGCGCGTACAATGGTACGCAGCGCGGGCTTTGCGGTACATGAAGTAATTGATACTATTTATGAACGCTTTATCGAACCTCGTTTTTTACAGGCGTGCGCCGAGTTTGGAATACTGTACCAAGTATCAGATGCAAAAATCCTTGCAAGCGTTACATCGCTTACGCACGTGCGTAGTGCCAAAATTCCGCAGTCGATTGGCGACAAAATGCCATTTAGTGCATCTGGGTATAATAAAACTTTATTCTCGACCTCTTATGCTGAACGTATCAGTCATTATGCAAAGCTTGTGCAAAATATGGGCCAAACAGAAACACCGATTGTTATTATTTGTCCTACGCAGGAACTTTCCGACCGTATTGCGCGTGATATAAATACTTTGCTTGCCGACGATGCTATTATATGTGTTTCGGTTACCAAGGCTCATTCTAAAAAAAATGCATCGGCTGTTTCAAAAAAGCGTGTGATTATTTATTGTGTGACTGCACATACTATTAGTGCAGCGTTTATGCGCGCTCCTGCGTTTATGATATGTGAGTTCGAAAACCATCCGCAGTACCATGCAATGAAACAACCATTTATTGACTACCGATTGTTGTGCGATTTTGTCGCGCGCACATTTGATGTACCTATAACCTTTGCCGACTTTCCCCTTTCGACCCAGGCATATACGTCTTACGGTGAACAGGCAGATGCTGCATTGTTGCCGTCCCCTGTACATGTTGATACGCCTGGGTTGCAATTTCATGCATATGCGCGCAACGGCCTTGTCGAGACCGAACTTGTTGGCAATAAGCACGTTGACCAAAAAAATCCTGAATATAAAGTATTTGGTAAAAAAGCAGAAGAAGTGCTTTTAGGTGCGGCAGATAAAAAACAAAGCGTTTTTATTGTCGCGTCACGCCATGGATATGCACCTTCGGTTACCTGTAAAGATTGCAGCACTATTATGCGGTGCAAAGTGTGTGACGGGATGTTGGTTTTAAAAAATGTCATTTCAACAAAAACAGATGCACGGCGGTCATTAGTCTGTGTTGATTGTAAAGCTGATTACCCTCCATTTGATAAGTGCCCTAATTGTGATGGCTATACATTAATTTCACTTGGGCTTGGAATCGAACGCATAGCCGAATCTGCCTTAAAATTAATAGATCCTGAAGTTCTGTTTGTACGCAATGAAAAAAGTGGCTCTCTTAAAAATATTGCTGACGGATCGGTCTTTAAGGATTCAGTCGAAGGTAATGCAATTTGCATTGGTACTATTTTTGATCTTGACCGGTCATCAAAAAAGTTTGACCACATTGTTATTGTTTCGCATGAAGGTATTGTTGCAGCACCCGTTGCAAACATGTTTGACCATGGCGAGTTTGTCGCCCGCGTAATCCGTGATCACGCGCAGGCGCATGTGCACATACAGACAACTGACGAACGATCCGACATTCGCATGTATACCGGAAATGACTACTCAGATCGACTGCATGCATATGTATCGTCAGCGTACCGATTTCATATGTTACCTGCGCCAACCCTTGCGGTTGTTGTTTCGGGAACGGCTGCGATTCATGAAAAAGCACAGTTAATTCTTTTCGAAAATGCCAAAGCTTACGCTGCTACGGTAATGCAGTCAGCTTCGTATGGTGTTATTGGTTCAAAAAAAATACCAATGCAGGTTGTTACCTATAGCGTGTCTGGGTTTAATGGCCACCAATCCATTGTTGAATATGTATCAATGGTAGGCGCTTTGTTTGCCCGTATTCCTTATATGCGGGCAGCTTTTGTGCCCTATGCGACCCAAAACCGCTATCGACTGGGAGGCTTTGTGTAATTTGGCCTTTTCCCCTTGCAAAATATCAAGGTTGTGCTACTATGGCCGCGTTATGGCAACCAATGTCAAAATTACAAAAACTGATAATGAACAAAGCGGCAATGTATTGCGCCGTTTTACCCGTAAGGTAAAGGCCGCGGGATTCGTGCCAGAACTGAAAGACCGACGTTATTACTCTCGAAAGCCTTCAAAATTGCGCACACATAATAGCGCGTTGCAAAAGCTTAAAAAGCGAAAGGAATACCAGCGCCTTCAGAAGCTTGGCAAAGTAGCGGTTCGATAAACCTTTGCGCATGGCGCTTGTCTTTTCAAAGCCTTCGTTTGCGATTACCTGCGAAACGCGTTCACATGTGGACGCTGTTTTGCTATACAAAATAAAAATTGCGATCTTGGGAAAAAAATATGACTTGTCGGTTGCGTTCGTGTCGCCCAAGCGCGGCAAGGACTTGCATAAAAAGTTTAAAAAAACATCCGACCCGTTAAATATTTTTTCATTTCCCTATTCTGATACCGAGGGTGAGATTGCGATGAACCTTTCAGCTGCGCGAAGCGAGGCAAAAAATTTTGGACATACCTATACTGATCACGTGGCGTTTTTGTTTGTGCACGGATGCGTTCACTTACTTGGGCATGACCACGGAGATGCCATGGAAAAAATCGAATCCAAATTTTTGAAGCGCTTTAAGATTCCTGATCCGTACCTTTCGTAGAAAAAAGTGATGCATGATGAAAACCGCTGTGATATAATGGCGGCATGCGCAATAAGGTGATTGCCGGGATCGACATGGGAACTTACACGACACGTGTGGTTGTTTGTGAAGTGCGCGAAGACGGCGGCAAGCCACGAATCTTGGGCATGGGCTCAAGCCCAACGCGCGGATTGCGTCATGGATATGTCGTCAGTCGTTACGACGCGGCGCAGTCGCTTACCAATGCGATCGCCGAAGCCGAAAAACATTCGCACGTTCCAGTAACAAATGCATACGTTGCGATGGGTGGCGTCAGTTTGGCGTCACATGTCGTATCGCATACGTTTGATATCAAAAACGCCGGACAAGAAGTATCCCAGCAAGACATTGATATGGCGCTTTCGACCATGGAGCGGCTGTTTTCACAGCAGTATCAAAATCGCCGCCCGCTGCATATGATTCCTATTGCTTACGAGCTTGATGGTGTTGCGATTCCCGGTGCGCCATTTGGTTTGACTGGAAGAAAACTATTCATGAAGGCGCTGTGCGTTTCAGCTTTTGCGCACCACATTGAAGACCTTTTAAATGTCATTGCGGGTGCAAATATTGCTGTAAAAGATATTGTTGCATCTCCTATTGCCTTAGCTGACGCGCTGTTGTCACCTCGTCAGCGTACAGCCGGTTGTTTAGTTGCCGACATTGGCGCCGAAACAGTATCGCTGGTTGTGTTTGAACACGATGTGCCGGTATCATTGGAAGTGCTGCCAATCGGGTCGACCGATATTACTAATGACATCGCGCTTGGTTTTCAGATTCCAATCGAGAAAGCCGAGAATCTAAAAATCGGCAAGCCGGATGTGAGCTTTTCAAAAAAGAAAATCGACAATATTATTGCTGCACGCATGGAAGATATCTTTGAGCTGATCGAACAGCACTTGAAAAAAATTAATCGCAATGGTTTGCTTCCCGCCGGTGTCATCATTTGCGGTGGCGGTTCGCAGCTGTCGCGCATTGATGAACTGACACGCGACCATTTACGCCTTCCTGCACAAGTAATTAAAAGCGAATACGTACAGTTGATGTCTCAGCAGAAAATTAAGATGGATGCTTCGTGGTTTGCGGCATACGGATTGTGCTTGCGCGAAGGTAATTATGGCGATGCGTCAGGCGATTTACTGCAAAGTGTTACGTCATTTTTTAAATCTTTGGGTCGCAAATTAGGCGACAACTTGATCCCGTAATCAAGGGTTTTTACCCAATTGACTATTAATTGTAAGGCGGTATACTCGTCTTATCTTAACCATTAATTAATCATTTATCCGCTCTTATTTTTGTATGCCTAAAGTTAATCCCAGTGTTGAAAGTTTTGCTCGCCTGAAAGTCGTCGGTGTCGGCGGTTCAGGAAAAAACGCCCTAAACCACATGATCAGCTCGAAGGTTAAAGGCGTCGAGTTCATCTGCATGAACACTGACACGCAGGACTTGCACCATTCGTTGGCGGAAAAAAAGATCCACATTGGCCGCAACCTGACCAAGGGTCTTGGTTCGGGCATGAATCCAGATGTTGGAAAACAATCAGCAAATGAAACCAAGGCAGAAATCCAAGAAGCGCTTAAGGGTGCCGACATGGTCTTTATTGCATGCGGTATGGGTGGCGGAACTGGTACCGGAGCAGCACCAATCGTTGCATCGATTGCCAAAGAGCAAGACATTTTGACTATTGCCGTTGTTACCAAGCCGTTTTCGTTTGAAGGTCAGCAGCGCATGAAGATCGCTGAACAAGGCATCGAAGAATTGAAAAAAGAAGTCGATGCGATTATTGTTATTTCGAATGATCGCCTACTTGATATTACTGATCGCGAAACAAGCTTTAAGGATGCCTTTGCAACTGCCGACGAAGTATTGCGCCAAGCCGTCGAAAGCATTTCTGAACTTATCACTACCCCTGGTACGATTAATATCGACTTTGCAGATATTCGCACTATTCTTACCAACGCTGGTACTGCCTTTATGGGTATTGGTACGGCTTCAGGTGAAACTCGCGCACAAGATGCGGCGCATAAGGCTATTAATTCCCCATTGTTGGATATGGCTATCAGTGGCGCCAAGGGCGTCTTGTTCTCGATTTCGGGTTCTGACGACCTTAAGATGCACGAAGTCCAGGATGCCGCAAAAATCATTACCGAATCGATCGACCCACAAGCGCGCGTTATTTTTGGAACTATTCATGATGAAGCGCTTCCTAAGGGATCAATCAAAGTTACCGTTATTGCAACGGGATTCACCGGAGTATCTGAAAATCGCCGCAGTTTGTTTGCAAATAGTACCCGTAATGCACAACCGGTAGCGCCAGCAACAACTCGTATTGAAAAGCCTGAACCTGAAATCCAGGCACCTTCGACACCTGTAGTGAATACCCTTGATTCGACTGAACTTAAGCATATCGAAGAAATCAGCGACGAAGATGATTGGTCGGCGGTTCCTGCATTTTTGCGCCGCGGCAAAAAATAACTTACAATCTTTTTATGTATGACTTAGTGATCATCGGTGGCGGTCCAGCCGGCGTTTCGGCTGCGGTCTATGCTGCCCGAAAAAAAATGAAGGCAATTATCGTTGCCGAGGAAATTGGCGGCCAATCGCAAGTTTCTGAAACTATTTATAACTGGATCGGTACTCCGGCTATTTCGGGCATGGATCTGGTCAAAAGTTTTCGCTCGCACCTTGATGATTACGTGAAGCAAAATGCACTTGAGCTAAAAGAGCGTGTGCGCGTTGTTGGTGTAACCAAAAAAGACGAATTTCATTTTGTCGTTACTTGTTCGGATAAAAGCGAGATCGAAACCAAAGCGGTGCTTATGTGTGCTGGCAGTGGGCGCCGTAAGCTTACCATTCCGGGCGCTGACAAATACGAACATAAAGGGGTTACCTATTGTGCTAGCTGTGATGGGCCAATTTTTGAAGGACAGGATGTTGCGGTAATTGGTGGTGGTAATGCAGGCTTTGAATCAGCTGCGCAGCTTTTGGCGTACTGTAAAAGCGTTACCTTGCTATCGCGCGGTGAATTTCGTGCCGACCAAATTACCATTGATAAGGTTACTAAAAATGCGCACATGAAGGCAATTGCAAATGCCGAACCTGTCGAAATTACGGGCGATCAGTTTCCTACCGCCCTGACATATAAGGATAGTACCACTGGTGAATTGCACACCTTGGCTGTTACGGGAATTTTTATCGAGATTGGCCAAATTCCAAACACAAACTTTTTAAAAGATGTTGTCGAGATTGACGCCATGGGACGCGTAGTGATTGACCCGTGGACACAAAAAACCACCACTTTGGGCATTTGGGCTGCCGGTGATTGTACTAATATTAAGTATCACCAAAATAACATTGCGGCTGGTGATGCAGTTCGGGCGCTTGAGGATATTTACGTTACGCTGAATGCGTAGTTGGTTTTAATATTCTTAGTCGCCTCTTTAGGGTTTTGGGAACTCGTCCCAACTTTTGCCTTGCCACTTTTAAAGACACAAGTCCTCACTATTCATTATTCGCTTAAGCGAATCACGGGAAAGGCTCTACGCTCGATAAAGCTAAAGCTTTGTCTGTGCGAGTCTTTAAAAGGGCAAAGGCGGGGATATTTTTCGGAAGATTAAGTTAATTTTTATTTTGCTGTTCCTCTTCTTTCTCGATCTGTTTTACAACTTTTTCGGTCTGGCTTAGTCGCGCTTCAATGCGCGTTAGGTGCTCTTCGATATGCTCAAGCATGTCTTCTTCGGCAGCTTCTTCTTTGATCAGTTCTTCCTCGGTCTGTTCGGTAACCTTTTTTTGTCTTTTTAGGCCTGACATAATGATCATGTCTCCTACGAACATCGAGACAAATAATCCAATAAGCATAAGGCCCCACGTTGACCACGTTGCCGAAATAAACGGATGGAACAAAAATGCGCCTACTTTTCCACCTGAATGTTCAAGAATATCTGCTGTGTGCCAAATACCGCGCCATAACAGCACTAAAAAGATACTTCCTAGTATCGAATACGTTATTGGATGGCGTGAAAGGTGTCCGCGGGTGCGGTCTTCAAGCTTGTCGAAAAACGAATAGATTTTTTTAGGCCACTGCATATCCGTAGCAGTATAACACATTTTTTATTTGCCGATCTCCTCGGCAAGCCCAATAAGAATGCCTTCGGGGCCACGGATATAACAAAGCCGGTATAAATTTTTATACTGAACCACTTCGCCAACAAGTGTTGCGCCGTGCTTTTGTAAACGCTCAATTGTCTCGTCGATATCGCTTATCGCAAACATGGCGCGCAGATAGCCCAAAGCGTTTACGGGCGCATTGCGGTGATCAGCAATTATTGCTGGAGAAATGAATCTTGAGAGTTCAAGCCGGCTGTGGCCATCGGGTGTAACCATCATGGCAATTTCAACCTGCTGGTCACCTAATCCGGTAACACGCCCAGCCCACTCTCCTTCTACCATTGCTCGTCCTTCAAGAGTAAGCCCCAATTCAAGAAAAAAAGGAATAACATCATCAAGGGATTCTACAACGATGCCAATGTTATCCATTCTAAGTAATGTGGATTTTTGTGATTTCATGGTATTGCCTATTTATTATAACAGCCTAAGACACCCGTGGATAATTTGAAACCAGTCACTTTAAATAGGTTTTTTATGGTGTGAGCCTAAAGCAGATGTTCGAGAAGATTGCATACGATGGTTGGAGTGGAAGAAAGGTACACCAATGGCTCAAAAACGATATCAATTTCAAAACTGAGAACAATATCCATCTGAGTTTAGGAAATCTTTATCGCATATTTCAAAACCACTTCTACTACGGCAGATTCGAGTTCCCAAAAGAGTCAGGAAACTGGTACAACGGATCGCATAAACCAATCATTACCAAAGAGCTTTTTGATCTCGTTCAAGAAAAGATAAAGAGTCAGACACTAGAGCCGAGATCATCGCAAAAGGAGTTCGCATTCACTAAGATCATGACCTGCGGACTGTGCGGATC
>CAYXKF010000004.1:0-71450 GCA_964464735.1 uncultured Candidatus Saccharibacteria bacterium | reverse complement strand
TACCACTGACGGGTATGTATACAATGATACTCATATGGTGGGTATTGGGACGGATGCTCCTGATTTTGACCTTGATGTCCTTGGTACGATGAGGAATCGATATGAATTTACAGATGGGTTTGCTACGCTCTTTTCTGGGAATATTTCTGGCTTTGGATTGGGGAGCGAGGGTGTTGCCCTTGCAATTGCAAAAAATGATATTTCGCGATATTTGAATCTTGCATTTGATTACAATAGTGGGAACCCACAAATACGAGGCGTCTTTACGGATGGGACAGATACTTCAGACCTAACAATTAGTTCTTCGGTATTTGATTTTAGTCCCGGTGCAAATGAAAATGATATGTCGGTGGATATTCTTGTTAATGAAGATGCTGCGTCGTTTAATGGCGCCAACGTATCGGGTAGCAATAGCTATATCAGCATAGTTGACGATGGTTCGGGAAATCCAGAGGTGTGGCTTGCATATGCTGACGCGGACAACGATCAGGACTTGCGCATGAACACAACAGGGGCAGGGTTATCTGCCTCGAATGCTGACGACCGCTTTATGAGCGTTAACCTTAATCCTATTAACTCGATCGCTATCCAGGCAAATAATGATGACTCTTTGGGAGGCTTATATATTGCTCCAGAACGGATTGATCTGCTTTACGAGACTGACTCTACGCTGATTGACGGCAATGGTACACCGCTGGTTATTCAAGTTGCAGATGAAAATGATCGAGGTGGAGGATTTTCTGCTCGATCTCGAAACGTTGATTACGATTTCGCTGGGGCGGATATGTTTGTATGGGATCCTGATTTGGGAGGTGATCGTACATGGATTTGGTTATCAGAAGAAAAAATAGATACTGGGCTTAAGCTGGAGCCAACAATTCCTGGTGCTTCAAACTTTACAACCAATAATATTACAGAAATGTCCTTCGAATTTCATGATAGTGATCCGACCACTTCTAATAACTCTAAGTACACTATCAATGCTGACTTTGCTTGGTCAAAGCCGTCAACGCTCGGAAACATTATGACCCTAAACGGGACTAATGGATCATTGAGTCTTTCGGGAAACAACGCTTCATCGTATGTTGCTAATTTTTTCAATGATGGAAACAATCAAAACCGCTACGGAATCCAAGTTCAGGCAGGTGCGGATGATGGAACGGGTACTACATACTATCTGAACGCGCTTGATGGCGATGGAACGCAAATCGGATATATTGCCAGAACTGCGGGTACATTTGCGTTAACCGACGTATCTGACCGCCGAACAAAAACAAACATTAAAGATACACAAGTGGACGGCCTGCAAATTATAAATGATTTGCAAGTAAAAGATTTCAACCGAAACGAGGACCCTGACGGCAAAACTATTACCGGTTTCATTGCTCAAGAAGTGCAAGAAGTCTACCCGCAGGCCATCACTAAGGGCCAAAATGGCTATCTGGGCATCATGAAGGACGCATTGGTTCCTGTGTTGGTTAAAGCCGTACAACAACTTGCGCAAACTGTTGAGCATATCCGCGCTGACATGATTATGTGGTTTGCGTCGATAGATAATGGCATACAGGATTTTATTGCAGAGCGGGGAATCTTTAAGCAGGCAATCTGTGTTGACGGCGAATGTTTGACAAAAAATGATATACGCGCATTGCTTGAGCTGATAGACCAGCCGCCAAGCAACGCTGATGATATTTCAAATGATAATCATGCTGATAATGATAACCAGGTGGAAGAAGAGCAATCTTCTGATGACATTGAAGTTGCACCAGAAGCTGATGGCGATATAGTTAATAATGATATGAATGAAGAGTCTCAGGAACTTGAAGCTGAGCCTGTAAGTGATGAATCACAATCAGATACTGAAGAGACCCCAGTTGAAGATTCACCTCCGGGTGAATTGGCGCCAGAATAATGTTCTCATCATTGCAAAAAAAGTATTAGTGGATATACTTCAGGATGGCAGTAATGTCGTACTGCGTTTATAGAAAGATAGAAAGAATCTATGGCAAGTGATAATGCACAAGCATTTCTTGAATTTGTTGTTAAAAGCCTAGTCGAAAATCCTAACGACGTCAAAGTTTCAAAGACCGTTGACGAAATGGGAGTACTGATGACTCTTGACCTGAACCCTGCAGATATGGGTAAGGTAATTGGACGCAAGGGTGCGACCGCAAAAGCGATCCGCACATTGCTACGCACTGTTGGTATGCAAAATAATGCCCGTGTCAACCTAAAAATTAATGAACCTGAAGGTGGTACCGGAGGTATGAAGGCATCAGGCGGTGTTGCAGCTGCGGATATTGATGCAGCCATCGCAGACCTTAAGGGTGAAATGAACTCTTAATTTTTCTTCACTACGCATAATCCCTCGTTGTAAAAGACGGGGGATTTTGTTATAAAGATACCAGTTTTTATTTATTGTTTTAAAAACAAATATCCGCCCAGGGCGGATTTCGTCCGCCTTTGGGTAAAGTCTTCTGCGACGAGCCTCTGAAGAAAAAATAACAAGGGACACTATATGAAAAAATCAGCAATCAAGAAAGACTCAAAAAAAATAACTTTTCATGTGATTACGCTTTTTCCTGAAGTGTTTTCTGCGTACGTAAATGAATCTATTATTGGCCGTGCGATAAAAAATAAGCAAATCGCCATCAAATTTTATAAGCTGCGCGATTACGTAAAAGGTAAAAAATACAAAAAAAAGTGGCCTGATGGCAATGTAACCACCTATGTCGATGACCGTCCGTTTGGCGGTGGCCCTGGTATGGTTTTACGCGCCGAGCCATTTTTGGAAGCCTTCGAAGCTGCAAAGAAAAATGCGACCAAGCGCAATACAAAGCCTAAAATCCATGTAGTCTTTTTCTCGCCATCAGGAGATCAATTTGATACCACCATGGCTGCAGGGTATGCAAAAAAATATACCGACGTTGTCTTTTTGTGTGGGCGTTACGAAGGTATTGATGCGCGGGCGGCACAAATACTAAAAGCCCAACACGTTTCAGTTGGGCCGTATGTGGTAACTGGTGGCGAACTGCCAGCGATGATTTGTATTGATTCGATAGCACGCCAGATTCCGGGCGTGTTGGGGAATTTTGATTCGCGCGAGGAAGCGCGGGTTTCATCAAGCGAAGTGTATACGCGGCCTGATGTGCTGGTTTGGAAAAATAAAAAGTATAAAGTTCCCGAGATTCTTAAAAATGGGCACCGGGCTAAGATTGAGGAGTGGAAGCAGAAGGGGAAATAAGTAGAACTCGGTCAGTTTTTTGCCCACCATCCCAAAGGCACAAGTTCCTCATCTAATCATTCGCTGGCGCGAATCTCGGGAAGGGCTCTACGCTCGACAAAGCTAAAGCTTTGTCTGCGCGAGCCTTTGGAGATTGGTAGGGCGGGTATTGTTTCGAAAATGCGATTTTTCTATGATATAATACACCCGTCGTTAATACTCGTAATTTGTTATTGTAGTTTATGAAAAAATATTTTCTTGAGCTTGGCGGTACGTTTTTGTTAACTCTTATCGTGGCGCTCTCTCTTACTCATATTTTTGTCGTGCCAACTGCTATTTTGGCAGGTTTGGTGCTTATGTTTGCTGCTTACACTATTGGTAGCACGACGGGTGCGCATATTAATCCGGCGATCACATTGGGGTTTTTGTCAGTTCGGAAAATTTCATTCATTGATGCGATTGGATATATTATCGCACAAGTTGCCGGCGCATTGCTTGCGTTGGTTGTTGTCCAGTATGGCACGCATGCAGTTCCGGTTATTGCGGTGGATATGACGTCGGCGGTCTTTTTTGCTGAAATGCTTGGCGCACTATTTTTTGGTTTTGGTATTGCCTCGATCGTGTACGAACGCGTCCATACTATGTTTGATGGGCTTGTTGCTGGATTGTCATTATTTTTAGGAATCGCTATTGCTTCAATGATCGGATCAAACGGGGTGCTTAATCCGGCCGTTGCGTTGGGTATTCATTCGGTAAATGTTTTGTATATCGTTGCGCCAATTGTCGGCGTTGTGATTGGTTTTTGGATCGTTAAGATTATGCACGAGCGTTCGCTTGTATAACCCTATGATGCAGATCATTGGAGCAATTGTTTTAGTTGCTATTGCAACCGTAGGCCTGATGCTATGGCATGGCGATTTAAAACTGCCAAGCGAAAAAGATGTACAAATTGCCATCGACAAAGTCGGGCATTCGGACTGGCTTGATGGGATATTAAAAGAAGCGGGTGAAGGTATTGATGTTGCGCGCGAAAAACTTGATCCTGAAACGGTAAAGGCCGAAGTTAAAACATGGGCACTGAAAGACGGAATTCCACTTCCTAAAGGTTGGAGCCTGGAAGAGCGCACGAACGATGTTGTAAAGATTACCGTTTTGGTACCACCGAACCCTAAGGGTGAAAACGATTACATTGCGTATAAAATTAAGGCATCACTTGTTGATAACTTGCCTGGTACGCCAATTTGTACCGAACCCGAAGCAAATAGCGACCGTGTTACCTGCGCTGTGGGAAACAACATCGAAACCATTCGGGTATTTACGCTTTTGACTTATAAGCAAAATTAATACGTAATCATGGGATCTTGCGCCAATGTGCTATACTTACTTTGCAAGATTTACCAATAATCCAAATACATTATGACGTGGCTTTTCTTACTTATTCCGGCCTTACTTATTTTGTGGGTCGTCCTTACTTACAACAACTTTATACGACATAAAAACCGCGCACAAGAAGCGTGGGCTGATATTGAAGTGCAGTTAAAACGCCGCTTCGATTTAATTCCTAACTTGGTTAATACCGTTAAGGGATACGCAACCCACGAATCAACCGCCTTTGAAAAAGTAACTCAAGCACGCGCCCAGGCAATGCAGGCGACTACTCCTGAACAAAAAGGGGAAGCCGAAAATATGCTTACCGGCGCCCTTAAATCGTTGTTTGCCATTTCTGAAGCGTATCCAGACCTTAAGGCAAACGTAAATTTTTTGGAATTGCAGCGCGAATTATCGGATACCGAAAATAAAATTCAATCAGCACGCCGCTTTTACAATAGCAACGTGCGTGACTTTAACACTGCGCTTGAGATGTTTCCTGGAAATGTAATCGGTGGCATGTTTAAGTTCTCTAAGATGGAACTGTTTGATTTGCCTGATGACCATGCTGCGCAAAACCCAGTCGAGGTAAAATTCTAATATGACTACCCGCGGGATCATAATAATCATCATACTGGCCGTGATTGTAGTTGTCGGCATTGTTGCAATCAAAAAAGACAGCCCCGTCAAATCGCCCGAATTGACCAACGAAAGCTACGAGGATCCGGTTCCAGAAGATACTATCGGTACGGTGCCTCGATAAATACTAAGTTGTTAAACACAAAACCGCAGCACGCGGTTTTTGTGTTATACTCGGGGCGTATGGCGACATTGTACACTCATCAATCTTCAAATATTGCAAAAACGTGGCTGCTTATGGCAGTATTTTGCGGCATCATTATTGCTATCGGGTTTTTGTTTTCACGGATTTACGGAAACCCAAATATCTTGTATGGGCTTTTTATCTTTAGTGTTTTAATGAATATTTTTGCTTATTGGAAGTCGGACACTATTGCGTTATCAGTTTCGGGTGCAAAGCCTGCCAATGAAAGCCAATATGCCGAGTTGCACCGCATTGTCGAAAACCTTTCGATCACTGCCGGCTTGCCTAAGCCGCGCGTCTACATTATTGATGACGTTGCGCCTAACGCGTTTGCAACGGGGCGTAATCCAAAGCATTCGGCAGTGGCAGTTACGACCGGCCTTTTGCAAGTGCTAGAAAAAAACGAACTGGAAGGCGTGATCGCGCACGAATTGTCGCACATTGGAAACCGAGACATTTTAGTTTCGACGGTTGCCGTGGTGCTAGCAGGTTTTGTAACCATTGTTGCCGACTTTTTCTTACGTTCGCAATTGTTTGGTATGGGTCATCGCGACGATGACAGCAAGGCGGGTGGTATATTAATGATAGTCGGTCTGGTACTGGCTATTTTGGCACCGATTTTTGCAACCCTTATTCAACTGGCGGTTTCTCGAAAGCGTGAATTTTTAGCTGATGCATCAGGGGCTCTGTTGACCCGCTATCCCGAGGGATTGGCAAATGCGCTGAAAAAAATATCAGCCTATGCGCGTCCAATGCATAAGGCAAGCAATGCGACTGCACACTTATTTATTGCAAACCCGTTTGGATCCAAAGCGGCTAACGGTTTGCGTAATTTATTTTCAACCCATCCGCCTGTCGAGGCGCGGATCAAAATATTATTAAATCAATCAATATAACTCTATGGACAATATTGGTAATCTTATTCCTGATGCGTTAAAAAAGAAAATGCGGTATGTGCAGGAAGCAATTAAGGCAGAAACCAATGTGGCGGTCGACGAAGTATTTGCAAGGCCATGTGTGCCATACCTCGTAAGCTATCTGCGCGAACAATATCCTGATTCTTATGCGCAGGTGTTAAAAGAGAATCAATTGGATGTTGTGCAGGCACAGCGTAAAATCAACGAGGGCGATTATGTGATTATGAAGAAGATGCTGATAAGCCTGATGAAATATGTTCCCTTAAGTGAAGATGGTAATTATCTGTACGAAGATATTGCAAAAAAGGCGGGATTACAAAAAAATGAAATCTCCGAAGCGGTAAAACTTATGGAAATAGCGGGAAATATTAAAGTGGACCAAGTGCTTAAGATACGCTCGTAATGCTTGAATCGTGGTCAATTATGCGTTAGTCTCTGGCGAAGTACTGGAGGCGTCGCATAGCGGTCTAGTGCACCACCTTGGAAAGGTGGCAAGGTGAAAGCCTTCGCGAGTTCGAATCTCGCCGCCTCCGCATATATATGCCAAAATCATTTCGTAAAAAAACAATAACAGTGAATGATAAGTTTCAAAAAGGGTATACCTATCAATTAACCGAACCTGTTGGAAAGAATTTTGATCCTTTGTTTCGCCCCGACCTGACGCCAAAGCAGATGCTTGCGATTGGCGTGTTTGGTGGAATTTATTTTCATGATCGGCCAAAAGAATTTCCCAAAGATTGGTTTGCGGGTGCAAAGCTTGTTGCAAAAGATGCGCTTAAAGCCGATCCAAAGCTTAATTATTATAAAGTCGCGGCAAGTCAGCCATTATCGGTTTGGCAAAAAAATGGGTGGATTTATAAGGATGACCCTCGCGGATGGTTTCAGTGGTACTGCCGGTATTACTTGGGGCGGCGGATCCCTAAAGAAGACGATCGTCAAATCAAACGCTGGTTTAAGATGCGACGGCACATTGCACAAATCGTACACAACTGCAAACGCGGTGATATTTTTTGCCGCCCACGGCAACATCAAGCATTGTTGCATTGGGCTTATGATGCGCGTAAGTATTAAAGGTGCTTTCTTTACAAATTTCTTATCGTACTGCACAATGGCACCGATATGCCCGAACTCCTGGATGTAAAAAACACTTCCCGCGAAGCGCTTATTGCACAAGCGGTTTTAACGCTGCAGCAAGGCGGCTTAGTGGTGTTTCCGACCGAAACTGTCTATGGAATTGGCGCAGATGCTACAAATCAGGCGGCGGTGGATAAGTTGCTTCAATACAAAGCGCGTCGCGAAGGAAAGCCGCTTTCGATTGCAGTTAATTCGATTGATATGGCTCGAACCTACGTTGAAGTAAACAAAACGGCACTCAACTTGTATGAAAACTTTTTGCCTGGCCCGCTTACGATTGTATCAAAAGGATTAGGCAAGGTTGCCCGTGGCGTGCAATCTGAAACCGGAACTTTAGGCGTGCGCATTCCAGATTATTCATTGGTTACCGATATTGTACGTGCGCTTGGAAAACCAATCACCGCAACATCGGCAAATGCGTCGTATAAAAAGCGGCCGTATTCGATTGATGATATTTTAAATGCAATCTCGGACAAGCAAAAAAACCTGATTGACCTTATTATTGATGCAGGCGAGCTTCCAAAAAATGAACCATCTACGGTCGTTGATACGACGCTTGATCAAAAAGTGGTGTTGCGCCAAGGTGATATCCACCTGGTTCCACTATTTACAAAACAAACTCATTCGCCCGAAGAAACGCAACAATTGGGCGAAGAACTTATTAAAAAATATCAGCACTACTTAGGGTACAAGTCGGTTATTTTTGCGTTGCAAGGAGAACTGGGTGCGGGAAAAACTGAGTTTACGAAAGGCGTCGCCGAGGCGCTAGGAATTACTGACCCAATCCAATCACCAACATTTATTATTGAAAAAGAGTATTCAGTTGCGGTGCCTGATGATTCGCACTTATCAAACAAAAAACCATTTTTGTACCATATTGACACATGGCGTTTGTTTGAACCGTTAGAACTTGAAGAGCTTGGCTTTATAAATCAAGTTGCCGCAGGAAACATATTTTCGATCGAATGGGCCGACAAGGTGACCGAACTTTTTAAGCGCGTGTCCGAAGATGCAGTGATTGTCTGGATAAAAATTGAACACGGAACCAGCGAGACATCGCGCACTATTACTGTAAGCGACTATAAATAGGGTATGAAAATTCTTGCAATTGATACATCATGCGATGAGACTTCGGTAGCGATAACCGAAAACGATCGGGTTCTTTCGAATGCTATTTCTTCGCAGATTGAATTTCATAAACAATGGGGAGGTGTCGTGCCGGGCATTGCACGCCGGATGCATGAAGAAGCGATTGATATGGTGATTGCCGAGGCATTAAAACGCGCAAAAGTTTCGATTGATAAGATTGATGCCTTTGCGGTTACTTATGGCCCCGGACTTGCGATTGCCTTGGGTGTTGGCATTAATAAGGCCAAAGAATACGCAGTATTGTATGACAAACCGCTTATTGGGGTGAATCACATGGAAGGGCATATATATTCGGCACTGGCAAAAAATGCAAAAGGCAATCCAGAAATTACCTATTCATTTCCTTTAATCGCACTATTGGTTTCGGGCGGACACACCGAAATTGTTTTAATGAAAGACCACGGGTCATACGAAATTTTAGGAAAAACGATTGACGATGCAATTGGCGAAGCGTACGACAAAGTTGCCCGAATGCTTGAGCTAGGTTACCCGGGCGGACCGATTGTCGAAGAGTTGGCGAAAAAGGGTAATGACACGGCATATCCGCTTCCGATTCCGATGATAAAAAACCCCACGCTTGATATGAGTTATTCGGGCCTTAAGACCGCGGTGCTGTATTTAACGAAAAAATTATTTGTAGAAAAGCTCGACAAAAAAGAAAAAACGCAAATTATTTGCGATGTCGCGGCGTCGTTTCAAAAAGCAGCTATTGACGAACTGCTTATTAAAACCGAGCGTGCATTCAAGGCAGTCTCGGCTCGTTATGAAATAAAAGATCTTATTGTTGCCGGCGGGGTATCGGCAAACCAGACCCTTCGCAAACAGTTTCGTGCACAGTTTGGAAAGACATATCGCATTCATTATCCGACAAGTAAAAAATTATATGGTGATAATGCTGGCATGATCGGGGTTGCGGCGCATTATCAGGCAGTGGCGGGGAATTTTGCCGATCCCAATACTGTCGAACGTTCGCCAAATTTGTCGCTTTAATGCAAAACTTGCCCATTTTAAATACTGTATCGTAATGATATTGCCTGTAACCAGGTTCTTTTTCATTCGTCATCATTAAAGGAAAGGTCCTTATTAGATTTAACTCGCGTCATGTTAGCAATAACTTTGACGCCGTATAAGTATATGAAAAGAACATTTCTACTAAGCATTCTATTAATTACCAGCTTTATTGCACCAGTAGCTGCAATCCCAGCTTATGCGCAAAATGCATCGGTTTCGGCCGAAGTAAAGTTGTGTCGTGTGCCGTTTGGATTGCTATTTGCAAGCTCGCGTGGCAATGGCAACCATAAAGGTATACTAAAGCGATGCGTGGCTGATACGAAAGCACCGGTTATTTCTGACATCCAAGTACAGCGCCAAAGCGACAGTAGTGTGGTTATTACATGGAAGACAAATGAACGCAGTGCGTCCGAAATTATTTATGGCGTAGACGAGCTTGATGAATCAAGCGGTTATAAATCGTCATTAAAAACCGAACACAGCGTGCGTTTAAGTGGTTTGGATAAAGATACCCGGTATCGATATCAGGTAATTGCATGGGATTTCTTTGGTAACAAGGCAGTATCGGCACGATCGACCTTTCGCACTACCAGCGAAGACCGTGCGGGAGATCCTGACATCTCGGATATCAGTGTCGGTTCGATTAGTGACTCAAGCGCAGTCATATCGTGGCATACTGACGAAGATACCAGCGGCGTAGTATCGTATGGACGAACCGACAGTTATGGAAATACTTCAAGTCGCAGTGCAATGAATGATGACCATTCGGTTACGCTCTCGGGCTTAAACGATAATACGACTTATCATTACAGCATTTCGGTGCGTGATTCGGATGGCAATGTAACAACATCGTCCGACCGAATATTTACGACACGCCGCGATGATGATAATGATGACCCAGTTATAACTGATATCCATATCGACCAGGTTGGTTCGCATAGCGTAACAATCAGCTGGAACACGAACGAACCGGCTACAACTGAAGTGTTGTACGAATCTGAATATGGGGATGAAGACCGTATCATCGATGATGATCTAACCCGTTCGCATGTGATCAGCATTACTGGTCTTGTATCAGATACCGAATATACCTATCGTGTGATATCCGAAGACGCGTCAGGAAACCGCTTTGTTTCATCACGCCGATCATTTACCACTGATCCCGAAGATCCACGCATTTATACCAAGTGGTACATCTATTCACGTGACTTCTTTGACCGCAGACATGACTGGGATGATAAAGACGATCATGATGGTAAGGGACGAAGATAAAATTGCATACTTTAGAAGCACAAAACCCCGTTCGGGGTTTTGTGCTATAGTGGAGTTGTGAAAGTTCCAAAAAACACCACATCATTTCGCGATAAAGTACTTACTATTGTCGCTGGTATTCCAAAGGGGAAGGTTATGACCTATAAGCAGGTTGCTGCAAAAGCGGGAAGTCCTGATGCGGCTCGAGCAGTCGGTTCAATCATGAAGCAAAACTATAGCCCCACAGTGCCATGCCATCGTGTTATCCGAAGCGACGGTGTTATTGGTAATTATAATCGTGGAGGGCAAAGCGAAAAATTGCGAAAACTAAAAGCCGAAGGGGCGATACGGTAACTTGTTTGCCTGATCCTTATTCGAAGCGTATACTGAAAATTCATTATGGAAAATATTATCGATGTAAAAAGTTTATCAGTGAAGTTTGGTGACTTCGAAGCCGTAAAAGGTATTTCGTTTAGCGTACCGGTCGGGCAGATTTTTGGTTTTCTTGGCCCCAATGGTGCTGGAAAATCAACGACTATCAAAGTGCTAACAACGCTGCTTGAAAAAACATCTGGCGAAGTAACGCTTGGCGGTGCATCAATAGAGAGCGATAAGGCTGCAATACGCAAGCTCTTTGGTATCGTTTTCCAAGACTCAAGCCTTGATGATGATTTAACAGCGTATGAAAATATGGATTTCCATGGTGCGCTGTATGGTGTGCCAAAAAGTGTTCGCAAGCGAAAAATCCAGCAACTATTCGAACTGGTTGACCTTGCTGACCGGCAACAAGATTTGGTTCGCAACTATTCTGGCGGGATGAAGCGCCGGCTTGAGATTGCACGCGGGCTTTTGCACGAACCGCGCATTTTGTTTTTGGATGAACCGACGCTTGGCCTTGATCCGCAGACCCGCAACCACATGTGGGATTACATCAAAAAACTTAACCAAGAAAATGGCATGACAATATTTTTTACGACGCACTATATGGAAGAAGCAGCGCGTATGGCAACCAAAATTGCCATTATTGACCACGGCACCATTATTGCTTCGGGTACTCCCGCCGAACTGATTACCAGGGCAAATAAAGAAAATCTTGAAGATGCATTTTTGGAACTTACCGGCCACGGTATTCGTGATGAAGAGGCTGGTTCGGTCGACCAATTACGACAGCATGCACGTGCGTGGGGTAAAAGATAATTTTTTAACTTTATGGCCGCAATATACATTTTATGGTTACGACAAATTAAAAAATACTGGCGCTCGAAGGCGCGCATCATTGGATCGCTTGGGCAACCGCTTCTTTTCTTGCTTGCGTTCGGTTTTGGTTTTGGGCCGGTCTTTGCAAAAGCAGGTCAGGGGGACTACATTGATTTTTTGGCACCGGGTATCATTGGTATGGGGATCATTTTTTCGGCGATGTTTGCTGGTATCGAGGTCATTTGGGATCGCCAGTTTGGATTTTTAAAAGAAACCTTAGTGGCACCGGTATCGCGCTGGAATATTGCGTTAGGTCGTACACTGGGCGGTGCAACCATTGCATTATTCCAGGGAATCGCAGTCTTTATTATTGCGTTGCTTGCGGGGTTTCATCCTATTAATTGGGCAGCATTACCGCTGGTATTGGTGGTGATGTTTTTGATCGCAGTCTTTTTTACCGCACTAGGTACCGCAATAGCCGTTAATATGCGCGACATGCAGGCGTTTCCGATTATCATGAATTTTATTATGATGCCGTTATTCTTTTTGTCAGGCGCACTGTTTCCACTTGCGGGTTTGCCTAAAGGTTTGGCAACGGTGATCAAGCTTAACCCGCTTTCGTACGGTATTGATGCGATTCGCGGGCCGCTTACTGGTGGATATTCGTTTAACCTAGGCCTCGATTTGCTGATCCTTACTATTGCAACCGTCGTTATTTTGGCCATTGCTACGGTGCTTTTCAATCGCATTGAAGCGTAGTAAAATAAGGGTATTAACCGCTAAATATTTTTAATTATATGCCAGTACTTTTTCTTATCGGACGAATCATATTAGGAGGCTACTTTATTTATTCGGGCTATAACCACTTTGCGCACCTTGGTAATTTGACCGGCTATGCGCAATCTAAGGGCATACCAATGGCAAAGGCAGGTGTCATTGTCAGCGGTATCACCATGCTGCTTGGCGGGCTTTCAGTTTTGCTTGGGTTCATGCCGCAAGTTGGCCTGTGGATCTTAATTGCAACGATGCTGGTCATGACCCTAACAATGCACCGTTTTTGGAGCGCTACCGACCCAATGCAAAAGATGAGCGAAATGATCAACTTCAATAAAAACTTTGCGCTTATGGGTGCAATGCTGATGATCATCGCGCTTGCGATTCCTTGGATGATGACAGTTTAACATCAACTTTGCTATTCAAAAAAACCGGCCCTGTGCCGGTTTTTTGTGCTATACTTTCATCATGATTTTGCGCGCTTTTAAGATATACCGTGATACAAAAAAAGGAATCAAAGACCCAACCGGCTTTGCTTTTGAGCAAGCCCGCGAAACCATGCTGGGTGTTATTTTGTTGCCGGTAATTATTTACGCAGTCATTGTGATTTTGCTTGGCATTATGGGATTCACCCATCTTATTGTTCACGCATCGGGTGTTGCCAAAGTGTTTTTTTGGATCTTTTTAGTAATCGGAATCGTGTTTGGTGTTCCAGCATATGTGTTCGGGGTCATCATAAACAAATTGCTTACGCATGGTGAAAATATGGCGCGTCCGCATGTGACCCGCATTAAGACGAAAGTCGAGGATGTGGTGCGGGATATTGACAGGTAAAAGATATTTAGTACAATTAAATTAACACACCTTTGTTTTTTAATTTGTTGAACCCAAAAAGTGAGATACCATGGATAATGTAAACAATGATTATTTGCCAAAGTATTTAGGTGATGAGCGTCTGACCTGGAACTTGTTTGGCGGCAAAACGTCTCAAGACGCAAACCGCGACGAGGATTCCTCGACGCCCAATAATGATGCCGGAGAACTTCCAATGTCGGCTCACAAATTTTTATATGGCTGCGAAAAAGGAGAAAAACCTAAGACAGAAAATGGAGAGTAACTTTTAATAATGCTGCCAGGCGTTAGGGAGTTCGTGTCGATTAAGATGCGGACTCCTGTTTTTTTATTGCGCGCTTTGAACGCCAGAAGAAATATCCAATGATACTAAACGTAATTATCGGCGAAACCCACGCCGGAATATGGTGCCCAAAGGCGTCGATTAGCATGATTGTTCCCAACGCTAGTAATGAGTACATGGCCCCGTTTTTTAGGTAAAGATATTTTTTGATGCTCTCGATATTTTGCATGGTCAGTTTTCGTAAAACCCACGCACCAAGGCCGTTTCCTAGAATGATCAATGGTACCGACATGGTAAAGGCGAATGCTCCTAGTACGCCGTCGATCGAGAATGTCGCGTCGATGATTTCAAGATACAGAATTTTGCTAATATCCGAATACGAACCATGTAGCAATTGTTCCTCGGCCTTTTCGGCGTTTTGCTTGAACCCGTGGACGATAAAGAACGCGGTCGAGCCGATGACGGCGCCAAAGGCAAGCCCAGGGCTTTGCTTAAGGCCAAGCCAGACAATTACGGCAAGAAGCGCTGATACCACGGCATAAAACCATACGCTTTGACGGGTAAAAAATGGTTCGTGAAAAAGGCCGTAATTTTTTTGTTCAAGAAAGAGCCAGTGTAAAAACAAGAAAAGCAAAAAGATCCCACCTCCGGCCAATAGGGGCGGTGCAGCCGCTTCGACCGCCGCCATGACGCTTGGGTCGTTGCTAAATGTTGCAAGTAATGCCTGAATAGGGCCAACCCCAGGAGTTGAAAGCCAAACAATAAGCCATGGCAGCAAACCGCGTACGGCAAATACTGCAATGATGAATCCCCATAGTAAAAACCACCGGCGACCCTTGGGGCCCATAGTGCCCAACACTTCGGCATTGATGATCGCGTTGTCGATCGAGTTTACGATCTCGAAAAGGCATAAGCCTAGGACGGTAATTATAATGATCCCGATTTCCATATGTTGCGGATTGTAGCATATTTTGTATGATGGCAAAATATACGGAAGCGTGGCAGAGTGGTCTAACGCACCGGTTTCGAAAACCGGCATACCGCAAGGTATCGAGAGTTCGAATCTCTCCGCTTCCGCCAAATAAGATTTTCTTTTTTACTCAATAAAAACAAGTATAAATATTCTGTCTAAAGTCCAGTGGTAAGGATACGCTTCTTTTTCATAAGTCCTCAATTTGTATTTGTTTTACGCCTTTGGTTTCAGGACTCAAACAATGATTTTATTAACCTGGCCGCACTGGCTTGCTTATGAGTCGCTTTTCGTGGTAGACTAAGACCTGTAAGTTTTCTCGTGTTTTTGCACTCTGTAAGCAAGCACAGAAGGTCAGCTTACAGACTTTTTTAGTTAATCTATCTGTAACATCATGTCTACTCGACTATATGTTGGCGGTATTTCTTGGAATACCTCTGATCAGCTATTACAAGAAGCATTTGCAGCTTACGGAAACGTAACTTCTGCTCGCGTTGTAACTGATCGCGAAACTGGACGCTCACGCGGATTCGGTTTCGTTGAAATGAGCACTCCTGAAGAAGCTCAAAAGGCAATTTCTTCTTTGAACGGAACTGAACTTGATGGCCGAACCATCAACGTCAGCGAAGCTCGCCCACCAGAACAAAATGGTGGAGGATTCCGCGGTGGCAATCGTGGTGGTAACGGCGGCGGAGGATTCCGTGGCGGTAACCGCTACTAAGTAGCCCTAAAACAAAAAAACCGGCGAATGCCGGTTTTTTTGTTTGCGATGAAAAATTATTTCGTCTCGCACGTGCCCTCTGCACAGTCGCAGTCGCACTTTTTGCCAAACACGTTTGCAAGTGCAAACAGTCCAGGTCCGCTTAAGAAAAGCGATACGCCTGCAAAAATGTAGAATAGTGTTGGGATGGCGCTGTTAAAGCCAGTTGCCTTTGCGGTTAAAATAGTTGCGCCGATCATGATGATAACCACGATTGCTGACGCGATACGGGTAAATATGCCTGCGATCAATGCTGCTCCGGCAAAAATCTCGCCTAGGGTTACTAGCCATGCAATGACGGCAGAAAGCCCCATCGAAGCAAAAAAGCCGACGATCATTTCCATGTTGGCGATCTTAACAATCCCCGAATACAAAAATAGCGCGCCGACTGCCAAGCGTAATATTAATGCCGCGCTTTTAAAACACACTTTATCCGAACACATGATTTGATTCATATCTATACATTATGCTTACAAATAATGGGCAGTATAGCATACACAAAAAATGATGCATATAAAAACCCCCTCAAGTGATCAGCGATGGCGAGCTCCACAACAAACGTCCTATGTGAGTGCGATCGCTGATCCTAGAAGGGGCTTTTCGGTCGAACACTCATTGTAATACATATTTAGGCTTCCAACAAGCGCTGTGCATGTATTATAAATCGAATTCAAAAGCCCCATTTGGCAATATTGTAATTGCTTATATGCGTGGTATGCTCGACTAATATGGTATTCAATTACGTAAAAAAGGCGCTTTTTCCCGATGCCTCGGTGTCGTTTTTAAAGGCTGCCCGTCACACCGTCGAAAAAATAAATGCGCTTGAGCCAAGCTTCGAGGCGCTTTCGGATAATGAAGTGCGTGCCAAGACCAACGAATTTAAAGAACGCATTGCAGCCGGCGAAACACTTGAGTCAATTTTGCCCGAAGCCTATGCCGCGGTTCGCGAAGCCTCAAAGCGCACGCTTGGCCAACGCCACTATGACGTACAGCTGATTGGAGGCATGGCGCTTTTTCATCGCAATATTTCTGAAATGAAAACTGGAGAAGGAAAGACGTTGGTTGCAACGTTGCCGGTGTATCTACATGCATTAGCGGGCAAAGGCGTGCATGTCGTAACGGTAAACGATTACCTTGCGCGACGCGACGCGTCTATTATGGGGCAAGTGTATGGCTTTTTGGGAATGAGCGTTGGTGTCATTAACGACAATCGTCAATCATATGTCTATAACGAGTCTTCAGTTGAAACTCCTGAATCAGAAATTCTTGATGAGAACCGTGATACGACCGGTGCGTTTCGCGTTGCCGAAAGTTTTTTGCGTCCATCGGATCGTACTGCTGCCTATGCGTGTGATATCACGTATGGCACAAACAGCGAATTCGGTTTCGATTATTTGCGTGATAATACAGCACAAGCAATTGCACAGTGTGTGCAGCGCGGACATTATTTTGCATTGGTCGACGAAGTTGACAGCATCTTAATTGACGAAGCGCGCGTGCCGTTGATCCTTTCAGCGCAAATCGACGAACCGCAAGACTTGTATCGTACGTTTGCATCAATTGCCGGTCGCATGGTCGAGGGAACACATTTTACCAAAGACGAAAAGCACCGTGCAGTCGAGCTGACCAACGATGGTATCGATTTTGCCGAAGCGCAACTTGGGATCACTAATTTATACACTGCGCAAAATATCCATTATGTGCATCACCTTGAAAACGCAGTGCGTGCCAAGGCGCTGTTCCGTAAGGATAAAGAATATATTGTACGCGGCGACACAGTCGTGATCATCGACGAATTTACCGGCCGCATGAAGGAATCTTCGCGCTGGTCTGACGGCATGCACCAGGCGGTCGAAGCCAAAGAAGGGCTACCAATCAAGGCCGAAGCGCGCACAATTGCATCAATCACGTACCAAAACTATTTTAAGATGTACGAAAACCTTGCGGGTATGACCGGTACTGCACAAACTTCGGCCGAAGAATTTCATACCGTATACAATTTAGATGTCGTACAAGTGCCAACACACCGCCCATTGGCGCGCATCGACAATAACGATCTTATTTTCATCAACGAGCGCGGCAAGTTTAAGGCGATCGCAAAAAAAGTAAAAGAACTGCACGAAAAAGGCCAGCCAGTTTTAATTGGTACCGCATCGATCGATAAAAACGAATTACTTTCGGCATACTTGAATCAAGAAGGGATTCCTCACCAGGTATTGAACGCAAAAAATCACGATACCGAAAGCGAAACCATTGCGCAGGCAGGCCGCAAGGGTGCGGTAACTATTGCAACCAATATGGCTGGCCGTGGTGTCGACATTAAGCTTGGGGGAAGCCCAGCAACTGCCGACGAGGAACATGAAGTTAAAAATTTAGGTGGATTATTTGTCGTTGGTACCGAACGCCACGAAGCGCGGCGTATCGATAACCAGTTGCGCGGGCGATCAGGTCGTCAGGGCGACCCGGGTGAAACGCAATTTTTCGTTTCACTTGAAGACCATTTGTTAACCGTTTTTGGCGATAATGTGGGTACGCAAAAAATGCTTGCCAAAATGGATTTTCCCGAAGAGCAATCGATCCAAGTCGCGTTTTTCAGTAAGGCCATCGAGACCGCACAAAAGCGAATCGAAGGATTTAACTTTGATGCCCGCAAGCATGTACTCTCGTTTGACGATGTGTTGTCGTTTCACCGCCGGTTGGTGTACGGCAAGCGCCGCGCATTGTTGCTTGACGAGCAAGCCGCTTACGAAGAATTTATTACCGAACTAAAAAACCGTTTTCCTGATTCTGCCGAAGCCCTTGATGCATCAATACAGGAAGTTGGGCTTGATACCTATATTAACGAAATGCATCCGGTTGTCTTGCGCACGCTTGACCGCTTGTGGATGGATCATCTGGAAGGCATGAACCAAGTGCGCCAGTCGGTGCAATTGCGTGCATACGGCCACAAGGAACCGTTAGTCGAATATAAAAAAGAAAGTCTTATTACATACCGTATCCTCGAAGACGAATTGTATGCCCGAACCTTTGCATTTATTAAAGACCGATTTTTAACATCGGATGCTGATCGCAAAGAAACTTTGGTAAGCTCAGCGATGTTTGCTGGCACATATCAAAACCTTCCTGATTCGATCGAGCGCAATCAAAAAGTAAGGCTGAAAAAAGGTGACAACGAAGTAATTGTTAAGGCGAAAAAAGCCGACGAATATCTTAAGCAGGGATACACTTTTATTGAAACAGTTGAAGATTAATTATTTATAGCATCATAACGTTTATGTCATACGATCCATTTGCAAACATCGTACACACTATTACCAAGGCGGCAAAAATCTTGGGATACGACGACTCGGTCACTGCAACGCTTTCGACCCCGAAGCGCACTATCACCGATACGATCTCGATCACGCGTGATGACGGCAAACAAGAATCGTTTCATGCCTATCGCGTGCAATTTAACGACGCGCGTGGCCCATTTAAAGGCGGTATCCGTTTCCATCCCGAGGCAAATGAAAACGAAGTAAAAGCACTTGCGGCTGGCATGATGATCAAGACCGCAGTTGTTGATATTCCATTAGGTGGTGGTAAGGGTGGAGTTACTATTGACCCGAAAAAATATTCTCAAAACGAATTGCAGGCAGTTTCGCGCGAATGGGCGCGCTTAATGGCGCCGTACATTGGCGTGCATAAGGATATTCCTGCGCCCGATGTCTACACCAACGGGCAGATCATGGCATGGATGCTTGATGCATACGAAAAAACGGTCGATCGTCATGAACCAGGAGCTTTCACCGGAAAGCCTATTGCATTGGGCGGAAGCTTGGGGCGCGAATCGGCAACCGGTAAGGGTGGGGCATATTGTTTGCAAACCTACTTTGCCGAAGAAAATATCGCCCTTGCGGGCAAGCGCGTGATTGTGCAGGGGTTTGGAAACGTGGGTTACTTTGTTGCTGAATCATTGCACGATATGGAATGCGTTATTGTGGGTGTGTCGGATTCGTCGGGAGCTTTAATAAACCAAAACGGCCTTGACCCGCGATTGGTGCGCCAGCTTAAAGAAGAATATGGATCGATTGCGGCAATTCCAGATTCGTATGGAACACACATCACAAACCAAGAGCTGCTGACCGAAGCTTGTGATGTGCTGGTACCGTCGGCACTTGATGGAGTGATCACAAAGGCAAACGCACAGTCGATCCAAGCATCGGTCATTCTTGAATTAGCCAACAATCCGACGTCGTTCGAGGCTGACGAAATCTTGGCGCAAAAATCGGTTGCCGTGCTTCCTGACGTGCTGGCAAATGCCGGCGGTGTGACGGTCAGTTATTTTGAATGGGTACAAAACCAAAACGCCGACCGCTGGGGATTGGCCGACATCGACGCGCGACTACAGAAAATCATGACCGAATCAACGCGCGCCGTTATGGCAACAGCGCGAACGCATAACGTTACCCTTCGCGAAGCGGCAATGATTGTTGCGGTAAAACGTATCGTCGAAGCCGAACAGCTGCGCGGCACGCTTGCAAAATAATATGCGCATTATTGCGACCATTGGCATTTTGATCGCATCGGTATTTGCGCCATGGTGGTGGGTTGCAGTGCTTTTGGTGTTGGGCATTTTTGTGTTCCGCGGGTATCCCGAAAGTGTTATCATTGCGACCATCATGATCATTCGCATGTATCCTGGTTTGCACTTTGGCGAACGCATCATTTGGTTTGGCGGTGCATGTCTTGTATGGGCAGTGCTTGCATTTATCGCTTCACAAATTGGTGGATATAACAGCGACGATTTGTACGTATAGCTATGCTTTCTTTTTTTGGTAAAAAACGAATGCGCCGCGAAGTGTTGCCTGACCATTTTTTGTACGATGACGTAAACATCAGCAACATCGAACATGACCGTATGGAAGGATCAATCGAACGGCCGATCCATGGTGCGGTAAAGATCGCGCTGGGCGTATGCGCGGTTATTTTTGCGTTACTTTTTTTGCGTACGCTATGGTTACAGATTGCCGATAAAAAAGAGTACCAGCGCATTGCACAATCAAACCGTTTTGATCGCACTATTGTGTTTGCTCCGCGTGGCGTTATTTTTGATCGCAATCAAAAACCATTGGCATGGAACGCAATGACAACGCTTGAACGCAAAGGGCAGGATGGCACGCTTGCAAGCATCGAAGTTCCAACGCGAACCTATGGTACGCTACCTGGGTTTGCGCATATTTTAGGATATGTGCGGCTTCCCGAAGTCGATGACAAGGGTTTTTTTTGGCGTACCGAAACAATCGGCGAAACTGGCATTGAAAAAATTTATAACAAGCAGCTTTCGGGTACTAACGGTTACACGATCGTCGAAACCGACGTGGGTGGTGAAAGCCAAAATTCACACGTTGCCGAACCTGCTGTTGCGGGCAACAACATAACGTTGTCGATTGATGCTGATTTGCAAACGCACATGGCGCAAGAAATCGCGCGTGTTGTTGATGCGTCAGGCTATGGTGGCGGTGCCGGTGCCGTCATGGATGTACAAACCGGCGAGCTGCTTATTTTGACCAGCTATCCCGAATTTGATCCGTTGCTGGTTACGCAAGGCGGCAATAGTGATCGGCTGCAAACGATGCTTACCTCAAACAAAAATTACTTTTTAAACCGCATGGTGTCGGGCTTATATACGCCAGGTTCGGTCATGAAGCCGTTTATTGCACTCGGCGCGCTAAACGAAGGTGTGGTGACCCCGCAAACGACGGTGTATTCAAGCGGTAAACTTGAAATTCCTAACCCGTATAACGCTTCGCTTTCGTCTATCTTTAAGGACTGGCGTCCCGAAGGACATGGCACTACCAATATTTATCATGCGATTGCAGATTCAGTAAACACGTATTTTTACGAAATTACCGGCGGATATAAAAGTCAAAAAGGAATCGGCATTGCCGGTATCGAAGAATATTCGTCACTGTTTGGTATCGCGCAAAAAACTGGCATTTCGCTTGGTGACGAAAAAAATGGCGTTATTCCTTCGCCGGAATGGAAGGCAAAAACTTTCAAGGATGGGACCTGGCGGCTTGGAGACACCTACATTAGCGGTATCGGACATTTTGGTTTTCAGGTGACACCGCTGCAGATGCTTCGTGGCATTGCTGCTATTGCAAACGACGGTACACTGGTAAAACCGATCTTAGTTCCCGAATTTGAAAAACAAGAATCAATAGCAGTCGATAAAAATATCAGCGCACAGAATTATCAGGTCATCAAAGACGCGATGCGCCAAACGGTTACCGCAGGCACTGCAAAAAATCTTAATTTCCCATTTGTCCACATTGCGGCAAAAACGGGTACTGCGCAGGTTGGTAAAAATAATTCACAACTTAATTCGTGGGTGGTGGGATTTTTCCCGTATGAAGAACCAAAATATGCGTTTGTGGTATTGCTTGAACACGGGCCTAAAGTAGGGGCCTTTCCGGCGACCGAAGTCATGCGCGCCTGGTTTAGTTATATTTTCAATAGCAATCCTAATTGGTTTGTCGCGTTGAATTCATAAAGCAAAAGAGTATACTGGCACTACTGCTATGGCCGAAACCAAGATTTGTCAGAATTGCAAAAACTCATTCGAAATCGCGGATGATGATTTTGCATTTTATGAAAAAATAGGGGTACCGGCGCCACAGTGGTGCCGTGATTGTCGTCAACAGCGCCGGTATGCATACCGAAACGAGCGAACGTTATATCGTCGCGAATGCGATTTGTGCAAAAAAAGCACAGTAACGATTTATTCTCCAAACAAGCCCTATAAAGTGTACTGCGTATCCTGCTGGTGGGGAGACGCCTGGGATCCTGCAGCCTATGGCCGTGATTTTGATTTTTCAAAACCATTTTTCGAACAATTCTCGGCCTTGCAACACGAAGTTCCGCGTATGGCACTACTTACAAAAAATAGTATTAATTCTGAATATACGAATCACTGTGGAGAAAATAAAAATGCTTACATTTGTTTTGCCACGTTTACCAGTGAAAATGTTTCGTATTGCAATTGGACGATGAATTCGCGCGACTGTTGTGATTGTGGATGGATTTATGAAAAAGGCGAACGCTTATACGAATGTATTGATAGTCAGTATTCGTATCAGTCGCAATACTGCCTTTTGCTTAACAACTCATCAAACTGCTTCTATTGTTATGACGTAAGCGGATCAAGCGATTGTTTTCTTTCGTGTAATATCCGCGGCGGACATTATATTTTTAAAAACCGGCAACTAACGAAAGAAGAGTACCAAGAGAAAGTAAAACAGTACGACCTTTCAAAACATTCGGTCCGAGTGCAGTTGTTTAATGAGTTTAAGGAAATGATGCTGTACGATGCCATTCATAAATATATGCAGGGCGAGCGCACAGTTTCGTCTGTTGGAAACCTTCTTTTTAATTGTAAAAATGTTTTACAGGGATACGAATGTGATAAAAGCGAAGATAGTAAAAACATTTACGGCACTTTGGGTATTTCGGATTCGATGGATATTTATCACGCCGGAATAAAATCCGAGGGTTGCTATGAATTGCATGGCTGCGTACGCGCATATAATTTGCAATTTTGCCATTTGTGTTATGACAACTCGCATCTGCAGTATTGTGATTCGTGCCAGAATAGCCAGAATCTTTTTGGGTGTGTATCGGTTAAAAAAGGCGAGTATATGATCTTTAATAAAAGGTATTCAAAAGAAGAATACGAAGCATTGAAAGCAAGGATTATTGAACACATGAAATCGACCGGTGAATATGGTGAATATTTTCCGCCGTCAATCGCCCCTGTTTACTACAACGAGACACGCGGGGCAATATACATGCCGCTTTCAAAAGAAGAAGTTTTGGCTCGGGGTTGGCAGTGGGAAGAAAAAATTCCTGGGGTTTTCGGAAAAGGTACGGTAACAATGCAAGACGTACCCGATAGTATTGCAGATATTACGGATGAGTATATTTCAAATATTTTTACTTGTGAAACATGCACTAAAAACTTTAATATTATTCCTGACGAATTGGTGTTTTATAAGCGCGAAAAAGTTCCACTTCCTCGTAACTGTGCTGATTGCCGTGAAAAAGTGCGTATTAGCTTGCGTTTGCCCCGAAAACTTTACACTCGTTCTTGCTCGTGCGTACAAGAAGGTCACGACCATGCAGGAAAATGCGTTAATCAATTCGAAAGTGCGTATGCTCCTGACCGAACTGAAAAAGTATATTGCGAACAGTGTTATCAAAAAGAAGTCTTATGACCGAAACGCGTTCGTGCCAAAACTGCAAGAATTCTTTTACCATCGAGCCTGATGACTTTTCGTTTTACGAGAAAATAAAGGTTCCGCCTCCGACATTTTGTCCGCAGTGCCGGTTGATTCGTCGTCTTGCTCGCCGCAATGAGCGAACTTTTTATCGCCGTGAATGTGAAAAATGTCACAAGCAGATAATTACTGTTTTGTCACCCGAATCAGGTCTTATAAATTACTGCTCAGAATGTTGGTGGAGCGATTCTTGGGATGGACTGGATTATCCTTATACTTTTGACGAAAGTAAGCCAATACTTGCTCAACTGCAAGCGCTTTTTAAAACGGTTCCGGCGATGAATTTGTATGGACTCTACTCGACTAAAATAAATTCCGAATATACTAATATGGCAAGTTGGCTTAAGAATTGCTATTTGGTGACCTATAGTGATTATTGCGAAAATATTACGTATGGAAGCTTTATCAATCACAGCAAAGATAGTGTTGATAACCTCATGGGTAACCAGCTTGAATTATGCTATCAGACCATCAATTGCAATCAATGTTATAGAACATTTTATAGTGTTGATTGTGAAAGCTGTACGGATGTTTGGTTCTCGAAAAATTGCAGTGGGTGCAATAATTGTTTCGGATGCGTGAATCTCAAAAAACAAAGTTATCATATTTTTAATCAGCCGTATGATAAAGATTCATACGAAAAGAAAGTTCGTGAATTATTTGATGGCTCAAGCGAATCTATTGCGAAGATACAGGTGGATGCTAAAACTTTCTGGAGAGATTTTCCTCAAAAGTATACCCATGGATGGCGCAACATAGAATCAACAGGGGATTATTTGAATGATACGAAAAACGCTAAGAATTGCTTTATTGGGTTTGAAATGGAGGATTGCCGATACTGCAGTTTTGTTACTGGAAAAATAACCGATACCTATGACTTTGCAAACTTCGGAGCAAATTCGTCTTTGATGTATGAGGTATTTCAAGGAGGTGATCAGACTTCCAACATTCGTATGTGTCAGTGGGCGATTACGAACTGTCGCAATCTTGAATACTGCCTGTTTTGTACTAGTTGCCAAGATTGTTTCGCTTGCGTAGGGCTTAATAAACGCCAGTACTGTATCTTTAATATTCAGTACACAAAAGAAGAATACGCAAATTTGCGACAAAAGTTTGTAAATCACATGAATGAAATTCCTTATATTGATTCTGCTGGCTTGATATATAAATATGGTGAATTTTTTCCAATCGAGTTTAGTCCTTTTGCGTATAACGAGACTACGGCTCAAGAATTATTTCCTTTAACTAAAGCGGAAGCATTGATGAAAGGATATCGATGGTACGAAGATGCAAAACGCAATTATCAAACAACAATTGAGGCACGCAATTTGCCTAAGACGATTGCCGAAGTGCCTGATTCGATCGTAAACGAAGTGATCGCGTGTGACCATGGCGGAACATGCAACGAACAGTGTGCCACCGCTTTTAAGATTATTCCTGCTGAATTGCAATTTTACCGCCAGATGAATTTACCATTGCCACGTCTTTGCCCAAATTGCCGACACGCGGCTCGGTTAAAATATCGAAACCCGATGCAATTATGGCAGCGCACATGCGATTGCAAGAAGGATCATCCGCACCATATCGGCGCGTGCGCTAACACTTTCAAGACGACCTATTCACCAGATAGCCCTGAAAAGGTATACTGCGAGCACTGCTATCAGCAAGAAGTATCATAACCATGGAAACCAAAAAATGCCAAAATTGCAAAGAATCATTTATCGTCACTCATGATGAGGTTTCTTTTCTTGAAAAAATAAAGGTTCCGCATCCAACATTCTGCCCTGAATGTAGGCGTATTCGCCGTATGCTTTGGCGTAATGTACGGTCGTTGTATCGGCGCCCGTGCGGACTATGTGGAAAAATGAGCATCGGCATGTATTCTGACGCTGATCTCTGTCCAGTATATTGCCACGAATGCTGGATGGGCGACGGATGGGATGCAAAGACATATGCGATGGACATTGATTGGAATGTTCCTTTTTTGCAGCAATTCAATGATTTGTTTAAAAAGACTCCGCGCAATTATCAGTATCGCGGCGGAACATTGGTAAACAGCGATTACAGCAACTACACGCTTGATAATAAAAATGTATACCTGGCGTTTTCGGTCATCGGCTGCGAAGATATTCAGTATTCTGAAAATATTGATAAGTCTAAAAATTCGTTTGACTGCCTTGGTGCCCAGCAATTGGATAATTGTTCGTGGAATGTGGATTGTCTGGGTAATTTTAACTGTCACTATGCGATTCGTTCGCAAAGCTGCATTGATTCGTACTTTGTTGCCAACAGTGCAAACTGCCAAAACTGCTGTTTAAGTACCAATATCCGAAAGCAGTCGTATATTTTTGAAAATCAGCAGCTGACAAAAGAAGAATATAAAAAACGGTTTGATGAACTGCAGCTTCATACGCGAGAAGGTCTTGAAAAGGCAAAAAAACGATTTGAAGAATTGTGCAAAAATTCGGTGGTGAAATATTCGAATATTGTAAACTCGCAGGATGCGACCGGAGATTTTATCAACAATTCGCGCATGGTGCATAATTCGTTTGATGTGCAAAACAGCGAAAATGTTTCAAACGGAAACCGCATATTAAGCTGCAAAGACTGTTACGATTGTTATGGTATTTTAACCGGTGAGCTTGAGTACGAAGGCGTGGCATGTAGTATTCAAAGTTACGGCGCGTTGGCAAGCTTTATCTGCCTGACTTCAAAAAACATGAAATATTCGGCGCTGTGCCGCAACTGTTCGGATTGTTTTGGGTGCTCGAACATAAAAAATGCGCAGTATTGCATTTTAAACAAGCAGTATACTAAAGAAGAATACGAAGAACTGGTTCCGAAACTGATCAAGCATATGAACGATATGCCGTATGTGGATGCAAAAGGGCGCGTGTATGCATACGGGGAATATTTTCCGTATGAATTTTGCCCGTTTACGTATAACGAAAGTGTCGTACAGGATTATTTCCCGATTACCGAAGCAATTGCAAGCGAGAAAGGGTATCCGTGGAAACCGCGCGAAAAACGAACATATGCTATTACAATGCTAAACAATCAGATACCGAATGATATTAATGCCGTTAGTGAAGACATTTTTGGTCAGGTGATTGAATGTGCGCATAAGGGTGAATGCGGGTATCAATGCACCACAGCGTTTAAAATTACCCCCGACGAGTTACAATTTTTGAAACAAAAGAAGCTGCCTTTGCCGACTTTGTGTCCGAACTGCCGGCATTTTGAGCGAGTAGGGTGGAGAAACTCAATGCATCTGTGGATCCGAAAATGTATGTGCGATCTGCCAAATCATGATCATCAGGGTGTATGCCAACATCAATTTGAAACATCCTATGCACCTGATCGGCTCGAAAAAGTCTATTGTGAACAGTGCTATCAAAAAGAAGTCATGTAATTATGGAAATCAAGGTCTGCAAAAAATGCAATCAAAATTTTCAAATAACACCGGACGACTTTTTGTTTTACGAAAAGATGCAAGTGCCGGCTCCTACCCATTGTCCTAAATGCCGACAGATTCGTCGGTTGTTTGTTAGAAATTTCAGGACATTATATCGCCGGCCATCGTCTAAATCGGGAAAGGCCATTATTTCGATGTATCATGAACGACAGCCCTTTCCAGTGTGGAGTACCGAAGAATGGTATGCAGACGATTGGGATGCTACGAGTTACGGTCGCGATTTTGATTTCGCACGCCCTTTTTTTGAACAGTATAAAGAATTAAACGACCAAGTACCCCGCTTCTCATTGATGGTGAACAACAGTACCGACTGTGGATTTTCCAATTTATGCAACAGGAGCGCTCGCTGTTACTTCGTATTTGGATGCGTTGATAATGAAGATTGTGACTATAGTCATTCAGTATGGAATTGTCGCGAATCGGTCGACTGCCTGTATTTGTTTAAGTCTGAATACTGTTACCAATGCATTGATGTATTAGAGTCTACTCGACTGCTGTATTGCCGCGAATGTGAGGCGTGCACTGATTCGATCGCTTTGTTTGATTGCCGTGGATGTGTTAATTGCATCGGATGTGTTGGACTTCGAAATAAAAGTTATCATATTTTCAATAAGCAAGTTACTAAGGAGGAGTACCAAAAATTCTTAAGTGAGTATCCTTTATCTGATCCGAAGGTGCTTCAGCATATCTTGAGTCAGCGTGATGCGTTGATGCAAGAAGTTCCTACGCCTCACATGTTTGGTTCGCACAACGTAGCTGCAAGCGGAAATCATGTTTATCACGCAAAAAATGTCCACTGGGCATTTGATGTTAAATCAGGAGAAGACAGCAAATTTGGATTTACTGTGCGCAAATTCATAAACAGCTATGATTGCGGCTTTTCACTTGATATTGAAAACTCATACGAGTGCCTTTTCTCGCAACCATATGGACTGAAGTTCTGCCACTTAGCTATTGACTGCACAGATACAACATATTCAGAGGCTTGTTTCAATTCGAACAACCTTTTTGGATGTGTAGGGCTTCGTAAAAAAGATTATTGTATTTTAAACAAGCAATATACAAAAGAAGAATATGAAATAATGGTTCCAAAAATAATCGAACATATGAAGCAGAATGGGGAATGGGGAGAATACTTTCCAATTGCTATTTCCCCCTATGCATATAACGAGTCGACCGTTGGTGAATACTATCCGCTTACCAAAGATCAGGCCCTGGCGTTCGGCTATCGATGGGAGGATAATATTCCTGATACTAAAGGGCAAGAAAATTGCTTGCTTGATTCATTACTGCCTGCACAAATATACAATTGGGAATTTTTAAAAGACAAGATTTTTGCCTGCCAAGCATGTAAGCGCAATTACCGGTTTATTAATCATGAAATTTCTTTTTATGAGCGCTTCAGGCTTGCATTGCCTACAAAGTGTTTCTTTTGTCGGCACGACGAACGAATGGCAGTGCGGCTGCCTCGCTTGCTTTATCATCGCAAATGTATGTGTAATAAAACAAATCACGCACATGTTGGAAATTGCTCAAATGAATTTGATACGGCGTATGCGCCAGATCGGCTTGAAAAAGTGTATTGTGAAAAATGTTATCAACAAGAAATGGTATAGATATGGAAACCCGAGCGTGCCAAAACTGTAAACTGCAATTTACGATCGAGCCTGATGACTTTTTATTCTACGAAAAAATAAAGGTACCCCCGCCGACATTTTGCTGGAAATGCCGTGCGATCCGTCGTATGAGTTTTCGCGACATGCGCCATTTGTATGCTCGCACGTGCGCTGCAACTGGTGAAAAAATATTTACATTGATGCCGCCTGAAAATCCAATGCCGGTGTATAGTAATGAATACTGGAACAGTGATAAGTGGGATGCCATGGATTACGGGCGTGATTACGATTTTTCACGGCCATTTTTCGACCAAGTTCGCGATTTCTATGCTGTCGTGCCATGGGGAATTATGTGGTCTATGGAAATGGTGAATTGCAGCTATGCAGTATGTGGGTATTCAAAAAATTGTTATCTGTGTTTTGATTCGGGTTATGACGAAGACAGCGCATACAGTGTTACGCTTTTATATAGCAAAAAATGTTTTGACGGATTAAATGTAAAAGATTCTGAACTCTGTTATTACTGTATAAACACCACGCAATCTTTCAAAACGTATTTTTCGCGCAACTGCGTTTCGTGCGTCGAGGTGTGGATGTCCCAAGATTGTGTCGGGTGTACCAGCTGTTTTGGATGCAGCGGGTTGAAAAATAAAAGCTATCATATTTTCAATCAGCCATGTGATAAAGAAACGTATAAAGCAAAGCTTGCCGAAATGAACCTTGATTCGTGGTCGGGTATTGTTGAAGCGCGAAAAAAAGCCGAAACCTTTTGGGAAAAATCACCCGTTAAATATCAGCACAGCGTGCAAGCTCCTGGCTGCATTGGAGACTATTTAAATAACGCAAGCGAAATTGATCGGTGCTTTTTTGTAGGCAATGCCCGAAATATGAAATACTGCCAAAGTGTTATCTATCCTCCGAACAATGACGGGATGGATATCACCTCAAGCGAAGGCACCGAACTTTCGTACGAGACGATTTGCTGCGGAAACGGCGCGCATAAAACAATCGCTACATTTGAGTGCGCAAATATAAGTGACGGATATTATTCAATCAATTGCAAAAGCGTCAGTAATGTTTTTGGGTGCATTGGCGTGCGCAATAAAACGTATTGTATTTTAAATAAGCAATACACCAAAGAGGAATACTTTGATTTGCTTCCAAAAATAAAAAAACATATGGATGATATGCCGTATATAGATGCAGAAGGGCGAGTTTACCGGTTCGGCGAATTTTTCCCTTTTGATATGTCTACTTACGGATACAGCCAATCACAGGCGTTTGAATATTTTCCTATTACCGAAGAAGAAGCGACTAAGCAAGGGTATCGCTGGCGAACACCTGAAGAGCGAAAATATCCGATCACCAAAAAGGCAAGTGAGTTACCTGATTCAATAAAAGATGTTCCTGATTCGATTATAAACGAAGTGATTCAGTGCCAACACGACGAACTAGACGGACATAAAAATGGCTGCAATGTTGATTGTGCTAGCGCCTTTAAAATTACCCAGCAAGAACTTGATTTTTACCGTCAGTCGCAGCTGCCGCTTCCGCGTCTATGTTTTAACTGCCGGCATATTGATCGTGTGGGTTGGAGAAATCCTCCGGCACTCTATCATCGTCAGTGCATGTGCAAAGCTGAGAATCACGGTCATATGGGCAATTGCCAAAATGAATTTCAGACAACCTATGCGCCAGATCGCGCAGAAGTAATATACTGCGAGAAGTGTTATCAGACAGAAGTTGCATAAGTATGGAAACTCGAAATTGCCAAAATTGTAAAAATGCATTCGTCATCGAAGACGAGGATTTTGATTTTTACGCAAAAATCAATGTTCCTCCGCCGACATTTTGCCCGCAGTGCCGCTTGCAACGCCGCCTTATTTGGATGAAGGGAATCCAGCTTTTCAAGCGAAAGTGTGATCTGTGTCACGAAGAGCGGTTCTCGATGTATCACCCAGATGCGCCGTATGTCGTGTATTGCGATCGCTGCTGGTGGTCTGATAAGTGGGATGCGAAGGACTTGGCGATGGATTATGATCCTATGCGTCCGTTCCTCGAGCAATGGAATGAACTTTTGCATAAAGCGCCGTTGTTGGGCCTTTCGATTGATCAGCCGACCAGCAATTTCTCGCAATTTTGTAATCATGTGGGGCATTCGAAAAATTGTTATTTGCTGTTTTATTCGGACTTTTGCGAAGAGCATGTATACGGATTCTACGGCGCGCAGAATAAAAATGTACTCAACTGCTCGTTTATAAGCGGTTCTGAAAAATGTTTCGACTGCGTATCGGCGTCGGATAACTTTCATGTCGTCGGTTCTCATGGCATGATCAAATCGATCGATACGACGTTTTGTTACGACTGCAATGACTGCAATAATTGTTTTGGCTCGATCAACCTTCAGCATGCCTCGAATGTATTTTTTAACGAACAGCTTTCAAAAGAAGAATACAAGCAAAAGATGTCCGAAATAGATTTGGGTTCGTACAGCCAATACCAAGAATACAAGAAAAAAGCCTATGATCATTTTAAAAAATATTCACCGCGGCCGGTTTATGACCTGTTTTCAGACGATAAAAGCAGTGGGAGCTATTTTTCGTACTGCAAAAATAGCAAAGAATGCTATGCAGTTTCGTATGCCGAAGACTCTAAATATTTGATGCTTATCAAGTTTGGCCCGGTAAAAGACAGCTACGATTATGTCGACTGGGGAAATAATTCGAATCGTATTTACGAAGCGATAACGGTCGGTGAAGGCGCGCAGGATATTTATTTTACCCACGAATCAGGTCATGGATTGTTGGATGTACAGTATTCAAAGCTTTCAATTACCGCCGAACATCATTTTGGGTGCGTAAGCCTAAAAAAGAACAACTATTCGATTTTAAATAAACAATATAGTAAAGAAGAATTCGAAAAGCTGCGTGAACAAATTAAGAAAGACATGGACGCTAATCCATATATTAGTACAGAAGGGCATGTCTATAAATATGGCGAGTTCTTTCCACCTGAATTCTCACCGAACTTTTACAACGACAGCTTTGCCGCGCGTTTTTTTCCACTTAATAAAGAACAGGTGCAGGTAAAGGGCCTAAAATGGTACGAACCCGAAAATCGCGAATACGCTGTTACGGTTGCAGCTAAATATTTGCCTGACAACATTAAAGATGCATCCGACACTATTTTGCAAGAGGTGATCGGTTGCAGTACCTGTAATCGCGGTTTTCGTGTCATTGGGCAAGAGTTGCAATTTTTGCGCCAGCATACGTTGCCGCTTCCTCGGTCGTGCCCGTTTTGTCGTATCTGGGAGAAAGTCGATATTTGGGTTTCAAACATGCAGCAGCTTGATCGTGCGTGTGATAAATGCGGCAAAGAATTTAAGACGTTTTACACCAAAGACCGCGCGCCGGTTATTTACTGCAAGCAGTGTTATCAGCAAGAATACTTATGACCGAAACGCGAAATTGCCAAAACTGCAAAAAGTCATTTGTCATCGAGGATGACGACTTTGGATTTTACGAAAAAATGCAGGTTCCGCCGCCGACTTTTTGCCCTGACTGCCGACGGATGCGCCGCTACGCTTGGTACAACTTGGTAAATTTGTTTTACCGTGACTGCGATTTGTGCAGTAAGCGCTTCATTTCGATGTATCCGCCAAATGGCGAAGATAAACGCTCGCAGTACAAAGTGTATTGCCCGACATGCTGGTGGTCTGACAATTGGGATTGGCGCGATTATGGCCGCGATTACGATTTTAGTCGTCCATTTTTCGAACAGTTTGATGAACTGATGCATCAAGCACCACTGTTAGGCCTTTCAATTAATGCGACGACGACTCCTGGTTCGCCATACAATAATCACGCCGCCGATTTGAAAGATTGTTATCTAACATTCAATACCGATTTCAACCAAGAATGCGAATATGGGTTTAACGTGACGCAGTGCCGTGATGTTTCTGATTGTTCGATGGTGATGAGCTGTGACGCGTGTTATGACTGCTCGAACCTGTACAAAAGCTCGCGCGTGGTAGGAAGCCGCGGCAATAATCGCTTTTGCATCGACAGTGCCTTTTTGCGCGATTGTGAAAACTGCACCAATTGTTTTATGTGTGCGAACTTAAAAAATAAAAGCTATTGCTTTAAAAACGAACAGCTGACCAAAGAGGCGTATCTTGAAAAACGCGCACAATATGACTTAGGTTCGCATGTCGGATACCAAAAAGCGCAAACTGAAGCACAAGATTTTTGGAAAAGCGTCGTGCCGCGTCCGGCGTGGGATACTATGTCGGTTAATTGCACTGGCAGTTATATTTTTGAATCAAAAAACTGTCACGAATGCTACGACTGCGCGTATTGTGAAGACTGCAAGTATTGTATTAGCTTGTACCGTGCCCCGCAAAAGAACTGCTATGACATTTGCGACTTTGGATACGGGCTAGAAAACGCGTATGAAAGCGGGGTAACGGGCGAATTTGCTTCAAACGTGAAGTTCGTTCAAGAAAGCGGTATCAATCTGACCGACAGTGCGTATTGCAAGCTTGCGATAACTGGAAGCAACCAGTTTGGATGCGTTTCGGCGCGAAAGGGCGATTACGTTATTTTTAACAAACAGTATACAAAAGATGAATACACTGCTTTGCGCGAAAAAATTATCAAGCATATCGATGATATGCCGTACAGTGATACTAATGGGCATGTATACAAGTACGGCGAGTTTTTTCCGCCGCAGATCGCGCCGTTTCCGTATCAGCATACGTTTGCCAATTTGTTTTATCCAAAGACTGATGCCCAGGTTTTGGCAATGGGCGGATGGAAACATGATGACAGCAAGCGTGAATATTCAATTACCAAAAAAGCTGCTGATGTGCTTGATCATATTTCACATATTGACGATTCAATTTTATCTGAAACGATCGAATGCAGTGATTGCAAAAAAGGATATAAAATTATTCCGCTTGAACTTCAATTGCTTCGAAAGTTAAACATTTGTATTCCGCGCCAGTGTCCGTTTTGCCGTATTGATGCAAAGCTTCGCATATGGGTAAATAATATGCGACTAAAAGACCGCACCTGCGATAATTGCAACAAGCAGTTTAGGACCCATTACGAAAAAGACCGCGCGCCGGTGATTTATTGCAAAGAATGTTATCAGCAGGAGTTTTTATAAAAATGCTATAATTAAGTTATGTCAAAAGTCATCGTACTCGCAAGCATAAATATGGATATTACGGTACCGGTTGATTCGGCGCCAAATTCTGGACAAACGGTCATTGGCGGCGATGTATCGTATATTCCCGGCGGTAAGGGGCTTAATCAAGCCCTTGCTTCAAATCGTATGAAAGCGCCGACCTCGATCATTGGCACCATAGGACGCGATAGTTTTGGAAAAGATGTTTTGTCATTTTTAAAATCACAAGAATTTGCGAAACTTATTGTATCCAAATCAAAAAAACCAACTGGGGTAGCGATGATCATGGTTTCGAAGGATGGGGAAAATGTCATTGCTGTTTCAAGTGGCGCAAATACCGATACTACTTTGAAGTCTTCAGGCATGTTATTTTCGGATGGCGATGTTGCACTAGCGACACTCGAGGTGCCGCAAAAATCCATACTTGCACTATTCAAAAAGGCAAAAGAAAGGAAAGTGGTTACCATTTTAAATGCTGCACCCGCACTTCAGCTTGAGAAAGGAATCATTGAATATACCGATATCTTATGTGTGAATGAAACCGAGCTTTCATTTTATATAAATAAGAAAGTTGATGGTAAAAACAAAAAAGCGATTACTATAGCAGCGCAAAAACTTGCCGTAAAAACGAATACAGCCGTGCTGGTAACGCTTGGTAAAACCGGTATCGTATATGCAGATCCGGTATATATCTGGTATGAGCCTGTATTTAAGGTAAAAGCTGCCGATACTACGGGCGCAGGCGATTGCTTTACTGGCGCATTTGCCGCATTGTTGGCCCAGGGGAAGTCTATTCGTGATGCAATCCATCTTGCGAACGCCGCCTCGGCACTTAAGGTGCAGCGATTTGGTGCTTCAAATTCACCGCAACGTTCCGAAGTATTGGCATTTGTTAAAAGATATGAAAAGTAACATGCGTGCAATCTTTTTGCCCGGAAATGGTGGAGGTGATACGAACCAGAATTTTTTTCCGTATTTAAAAACCGAGCTTGAAAAATTAGGTATCAAAGTAATTTCGCCGGGAATTTTTCCTGATTCTGAAATTGGCCGTGAGTCAATTTGGATGCCCTATATTGAGTCATTGAACGCTGACGAAAATACTATTTTGATCGGCCATTCGACCGGTGCAATTGCGGCTATGCGATACGCACAAACTCACAAAATACTTGGCTCGGTGTTAATCGGCACCTATCACACACATATGAATATCCAGTCCGAAATTGATGCCGAATATTTTGATACACCATGGGATTGGCAAGCGATTAAGAATAACCAAAAGTGGATTATCGAGTTTAATGCCGTTGATGATCCGCATATTCCAATCGCCGAAGCCCGCCATGTGGCAAACATGCTTGATGCCGATTATTACGAATTAGAAAAGGGAGGTCACTTTTATCCGCAAGATACGTTTCCAGAAGTCATCGAGGCAATTGCCAAGCACTTATAATTTTGTATTATCGACTTATGTACTGCATCGTTGCCCTTGGTAACCCAACCGAAAAGTTAGCTAAAACCCGCCATAACGCCGGCTGGCTTTTGCTTGATTACATGTTTCCAAACGAGACCTACGAGCATTCAAAAATGGCAAAGGCTGATTTTGCCAAGACACAATTTGCGGGCACTAGCATCGAACTTATCAAGCCGCAAACGTTTATGAACGAATCGGGTATCAGCGCCGCATATGCAAAAAAGCATCACGAATTAGATAATGCAAAGTTTATTGTTTTGCATGATGAAGTTGATTTGCCATTGGGCCAAGTAAAAATTTCGTACGACCGCGGCGACGCCGGACATAACGGTATTAAGTCATTGAACGCACATTTGGGCGGAAGTGATTATTATCGTATTCGTATTGGTTTGGCGCAGCGCTATACCGAAGGAAAGTTTATTAAACCCAATGTGCTTGGCAATTTTACTGAAGTTGAAATAAAAGCACTGCACGATGTCGCGCCAAAAGTAAAACAGGCAATCGAGATCTTGATCACAGCGGGCTACGAAAAGGCTGCAACATTCTTGAACGGATCAAATAATGTATAAAACAAAGCGCCTTGAAAGGGGCGTTTTTTCATGGTAGTTTGCTGGTGAACATAAAAAAATAACGGACATGAGAAAAGACCGAAAAGTTATTATTGAAGAATTTCCTCAGTTGCGTATCTTTGGGGTTGCCCCAGGCTGCATTAAAGGAAATAAAAGAAAAACAGATGACCTGTTAAAATCTAGCGCGAGTCACTTAGTTACAGGAACATTTACTCCTGCTCCAATGAATTACCATATGGAAGTTCCAGGGCATAAGCCTTTTTGGAGGTGCGGGGAAAATTTGATGACTTTATACGAAATCAATAATGGTAATTCTGGATTGCCTGAAATGATGGAATACATATCTGAAACTCAGATCCGTGCGAAACGGTGCAATAAAACATTTGTAGTTACAGTATCTGATTTTTATACCGGCGATGATAAAGCCGCTGCTAAAAGCATTTCAGGGCTTTGTTCAAAGCTTAAGGATGTAGATATCATTTGTATTGACCTAAGTTTATCGGGCCAGATGATTCACGGCTATTCGCCACAATTACTTAAAGCTCTTTTAGAAGAACTGAAACCATATGGCAAAAAGTTTTGGGTAACCCTGCCGAATTACAACATTTGGCAACCATCTGAATTTACGGAAAGAATGGAGCATATGAGAGATACCATATCTGCTAATGGGTATGACCTTAAGTTCCATGAAAGTAGTTTTACTACGAGTTCAATAGCAATATTGATGGCCATTGCTGAAGTTATTATTAAATCGGGCATTGTTACTGCTGTTGCCGGCCCTGGACCTATTCCAGGCATCGAATTGCGTGAGTTGGGCAGCAATAAATCTGTTATATCATACGGAAGCAAACAAACGGTCGGTAATCTTACTGGACCAATAACTACACTTATTTCAATGCCACAGGTGCTTACGTTCGCACAGATATTTCCAAAGGATATTGATATTCTTCCAATTGGCGGGCCAGTAGAAACCGCAGCCGGTCTTAAACAGGTGTTAGAATGTGGAGCCGCAGGAGGACTTGTTCATGGAAGGTTTTTGCAGCACGGTACTTACGGTATCGAATCACCATTAGCTGAATTGCTTGAATTCGCTTAAAAAACACAACGAAATATCTTATCAATACACAGAAACGGAAGTCGCAACAGACTTCCGTTTTCACATGTTTGATTTTTTATACGTCATGGGGTACTTTAGTAAGATGCCGAAAAAAGATCAAAAAAGTCCCCATTTTTCAGAAGGTGAGCGCGAAATTATCGTAAAAGGTGCCCGTACGCATAACTTAAAAGACATTACGGTGCGCATGCCGCGTAATGCCATGGTTGCGATTACCGGCTTGTCGGGATCAGGCAAATCATCGCTTGCGTTTGATACTATTTTTGCCGAAGGTCAGCGCCGCTATGTCGAATCGCTTTCAAGTTACGCGCGCCAGTTTTTAGCGCAAATGCCTAAGCCTGACGTTGATGATATCATTGGGCTTTCTCCGGCAATTTCAATTGACCAAAAATCACGAAGTAATAACCCGCGCTCGACCGTCGCTACGATCACCGAAATATATGACTATCTTCGTGTACTGTATGCGCGTATTGGCCGGCCGTATAGCCCGATATCCGGAAAAGAAATCCGCAAGATGACTAACGAAGAAATTCGTAACTTTGTTACTGCAAAGATTATCCAGTTTGAAAAAGAGCAACAAGGAACCAAAAGTGTCATGGGTGTTAAGTGGGACGATAGCCGGGTGCGCATTTTTGCACCGGTCGTCCGCGGGCGCAAAGGCGAATACTATCAGCTGCTCTACGATGCGCTGGGTTCGGGTTACACTATGGCGCAAATTGACGGTGAAATGAAAAAACTGCGCGAACGTATCACGCTTAATAAGACTAGTAAGCATGACATAGACCTATTGGTCGATGAATTTTCGATTCACGAAATGCATGACACGCCAGATGATTTTACCATGCGTCTTACTGAAGCCGTCGAGCGTTCGGTTACCGAAGCCGAAGGGTTTGTGCGGGTATCGTTTGTGCGTCCTGATGGTACAGTAATTGAAGATACGTTGTTTTCGTCGCGATTGGTATGCCCTGATGACGGGTTTGTTTTTCCCGAAATTGAACCACGATTGTTCTCGTTTAACAGCCCGTACGGCGCGTGTCCAACCTGTCATGGATTGGGTACCACGTCGGCATGGAGCGGCTTTGAAGAAGAGGATTTGTGTCCCGACTGTAACGGCACGCGACTTCGCACCGAAGCGCTGCATGTATTTATTGGAAAAGGTGGGTCAGAAGGCAAAGGGCTTTCGATCATCGATTTTACCGAGCTGACGATCGACCAGGCACACACGTTTTTATTTGAGCTGTCTTTGGGTGAAAAAGACATGGCAATTGCCGAGCCGCTTTTAAATGAAATTACCAACCGCTTAAAATTCTTGCTTGATGTTGGATTGGCATACCTTACATTAAGCCGTAAGGCGCACACATTGTCTGGTGGCGAAAGCCAGCGTATCCGATTGGCGTCCCAACTGGGTACCAAACTAGTGGGTGCTTTGTATGTATTGGACGAACCAACTATTGGTTTGCACCAGCGCGATAACGACCGTTTGATCAAAACACTTACCAAGCTTCGTGATATTGGTAATACTATTATTGTCGTTGAACACGACGAAGACACGCTGTTGGCATCTGACTACATTATTGACATTGGTCCGGGCGCCGGACGTCATGGCGGCGAAGTGTTGGTTTCGGATTATCTGCAAAAATTATTGGACGCACCTAAAGCACCGCCACGGTCGCAGACCCTGGCTTATTTGCGTGGCGAAAAAGTAATCGAAGTTCCCGAAAAACGCCGGATATCTGACAAGGGCATTTTAAAAGTACGCGGTGGGGCGATTCACAATATTAAAAAACTAAACATCGACGTGCCATTAGGACGTTTTGTATGTATTACGGGCGTATCGGGTTCGGGCAAGTCGTCGTTTATGTACGACATTTTGTATAAGAACTTATTGGCACGATACGACCGCGAGCATCGCAGTGCAAAAGTCTATAATGTCGATCATTTTGAAGGTGACAAATCGGTCTCGCGTGTGGTCATGGTTGACCAGTCGGTCATTGGCCGCACACCACGTAGTAACCCAGCGACCTATACGGGCGCATGGGAACCAATTCGTGAATTATTTGCCGCAACCAATGAAGCGCGAGCACGCGGCTGGAAAGCGAACCGTTTTTCATTTAACGTAAAATCAGAACGCGGTGGTGGCCGCTGCGAGGCCTGCGAAGGACGTGGATCAGTTGCTGTCGAGATGCACTTTTTGCCGACAGTCTATGTAACGTGTGATGTCTGTCATGGTAAACGATTTGATAAAGAAACACTTGCCGTAAAGTATCGAAACAAAAACGTGTTCGAGGTGCTTGAAATGACTGTCGATGAGGCACTTGAATTCTTTAATGATATCCCACAAGTATATGACCGCCTTTCGACGCTTGATGCCGTTGGGTTGGGATACATCAAACTGGGGCAGCAGGCCAACACGCTTTCGGGCGGTGAATCGCAGCGCGTAAAAATCTCAAGCGAGTTGTATCGTCCGCTGACGCAAAAAACTGTCTATCTGCTGGACGAACCAACGGTTGGGCTTCATTACGAAGATGTGCGTAAGCTGATTGAAGTGTTAAACAAGCTAGTTGATCGCGGCAATAGCGTCATTACGATCGAGCACAATCTTGACCTTATTAAGTGCGCCGATTATCTGATCGATTTTGGCCCCGAAGGGGGGTCAGGCGGGGGAACGATCATCGCAAAGGGTACGCCCGAAGACGTATCACACAATGGCGAATCGTATACTGGTTACTATTTAAAAAAGCTTTTAAAGAAAAAGCGCTTATAAAATAAGGGTACTTGACAGTACAGTCAGTTATGCTAGTATGACTTGGTCTTTATTACACCACATTATTCATTGCTACCTGCAAAGCCAATAACTATGTCTACAAAAAAAGCTTCGCTTACTTTTAAACCCAAACAGCTTACAAAAAAACTTCTTGGTAACCTCCAGGACCGTTCGCGCTATGTTGTGGTAAACCGCTTTGGTCTTGAGGGCGACGGCGAACGACGCACGCTTGATTCAATCGGGCAAGAATACAAGATAACCCGTGAGCGTGTACGCCAAATTGAAAACTTTGCATTGCAAGCGATTCGCAAGTCAAGCTCATTCAATGAGGCAAAGCAGATTTTTGACGAGATGGGCGAGATCATGCACAGTCTTGGCGGCGTTGTCGAGGAAAAACATTTGCTTGACCATATGTCGAATGACCGGCTGACACAAAATCATGTGCATTTATACCTGGTCTTAGGTGATCAATTTGCTAAGGTTAAGGATGACGAACATTTTAAGACCCATTGGGTTGTCGACAGCGAGACGGCGGACGTAGTAAAGAAAATCCTAAAGGATATTCACAGTTCAATTCAGCATGGCGACCTGATTTCTGAAGGCGAAGTATTGCAAAAAATCTTGGGTCACGAACATGCAGGTAAAATTAAGGATGAACATAAAAATAGCGATATTGCTCGCCGATGGCTTGACCTTTCAAACAAGATCGCACCGAACCCATTAGGTGAGTGGGGACATGCTGATTCATCAGCGGTAAAAACTCGCGGCGTAAAAGATTATGCATACCTTGTTATGCGCAAGCACGGCTCTCCGATGCACTTTCGTGAAGTAGCGCAGGCCATCGAAAAGATTTTTGGCCGCAAGGTGCATACTGCAACCTGCCATAACGAATTGATTAAGGATGAACGTTTTGTATTGGTTGGCCGCGGCGTATATGCGCTTCGCGAATGGGGATATAAAAAAGGTGTGGTACGCGAAGTCATTGCCGATATCCTTAAAGCCGAAGGCCCACTTACCAAAGAAGAAGTCATTGAAAAAGTTTTGAAAGAACGCTATCTAAAGAAAAACACTATCTTGGTAAATCTACAGAACCAAAAGTATTTCAAAAAGCTTGACGACGGACGATATACGACTAAGTAACACACGACAAACGAAGAAAAGCCCGGTCATAGGATCGGGTTTTTCTTTTACGTAAACAACTCAAAATCCAACAGACATTTTTTATCAGACCTTCCAAAAAACCCGAATATCCGCCTGCTGGCGGATTTCGTCCGCCTCGAAGCCAAGCTCCTGAGGTGAGCTTTTTGGAAAGGTCTGAGGAGGTTCTTTTTCAGACCTTGTTTTTCTCTTATTTGATACTTAAAAACTTTAAACTGTCATTTTATTTATGATATAATAAAGTGACACCATGAACTCTACGCCGATTCTTTCTTTTCTTCCTTCGTTGGGCGATATTATTGCGACACTGTTCGTGATTTTTTTGGCATACTCGGCATTTTGGACGCGTGTTTACTATAAGCGTTATTTGCATGCGGCCAGTGTTCCGTGGGTCTTGCTTGAAATTCGTGTCCCTAAGGAAATTCGGCGTTCGCCTGAAGCGATGGAACTTATCTTGATGAACTCGATGTGGCAAACAGGTGGCGTGGGTAACTTTTACAAAAAATATTTCCAAGGCCGCATCTTGGCGTGGTTTTCTCTTGAAATTGTTTCACTTGAGGGCCAGATCCATTTTTATATCCGTACGCCGGCATACCACCGCGACATTATTACCTCACAAATTTATGCCCAGTACCCACAGGCGCAAGTCGTTGAAGCTGAAGATTACACCAAGCTGATCCCGCCGTTTCATCCTGAAGGCGATTACCGCATGTACTCGGGAGATTTTCGCTTGACCCAGCCAAGTCATTTGCCTATCAAGACATACCGCGATTTGGGTACCGATAAAAAACTTGAAACACTTGAACCTGATCAACAAATTGACCCGCTGGTGAACATGCTTGAAGCCATGGGCACAACGGTGCGCAAAAACGAATACTTTTGGATCCAAATCATCATCCAGCCTGAAAAGGATGATAGTTGGCGTGAGGGTGGCAAGAAGGCGATTAACAAAATCCTTGATCGCGATGATCCAAGCCATCAAAGTAATGACACAGCAACAAATGTATGGAAAAAATTCCGCACCATCACCAAGGGTGAACAGGAAATTATCGAAAAGATCGAGCGTAAAATCTCACAGCATGCTTGGAAGGTGGGTATCCGCGTTATTTACATTGCTAAAAAATCAAACTACGACGGTAACAAGCACCGCAACATCAAGCACTTGTTTGAAAGCTTTAATAGCTGGAACTTAAACACCTTAAAGCGCGTGGCGATGACTGGTTTTGACAACCCGTGGCAAGACGTCAATGATACCATAACTGACCGCCAACGACGGTACCAGTTTGAAGAATATGTATTGCGCATGTATCACGATCATTTTTACAGCTTTTCGTGGTATGACATCTACCATCGCTTTTTTACTGCGCCGGTGCAGCGCCATATTGTAAACGTGATGACTGCCGACGAAATCGCGACCATATTCCACCTTCCGGGCCGCGTATTGCAAAGCCCAAGCGTTGGGCGCATTCAGTCACGCAAGGCTGAACCGCCAGCCAACCTTCCAATGTAGCGTATGGATGTATATGTTCCTTTATCGGATGCAAAACGGCGCAGTCTTGTATTAGCTGGATTGGTTTTAGTCATTATTATCATCACAGTTATTGTGGGATACTTTAGTCTTGCTCCGCGTCGTGCCCCACAAACCCAAGTGGTGACCATCCCGACAGGTATCACGACGACCGGCGCAGGGCGCACATTGCGCGAGCATTCGGTCATTAAAAGCGCATTGATCTATCGCATTTTGCTTTTGGGCAAACAGGTACATGCGGGTGATTATGAGTTTACCAAGCCGTATACATTTTTTTCGGTGGTACGACGAACTGCCCGCGGTAATTTTGGTAAAAGCCAAGTGCGCGTTACGATTCCAGAGGGAATGACGGTGCGCGATATTGCGTCCGAAATTAAAAACCAGATTCCGCAATTTGATGCCGCCCAATTTATATTAAAAGCTGCAACGTTCGAAGGAACGCTTTTTCCTGACACGTATTATTATTTCCGTTCAGTGACACCTGACCAAGTGATCGAACGCATGCGTGACGGATTTGATGCCAATATCCAGCCGGTTCTTGATAACGCAAAGTCAAACCGTTCTGCGCAAAGTATTATTATCATGGCATCGATTTTAGAAAAAGAGGCGGCAAATGCAAACGAAGCAAAAATCATTGCAGGCATTTTATGGAAACGACTTGAAAAAGGTTGGCCGCTGCAGGTTGATGCCGATATGACGACGTACCAGCGGCAAGGCCTACCTGATAGGGCAATTTGTAACCCGGGCAAAGCAATGATTGAGGCGGCATTAAGCCCTACTGCGTCCGACTATTGGTATTATATTCATGATAAGACGGGTCTTGTGCATTTTGCCAAGACACTTGATGAACAACAGGCAAATATCCGAAAATATCTTAGGTAACTTTTTATAAGTTGCTGTGTACCAAGAAAAAGGTATAGTGGCCGTATGTTTTCGTTTTTGCAAAAAAAGAAGAAAGGTAGCGTATTTGTCGGACTTTCGGGGGGCGTCGATTCGGCGGTTTCGGCAGCACTGTTAAAGCAGCAAGGCTATGATGTTACCGGCGTGTATTTGCGCACTTGGCAACCCGACTGGATTACTTGCACCTGGCAAGACGAACGCCGCGATGCGATGCGTGTCTGTTCCGCATTGGATATTCCTTTTATCGAATACAATGTCAGTGACGAATACAAAAAGCGCGTTACCGAAGATATGCTTGAAAATTACCGCAATGGGCGCACGCCAAATCCTGATGTGTTGTGTAATAAAGAAATTAAATTCGGATTATTTTTTGATTGGGCAATGAATAACAGTGCCGACTTTGTCGCAACGGGACATTACGCCCAAGTAACGACAGTCAACGGAGCATCCCAGCTGGTTGCTGCAAAAGATACAAGCAAGGACCAATCATATTTTTTGTGGACATTGTCGCCGGATATATTATCAAAAACCATTTTTCCAGTTGGGAATTTACTTAAAACAGAAGTGCGCGACTTAGCTAAAAAGTTTCATGTCCCCGTTGCGCAAAAAAAAGACTCGCAAGGCATCTGCTTTTTAGGATTGGTTGACATGAAGGAATTCTTGGCACATTACATTCAAGTTACAGAAGGGCAAGAGGTTACAAGTGCTGGAAAAACAATTGGGACGCATCAAGGAGTCGAACTGTATACCTACGGTGAGCGCCACGGCTTTAATGCGCAAAATGAAAAGGGTAGTACGCACGAACCGCTGTACGTAATTGGCCGCGATCAAAAAACAAATACACTTACGGTTGGTACTCATGACGAATATATACAGGTGGGGCAATCAAAAAAAGAATACACGCTTACTGATATTGTATTACGCACAGTAATAAAGGATAATAAGATATATGATGCGGCGTTTCGGTATCATGGTAAACGCTATCAAGTACGAGTTAAGCAAAACAGTACGACTTTAACGATACTATTTGAAAACCCCGAAGAATTAATTGCCCCGGGTCAATCAATCGTCCTCTATGACGGCAACACCTGCATTGGTGGGGGAATTGTTGCTTAAAAATTGACATGCTATAATTACTGCATGATCGAACCAGTAATTTCAGTTATGATTGTGCGCATTGTTGTTGCGCTGCTGCTTGGTATGGCAATTGGGTTCGAGCGCATTGTCCGCCATAAGTCGGCAGGCATGCGAACCTACGCGCTAGTTTCGATGGCTGCTGCATTGTTTGTATCAATTTCTGAAATCGCTATGATGCAGTATCTTCAGCATGGCATGTCAAACGCCATCAGTATGTCGCCCATCCATGTTGCGGCAAGCGTAGTTACCGGAATCGGCTTTTTGGGCGCTGGGCTTATCTTTCATAATAAAGAACATGTCGACAACCTAACGACCGCAAGTGCCATGTGGGCAGCGGCAGCCATTGGTGTTGCGTGCGGGTTTGGATACGTAACTTTGGCAATTGCCGCGACCGTTTTGGTGCTTATTGTATTGTCTGGGCTACACGGAATCGAAGAAGCACTTAAGCACAAGCTGTATTCAAATTCGAAAGATAGTTCTGACGCTTCATAAGAAAGCCCGATAAGCGGGGCTTTTTTTATTACCTTAAATCTGCTATAGTCGCCGATATGGCATATCTAACATCAGCTGAAATCCGCAAACGGTTCTTGGATTTTTTTGCGGCGCGACAACATGCTGTTTTACCGTCGGCTTCACTGGTTCCCGAAAATGATCCCTCGGTTCTTTTTAACACCGCTGGTATGCAACCCCTAGTGCCATATTTAATGGGGCAAAAGCATCCATTGGGAAATCGCTTGGCGTCATGTCAAAAATGCGTACGCACGGGTGACTTAGACGATATTGGCGACAATCGCCATCTTTCATTTTTTGAAATGCTGGGTAATTGGTCATTGGGGGACTACTTTAAAGAAGACGCCATTAAGTGGAGTTTTGAATTTTTAACCAATACAGAAATCGGCTTAGGTCTTGATAAGAACCGTTTATATGTGACGTGTTTTGAAGGCGACGAAAATGCACCACGTGATGAAGAGTCCCCGCAAATTTGGCAATCGTTGGGTATTCCTGAATCCCGGATTTTCTTTTTAGGAGCCGAGGATAACTGGTGGAGCCCCGGTGATAATGGCCCGTGCGGTCCTGACACTGAAATGTTTTATGATGTTGTAGGTAATCTTGGCGAAATTTCACGCGAGCAATTTCTTGAGGCTGTTAAAAAAGAAGACGTTATTGAAATTTGGAATGACGTTTTTATGGAGTATGAAAAAGTTAACGGAAAGGTGGTTGGTAAACTTGCACAAAAAAATGTTGACACCGGGAGCGGACTTGAGCGTACGACTGCTGTTGTGCAGGGAAAGAATAACGTATACGAGACTGACTTGTTTGCATCAGTGATTGAAGCGATCAAATTAAACTCAAAAAATCCCTATAACGAAAAATCTGCACGCATTATTGCCGACCACATGCGGGCAAGTATTTTTTTAATTTCGGATGGAGTTCTTCCTTCGAATAAGGATCAGGGTTATGTACTGCGCCGTTTGATGAGGCGGGCGCTTGTGCGTGCAAACGGATTGGGGCTTGAAGAGTTGCATATCGCCAACGTCATCAATACTTTAACTACGTTATATGTCGAGTCGTATCCTCAGTTGTCGGATGAAAAAATAGGAAAAGTCATTCTTGAAGAAATACTTAAATTTAATCGTACACTAGAACAAGGTCTACGAGAATTCGAAAAAGGTGTTGATCCATTTATTTTAGCCACAACCTACGGTTTTCCTATCGAACTTACCGAAGAATTGGCAAAAGAAAAAGGAATGGTTATTGATCGTGCAGCTTTTGATGCGCAAATGAAAGAACACCAAGACAAATCGCGCGCAGGTGCCGAACAAAAGTTTAAGGGTGGGCTTGCTAATACCAACGAAAAGACCGTGCGACTGCATACGGCTCACCATTTGCTACTTGCGGCGCTTCAAGAAGTGCTTGGTAAAGAAGTAAAGCAGCGCGGTTCGAATATTACCGAAGAGCGCTTGCGTATTGACTTTAATTTTGACCGAAAAGTAACCGCTGAAGAATTGCAAAAAATTGAATCGCTGGTAAATAACTGGATTATTGAAAAATTGCCGGTCGTTCGCCGTGAAATGAAGCGCGAAGATGCAGAACAACTGGGTGCCGAAATGGAATTTGGTGCAAAGTATCCTGATGTCGTTTCGGTATATACGATTCAAAACTCGAACGACGAATACGTATCGAAAGAGTTTTGCGGTGGCCCGCACGTTACTAATACCAGCGAACTTGGGCGCTTTAAAATTCAAAAAGAAGAAGCATCATCGGCAGGTGTGCGGCGTATCAAGGCGATTTTGGAATAACTGCGGCACTTTTTTCTTGTTTGCGTTTTTGTTTGATGTATAATAAGCGGACGTTATGATCAACGATCGGCTTACCAGCGACTTTGTTATTTTTTTTGACGTTCATTCGTTCGAAATTTATGCGCGCGACGAGCGGGGAAATTCGATCGTGATCGCTGCATGTGCCGATTATGACGACGCACTGTCGCCAAAACGATATCATCATCACTTGGTAAGTTCGTTTAAGCGAGCCACGATGTTTATTAAGCGCGCGTGGCGGTTTTCTCATAAGCCAACAGTTACCTGCATTTTGGCTGATGCTTTTACGCATACAGTTTTTCACTATGTAACGCATGAATATAACGCCGAAAAACAGCTGGGTGCTGATGCGTTTACCCGTGCAGTTATGAAGGACTTGCAAAAACGCGCCTGGGCCGAACTTGATCGCGATTTTGCAGCCGAAAAAAATGACCATGGGTTTGTCGACGCGGTACTGTATAGCCTTAAGGTTAACGGATATGATGTAAACCTTCCGCTTGCTCAAAAAGTGCGTGCAAAAGAATATTCATTTTTGTATGGTGCAAGCATTTGTCCTCGAAAAACGTACCGTGCAATCCGCGAACACGGCGAACGCGCCGACATTACGGTTTTACAGGTATCATCGGCAACACTGCAGGTCTTGCGTGGTTTTAATTCTGCATCCTTGCATAACGGGCAAGCGCTGATGGTGGTGGGCGACACGGTTTCATCAATCGTTGTTGCGCAAAAAAACCGCATCCAAATGCATTCGCTTCCTGTTGGTATTTATCATGCATATGCTGCTCTGTCGCCGACCGCACGAACATGGATGATGCTTGGCAATCAGCTTGGCATAGCGCGGCGCCACGAACCACTTTTTACTAAACAGCTTGCAAAAGGTCTTCGCGAAGCAATGCTTAGTCATAGCCACGAATTCGAACGCACACTTGATGCCCATACGCTTGAACGCCTTTCGATTGTTGCCCCGGGACACTTTGAAATTTCACCAACAGTTATTGAATCAATGCAGTCAGTGCTGTATCCGGGTACAAAACGGTACCAGGCACTGCGCGAAGCAGCACATATTATTAAACGATCACATATAATGCACTTATGATTGACGGTATCCGCAAAAATAATACATTTGAAGGCAAATTTTCAAACCCAGCACCGCGTGCCGAATCGCCGGCGCCAAAATCAGAGCCTCGGGTGTTTGTAAATAATTCGCACGTAAGCTACCTGCGCACCCAGCGCTGGTACGTGCTTTTGGGTATCTTGATCGCAAGCCTGGTGATTGCAATTGTCATTGCATCGGTAACAGGGCACGTAAATGTCAGCGCCTCGCCGCATCGGGTTAACGTGCCAATTTCAGGAACCAAAAACTTAACCAAGGATGCACCTGCTGGTATGGCCGGTTTTCACTTGGTGGTGCTTCCGGTAACCAAGACCGAAAAAGTAAGTGCCGTTACGATGCAAGAAGTTTCAACCAAGGCGACCGGAAGCGTCGTACTTTTTAACGAAGGCCCGGCGCAATCGCTGAAAGAGCGCACACGTTTAGAAGCGCCCAATGGAAAAATTTATTACATTTTAAAGGATCAACCATTTACTGTTCCTGCCGGCACCAAAGAAAAACCCGGATCGCTTGAAGTGACGATCGAGGCTGCCGAAGCTGGTGCTGATTACAACCAAAGTCCGACAGATTTTGTGATCCCTGGTTGGCGCGAAGCAAAAAGTCCTAAGTTTAAGACCCAATATGCACGGTCAAAGTCGCCCATAACCGGTGGCGGCTCGGGCATGCAGCCAACGGTGTCGGCTGACGAAAAAACCATGATCCACGACAAGCTTGTCGAACGCATCCGCGTCGAAGGTTCCGAATTGATCCGCCGCCACATCAACGAGGATTATCTGCTTGTTGATGGTAGTATCCAATATTCATTTGCAGATTTAAAGGTAGAGAAGCGTAGCGACTCTGAAACGGCACACGACGCAGTGCTTACCGGCGCAGTGTATGCATATGTAGTTTCAAAAGACGAATTTGTTCATGATGTTGTTGCAACGGCAGGTATCACGCTTCCTGATGTGCGCGCAACATATACTGTATCTGATACTTCGACCGCAACGCTTGCACTGCAAAGCCAGTCGCAAACTGATCCAACGCAAACGCAAACTATCCAGGTGGTGCAAAACGGCACGTTGGATGCGTACGCCGTTATTGATACCAAAACGCTTGGAACCCAGCTGGCCGGTAAGCGTTTTGCTGACCTTAAGGCTATTTTTGCCGCAAAGCCGACAATCGAAGGGGCAATTATCAAACTTCGTCCATTTTGGATGCCAAAGATCCCCAAAAATGAAGCTAAAATCCACGTAAAGACAGCAGCTCATTGACAAATACCTAAGCCTTTGCTAGGATGTCTCGCATTGCATGGATAACGAGGAAAAAACAATACAAGGGGTCGTTTTAGAGGCGCTTCCGAACACGATGTTTCGGGTGCAGCTCGAGGATGGTACCGTATTGATCGCCTATTTGTCCGGTAAAATGAAATTCAACCGTATCCGCGTATTGATCGGGGATAAGGTCGAAGTACTGCTTGACGAATACGGTGGAAAGGGGCGTGTCGTGCGCCGTTTATAAACAAAAGTGCAAACCAATTATTTTCATGAAGATCCGATCATCAATCAAAAGCAAAGATTTAGCATCCGGCGACAAGCTGGTTCGCCGTCATGGTCGTTTGTATCGTATTAATAAGACAAATCCCCGCCGCAAGATGCGCCAGGGTTAATCGTTATCATAATCACTACGTATGCGTGTTTTAGGTGTTACCATTCCAGATAATAAGCGAGCAATGTATGCTTTGACTGCCGTATACGGTATCGGCCTTTCTCGTGCGATCGCTATTTTGCAGGAAGCAAAGGTTGATCCGATGAAAAAAATCACCGCAGTAACCGAAGACGAAGAAAATCGAGTTCGTAAGATCATCGAAGGCTTTACTCTTGAAGGAGATCTTAATCGCGAAGTCAGCCAAAACATCAAGCGTCTAAAGGATATCCAGTCATACCGCGGTTCACGCCATGCACGCCACCTTCCGGTACGCGGACAGCGCACTAAAACTAACTCTCGAACAGTTCGCGGCAATAAGCGCGTTACTATGGGTTCAGGTCGCCGTGTAGCAGAAAAGACATAATAATTTATAACGCATCACTATGGGAAAGAAACGCATCGTCACATCTAAAGGACAAAAAGTCGACAAGAGCCTTAAGGCCCGAGCTTTGGCGCGCACCGCAAAGCGTAAGCTGGTTACGGCAATCGTCCACATCCAGTCAACATTTAACAACACCATCGTTACACTTACTGATACCGACGGCGGTGTGGTTGCATCATCTACTTCAGGATCACTTGGATTTAAGGGTGCCAAAAAAGGAACCCCGTATGCTGCTGCCGAAGTAGGAAAAGTAGTTGCAGAACGCGCAACACTTATCGGCATTAAAGAAATCCATGTCGTTGTCCGCGGTATTGGTGCTGGGCGCGAAGCCGCAATTCGATCACTGGGCGCACAAGGTTTTGACATCCTTTCGGTTCAAGATAAGACTCCGGTCCCGCACAACGGTCCACGCCCTAAAAAGGCACGTCGCGTATAATTATTATTGTTTAATCCTTTCGTTATTGCATCCGTATGCCAATGAAACTAAAAAAATTCAAAATCGCCCGCCGTCTGGGAGCTCCGATTTTCGACCAATGCGCGTCGCCTCGTTTTGATGCTTCAAAAAAGCGCACGAAAAGCGGTCGCCCTTCGCGTACCAGCGATTACGGAAAGCAGCTGATCGAAAAGCAAAAGGTGCGCTTTACGTATGGCGTTTCGGAAAAGCAGTTTCGTAATTATGTCAACAAGGCAATTGCAAAGCGCTCAAACATTTCTCCTGCCGAGGCATTGTTTAAAATGCTTGAATCACGCATCGACAACGTGGTCTACCGCGCAAAGCTTGCGCCAACACGCCGCGCCGCGCGCCAATTGGTATCTCACGGTCACTTTACCGTAAACGGAACCCGCACGACCGTTCCTTCGTATGCATTACAAGCGAAAGATGTTGTAACCGTTCGCGAAGGCAGCAAAAACAGCACATACTTTAAAAAAGAATTTACCGATACTAATGCAGTACAGTGGCTAACCGTAAAGCCAACTGACCTTACTATCTCTGTTTCGGGGGATCCTAAAAATCCTGATGCGTTTCTAGACTTTCAGTCAGTGATCGAGTTCTACAGCCGTTAATATTATTAGTTTTATTTTATCGCACACGCGTATGACACACGATATTCTTTTGCCATCAAAGTTAAAAGTGGTTCACGAAGAGGGTAAAAAGGGCACCTACGAAATCGAGGGCCTGTACCCAGGTTACGGACATACGTTGGGTAACTCGCTGCGCCGAATCATCCTTTCATCAATCCCAGGCTCGGCAATGACAACATTGCGCATCCAGGGTGTTGATCATGAATTTTCAACGATGAATGGCGTTCGCGAAGACGTCATTGCATTTATTTTAAACCTTAAGAAGGTGCGTTTTCAATCTACATCAGAAGAACCTCAGATTCTTACCCTTAAGGTAAAAGGCCCTAAGGTTGTTACTGCCGCCGACATCGAAGCAAGCGGACAGGTTGAAGTCATGAACCCAGAATTATACCTATGTGAAGTAACCGGTAAGGACGACTTGCAAGTCGAGATCACCGTCGAAAACGGCATTGGTTTTGTGACCAAGGACATGCGTGGCAAAGAAAAAGTTGCCATCGGCTCTATTTTGGTTGACGCAGCGTTTACCCCAATTCGTAAGGTAAGCTACGAAGTAGAAAAAATGCGTGTAGGTGACCGAACCGATTACAACAAATTAATCATCAGTGTTGAAACTGACGGATCACTTACTGCACGTGAGGCGGTCGAACGATCACTATCTATTATGATCCAACAGTGCTCAGCTATCTTGGATTTATACATCGAACCAAAGACTATCGGCATTGCACGCGAATCAGTTGTTGCCGATGAAGCAGCATTTGAAAGCATTGCAGAAACTGCATCAGTAGGCACCGAAGACGAAGTTGACCAAGAGTCAATGAATGACACACTAAAGACCCGCATCGACAAGTTACAAGTTCCAACCCGCATCCAAAACGTGCTTAATCAGGCAAATATTCGCACCATCGGCGGCTTGGTTCGAAAAACCGAAGCTGATTTGCTTGAGATTGAAGGTCTTGGACAAAAGGGTATTAACGAAATCAAGGATGCCCTAAAAGCATTTGACATAACACTTAAAAGCGAGTAGATTACCACCATTATGCGCCATCACAGCAAAGTAAAAAAATTAGGTCTTGAACGAAAGGGACGCACCGCACTAGTGCGCACTTTAGCTGTGTCACTATTTGAACATGGCCGCATCCAGACTACGCAAACCCGCGCAAAGGTACTTCGACCATACGTTGAAAAGCTGATTACCAAGGCAAAAGATAACACGCTTGCAGGCAAGCGCTATGTCGAATCAGTCCTTGGAAGCGGAGCAGCTTCGGTCATGAACGAAGTTCTTGAACGTGCTGCAAAAAGTAAGTCACGCGCCGGTGGGTACACCCGCATCATCAAGATGACTGAACGAAAAAGCGACGGAGCAGAACGCGCGATTATTGAATTTGTTGATTAATTATGGATTACGTCATTGATGCAAAAAACAAAAAGCTTGGACGCCTTGCGACTGAAATCGCAGTAGCCTTGATGGGCAAGAACGACCCTGCTTTTGAAAAGAATGTTATTGATTCTGGTTCGGTTACGGTTATCAACGCTGCGCAAGTTCGCATCGATGGTGACAAGATGGACAAGGAATACCTGCGTTACTCGGGTTACCCAGGAGGCCTTATTGCTGAAAAGCGCGGCGCATTGCTTAAGCGCAAGGGTATTGGCGAAGTGATCAAAAAGACCGTCAAGAACATGCTTCCAAAAAACAAGCACCAGAAAAAACTATTAGTCAAATTGGTCATTACCGAATAATTATGTCAGACGCAAAGCAAAAATTTACTGAAACTATCGGACGCCGTAAGACTGCATCTGCACGTGTGCGCGCAGTTGCTGCATCAAAGACCAAAATTACTGTCAACGGCAAGGCGCTTGAAGAATATACCATTCCGGTATTGCAAAATGTCATCAAAAGCCCATTGTCCGCGCTTGAGGACGCTCCGACATTTTAAATCACTGTCGTAGTAAACGGCGGTGGAGTTCGAGCCCAGGCTGAAGCGATTCGCCATGGTATCAGCCGCTTGTTGGTTGAAAAAAATACCGAAGTTCGCCCGACCCTTAAGAAGCTTGGTTACCTAAAGCGAGACCCTCGAAAGAAGGAACGAAAGAAGCCAGGTTTGCTAAAGGCCCGCAAGTCACCTCAGTGGTCAAAACGATAGTAAAAACTCCCTTCGGGGAGTTTTTATATGGTTGACCGCTGAGGTAAGAAAGGGGTCGGGAAAACATTTGTTTTCCCGTGGAGGAGAGCAGTGAGTCTGCGAGTGCTGAGAACCGTGGGTTCTTAGGTCGCGAAGCGACCCATAGTTGGTCAAAACGATAATTTATACTCAAATCACAAAATATCCCGTAAGGGATTTTTTGTTTGCCAAAATGTGATTCTCTTGGTAGAGTTTTGATGAAAACCAACTTCTAAAAACTGAAAACCACAACTTATGTATCTATCAATTCGACTCCTGCTTAGCGAGCTCAAATGGCTTGCGATTAGTTCAGTACCTACATGTGTAATAGCCTTATCGGGCAAAAATGTTGATTTAACGATACTTTTGATTTCCGGAAGTCTTTATTTGGCATTCCATGTTAGTCAAAGGTATTTCTATGCTGACGATAAAGATGACAAGAATATGAATGGGCAAGGAGATAAGGCGAATTATCGATGGTTATGGTACGCCCTGGCCGCATTTACTTGCTGGCTCTTTCCCATAAGCATGCTTACTCAATATCAAGGTATCTTGTTTGTCATCTTGGTCTGCGTTTTATTGGTTACGATTTTGATGGCAATCTTTTATCGTGATTTCCCTGGTAAAAATATGCCTGCTGTCGCATATTTTATTCTTAAGCTGTTTATTTTTGGCCTGCCGTTGGTTTTTAGTGCCATTGCATGCGATTCAGTTATGGCATATTTGTGCACAATTACATTTGCATCATTGCTTGTATCCTACGCACTAATCGAGAAAATCGAATATGGCTTAGCAGTCCTGCTTCCGTTCAACGTCTCATTTCAGGTGGTTCGAATTTTTTCAGGTATATTAATAGTTGTAGGTATTTTGGCAGCAGTTCTGACTACGTTTATTCTTCAACCACATTTCGCAATCGGATACCTAGGATGCATTGTGACATGGATATATGCAGCAAGCATGGTATTTTTTAGCAACGAGCAACTTGATCGTGCTCGATTAGCACTGCAGTTAAGCTTTGCTGCGGTAGTGTTGGGAATTGTGTTTAAGGTTTTAGAAATTATATAGATTAATAGGGCATTCCGATAAAAACAAAAACGCATCTGGTTAAAGATGTGTTTTTTGTTTGTAATTTTTATTGCCGTACCAACCGAAAATGTTCAAGCAATTTTACTTCGATTTCGGGGTCAATGGTTTCGGCAACGATACAAATAACCGCATCAGATGATGGAAGGTTTTGTTTTAGTGACTGCAGATATTCTTCGTATGGAAATGGTGACACCCAAACCGATTTTTTAAGGCATACAAAACGTGCCTTCTTTAATAGGTAACGCATCGTGTCGCGGTCTTGCTTTTGGTATTCAGGAAAGTCTAAAAGGACAATACGCCATTTACCGTCCCACATGGTCGGCACAATGCTGGTAGATAGATCAAACGACTGATGCTGTAGTTTTTGGCGCCCGCTGTCAGATAGGGTAATAAGGTGCTTTTTGGCGCCGACACTTCCTGACTTTACGGTAACAATTTCGCCAGCCTCGATAAGCCGATCAAGCGACCGTTGGACGCTATAGGCAAACTGGGGCAGTGCGGCCTTTGCCCCGTCAGAGCGCTTAAAATGCTCTAAAATCAATGTTTTAGCCTCTTCGGGTTCAAGGTACTTTTGGGCACCCAATACCTTTAAAATACCGCTTTGGATGCTTGTTTTTTTACCCGAACTAATAGGGATTGGTTGTTGTTTTTTAACCATAGCGATATTTTAGCACATGTTTATAAAATTACAACCTTTTTGCGAGCGCGAAATACTTGCAAATATTTTTGCGATGATTATACTGTGTTTGTATGCATCACGACGAACATGAACACGATTGCAATTGTGGCCATAGTCACGACCTGCCCGAGATGGCGGACGACGTCGAGTTTGAAATGACTGACGACGAGGGGGTGGCTCAATCAAGCAATGCAAAATTAAAAGATATTCGCGCGCAGTTAAAAGAAGTGCAAAAAGAACGTAGTGATTATCTGGCTAATTTGCAAAAAGAACGCGCTGATTTTATCAACTACAAAAAAGATGACGAAGCCCGGCGTCGGCAAACGCTTGAATACGCACGAACCCAGTTTGTCGAAGAATTGCTTCCGGTACTTGATGCCTACGACATGGCGTTTAACAACAAAGAAGCATGGGAAAAGGTTGATAAAAACTGGCGCATGGGAGTTGAATACATTCATCAGCAGTTGCTAAAAGTTTTGGCCGATAACGGAGTAAGCGAAATTGCGCCAAAAGTTGGCGACATAGTAGATATTAATGTGCATGATGTGATGGGGACCGAAAAGACGGAAGATGCATCCCAGGATCATAAAATTGCACAGGTAATGCAAAAGGGATACAAGAACGGCGAAAAGGTCATTCGCCCGGCACGAGTAAAAGTTTATGAATTATGAACAATGATCAAATAACTCAAATAGAAGAATTTGCCAATTATATATTGAGTAATGATGGCGCAACTGTTAAAAAATTAGTCGGACCACTTGATCATATTAATGTTAACAACAAAGAGGTAATTTCTGAATGTTTTTTTAATATAGCTTCATATGGAAGAGATAATAAAAAAGTTGGAATTTTATGGAGAGAACGCAATAATGAGGATGTATTGAATGCAGGTTTTAGGGTTGCTCAAGAGTTTTACGATTCCTTGCATGTTGATCAAAGAAAGGCGGAGACTGTTGAATTGTTAAAACGAGATGTTAATGAATTAAAAGAATTATATAAAAATGGTTTTAAAATTATTAGTTAGCTAATATAAATCATATGAGCAAAATTATTGGAATCGATTTAGGAACTACAAACAGCGCAGTCGCAATCATCGAAGGCGGTGCGCCAAAGATTATTGAAAACAGCGAAGGAAATCGCACGACTCCTTCGATTGTTGCCGTGTCAAAAAACGGTGAACGATTGGTTGGTTTGCTTGCAAAGCGCCAGGCGGTAACAAACCCTAAAAACACTATTTACGGTATCAAGCGCTACATGGGCCACAACTTTAACGACGATGTGGTGCAAAAAGATACCAAGATCGTCCCTTACGAAATTTCAAAAGGCGCTGACGGAGGCGTTACGGTAAACCTAAACGGACAGGCTCAGCGGCCCGAAGAAGTTTCGGCAATGATCTTGCAAAAAATTAAGGCCGATGTCGAAGCGAAGCTTGGCGAAAAAATTACCGAAGCAGTCATTACGGTGCCTGCGTACTTTGACGACGCTCAGCGAAAAGCAACCAAGGATGCAGGTGCGATTGCTGGCTTGGATGTAAAGCGCATCATCAACGAACCGACTGCGGCCGCGCTTGCGTACGGCTTTGACCGCAAGAAGGACGAAAAAGTTGTCGTGTACGACTTTGGTGGTGGTACGTTTGACGTATCGGTGCTTGAAGTATCTGAATCGGTTATTGATGTTAAGTCGACTGGCGGTGATAGTCACATGGGCGGACGCGACATCGACCAAGAAATCATTAAGTGGGTTGCGGGTGAATTTAAAAAAGAATCAGGCATTGATGTCACCACCGACACGCTTGCATTGCAGCGGTTGGACGAAGCTGCCGAAAAGGCAAAGATCGAACTTTCGACTGCAACCGAAACAGAAATCAATATTCCGTTTATTACGTCTGACGCGTCAGGCCCAAAACACTTGCTGGTTAAGATGACTCGCGCACAGCTTGAAAATCTTGCCCGTCCATTTGTTGAAAAATCAATCACTATTACCAAGCAGGTGCTTAAGGATTCAGGATTCAGTGCGTCTGATATCAACGAAATCATTATGGTCGGTGGACAGACCCGCATGCCAATGATGGTTGAAGAAGTAAAGAAAGTATTTGGCAAAGATCCAAACCGATCAATCAATCCCGACGAAGTGGTTGCGCTTGGTGCGGCGGTTCAGGCCGGAGTATTGCAGGGAGACATCAAAGACGTCCTACTCCTCGACGTTATTCCGCTTTCTTTGGGTATTGAAACATTGGGCGGAGTTGCGACAAAACTAATCGAAAAAAATACGACGATCCCAACTTCAAAGTCTCAAGTGTTTTCAACCGCAGCTGATAATCAAACCAGCGTAGAAATTCACATTGTTCAGGGTGAACGTGCGATGGCTGCCGACAATAAGTCGCTTGGACGATTTATTCTTGACGGTATTCCACCAGCACAGCGCGGTATGCCGCAGGTAGAAGTAACCTTTGATATTGATGCAAACGGTATTTTGCAAGTAAAGGCAAAAGAAAAAACAACCGGCAAAGAGCAGTCAATCCGCATTGAGGCTTCAAGTGGTTTGACTGATGCCGATATTGAAAAGATGAAAAAAGATGCCGAAATGCATGCTGGCGAGGATGCTGCTAAAAAAGCACTTGCTGATAAACGAAACTTGGCTGACATGACAATCTTTACTGCCGAAAAATCTTTAAAAGATTATGGCGATAAAGTAGCCCCTGAGTTGAAAAAAGAAGTTGAAGATTCTATTGCGGCGCTTAAGGCTGTTAAAGACAACGGAACCGAAGCTGATTTGGATGCAAAAACAAAAACGGTTTCAGAAGCGATGATGAAGATTGGCGAGGCTATGCAAAAAGCCGGCGGCAACGAGGCGCCTAAGACCGATGAAGTAGAAGTGCAGCCCGAGGAAGTGAAGGGCGAAGATAATTCAGAGCAAAAGTAAGCAGTTTTAGTCGAGCTTTTCCAGGGAGCCGAATATTTTCCTGCTGGAAAAAATCGTTTGCCTCGAGGCCAAGCCTCTGCGGCGAGCCCCTGGAAAAAGCTGCGACGGATAATATTTCTGAAGATTTAATCTCGGATTCACTTTAATTTAATTACATGTCAAAAGATTATTACAAAATTTTAGGAGTTGATAAAAACGCTAACGAGAGCGAGCTTAAGAAAGCGTTTTATAAAAAAGCTCAAGAATACCATCCGGATAAAAAAACCGGCGACGAAGCTAAGTTTAAAGAAGTAAACGAAGCATATCAGACGCTATCCGATAAGCAAAAACGAGCGCAGTATGATCGGTTTGGTTCGGATGGTCCGCAAGGCTTCGGTGGTACGGGCGGCTTTAACGGGCAAGGTTTCGACTTTTCGGGATTCGGCGGATTTAACGGCCAAGGCGGTGTGGAATTTGATTTTGGCGACATGGAAGATATCTTTTCGCAGTTTGGTTTTGGATTTGGCGGTCATGGCGGACGCCGTGTTCGTCGAGGACGAAATTACGAGACAGTAATTCAGCTTTCGTTTGCCGAAGCGGTGTATGGAGCAAAAAAGAAGATCACAATCCCGCAAGGCGAAAAAGAAGAACAAGTGACGATCGATATTCCACCCGGATCGCAACGCGGGGCGCGTCTTAAGGTAACTGGCTTTGGCGAAAAAGTCGAAGGCGGCAAGTCGGGTGACTTGTTTATTGTTGTTGATGTTGCCGAAGACAAAACATTTCGCCTTGAGGGCAAGCATTTGGCAACTGATATTTCACTTAAGCTTTCAGAAGCATTGCTTGGTGCAAAGCGCATGCTCACGACTCCTGATGGAAAGCAATTTGAAATTAGTATTCCTGCCGGCATAAGCCATGGGCAAGTGGTTCGTGTAAAAGGAAAAGGTGTTCCGGGCGGCAACTGGGGAACAGGGGATCTTTTGGTATACATTGCCATCGATATGCCACAAAAACTTTCTAAAAGGGCCAAAGAGGCTATCGAAGAGTTGAAAAACGAAGGATATTAAATAAAAAAGTTCTCCTTAGCGGAGAACTTTTTTATTAATTGAAACGGGAAAGTTATTTTTGTTCAGTGATGGTTATTGTCCCATTCATCATGCCCCAGCTGCTGGATTCGGAAAATTCGTATGTTTGAGCCGAATCAGCGAGTGTCATGTCTCTGGTTAAATACCATATGTTACTATCTTTCCATGTTATATTGATTAATTTTTTACCCTTAGGTAAATTAATCTGCGTTGTGCCTCCCCATTTTCTTGCTCTTCTTTGTTCAGTACAAGAAGACATAAAAAGAAGTAGGAAGAAAATGCTAATTAACGGAGTAAGCTTTTTCATTTGAGTTGTTTTAGTTAGCGAAACCTATGATCTCCAATAAATGTAAACCATGGGTTTCGCTAACTTATTTTATTGTATTATAGCATATACCTATAAAATGTCAATCTCTAAAGTTCTTTTATTTAAAAAGTTTTTAGATAATTAACAAGTGCTACGCGCATTTTTTGCAGACTCCAAAATACTCAAGGCTATGCGACGAAATCGCTTTAAAGTTTTTTGCATGCTTAAGCGCATCCTTTTCAATCATATCCATGACGCAGTGGGGAATATCGTCGACCAAGCCGCACTTGGTACATACGATGTGATGATGGTGATGATGCACAAATTCGTAATGCGCGCGGTCTTGCGAAATCAAAATGCGCGCAATGATATTTTTGTCGGCAAATGATTCAAGCGTGCGATACAGGGTAACCGAATCAATACCTTTCAGCGACTTCATAAGATCTTGTACCGAAAGCGGTTTTTTTGATGCGTGAAGTGCCTCTAGTATGGCTAAGCGCGCAGGAGTAACTTTTAGTTTTGCTTCTTTTAGTAATGCTTTGATGTCTTCCATATGTATAAGTGTAGCAAATACTGGATACATTGTAAATGCAAATGATTTGCATCTATTAAAATACTGTGTATACTGTAAGGGTATGGCTATAACTTACATCTATGCGTTCGCCAGTGTCATTATCATAAGCCTTGTTTCGTTTATCGGCATTGCAACCTTGTCGCTTAAAGAAGATCGCATTAAAAAATATGTGTTCTTTATGGTAAGTCTTGCCGTTGGTGCGCTTTTGGGCGACGCGTTCATTCATTTGATTCCCGAAGCGTTCGAGCAAGCGTCAAATGGTTTTGTCATTTCGCTTTTGATTATCGGCGGCATGCTGTTGTTTTTTTTGCTTGAAAAATTCTTTCATTGGCACCATCACGGTGCCGACGACGGCCACGCACATGTGCACCACAGCGGAAAGATGGTTTTGGTATCCGATGGCTTGCATAATTTTATCGATGGGCTTGTGTTGGCCTCAAGCTATATGGTCAGCGTCGAGCTTGGTATTGCGACAACAATTGCCATTATCTTGCACGAGATTCCGCAAGAAATCGGGGATTTTGGCGTTTTGATTCATGCAGGCTATGCGCGCGGTAAAGCGCTATTGCTTAACTTTGTCTCTGCCCTAAGCGCAGTATTGGGTGTCGTTGTCGCTTTTATTTTGGGAAGCGCTGCACAAAGTGCAAGCTTGTGGTTTTTGCCAATCGCCGCCGGAGGATTTATTTATATTGCCGCGGCTGACTTGATTCCCGAATTGCATCAAGCCAAAGGAACAAAACAAACTATTCTTCAGTTTATTGCGGTATGTGTTGGTGTTGCGGCAATGGCGGCACTTGTATTGGTTGAATAATTTTCATACACTGACTGTATGAAATATCTGTGCGCCATAGCATTGCTGGTTGTTGGGTTGGGCTTTTTTTCTTCGTATCAAACGGCGTATGCAGGTACTGTAGTTAATACTACCCTTCGTGCAAAAGTGATATCGGTTGTTGATAATCCGATAGCAAACGACGATATCTTGGGCGTCGAACTAGTTGATCAAACCGTCAGCGCAAAGATCATTAACAAGGAAGAAAAAGGAAAAGAAATAACCGTACATAATGATTACATGCCGCTTAAAACGGGCGACGTGTTTTATCTTATCCATACTCAAAACTTTGAAGAGCCATACCAAAACACCTATACCGTCCATGATTACAATCGTATGGGCGCCTTGTATGTTTTGTTGGCACTGTTCTTGCTTGCGGTTGTTATTTTTGGCGGCATGCAGGGTATTCGCGGACTGGTTAGTTTGGCTGGAAGCATCGTATTGATTTTATACGTTTTGATGCCGGCAATATTGCACGGCTATTCGCCGGTGCTGGTAAGTATTGTTGTGGCATCCGTCATTATTGTCGTAGGATCATACATTACGCATGGATTTAACAAGACAACCAGCGCAGCGGTTTTGGGCATGTTGGGGACAGTTGTTTTTGCCGGGTTGCTTGCGTACGGTGCGATGCACTTTGGGCACTTAACCGGATTAGGTGACGAAGAAGCCATTTATCTAAGCGCGGCAATTCCCAATAAGATTGATTTTGCCGGATTATTGTTTGGCGGAATCATGATCGGACTTTTGGGTGTGCTATACGATATTGCAATTAGTCAGGCAATTTCAGTCGAGGAACTTCACAAGATCGCGCCGCATATTCCGCGCACTTCAATTTATAAGCGCGCAATCCGTATGGGTCGCGAGCATATTGGCGCATTGGTTGATACTTTGGCGATCGCGTACGTCGGTGCGTCACTGCCACTTTTATTACTGCTTCAGTTTTATAGTTCTTCACACACTGGTGCGATGGGCAATTCGGTACCAATTATCAACCAAGAAATGTTTGCAACCGAAATTGTGCGTATTTTGGTCGGATCAATCGGGCTTATTTTGGCAGTACCAATAACGACCTTTATTGCATCATGGATGCTTATTAAAAAATCCGAAGTGGGAAGCAGCGAACAGATCGAAAGCGAGACTAGGCTTATCGAGCACGCGGGCCATCATCATTGATTTTTTGTACAAATGCGTTACTGTTTATCTATATGAAAAAGCATTTCTCGTTTTTATTAGCCGCAGTTGTGATTATTGCCACCGTACCATCAGTCGCATTGGCTGTGTGGTGGAATCCTTTTACGTGGTTCAAGCCTAAGGTTCAAGATAAGGTCTGGGAAATTCCACCTGCGCTTGATTCGCGGATTGTGCTAAGTTCAGATGATGCTGTTTTGCCAATAGCTCCCGAACAAATTACCGTAACTGAAAAAACAGAAGCAGTACCAGTGCAACCACGGGTTGTTATGAATACTGCCCAGTGTCTAAAACAAAACGGTGTGTTGTTTTACGGCGCTTCTTGGTGCCCGCATTGTGCGCAGCAAAAAGCATTGTTTAAAACAACTTATACCGACCTTCCGTATGTTGAATGCTCGGCTCCTGATGGTAATGGTCAGACCGAAGAATGCAAAGCCCAAAAAGTTATGGCGTATCCGACGTGGCGCTTTCCTGATGGCAGCGAACTAACCGGCGTTATTCCGGTTGAAAAGCTTGCCTCGATAATTGGCTGTCCGGTGTCGTTTGAAATAAGTACTGAAAAATAATTACAGTTTTGAAATACTTTGGCCGTCTGCTGAATCTTTTACTTCGAATCCAAGCGCTTTGATTTGATCGCGTAGTTCGTCTGATTTTTTGAAATCTTTTTGTTCGCGGGCAACTTTGCGTTCGTCTAATAGTTTTTGAACTTCGGCGGGAATTTCAATTGTTTCAACTTCGTCTAAGTTTAATCCAAGCACCGTATCAATATCCAAAATAGTTGCTTTTTTGTCGGCATCCGAAACACTGGTGTCTTTTAATAATTCCCAAACAACTGCCAGGCCAGCAGAAATATTGATGTCATCGTTTATTGCTTCTAAAAAGCGATCTTTGTAGGTGTCGTTGATTGCTCCATTGTGCGGCAAAGCGACCACAGTGGCTTTAAGTTTTTTATATGCAGTTTGCGACGCTTCAAGTGCTTCCCAGGTAAAGTTTTGCTTTGACCGATAGTGTGATTGCAAAAAAAAGTATCGAAGTGCCATTGGGCTAAATCCTTTTCCAGTAATGTCGGCAATGGTATACGAAGTACCTTCGGACTTTGCCATTTTTTTATTGTCGACAAGTAAGTGTTCGTTATGCAGCCAATAGTTTACAAAGTGTGCATGGTTTGCACATTCGCTTTGGGCAATTTCGTTAGTGTGATGAATCGGAATATGTTCGATTCCGCCCATGTGAATGTCAAAGGTGTTTCCTAAAAATGCTTTGCTCATTGCCGAACATTCAATGTGCCAACCAGGAAACCCTTCGCCGTTTTGAACCAGTGGCGAGCTAAAAGGGGACTGCCATGTTTGCAAAGCATTTGCGTGTGATCCGGCTTTAAAAAACCATAATGCAAAGTCGTTTGGATTCTTTTTGTTGTTGTCGGTAACTGTTCCATGCCCTTCGCCAGCCTCAAGTTTGCTTAATTCTTGCCCAGACAGTTTGGTGTAGTCGGGGAAAGTTGAAACATCAAAGTATACCGCGTAATCGGTTGTATAGGCATGGCCTGTTTTCAAAAGCTCGCTGACCAGTTCTATCATTTGTTGAATGTAATCGGTTGCACGCGGATCGTGGCTTGGAGGAATAACATTTAGACTTGCGATGTCGTTGTTGTAAACCGCAATATATTTGTTTGCGATTTCGTCGGGCGTCAGGTTCTCGCGTCGCACTGCCTTGGTCATACGGTCTTCGCCCGTATCGGCATCGCCAATATTGTCGCCGGTTAAGTGGCCAACATCAGTATAATTTCGTACTAAGGTGACATCATACCCGTTGTATTTGAATACTCGGCGCACAATATCAGAAATGGTTACCGCACGCATGTTGCCAATATGTTGTGTCCAGTATACCGTCGGCCCGCAATGGTACATGCCAACTTTGCCGCCGGTGATCGGTGTAAATACTTCTTTTTGTTTGCTGAGCGTATTAGTTAGGCGAATCGGTTTCATGTTAGATCCATTTTTTATGCTTAAAGTAAATCATCATAGCGACGGCAACAATAATTGAGATACCAATAAGAGTCATAGTACCTTCGATGGTATTGGCAAACGCATGCACTTTTTCATTGAGCGCCAAGATGCTTACCAGCAAGGTCAAGGGGAAGGTAATGAATGCAAGAATGGTAAAGACTTTCATAACGTTTTCGTTGTGGGTCGACAAAAGAGTCTTATTTGTTTCGGCAAATTCTTCGATTGTTGCTTTTTGTTCATCAACCATCGAAACCAGTCGTGTTGATTCATGAATCAACTGGTCGATAATTTGGGTCGACGTAGGTGCATGCCCGCTTGCAATCAGTTGTCGGTACGCAATAAATACTTCGGGGTGGTATTGCAGTGCACGACGGAAGTTCATAATGCGTTTGGTCGTGCGCGAAATTTGTTCGACGGCTAGTTTTTGGTTTCCCTCGTAAATATTTTTTTCGGCATCAACAATATAGCGGTCAACTTTTAACAGTTCTGGGTCCATGGCGCTATACAGCTCGCTGATCACGATTGCAAATAAGTCAAAACCGCTATGAAACGGCAAACGGTTAAGTTCTTGGGCAACTGTTAACTTACGGCGCACTTCGTGCAGAGGCATGACATCGCAAAAACGGGTCGTGATTAGATGGTCGTGAGTGATGACAAAATCAATTTCCTCGACGTGCGTATTGCTGTGGTGGTACGAGACAATAGGAAAGTGCAGCGTAATGCATAATGCTTCGCCGTCCTTAAAAAGGCGTCCGCGCGGGCTTGGAAACAACAGTTCGTTCACCAAAGCTTCGCTCATCACTAAATTATCTTTTGTTGCGTTTTCAATATCGCTTGAGGTCGGCGAATCGATGTCGATCCAAGTAACAGGGCCAAAAGTATGTTTTTCTACCATGGCCGCAATTTTACCATATCAGGCATGGCTTTTAAAGCGATTTGCCTATAGGTATGGGTAAAACGTCGTGTCTTGCGCTTTTTGCCAAGACGTGCTACAGTAGCCGCCATATGGCAAAGAAAACAGCATCACAAATCGCGGTTATCGAGACCGGCGGAAAGCAATACTTGGTATCAGAAGGGGCAACCATCACTATCGAGAAGCTTCCAGCAAAATCTATCAAGGATGACAGGACTGTCGTATTTGATAAGGTTATCCTTACTGCCAACACTGCAGCAGGAACCAGCACTGTCGGGTCTCCATACCTAACGAGCACTGTGTCAGGCATGGTTATGGAAGAAGGCCGAGGAAAGAAGATTTTGGTCCAGCGATTTCGCGCAAAGTCTAACTATCACCGCCGCTACGGACACCGCCAACCATTTACAAAAGTAAAGATCACAAAAATCGCCTAATCGGGCGGTTTTTGTTTTGCGCAATATAAATTTGATATATACTATGGGCATGCAAAGTGAAACACGCAGCTGTGCAAATTGTAAGGGACAATTTATCATCGAGCCCGACGATTTTGGATTTTATGAAAAAATCGGTGTACCTGCGCCAAAATTATGTCCGGCATGCCGGCTGCAGCGGCGGCTTGTCCATCGTAACGAGCGCTCGTATTATCGGCGCACGTGCGATAGGTGCTCAAAAAATATTATTGCGACATATCCGGCTAATTCGCCATTTCCGGTATATTGCCATCACTGCTGGTGGAGTGATGATTGGAGCGGCCACAATTATGCTCGGGACTTTGATTTTACCCGACCCTTCTTCGAGCAATTTAAAGAACTTTATTCAGTAGTGCCGCGCATTGCCATGGTCAACGATGATGGCGTTGGGAGTACGAACTGCGAATACACCTATGACCATTTTTATTCTAAAAATTGCTACCTTTCGGTCTGTGCATGGGAGCTTGAAAATGTCGCGTATTCGTATATGACGGGTTGGGTGAAAGACAGTATTGATGGGTTGTATACGTATCATAGCGAAATGTGTTGCCAGGGTATCCGGCTAGAAAAATGTGCCCGGTGCGCTTATTGCCGCTATTCTTTCAGCTGTACCGACTGCTATTTGTCACACGACCTGAAAGGCTGTTCCGATTGTATTTTGTGTGTCGGCCTTCGCAACAAAAAATATCACATTCGAAACGTAGGATATTCGAAAGAAGAATACGAACAAAAGAAAAAAGAAATGATGCTTAATTCACGCGCGGCAATCAATGGATATCATACTGAGCTTGCCGAAATGATCCGCGTGCATCCGCGCCCGTATGCAAATATGATCCAGTGTGTCAATTGTACTGGCGACGTGTTAGTCAACTGTAAAAATGCCAAAGAAACCTTTTTCCATCGCGACTTCGAGGATGGTAAATATCTATTTATGGGCGATAGCGGTAAAAATTGTTACGATGCCTCGGTAACCGGACGTGCGGAGCTGGCGTATGAAACCGCAACTGCCGACGAATCATATGGAAGTATGGTTGTTGTATTTTGCCTAAAAGGAAAGAATGTCCACTATTCGGATTACTGCCATTCGGGGAACGAGTTGCTTGGATGCATTGGTTTAAAGAAAGGGGAATTTAGTATTTTGAATAAGCGCTATTCGAAAGAAGAATACCAAACACTTTATCAAAAGATAAAAGATCATATGCTTGCGACCGGCGAATGGGGCGAGTTTTTCCCTATGACTCTTAGTCCATATGCATACAATGAGACGATGGCTGCTGATTGGATTCCGCTTACGAAAGATGCTGTGCTGGCTGGTGGCTTGAAGTGGAAAGAGCAAGAAGAGCGGGCGTATTCTCCCGACTATAAGTATGAAGATATTCCTGATGTAATTACAGAAAATGATTTTTTGGTAGGCAAAGTTTTAGAATGCAAGAATAAAGGGGATGCCACCCATGGCAAATGTACGACGGCATTTCGGCTTATTGAGCAAGAACTTCAGTTGTATTCAAAATTAGGGATACCGCTGCCTGATACCTGTCCAAACTGCCGTACGTATGAACGACTGGCAGTAATGAAAGGTTTTCGCTTAAAGGACGAACAATGTCACTGTAAAGGGGTAAAGGACGAAGCAGGTGTTCATGCCAATACTGGAATGCATAACCATGGCACCGATGCATGCCCTAATATGTTTAAGACAGTATATGATTCAAATGACGGGGTTATTTATTGCGATCACTGTTATCAGCAAGAACTTCATTAGTCATGCAAAACGAAACACGGCAATGCCAAAACTGCAAATCAGCATTCGTTATCGAGCCCGACGATTTTGGGTTTTACGAAAAAGTAAAAGTTCCCCCGCCGACATGGTGCCCGACATGCCGGATGACGCGCCGTCTTGCGTTCGGTAATGCGTGGGGCGTGCATTTTCGCAACTGCGATAAATGTGGTATCAAAACATTGACAATGTATCGACCCGAGGATCCAACGAAAGTTTTCTGCGATCCCTGCTGGTGGGCTGACGATTGGGATGGAACCGAATACGCAATGGACTACGATCCAAGCCGAAATTTCCTAGAGCAGTGGAGCGAACTGCGCAGTAAAACGCCTCACTATGCAAAGGATGCGCTGTATACTTCGCTGAAGAATTGTGACTATACGAATGCGATCGCGTTCTCGAAAGACTGCTACATGACCTTCTGGGCTGATTACTGCGAATATGTATACCATTCGGCATTCTTAAATACGGTAAAGGATACCCTTGATGTATTTCGTGCATATAAAAGTGAATTATGTTACCAATCAGTCGGGCTTGGCCGTTGTAACAAGATGTTTTTCTCGCACACGTGTGACGACTGCAGTAATGTATGGTTTTCTCGAAATTGCTATGGTTGTAGTGATTGTATTGGATGTGTAAATTTGCGAGGAAAAAATTATTGCATCTTGAATCAACAGTATTCCAAAGAAGATTATACTAATAAAGTGAAAGAATTGCGTTTGGACACTCGCGATGGGATTCACAATTTTAAAAAGCGCGCGCATGAATTTTGGCATACATTGCCGTATCGCGAATATACCGGCAATTCACAAAACTTAAATGTATCCGGCGACTATATTTACGAATCGAAGAATGCGCATAACTGCTATATGTGCTCAGGTGTCGAGGACTCGAAATACTGCCAATTCGTGTCAGTTCCCAAGGCTGAAAACTGTATGGACTACTATGGATGGGGAAATGGCGCTAGTTTGGCATATGAAACTGCGGTATCAGGCGAAGATATCCAAAACATCAAGTTTTCTTTTGGTTGTTTTGGGAGCGGAATGAACCTGGAGTATTGCGGTTTCTGCATCGGAGCAAAAAACAACTTTGGGTGTGCCAATCTTAAGCGGCGTGAATATTGCATATTGAACAAGCAGTACTCGAAAGACGATTTTCAAAAGCTTCGCGATCGTATTGTTGAAGATATGAAAAGTAATCCGTATGTTGATTCGCTGGGTCGAATTTACCCCTACGGTGAATTTTTTCCTCCGCAGTTTGCTCCGTTTCCTTATATAGACTCGAATGCTTCGAAGTTCTTCGAGAAAACAAAAGAACAGGCTTTGCAAGAAGGCTACAATTGGGCCGATAAAACCGAAAATACCTATCAAAAAACAATTTCAGGAAACGAACTGCCCCAGTCGATTGCCGAAACAACTGAAAGTGTGTTGAATGAGATTATAGGATGTACCGTTTGCGGCCGTTGTTATCGAATTCCTCAAGGCGAGTTCGTACTATATCAAAAGATGAATCTGCCAATCGCTTCAGAGTGTCCGAAGTGCCGTGAAAAAGAGCGATTTACGGTGACAAATATGCCAAAAACGTATGAAGCAAATTGTGCGCGATGTGCTAAGGCTATTAAAACAATGCACGACCCGGTCGAAGGAAAGATTGTCTATTGTGAATCGTGCTATCAGCAAGAAATTGTATAATGCGCCTATGAACGCTGAATCAAAAGTATGCAAAACATGTGCTTGTAATTTTACGATCGATCCGGCCGACTTTGACTTTTACTCGATGATGAATGTCGTGCCTCCGACGACCTGCCCGCAATGCCGTATGATCCAGCGCATGACGCATTTAAATGTACGGACACTATATAAACGAACCTGTGATTTGTGCGGTGAAAATAAAATCTCGATGTATCCCGAAGGTACCAAGTTTCCGGTCTACTGCACCAAATGCTGGTGGTCAGATAAATGGGATGCGCTTTCGTACGGCATGGACGTCGATTTTTCACGTCCGTTTTTGGAACAAGTAAAAGAACTATGGAATAAATGCCCAGAGATTTCTCCGTCGGTCATGTATACGACGATGGTTAATAGTGATTACACGAATATCGTTTCGGCTCTTAAGAACTGTTATCTGATTTTCAATTCTGACTACGACGAAGATTGCGCGTACGGTACCTATGTCGAGCGAAGTAAAAATACCTACGACACCTACATGGTTGACCAGCTTGACCATTGCTACGAATGCGTCAATGTTCGTAGAAGCTTTAAGACCTTTTATTCTATCGACTGCGAAAACTGCGTCGAAGTGTGGCTATCGCGCAATCTTTCGGGTTGTACTAACTGTTTTGGATGCATTAATCTGCGTGGAAAGAAATACTGCATTTTTAATGAACAATTTGATAAAGAAACGTATGAACAAAAAATAGCAAAACTGTACGATGGTAACCGCGATTCGCTTGTTGCTTTGATGAAACAATTTAGTGAATTTCAGATGCAATTTCCGCGCCGCTATATGACAGGCACCAAAAACGCCAATGTAACCGGCGAATATATCAACGAATCAAAAAATGTAACCAAGTCGTACGAAATTGTCGGCGGTGAAGAGGTAAAATATTCGCAGTTCGTATTTATCGCAAAATCAAAAGACATACAAGATGTGACCATGTGGGGCGGCGGTCTTGAGCGTGCGTATAACTGCATGGGTGTGGGTGATAGCCAAAACACGATTATTAGTTGCATTAACTGCTGGGCACAATGCCAAAATATCTATTACTGTCGGGAGATCCTTGCATCAAGTAGTAACTTGTTTGGATGTACTTCGGTCGGAAGCAAAAATTACTGCATTTTAAATAAGCAATACACCAAAGAAGAATATTTAGAATTGGTTCCAAAAATTATCAAACATATGAACGATATGCCATACGTTGATAAAGATGGGCGAGAATATCGCTTTGGGGACTTTTTCCCATCCGAGATTTCGCATTTTGGCTATAACGAAACCGTTGCGCAGGATCATTTTCCGCTTACCAAAGATCAAGCGCTTCAAAAAGGATATGCTTGGAAAGACGAAGATGTGCGAAATTATTCTGCAACCATAAGTGCCGGAAATGTTCCCAAAACAGCAGCAGAAGTTTCAGATACGTTTGTTAACGAAATCATTGAATGTGAAAGCAAGGGCAACCAGTTGGCTAAATGTTCGACTGCCTTTCGGCTTATCCCATCAGAGCTTACTTTTTATAAAACACATAATTTGCCCATTCCAACAAAATGTTCAAACTGCCGGCATTATGACCGACTGCAACTTAAGAATGGCCTTAATCTGTATTCAAGAACTTGCACGTGTACAAAAGATACTCATGATCATACGGGACATTGTCAAAATGCGTTCCAAACTTCGTATTCTGATAACCGACCTGAGATCGTTTATTGTGAAAGTTGTTATCAAAAAGAGGTCTTGTAATTCAATGACCCTTCAAACCACACAACCATTCGAGAATTCTTTTGCTTCTTTTTGTCCTGGGCGTGGGGGAGTTGTTGTTTCGCTCGTACTTAATGGAAAAGAAGTTTTATATTTTGATCCCGCTTCACTGGTAGTTGATGCGCCGATTCGCGGTGGCATGCCTATATTGTTTCCAAATGCTGGTGTTTCTGAAAACCTGGCGCGCCATGGTTTTGCGCGAGATTCGTCAAATTGGAATTTCGAAAAGACTGAAACGGGATTTATCCAAACGCTGGTTGCAAACGATGAAACTAAAGAAATATATCCGTACGACTTTTTACTCACTCTGGCCGCGGGGTTTGAAAACCCAGCTACCTGTGTGTTTACTCAAACGGTCGTGAATCAGGAATCTGAAAAGTCACTTCCGGTGGCGATGGGGCTTCATCCGTATTTTCCGGTATCCGATGCCGTAAAAATATATGTGCAATTTTATAATTCTGATGGAACGATAATAG
>CAYXKF010000003.1:0-92803 GCA_964464735.1 uncultured Candidatus Saccharibacteria bacterium | reverse complement strand
TGAAGCATAGATATGAACTAATGCCTGAGGTGACTTCGTTCCTACTCCCAAGCTATGATTCGCAACATCGTAGAAAAAATTACGATCCTGAGATAATTCGTTATCAGAATTTAAAAATAAGAGTCCTCCTGCTGTTCCGGAACTTACGGTGTCACCAATCGAGACACCTTCATTAATATCCACCGAGCAACCACTATCACCTGGATAGCAATCTGGATTCATTGTTTCACCTGGACGATATTTTCCTACAGCTAAAACTGATGACGCATAGGTCACACCAAAAATAATTAGGCACAGTGGTGCTATCTTGAAAAAAAAGAATTTAAACATGAGCTTGTTTGCGCCTGTATTCTACCACGAACAGAAAAACAAAAAAACGCCGTACGGCGTTTTTTTGTTTAGTGAAGCGTATCTGTAACCTCCAAGCAATCCTGCACACCCTGGGGCATGCAGTCTGGTAGTATAACAAGGATAGATCCAGACAGATGCGTACAAGCGCAAATACCAGTTCGTCCTACTTATAAAACCAATTGCTTTTTGAGACCCGATTGCTTAGAGATTACAAATCTTCACAGCGGCGAATAGTATATAATCGTTTTGACACAACTGCAAATAGCGTGTTGTGGACAAACTGTGGAAAATATACTCTTATTCGATTCTTAAGGGTATTATAGCAGTTTTGAATATAAAAGTCAAGTACCCTACACTGTTTTTCTGAAAACAAAGGAAAACCGGGCGTTTTGCACTCAAATCATTGACAAAAGTACAAAAATGGCCAATAATCAAATAAATCGCTTTTCGTTGGAAATTATGGTGTTTTTGCCCGCTCATCCCTTATGGGCGTGTAATATCACCATATTTTTCACTCAAAAAAACCAAGCACCATGAAAATTGTTTTAACTCTCGCAGCACTGTTTTTATCGTTTGTTGCATTTGCAGACAAAGAAAAAACCACAATCAGATACGAAAAAATTGGGAACGACACATTAGTAGTAATAGAAACAACTGCCGGTATTATGACCAATGTGTTTATTAAAGACAAACCCCTGCTCGAAATGAATAGCTTTTGCTATCTTACCTCGCAAGGTACCGTAGTAAAAAATGTGACCAGCATTTCGGATATTGCCTACAAGCCTGCCTGCGGCCAATATCCCGAAGTACTTTTGGTAACATTTACCGATAGCGACAGCAAAAATTTTACTGCCTTGTGGGCCAAAGACGGTGAAAATTGGGAGTTAGCTGGAATCGACTAAAATTAGCCCAAAAAGAACAAAAAGTTGGTGCATGTGCACTGACTTTTTTGTTTGCCTGGAATCTTTTTTGCATATGGTATACTCGCCTCATGAGCGAGCAAAAGAAAGAACATACTACCCTAGACCCCAAACTTCGCCCTGCATCGTGGGACGAATACGTTGGGCAAAAAGGGGTAAAAGACAATATTCATATTTTGCTTACGGCCGCTGTTGCGCGAAACCAACCACCCGAACACATTTTGTTTTACGGCCCGCCGGGGCTTGGCAAAACCACCCTTGCCCACTTAGTTGCTAAAACCGTTGGCGCGGCGCTACGCATTACATCGGGCCCAGCCATCGAAAAAGTTGGCGACTTGGCTAGCATTTTAACGAACCTACAAGAGGGCGACATTTTATTTATCGACGAAATCCATCGGTTGAATAGGCGCATCGAAGAAGTATTATACCCTGCGCTCGAGTCGGGCGTTTTGGATATTATTATCGGCAAGGGCCCTAGTGCGCGCACCGTGCAGTTAGGATTACCACCATTTACATTAATTGGCGCAACGACGCGTGTTGCTGACATTTCGGCTCCACTACGATCGCGCTTTTCGGGCGGTGTGCATCGGCTTGAACCATACAGCGTCGAAGATATCGAAGAAATTATCGAACGCTCGGCAAAAATTTTGCAAGTGCAAATTAACAAAGATGGAAAGCGTGCAATCGCGACACGCAGCCGCGGAACCCCGCGAACCGCAAATTACCTTTTAAAACGCGCACGCGATTTTGGCCAAGTGCACGAAAAAAGTTTGGATGCACAGACCGTCGCCGAAGCATTAAAAATGCTTTCGATCGACGATAACGGATTAAATGCAATCGACCGTACCTACCTAAAGACACTTGCCGAGACGTACAAAGGCGGCCCGACGGGCGTAAAGACATTGGCAGCATCAATGAACGAAGAGGAAGCGACGCTTGAGGACGTTATCGAACCGTATCTTTTGCAGATTGGATTTATTGAAAAGACCCCTCGCGGACGAAGTATTACTGACGCAGGGTTAGAATATATTGCTTCTAGTAAATAAGGTTATGGCCGGACATAACAAATGGGCGCAAATAAAACGAAAAAAGGCAGCAAACGATGCGGGCAAATCGCGCATGTTTGTTAAACTTTCGCGCGCGATTTCGGTTGAAGCAAAAAAAGCCAAAGGGGATAAAACTGCACCAGGGTTAATTGCCGCAATTGAAAAAGCTCGCAAGGCAAACATGCCCAATGATACGATTGATCGGGCGATTGCAAAAGCCTCTGAAGCAAAAGATATGGTGCCAGTATTGTTTGAAGCATACGGTCCAGCAGGCGTTCAATTAATTATTGAAGGCTTAACCGACAACAATAATCGCACCAGCCAAGAACTGCGCCATCTATTGGATACGCATAATGCAAGCTTGGGAACTCCAGGATCGGTCATGTGGAATTTTGTAAAGGCGGATAGTGAGTACCAAGCACAGAGTTTTGTCGCAATTGACGACAGTGATGCCGAAAAAATCGAAGCGCTGATCGAGGCGCTTGAAAACCATGACGACGTACAAAACGTCGCAACGAATATCAGCGATGACGAAGCCGCTTAACATACTGGGAATCGATCCTGGCTACGACCGCCTGGGTTTAGCGGTGATCGAGAAATCATCAGATGGTGAAAAAATAATCTACAGTGCCTGCTTTACCCCAGCGCATCGTGGCGAACTTGAAAAACGCCTTGAGGCAATTTGGGGTGAATTAAAAAAAGTATTTGGCGAATATACGCCCGATATGGTTGCAGTAGAGTCAGTATTTGCCGAACACAATGTCTCGACGGTGATTGGCGTCGCACAAGTGATTGGCATGGTACGCGCCCAGGCGTTTGATCACAATGTCGAAGTGCACACCTTTACCCCGCTGCAAATAAAAGCAGCAATTACCGGAAACGGGCGCGCCACCAAGGCTGAAATGGATAAAATGACCAGGCTTTTGGTTGATTTAGGGAGTAAGAAAATGCTTGACGATGAGATGGACGCAATTGCTGTTGCATTAACATGCAGTGCCCACCTGAAAACGGCGCGACCTGTGTAAAAAATCCCTTGCACACGTTTTTTAAGTATGTTACATATTCTTTTGTAAACGCCGCGAGGCATTATAAGCATAAGATCCGCGCACGCGGAAAAGAATATGTACGACGACGACAAGTACACTGATGATTACGAGGAGGAGGAAGGCCAGGGTGAATCCGAGGAAGGCTTTTTGGACGAGGATGATCTAGCCGACGAAGATGGTGACGATTTTGACGAAGAACTGGACGAAGAAGCTGATGGCGAAGAGGTCGAAAGTGAATTTGGTGACGATGAGGATTCGGACGAAGACGAAGAAGACTACAACGGTTAATATAAAAACCCCGCCTCTGCGGGGTTTTTATATAGCCAACCAGCTTTAACAATTGGCAAAATATGCTACAGTACCAGCATATGACAGTTATCACTGACGAACAAAAAATTAACGAACTACTGACCCGCGGCGTCGAAGAAATATTTGTAAAAGACCACCTTAAGGCAGCACTTCTTTCGGGGCAAGAACTGCGCATCAAGTTTGGTATTGATCCAACCGGCCCAAAAATTCATATTGGCCGTGCGGTTGCTTTACGCAAGCTTCGCGCATTTCAAGACCTTGGACACAAAATAGTGCTTATTGTCGGCGACTTTACCGCACAGGTTGGCGACGCATCCGACAAAGACGGCAAACGCCCGATGCTTACGCGCGAACAAATTGACCAAAACCTTTCTGACTATAAGGCGCAGTTAGGAAAAATAATTAATCTTGACAAAGCCGAACTTCGCTATAATAGCGAGTGGCTTGGAAAACTCAATTTTAATGACATCGCCACACTGGCCGAACATTTTTCGGTGCAGCAGATGCTTCGCCGGCGCAACTTTAGCGACCGCTACGAACGTGGCGACGAAATTTCACTGCGCGAATTTATGTACCCGCTTATGCAAGGATACGACAGTGTTGCAGTACAATCCGATGTTGAACTAGGCGGCTTTGACCAGCTGTTTAACTTGCAAGCTGGCCGCGTGCTGCAAAAAGCCCACAACATGGACGAACAAGATATCATGACCGTGCAAATGATCGAAGGCACTGATGGGCGCAAAATGTCTACCTCATGGGGTAACATCATTACGATCGTCGACGAGCCGAACGACATGTTTGGCAAGATTATGAGCGTGCGCGACGATCTGATCAGCAAATACATGATTTTGTGTACCAATATGAGCGAAGATGAGATTAATGCGCTTGATGCAACTAAGGCGATGGAAAATAAAAAGCGCCTTGGTCGCGAACTGGTCACGTTGTACCACAGTAAAGAACTCGCAGAAATGGCGCAAGAAAATTGGGAAAAGACTTTTTCAGATGGTGGCATTCCGGATGATATCAAAAGTATTACCGTGGGCGTCGACACCCTTTTAATCGACGTGCTTACCGAAAATAATCTTGTCGAATCAAAGTCAGACTTTCGCCGGCTGATCGACGAAGGCGCAATCAAGGTCATGCACGAGCAAAGCGAAGAAAAAATTACTGACTACAAATACGCAATTACCATACCCGTCACTCTTAAGGTTGGAAAAAAGAAATTTGTAAAAATTACAGTATAATAACGCAAAACGGCCGCTACCCAGCGGTCTTTTTGTATGCCATAATGGCAAAATGGATAAGAAAAAACACATTTCGGACGGCATAAAAAAAGTTCACAAACATATCAGCCCGGCGCTTGAACGCGCGCACAAAATTGGCCACAAGGTACATAGGCACACCAAGCGTATCCCGACAATGGCGTGGATCTACGGCATCGCAGGCCTAGCACTTATTTCGATCACCGGCATTATTGTGTGGGGTGTTATTTTACAGATTCCCGACATCGAAAGTTTTGACACTCGCAAAGTAGTGCAATCGATTGATTTGTATGACCGCGAAGGAAAAAAATTGTATTCAACCGGTGGTGATGTAAACCGTATTGTGATTGATAGCCCAAACATCAGCCCTGATATCAAAAACGCAGTTGTTGCGATCGAAGACTCGCGCTTTTATACGCACAAGGGCGTAGTAGTTGTTTCGACCATGCGTGCGGTCTTTTTGACTGTCATGACAAAGTTAGGACTGCGCAGCGGTTCGATCCAAGGCGGCTCGACCATTACCCAGCAGGTCATTAAAAACGCGCTTTTGACAACCGATCAAACAGCGGTACGAAAAATGAAGGAATGGATTTTGGCGTTGAAAATCGAAAAGCGCTACACGAAAGACCAAATTTTGACGATCTACCTTAACGAAGCGCCATACGGCGGACGCATGTACGGTATCCGCACAGCAACCGAAGCTTTTTTTGGCAAAGAACCCAAAGACGTGACCTTGGCCGAAGCGGCATACTTGGCGGCGATCCCAAACGCACCAAGTTACCTTTCGCCATATGGCAAACATGTTGATGCTCTTGAGATACGCAAAAATTATGTACTGCTACGCATGAAGGAACTGGGAATGATTACCGAAAACCAATACCAAGCGGCAAAAAGCGAAGCGGTTGCCTTTTTGGAACGCGGCGACCAATCAAGTCATGCGATTCACTTTGTCGAGTACGTTATGTCAACATTACCAGATATTATCGACGAATCAGTGATTGAGCGCGGTGGGTTAAAAGTATACACAACTCTTGATTTAGAACTGCAAGACAAGGCGGAAAAGATCATCCGCGACCACGCACTGGCAGCAGAAAAAGAATGGAACGCGTCAAATGCGGCATTGGTTGCGCTTGATCCAAAAAACGGAGACATCATTTCGATGGTCGGATCGCGCGGCTACAGCGACCCTGACATCGACGGCAAATACAACGTCGCGATTGCCAAGCGTCAACCAGGTTCGGCGTTTAAGCCGATCATTTATGCAACGGCTTTTGAACAAGGATTTACTCCTGATACGGCCATATTTGATACCAAGACACAGTTTAGCACCGACTGTCCGGTTGCAAGTATGGCTGACACAGCACCCTGTTATTCGCCAAGCAACTACGACGGGTTATATAAGGGGCCTATGCAACTTCGCAATGCGCTTGCCGAATCACGCAACGTCCCGGCGGTAAAATTGTTTTACATGGTCGGTATTCAAAACGCGCTTAACAAGGCAAAGGCTGCCGGCATTAGCACGCTTACCGACGCGAACCGTTATGGATTAACACTCGTATTGGGAGGCGGCGAAGTAACCTTGCTTGACCTTACATCGGCATATGGATCGTTTGCCAATGATGGCACCCACGTCGAGCCGCGCGCAGTTACTCGCGTCGAAGACGAAAACGGCACAGTCATTGCAACCGTCGAATCGAAGGGTGACCCAGTATATTCACCCGAAGCAGTACGCCAACTAAACGACGTATTATCTGACAATGTTGCGCGCACACCATTATTTGGCGCACAATCAGGCCTTTACTTTGCCAACACCCCAGTTGCCGCAAAAACTGGTACCACCAACAGCAACAAGGATGCATGGCTGATTGGCTACACGCCTAACTTGGTGGTCGGCGTATGGAGCGGAAACAACAACAACACCTCGATGAAAAAAGGGTCGTCAATCAATATAAAGCCATGGCGCCAGTACTTTGATGCGTCGTTTGCAAAAATCCCCTATACATCCTTTATCGCACCTGCACCCGTTTCAATAAACGCAAAACCAATTTTGCGCGGCGTATGGCAAGGCGGCGATACGTTTACAATCGATACTATATCAGGCGGCCTTGCGACCGATCTGACGCCGGATGAAACTAAAAAAACTTTCGTCGCATCACCTAATCCGCATGACATTTTGCACTGGATCGACCGCGGCAACGTGGCCGGCGCAGCGCCAAGCAATCCGGCAAGCGATAACCAATACGCGCGCTTTGAATACGGTGCGCAGTTATGGATCAATCAACATCCTGAAGCGGTGCAAACAACCCAAAAGCCAACCTTTAGCGACAATATACACACCCAATCAAACATGCCCAAAATCGAAGAGTTTGATTGTGATATGGTCGGGTCAGTCGCACGCTGCGAAGCAACCGTTGAGCACGAATTTAACCTTGCAAGCTTTACTGCAACTATAAATGGCATCAAGGCGCTATCCCAGATGCCAACTGGTGACACGTTTTCGTTTGAAATTCCAGTGAGTGACTTTATTGAATCGGCAGCAGGTAACGCTGAGATTGGCCTTACCGTTGTTGACACCGTATTTAACAAGGCAACCGAAACAGTATTAGTTACGCTATAATCACGGTCGCAATGCGCGAGATCAGGACGTTCTTGGCGCGCAGCTCGGCGATCAGTTGTTGTTCGTGGGTACGAATATAAGCCGCAATTGCCGTGGTACAAAAAATCTTTGCCGTATGCCCCTTCACCATGACCGCATCCTCGTTTAAACCAAGATCATGCGCCATTAAAACTGCATGGGCCGCTTTTTTTTGAGCGACGCCATTTTCGGTTATCGCCGAATATTTTTTAAAGTAATCAAGGATATGGTTCATATCTACCCTGAAATCGGCATAATAATGTACCGATAGTCTTTGCCTGCATGCGGTACCATTAATAACGGCTTTTGATTACCCTCGGACGTAATTGCAATAGTGTCGGTATGTGCACGTTGTAAAAATGGAATAATATAGCCTGCGTTTACCATACATTCAAGCGCTTCTCCTTTTACTTGGGCGCGCACAACAACCGTTGCAGAACCGCTTCCTTGGTTTTGTGACGCAATAGTACATGTTCCCGCTTTGGGATCAATGGTAATTTTTACCTTATGAAATAAGTCCGAAAATGCACCACAAAGCTTAAACGATGACAAAAGTTCAGATGTGCTTATAACGCATTCGGTTGCAGTCGACTTAGGCATAATTCGTTCATATTCAGGAAATGACCCCTGAGCCAGCTGGATGCGCACCACCAAGTTTTCAAGCGTGCATTGCAATGTTGAATCAATAACCGAAAGCGTACATTGTGCTTTTTCATCAAACGACTGCATGATTTTTGTCAGCATTGCCAGTAGTGGCTGAGGAACCAACACACCATCAGAAAACATATCATGGGATCCTTTAGTCTTCGTCTCGGCAAGGCGAAACGAATCAGTTGCAGCAGCAACACAGTTGCCTTCGGTAGTCCGAATAAAAACATTCCCTAATTCGGGATGCGCCTCACCAGCAGCTGCCGCAAATGACACACCATCAACCATAGCAGTAAAATCACGCACTGTAAGCTGCATACCATTGACCGAAGTGTTTTCTTGAGGAACAGGAAAATCATCCTTAGGATACAAGGGAACATCAACTGTCACCTGCGATGTCACTACGTGCAATATCCCGCCATCGACAGTGCAGTCGCATTGTTCGTCTTTTACATGCTGCAGCGCCTGCAAAATACGTCCACCATCACATAGTAGTTCACCCTCATCAACAACGCGCGCAGGAACAGTATAAAAAACAGACGAACGTAGATTGGTTGTATAAAACATCAGCGTATTTCCCGATGCGGCAACATACACTTTTTCAAGGACCGAAAGAAGCACACCCTTACGCGAAAGTGTTTCGACTGCCGCAAGCGCCTTCTTAAATTTTTCAACTGATATCGTGCATTTCATAGTAAGTAATCTTATTGATATAAAAAATAAATACAATTATTAGTCCTGTGAATACTGGGGAATACCCAATATTCTTTGTAATATAAGTTATTTTTTGTTCTAGGGCACACTTTGGATTTGGGGCTGTGTGTGAAAAAATACTAAGTATTATTTTTGTACATAAGATTTCCAAAATCTGTTCACTAGATTTTCGAAACTCATACACAGGGTTATGCACTGATGAGTGAACGGATGCGCTCGATGTCTTGGTTAAGCGAAAGGTCGGTCTCGATTTCTTTTTTAATTTTTTCAAACGAGTGGATGACTGTGGTGTGATCTTTGCCGCCTAGGCTTCGCCCGATTTGTGGAAATGAAACGTCAAAGTCGTTACGCAGCAAAAACATCACGACTTGCCGCGCACGCACTACTTCTTTGCGCCGGGTCGCCTCAAACACTGATTCAGGGTTGATTTTGTAATAGTTTGCGACAATTTGTACCAAATCTTCAGTTGCAATTACGCGCTTTGATTTAAGATTGTGCTTGATCAGTTGTTTGACCAAATTAATGTCTACCGCATCTTTTTGTACGGCAAGCTGGCATGAAAGCGAATTGATAATGCCTTCAAGTTCGCGAATGTTCCCTTCGACATGCTGGGCAATAAACATAAGCACGTCCTCAGGTATTCCGTATGCGTGATCCTTGCATTTTTGACGGATAATCGCCAGGCGCGATTCGAATTCGGGCTTTGATACGTCGATTACCATTCCTGCCGAACAGCGTGATTTTAAGCGATCCTCAAGCCCAATAATGAAGTTTGGATGCTTATCGGATGAAAATAGTATTTGCTTGTTATTTTCGGATAAAATATTAAACAGGTGAAACATTTCTTCCTGTGATTTTTCTTTCCCTGATAAAAACTGGATGTCATCCATGATAAAGACATCGTACTTGCGGTAGCGTTCTTTAAGCGCGGTAATACTGTTGCCGTGAATCGCGCCGACGACATTGGTCACAAATTGTTCGGATGTTGTGTAATAGACCTGTAAATGCGGATAACGCTTTTTCAGTTCGTTACCAATTGCTTGGATTAAGTGGGTTTTTCCGAGCCCTGTTGGTCCGTAAATATACAGCGGGTTGTAAATTCCTGGTTTTGCCAAGATCGCTTGCGCTGCCGAATACGCCAACTCGTTAAAGGGCCCGACAATGTAGCTTTGAAAAGTGTATTTTGGGTTTAGGTTATCTTTTTTGTTAATCGAATGCATTTCAAGCGGCAACGTTGGTTTTTCGGATTGGACTTGCGGCATTAGTGGCGCGCTTTGCGTCTTTTGGGGCTGCATCGCGACGATGCATTCGATCATTTTATAGTTGTCGTCGATCTGGCGGATGCACTTCATGATCGTTTTCGAGTACTTACTGGTCAGCCATTCGCGCACGAATTGCGTTGGTACCCCGATATACAGGATTCCGTTCTCTTCATGGCTGATAAAAGTATTCTTAAACCACGTTTGAAAGCGCGGTTTTGGTACTTCAAGTTCAATCAATGCGAGCACGTCATTCCACAATTGTTCGTACGATTGCATAAGAGAAGCAGAGTATACCCTGCCTGTGGATAAACTCAAATGGACGGGGGCGAAAAGGTATGGGGAAAGCATGGGGATATCCAAAATCGGAACACTCCTACCTTTTTTGAATGTTAAAAATAAAATCGCAAAATAAACTCTCTGTTACGGCACTAAGTTTGAGGATTACTAGAATATAGACATTTATAAAAAAATAGCTATACTCTGCTGTATATGTCAACGACGTACAACCCAAGTCCGCGCAAGCGAAAGAAAACTCACGGCTTTTTGGTACGAAACCGCACGACTTCTGGTCGTAAGGTAGTCTTGGCGCGCCGACGAAAAGGCCGCAAGAAAGTTACTGTATAGCGATAAAAACCCTTAAGAAGTAAGGCTTTTACCCAAAAAGCCTTCTTTTTGTTATACTTGCACTTATGCTTAAACGGTCAATGCGCATAACACGACTTGAGTTTGATTTATTAAAAGGAGAGCGCCCAAAACGCTTTTTTTATGGCGCGCTTAACCTTTTATGGTATCCAAGCAAGACTTCTTATAAAGTTGCGGTAGTGGTTTCAAAAAAACATGCCAAGACAGCCGTATTGCGCCACGCCCTAAAGCGCGCAGTCTACACTACAGTGCTTGATCATCCCACCTATAAGGGTTGGCTCGTTTTTTACGTCCAATCCCCCATTACTCGCGCGATGCTTCCTGATGTTAAAAAAAGTACCAAGATGCTTCTTAAAAACTTATGATCATTATTACTTTTTATTTTGCATACGTATTTATTGCGACGATCCATTTATATCGCATTTGTTTGCGTCCCTTCGTTACGGCCAGCTGTTGCATGCATCCCAACTGTTCCGAGTACGGCCTTTTGGCTGTTCAGAAGCATGGTCCGTTTAAGGGAGGTTATCTTGCGGTAAGGCGCATTATGCGGTGCCGTCCTGGGCAAGAGCGTCTTATTGATTTTGTACCTTAATTCCAGAGCCTAAAAGTCATAATTGGTAAAGTGGATTGGATCGCAAATGGGTGCTAGAATGCCACCATATGAAAACGCTTTGGACCACCATCATTTTTAACCCTCTTTTAAACTTATTGGTATTTTTTATCAGTATTATGCCATGGCACTCGCTTGCCTTGGCTGTTATTTTGCTTACGCTTTTGGTGCGTGCGATCCTTATCCCTATAGCGAACCGCGCGACTCATGCGCAATTGGCGATGAAAAAAATCCAGCCCAAGCTTGATCAAATTAAAAAAGAAACCCCCGACCAAACCGAACAAGGCAAAAAAATCATGGAGCTTTACAAGGCCGAAGGTATTCATCCACTGTCAGGTTGTATCTTTATCTTGATCCAGTTTCCAATCATCATTGCGCTGTATTATGTTTTTGCCAAAGATCTTTCTTCGGTAACCGGCGCACTATATCCATTTGTGCATATGCCCGAACATATTTCTACTACTCTTTTTGGTATCGAACTTACGCAATCAAAAGGCATTATCTTGGCGATTGTTGCAGGTATTTCGCAATACGTGCAGCTTAAACTTTCGCCGAACTTTACTACGCCTACAGCAGCAATCAGCAATGAGCCAAAGGGTTTTCAGCAGACATTTGCCGAATCGTTTCAAAAGCAAACTGTATTTATGCTTCCGCTTATGATCGCCTTTTTTGGATACTTTATGCCGGGCGCAGTTGCATTGTATTGGATTGTGAATAATATCGTATCTATCGTACAAGAACGGTTTGCCTTAAAGTCGTACGAGAAGAAATATGGAAAACTTCAATCTTAAAACAACCATTACCGACCTTTTGCAAAGCGGCGGATTCCCTTTTGACGAGATTCGCGAAACGCTTGACGCTGAAACAAATTTCACGCTTTTTGAAATTGTGACCAATGACGAAAAAACCTATACGGCGCATTATCGCGACGTATTGTCGGCGATCAACTTTTTGGTCCAGCGCATTGCCGAAGAGAAAACCCCGGGCATTAAGCATTACTTTTTTGTCGATGTGGGCGGCTACTATCAAAAAATGATTAGTGAAATTAAAGTACGCGCTAAGATTATGGCCGAACGTGCAAAAAGTTTTAAGCGTGACATCGAATGCGATCCGATGCCTCCGTACGAACGTTTGATTGTGCATAGTTTTTTGTCGAACTATCCCGAAGTCGAGACCGAATCGAAAGGTGTTGGACAAGATCGTCGGCTGGTCATTAAGTATAGCCCATCAAAGACTGCAAATGGTTTCTAAGTAAAAAACGCCCTCTTAGGCGTTTTTTAGCACCCTCTTTTAGATTTGCGTATCATATGACCACAACGCGCCGGTTTTTTTGTCGACAAACAATAGGTATCGTCCGCTTGGGTCGAATGACAAGTTGGTATAATCAAATGAGAACACGCCATTTGGTGATTCAAGCGCTGTGATATTGCCCGTATCGATGTTTATCTTTGCCAGAATATCGGTAAAACCAACGCTATTTTTATACCAATCATCGGGATACATTGCGCTTGGTAGTGTTTGAGGTACGCCGCAATATAAAATTTCTTTTTGGAATACACATTTTTCAGGAAGCGTTGCGACCTGCGAAGTTTGCGTTGTCTTGGTTGTCTTATTGTAAAGACCTAATCGCAGCCCTTTGTTTTCAATAATCCCGCCTAGTAGCACTTTTGATCCGTCGGCATTTGGAAACGCGGTCAGTCCCTTTATTTCGCCTGCGATCTTGGTGTATGTTTGCGTGGCAGTATTGTAAAAATACACAAAACCATTTACTAGTGCCGATGGTTTAGTCGCAAAAACCATTAGGCCATTTCCAGCATCGTATGCTAACCATTCAGTTAATGGCGATGCGAACACGTCTTTTGTTTTACCTGCAATGCGGGTCGTTCCCTTTGATCCGCTTTGCGTTTCTGAAAGCATAAACACGCCACCCTTTTGCAGTGGGATCATTTGCAGAATAGTTTGTCCTAAAAACGATCCGCCAAGCGATACGGGCTCTTGTGCTTTTTTATCAAGCATTTCTTGCATCGAAGCACATTGAGTATTAAAAACGCTGCGTGTGTTTGCATCCACTATACCGGTAGCCTCGATAGTATTATTTGTCTGAAAACGTTTTACTGAAGCCTCGGTTGCTGGACCAAAGCTGCCATCAGCTTTCCCCTTAGTACCATCGGCGTAACTAAGGAATGTCTGCAATATTTTCACCTCGTTATTTTTGTCACCTTTTTTCAGGTCTTGTGTTAATGTGCCTATGCATACTAGTTCAGCGGGTTTTTTTTCGGGAATGCTACCGTCGTATGTTTGGATTTCCTCGGTTTGGGGGTTTGCGTATCTCAATGCCACCTTGGTTGCACCGTCAAAAATTGCTTCTGCAACGTTTGCAATGACTGTCGATGTAATTTGCGTTCGGGTCACTTCGGTCTCATCAATTTCGGCATCATAAATGAACCCATTTTTTGAATCAGCAAAACGGATTGTCGGTACGGTCTTGGTAATGGTACGAGTTAATGTTGTGCGTTCGTCCGCCGAAAGCGTTTTTATGTCCTCAACCGCCGTAGCCTCGATTGGCACTACAACTGTTTTTTGCGTTAAGCGCGCATGGTAACCTGCAACCGGCCCATTTGAAAGCTTTTTAAATTTACCGATGGTTTCGGTCGTTTCAACGACTGGCGCCGTATCAGGAGCGCTTTGCGTGTCGCCGGGCTGTTGGCCGATATCAATTGGCGTTGCGCCGGTGCCATCAAATGGCACGTCGGAAATGTCCGTTGGTGGTACGCGGTTAATGATGCGTGTCGTCGGTTTAAAGAACGTAAAGTATGCTGCAATAAGCACCAGTAGTGCGCCAAGTACAATTACGATGATTTTTATCAAACGGCTTTTGTCCATGTGTTTCTATTATAACCGTTTTACGTACAATTGTCCGTTGTTTAGTTGTTTTTTGTAATTTCCCAACCCAGTACGCACACTTGGGCCCGAATTGTACGGGCTACGGTTAGATGCGTTTTGATCAAAAAATATCTTTTTCTCGGCATACATGAATACATGCCAGTCGGGGCCACCAATAAGGTCTCCCGCTTTTAACGCTTTTCCGTTAATAACTGTTTCTGTGCCTGATTCGTCCCAAGTATCAATTTTTTCGGCGTTGGTAAATATTTCGGTACTATTTCCGGGAACTGTGAGTCCGGCGCACTGATACACATGACCAACAAATCCCGAACAATCAAGGCAGAGGGTGTTTGTTGGGCACGACGCACCCTGATCTTTCTTTAGGAAGTTGGGTGGTGGATATCCGCCCTTTCCTCCGTAGCGATAGGTCGTCTTTTTTTGGAAACTATTTGCGATTTTTATAATTTCGGATTGCCCACCATTGCCTGGGCAATACAGCGAGTTTTTTCCTGTAAATGAATCTGGAATAATAAAGGCGGTAACCCCTCCTCCACTACTACTTGGTGCAACAGAGTCTCCTTCATATTCAGAAGGGTTATATGAGAATAGTTGTACGTTTGGAATATCCGGGTCAAGATCAAGTAGGTCGGGGTTTATTGTGTTTAATACCAAATATAATGTTCCTGCAATAAATAACGCACCAAATGCGCGGCCGATAAGTTTTTTTGCTTCACCTTTTTCAGCGATCGCCTGTGTGGTCATGTATTGCACACCGGCAAATACTAATACCAAGACGCACATAATGCCAATAATGCCAAGCAATATTTCTACAAGTAGATTAACGTAGCCACCAACTGAACCAGTTTCAACGATTTCAATACTACCGATCGGTTCTAACAACTTATATTTTGTCGGATCAACATATATCGGTTTTATACCTGCTTCTGCGGCGTATGCATTTTCTGTGTCTGCAATACTAGTAGCTTGCTCGGTTGTAGTTTTTCCTGTTGTAGTATCGTAAATTGTTGCAAGCTGGCTTTTGGCATCATGCCCCTGGTTGTCTTTTGCATGCGAGACTAGCTTATATACGCCCGCTCCTGGAAAAATAATGCTCATGCTTTGCGTATCAGTCGCAGATGCAAATGGTGCATTTGACCCCGCCTTGCTGTAGTTCCCGGTTTCGATCGTATCGATGATCTTGGCGTTGTCGGCGTTGTTGTAAATAATAATGCCATATGTGGCGTTAAATTTATTTTTGATGCTGGCTTTGAATGATGCCTTAAAATTAGCAAGGTCAGTCGCGGTCGGTGTCGAAGCCAATACCGGTTCTGTAATGCCAAGGTCTTCGGTAATATCAACAGCCGCTGCGTTGTTGGCATTTGCAATTTCCCACGGCTTATTAACGCCTGACTTACATTCTAAATTAAAAACAGGAATCGCAACTTTTTCGTTGCTGATATCAGTACCGCTTATTTTTGCAAAAAATTCAGAACCTCCGCTTTCGCATCCGGCGGGGGTGTTTCCCACTTTTACCAAAAGTTCGACAGCGGGTGCCTGTATGGTAAACACTCCGGTGAATATATGATCGTCTGAAAGTGGATCTTGCTCAAAAATTTCTATTCGCGCTAATTTACCTATACATCCTGATGTGAAGCCGACACCAAACTTTGCGAAGATAGGGTTTTCTTCGACCCACTGGTATGCCGTGCTTCCGTCACTAAAATGTGGACCCTCAATAAGCATTGCATCGCCGATCATGCATGATTGTATGCCCTGTGTAGTAATCGAAGGATAGGTATTTAAATGTACGAATGTTTCAGTGCTATTACAGTCGCCATTACAATCATACGAGGCAAGATTATCATCGTCAAATAAGTTAAATACATTGCCGCTCTTGCTGATTTCGACGGCCAACTTACAGGTTTCATCACATCCTGCTTCCCCAGGCTGCATGTCGATTACAATATTTCCCTGTGCGTCTGGTGTTGTTTCGGCTGAAAACAAATCGGGATAGGTGGGAAAAGCATTGAGTGCATATTGCACACCTTGCATGATAGGCCCCCCTAAGACACTTGTTGCATTTACATCGGGAGTATAGTCTGCGATCCGTAGTTCAACAAGAGTAGTGATAACGTCATTCTGGCAATGGCCGTTGGTCTTTATTACCAAACGCATTTTTTTAGTGAACTGAGCATCTGCATTGCTTGTACCAGTCGAAAAGTCTCCGTAGCTGGTTATGTTCCAAGCTGGCAAATTCGCCGTGTCGGCATACGCTTGATTATTGACATCAACAGCGTGAAAAGTTGCCGACGTTACATCACAACTACTATCAGCATTTGCCGATTTTGGTGTAAATAATACTCCAAATCCTGAAAGTACTACCAAGGTGATGATCGCGCTTGAGAATATTTTTTTAAATGCTGGCATAGACATTACTTAAAATTAATAGTTGCCGAACCTGACGCAGATTCGAAAAAGTTGCTTGGTGATTCTGCCGAGGCAGTAATTGTCGTACTTGAAACATCTTCGTTTTTGCGAATGCGGAGCGTGCTATCAGTTTTATTGGTTACTTTTTGCCCACCAATCTGCCAAACGTATGGCACATCGCTTCGTTTTTTTGCAGTGAAAAAGTACGGCGTTGCGGTTAAGCTTACTTCGCCACTATTGGCATTGAAGACATTTTTTAAATTAGCCAACGCTTCGTAGGGCGCCGCAGTAATGACTATTTGCGGCAAAAAAGTCGGGACGCGGATACGTCCGCCCATGCGCGCGCTTCCGTCACGGGTTGCGACCGACACATCTACCGCTTCATCTGACCGCAGGCGATTTTTTTTAATAAGGAGTCCGCTTTTGCCGTACCCTGACTGGTCTTGTACGGCTTTGTTTTCATGCTTCCAGGTATAAACAATGTCGCTATCCTTTGGTTGTGTGCCGGTTGCGGTGCGAATGTCGGGAATCGCCGCAATTTTTACGACGCTTTCGTACACTGGTAAAGTTTTTCCTTTATAAAATGGAGGCGCGTAGCTATCAACCGCTTCCCAAATCATATCAAGCGTCGAAGGCTGGAATACATAGGTTTTTTCAAGCGGGCGATCTGGACCATCAACAATCACCTTAATCCGCGTTTCTTGGCCAATATTTTTTGCACGAAACTGGATCATTTTGACCCCATATCCCTTGACTACATCCTTTCCGTCGACTGCCCATGATATCGACGTGCTGTTAAGGTCGATCACATAGCTTTGGATCGAGATTGTTACTGATTCATTTGGTGCAGGAAATTCCGGCTCGATCTTAAAATCGATGTCGCCTTCGTTGATGATATTATTTGGGTTCAATATTTGTGCATGTGCACTAACGCTAAAAAAAAGCGCGACGCCAATTGCAACCGATACTAAGGCAAATTTCATGCGCCTATTATAGCATATGCGTCCATGGAAACACGAAGTTTTAAACAACAAAATGCCTTATGCCTCGCGATATTGGTCTGATTGTGAAGAATTAGCCTCTCCAGTTGTATTAGGATTAAGATTTCTGATGAATTCCTCTTTTGCTTTTTGCTGCGCCATTAATTGTTCGGGGGTCGAAGTTACAATTTGATCTTCGGTCGGGCTTCCGACAATTTCGATTGCCACATGCTTGTTGCCGGCAAAAAAGATCCCATGTCCAACTGGCGCCTTTAACAGTGCATCTTTTTCTTGCTGGGTTAGGTGAAAGACACTTTGGATATTGTCGATTGCGACTGGCGACTGTCGAAGAAGAATCTGGATCGACGAGTTTGTGATGATTTTTGATCCGTATTGTGAATCCAAAAAGTCGTTTACGTCTTGGGTGATAGTTGCAAGACCAAGGTAATACTTACGTCCGCGCTTTGCCATCGAGAATAAGAATGATGCCGCGTCTTCGGATTGCATCATGGTCCATGCTTCGTCCACAACCAACAAGCGCTTTTTAAGGTTTTTGCGATCGCGAATTTTGTTCCAGATATAGTGCGTAATGATATACATTGCCGCGGGCTTAAGGTCATCTTCCATGTCGCGAATAGAAAAGACGGCAAGCTTTTTGTTAATGTCGACATTTGATGGCTGGTTCAAAAATCCGGCCCATGTACCCTTGGTGTACTTTTTTAAGCGCTCGACTAAAGAATCACTTCCCTCCATTGACGCTAAGACCATTTCAAAGTCTGACAATAGCGGTACTGGCGCATCCTTAAAGTTGCTTTCTGGCGTAATATCCTTTAGCGCGTAGGTTTCGGTAATTGCACGGTCGACAATCGAATCTTCTTCGGGGGTCAAACCTCCTAAAAGAATTCTAAACAAGCCAACGAGGTGGATGATGTTTGATCGGAGTACGTCTTTTGGATCTTCGTCCTCAAGCGGTTCAGGAAGGTCAAACGGGTTAATGTGGTGTTCGCTTGAAAGCGAAATATTAAAGTAGCGGCCACCCACGGCTTCTGCCAAAAATTCATATTCGCGTTCGGGGTCAATCACGATCACTTCGGTATCGAACATCATCGTGCGCAGAATTTCCAATTTTGTCGCATATGATTTTCCGGCACCCGATGTTGCAAACAGCACGCTGTTGTAGTTGGGCATCTTAAAGCGGTCAAAAATAATCAAGGACGCATTGTGGCTATTGATGCCGTATAAAATGCCTGAATCCATCGAAAGATCAAATGAAATAAAGGGAAAAAATGATGACACCGGCCCTGAGTTAAGCTTTGAATTAACCTGCAAATAGTCGTCGGATAATGGAATGACTGACTTAAAACCTTCGGCTTGTTGAAATAGTGCCGGCTTTACGTAGATCAGTTTTGACTCAAGCAATGATCGAATCGTATTTTCGGCTTTGTTTAGCTCTTCTTCGTCTTTTGCGTACAAGGTCAAGTATAACCCAACGTCAAACACACGTTCTTGTGCCTGTTGCAAGCCGTCTCGCAGTTCCTCAAGGTCATGGTAGGCGGTTTCCAAAATCGGGTCACGCACCATTCCCTTTGATTCGCGCTCAAAAATCTGGCTTTGCACCTCGGCAACCTTTTTTTGGAATTCTTTTAGTATTTTTTCGGTCGCAATTGGGTGAATATGAATCGAAATATCGGCGATCGAGTCAAGATTTACAATTGGTTCAAGCCAGCCGTCAACAATAAAGCGCGGATACGATACGATAAAGTATGATTTTACAATTTTGTCGCCCAATCGCAGGTATTGTGGCTTTATTTCAAGCGCGCTTGGTGCAAGTGTATCGGCCAATTCCATTTTTGCCGATTCGTACATTTCTTGCGGCAAGACTGGCACGATATTGATCGCGTCGATCGCACTTTTTTTCTTAAAGATGTCGAACAATCCCATGCGTGAATTATAGCACAGACGAAACGCGGAACGAACTATAATCTTTTATCCTATATTCGAGATTCGCTAAAAACATTTTTGCCTTGCCCATTGTAAAGACACAAGTCCTCACTATATTTAATATTCGCTCACGCGAATCACGAGAAAGGCTCTATGCGCAACAAAGCTAAAGCTTTGTCTGTGCGAGTCTTTTAAAGGGCAAAGGTAAGTACTTTTGGAAAATTCATTAAATTTAAAAATGATTATGGTATGATGTATGCATGCGTTACCAGATTCCCCAATTCATTAACGTCGAGGATAAAATTTTTGGACCGTTTTCGTTTAAACAATTCTTATATTTGCTTGGCGGCGGCGGCATTTCGTATGTGTTGTGGAATGTGCTGCCTAAATTAATTGCACTTATACCTATTGCTGCAATTATGGCGTTTTCAATCGCGCTGGCGTTTTTTAAAGTAAACGAACGGCCGTTTATTTTTACGGTACAAGCGTTTTTTAATTATATTACGCATCCAAAGATGTTTTTTTGGCAGCGCAAATCGGCCGAGGATTTTCAAAAAGAATACGCAGCGCAACTGCAAAAGCGCGTTGCCGCGCAATCGCCCAAAGGCCCAAGCGCACAAGAAAAAATTGAGACTTTGTCGCAGAAACTTGATATACTTGACCGGCAATAGCGTATGACACAAGCAACGCAATCATTTATCGATATCAAAGAAGTACGCGACAATGTGATCGTCCTTAAAAGCGGCGAGATGCGCGCGATCCTTTCGACATCAAGCTTAAACTTAGCGCTTGAATCAAATGAAGAGCAGGACGCGACGATGGCTTCATTCCAGGGTTTTTTAAACTCGCTTGAGTTTGATGTTCAAATCATGATCCAGTCGCGCCGCTATAACTTGCGTCCATATATTGAAACGCTTAATGAACGCGTTAAGGTTATCGAAGAAGATTTGCTGCAGGTACAAACCCGCGATTACATTCGTTTTATCCAGTTTATGAACGAACAGGTAAACATCATGCGCAAGCGCTTTTACGTGGTTGTTCCCTATGGTGGTGGCGGTTCGACGTCGCAAAGTATTTTGGGGGGATTTTTGGAAAAAAGAAAAAAAAGTGCAACACAAAGTTCAAACGAACAAGCATTCGACGAGCGCCGAAGCCAGCTTGAACAACGCGTGTCAATTGTCGAACAAGGCCTTATTGGCTTAGGGCTTGAAGTTACCCGCCTTGAAACAAAAGAGATTTTGGAACTATTTTACGAACTATATAACCCTGGCGAAGGGCATACTATTTCGAACGCGTAAGCGTAATATTACGACTCGCGATACGGGTCAGGCTTATCAGTGTAATTTTTTACGGTGGTTTTTTGTGTATCGCTTTTTACAACACCTGATGCTTTCCACTCGCCAATCGTCATTTTTTGCGCAGTGTTTGAAGCTGTCGCCGACTTAATGTCGGATAAGGTTATTGCTGGTTGTGCAGTAGTTGCAGCCACAGAAGTCATTTGAGGTTGACTTTGTTGGTTTGTAGCAGCTTGGTCTTCCTCGGCGTATTTTTTTGCCAACCGTTCAAATGCTTCTTCTTCTTTTCTTTGCTCCTCGATCTTTTGCTCATAAGCGCGGATCGGTTCAAATATTTGGGTGTTGATTTTTTGAATCAGTTCAATCAATTGCTGTGTTGAAAGTTCGGGCACCGTCTTTTGCACTTCGGCAACAAAATCTTTTGCCGGCAAAAGCCCGACGCATACCATTTGGGTCAAGTCGTACAGCGTCGCCATCGAGCTGATATGCAGCTGAAATTCGGTGCCGATCGCCGAAAGTGCCGACGAAACCCGGGCGTTGGTGATCGCCTCTTGCAGCGGCTTTGGAAGCCCTTCGAACGCTGTTTGGATTTCCTCGGGTGTTTTTTCCATATATTTTTATCCGCGGGCTATGGTCTTTTTGGCCGCGTCGATCGCATCTTTTCGCTTGCGATAATCATCCATGACATCTTTCATCTTATCATAGCGGGCATCGATAATCTTCTTGTCGTCTTGCATGCGTACAAGTTCTTCGGCTTCGGCTTCGGTAAGGCCTCGGTCCAATCCATTGGCGTCCTTTCCGCGCAACTTGCTTTTAACCTGCAATTCTTTTAGGCGTTTTTGGAATTCAGAATATGTCATTGTGCCAGTGTAGCCCGCCGAAACATCCTTAATGGTAAGCACGTTTTCATTGTCCTTAAGATCTTTGATGTATTCTTTAATTTGGTCTGGGGTAATATCAGCAATTTCGACGGTAATACCCTTTCTTGCCAATTCGTTTTTGATTTTTTCAAGCGTGTCTTTGTTCTTTTCTTGTGCCTCGGTTGCGGTTCGATATTGGTTGGTAATAGCATTTAAGTCCTCAGCGCTTAGTGGTGGTTTTTCAGGTTTTATACGCTTGCGAAGTTCTTGCGCAAGGCGAAGTTTCGAAGGATCGGTCGTTTCGGTAAAGGTGCCTTTAGCTTTTTGGTCATCAAGCCAGTTTTTATATGAACCCAAGTTGTCCCAATTGTTGTCTTTTGCCTTATCGCGCGCTTCGGCAAATCCTTCTCCGTATACCAAGTCATCAGCTTCGTTGTTAACCACGCGCATGTTCCATGCCTGTGCTGATTTTTCTTCGGCAGGACTGGTGCCAATTTCTTGTCCTTTCTCGTCGTATATTTTTGCCTTGCCGGCTTTGTAGTCGTTAGTATACTGAACAATATCTTTGATCTTGCCTGATTTAACACCATTATCAAGGTCGTTAATAAACTGCGCCTTCCATGCTTCGGCTTTTTCGTTTTGCTTGGCTTCGTCTGCGCCCAAAAGAAACTGGTCTTTGCCCTGCTTCTTTGAAAGTTTGTATTCAAGTTCCTGCATTTCAAGCTGTGCGCGTTCGGTCGCAATGATTTCATCAAGGCGTTTGTTATCAAGTTCGGCACGGCGCTGCTGCATATCCTCGCGCGCATGAGCCGCACGGTCTTGCCATGCTGCGCGCTGAACGCCTTGGTACCATTTGCCGATGCCCATGCCGGTGCCCAATCCAGCGGCTTTTGCCATAAGCCCGGTATTTAAGCCGGCCTGTTTGCCGATAAATCCAGCAGCACCACCAACAAACGGTGAAGATAGTGTTTTTCCGACAGCGCGAAGCGGTGCATACTCGGATTTTTTCCATTTGAACGGATTAAAGACTTGCGGCACTGCTTTACCTGCGCGAGTAAATGCTTTACCGGCACCCTTTGCTCCAGTTGCGTTTAAACCGGCGCCAACACCACGAAGTCCCATTCCTGCTAGGCCACTTACGCCAGCTGCGCCAAGCGCGACTGCTCCTACCGTTCCAACTGCCAGCATGCTTACGCCCGCTGTTACCATCTCGCCAAATTCGCCGGCAAGCGCTTGCGCGGCTTTTTTGGCAGTCCATAAAAATGATGCAACCAAAATAAATGGCATTGCAACCTTAAGCGCTGTAAATACAAATGAATCGCTGCCGTTTGCTTGCTGGATACTTGATGTCAGATCGGACGACATCAGGGCAACGACGTAAATTAAAAACATGAATACACCCACTAAAAAGGCATTGCTTAATAGGTTGCTGATCCATTGGTTAAAGTTTAAAAATTTTAATTTTTCAGTATTTAAAAATGGGATTGCCTTGGTGATAAGCGCAAACGGCGCAAAGATCATGCTAAACCACAGTGCGATCACGCGTGATACGAAAAACATACACACGCTTAAGAATACAATAATAAGCATAACATGCAGGATTCCGGCAAAAACCGTCATCAGCAAAAATCGTCCCGCCTTCGCACTTTCAGTCAGCCCGCCGTTATTGTACAAGTCGGTGTTAAACAGCAGCTGTGGGTTGAACTTGCTCATCAAGACCGATGAAATACTTTTCAATCCCTCGCCTTCGCTTTTGATGCTATCTACCTTATTGGCCGTGATTTTGTTGTAAAAGATTAGTCCCGTGATATTACCCGCATCAATAATAATACGTACAAAAAACAAGCTAAAGTTAATGACCAGCGCGACGACGATAATGCCAAACAAGATGCGCGGCCCCCCGCCCTCGCTTAAGTTAAATAATAGCGATATCGCAGCTATTAAAAGGCCGACGACAAAAAAGATGTTGGTAATATCGCGTACCACATCCCACCCTTTTTGAATGATATCGTTCTTGGCACTATATGTTTCGCTGTCGATCGTGAACCATAAAAAGTAGTCAAACAAGTCGCCGGCAATCGATGCGATGGCTCCTAGTACATAGACAAACAGAAAGTAGAAAACTTGTGCGATACAGCCTATTACGCTTGAGCTACTGAAAATTCCAACTCCGCAGCCAGGCAGTTTTTGGTTTGATTCATTGACTTCTTGGGCATAAGCAACCGGTGCATGTGCCGCGACTGATGCGACAACAGAATCTTTTTCAACATATTCCATCACAAAAGAACCGACTCCGGCAATCATCGGCGTCAGCAATTGAAAACAGATTGCAGAAACAAGAACCAGCGCCTGCAGGGCTTTCTTCATGTGCGTTATTTTACCACGCACATGTAATGTAATCAATAAAAAACGCTAAAAAACTACCCCAATTTTCAAAAATGATAATCGTTGACAGTGAACTTTTTTTATTTATACTTATGGACATTATCAAAAATTAATAGCGTAATTACACAAATACATATGTTAGACCTAAAAACACTTAAGTCGACCTTAGAACAAATTGAACACGAACGAAAAATTCCCAAAGAAAAGCTGATCGAAGCGATCGAGCTTGCCCTAGCCTCTGCTTATAAGAAAGATTTTGGTAAAAAAGGCCAAATTATCCGTGCGCATTTCAACCTGACCTCGGGTGAAATGGAATTTGAACAAGTAAAAATCGTGGTTGATCGCAATAGTGTACGCCCGATGCTTACTGCTGAAGAACTGGCTGCCATGAAGGAAGCCGCTCCGGCAAAAATGCTTACCAATGAGACTGAAAAGCAACACGAAGATGCCGACCCGCGACCACGATACAATCCTGAACAGCATATATATATAGAAGACGCGCGCAAAATTAAATCAGACGCGCGATTGGACGACGAAATCGTGTTTAACCTTGAGCCCGAAGCCGACTTTGGCCGCATTGCCGCGCAAACCGCAAAGCAGGTTATTGTACAGCGCCTTCGCGAAGCTGAACGTGAATCTATTTTAGAAGAATTTTCGGGTCGCGAAAACGAAGTGTTAACGGGTATTGTTCAGCGTGTTGAACGCGGAAATATTTACGTAGACTTTAATCGCGCAATTGGCGTACTTCCCCGCGAAGAACAAATTCCAGGCGAATACTGGCGAACCGGCCGACGCATTAAATGTTTCTTGTACAAAGTTGATGACGGACCACGCGGCCTTTCGCTGCGTTTGTCACGAAGCCATCCGCGCTTTGTCGAAGCATTGTTTGCGCAAGAATCACCTGAAGTCGCGACCGGCACTGTCGAAATTAAGTCGATCGCCCGCGAACCGGGATCACGCACAAAAATCGCGGTTGCATCTGCTGATCCGAACATCGATCCGCAAGGAGCGTGCATCGGACAAAAAGGTATCCGCGTAACAACGGTGTCTGCCGAAATCAATAATGAAAAAATCGATATCATTCCGTGGAGCGAAGATCCTTCGACATTTATTGCAAAGGCATTATCGCCTGCCGAAGTGTTTGACGTTTCGCTTGATGTCGAAAACCATGTTGCGTACGTCGAAGTGCCTAACGATAAATTGTCATTGGCGATCGGTAAGGGCGGACAAAATGTTCGTTTGGCGGCAAAATTAACTGGTTGGAAAATTGATATCAAAGGTGTTGACGTTGATGGCATGATCGGTGCTGATATCAGTGGTGACGAAGCTGGTGCCATTGAAGCCGAAGCGCCAGTAGCTGCAGAAATTGCACAAGCCCCTGCTGAAGAATCAGCTCAAGAAGCAACTGCGTAATTTAGCAAATAACTATTGAAATATATGGCAAATATTGATCACAAACCTTCAAAATATATGCTTAATTTGCAGCATGTATTGCCAGCGTATGCCAACGAAGATGCGACTGTTGTAAACGGACTTGTTGAGATTAATGCAAACTCAATCAATAAGTATGAATTCATTACAGAAACCGGTCAGTTAAAACTTGATCGTGTTGGATATTCATCACTTGCCTATCCGGTTGCATATGGACTTATTCCTCAAACGTGGGATCAAGACGGCGACATGTTGGATTTTATTATTGCAAACGTTACTGAGCCCCTTGTTCCGGGTTCACTGGTTGAAGCTCGCGTGATTGGAGTTATGAAGTTTGAAGATGGTGGAGAGCGTGATGATAAAATTATTACCGTTCTTGCCGACGACAAACGAATGGATCACATCACTTCGTATGAACAGCTTGGCGAACATTGGCAAAAAGAAACCGCTCACTATTTTGAGTACTATAAGCACTTGAAAAAAGTCGGGACATGCAAGCCGCTTGGATTTTTTGGAACCGATGAGGCAAAAAAGACTATTGCCGAATGCCAAGAGCGTTATGTAAAAGAGTATCTTCCAAAGTTCAACGACTAATATTCTTCTACTCTAAAAACAAAATCCCGTCCTTTGATAAAATAGAGCGGGATTTTGTTTTGCAGTTTTCAAAACGTTCGTTTACAAACTCAAAAATATTTGTTTCAGTGTACTAGTACACTGATATTAATCACATAGCGACTTTTTAATTTGTCCTAACGATTATTTTTGGCTTTCAAGGTATCGAAGCAGTACCAACGCGCTTCGTTCTTCGCTCATTTTTCCATTTAGGCACATTCGGCGTACCTCTTCGGTCGAAATGGTTTCGACCTCGATCACTTCACCTTCCTCAAGCGCCTGTGTAGATTTTTCGAACTGATTGACGACAAAATAAAACAAGTCCCATACCACCGTCGCACCACAGACTGACGTGTGCAGGTACGAAATATCTTTTACGTCGATGCCGACTTCTTCTTTTGCTTCCTTAATTGCGGCGTTTTGCGCGGCAATGGCCATGTCGTCACCTTTTTCTAAAAATGCGTTGTATTCGGCCAGTGTATCAAATACTTTGCCACCCGGCAGGCGGTAGTCGTAATCGCTTAGTTCATAGCGAAATTCTTTGGTCATTAAAATTCCCCCTTCGGTTGGGATAATTAGGCGCACCCCTGGTGATCGGCGGGCAAATTCGAATGACTTTTCTTTTCCTTTAACTTCGCGGGTTTTTTCGACGACTTCGATGATTTTTCCTTGATAGACGATCTTTTCCATGCGGGGATTATAGCATAGAGAAAAGACAAGGAAGTTAAGTGTCAGTCATAAATACAGGTGCCAATTTTTGGTTAATCTTTTTCAAAGACCAGAATCCGCGCGTGCTCGCGCGGTTCCTCTCGCTCACCCCTCGAACAGGCACTCGGGGATTGCGCGAAGCCTTTGAAAAAGACTAACCGGGGCTTTTTCTAAAAAATCCCTTTCGTCATATCTAAATGCTTGTATGCCAAGCCTTTTAAAATGATAAGGCGGGGAATTTCCCGAAAAAAGAACCCCATCAGGCCTTTCCAAAAAGCTCACCGCAGGGGCTAGGCCCCGAGGTGGACGAAATCCGCCAGCAGGCGGATATTCGGGTTTTTTGGAAGGTCTGATAAAAAATGGCACCCAATCACTCTAAAACTTGACAAATCTAATATTTGTATGCAAAAGCTTGATTTTTTACCACAGGTATGCTAAAGTGTCATGCAGTATGAAAAAGTATATAGCTATATTATCTGTGGGCTTTTTGGGCTCTTTTCTTTTGGCCAGTCCGGCATTTGCCGACGACGGCATCATTTCGTCATTCTTTCAAAGCAAATTGAACGCTTCGACCGAACGCCGCGAAAATATCCGCGAACGCCTGGGTGTCGATGCGCGCACTCCCCTTTCTGCGGATGCGCTTGCAATTATTGATCAGGTGATCCAAAAATTCACTACCGCATCGGTGTATCTTGCCGAGACTTCGCAGTATATGGGGGCACTTGAAGATGCGTATACGCCCGATGCAAACATTGCTGCAAAGGTGACAATTGCCGACGATGAGGATCAATTGGCTCAAACTATTGCCGCCATGGTTGCGTACCGAAAAAATGCCGCAAAAGAAACCATTGCCGAATTTGAAGCGCAAGTGGCTGCTGCAAAATCGATTATCGCCGATATGGGCGTCGCATCGCTTGAACGCGTCGAAGCGCTTCGGACGGCAAATATTCCTGCGCACCTGTTGTCATTTAGTGCATGTTCGTTTGGCCCAAGCAGCGATACGTTGTATGTCGCATCAAATGATGCAAATGTTGTTACGTTGAAATTCGCACAAAAAGATACTGTGCTTTGCCAGCATGGCTGGAATACTAATGGAAGCGCTTTTGGATCAGTAAGCATCCAAACAATTAACGGTGCAAAAGAAGTTGCAAAGACTGCAATTGCTCAGAACGATTTTGGTATCACTGCGTCAGCAACGCTTGATAAGAATGATGCAAAAGAAGATTTGGTTGCCGTTATTTCGGATGTGTCAAACGTATCTGCGAATACTTTTATCATCCCACTTCGTACTCACAAATAATTACACTTCATGGGAATAATCATTCTCGTAGCATTTTTTGTTGTCCTTTTAACCGCCATTATTGTTATTGTTGAAACGGCGTTTTTTACCGTAAGCCAAGGCGAAATCGAGGTTGCCGTGCAAAAAGGCCTTGTAGGGTCTGCTGAACTTAAAAAGTTAAAGGCACAGCCCGGTGAACCTATTGTCACAATTGTTATTTTAAATAACACCATTGTTACCGTGGGTACTATGATCGTCGCGTTTTTAACAACTCGCTTATTGGGCGAAGCATGGCTTGGGTTGGTATCGGCCATATTAACGCTTACCATGATCATCGCAAGCGAGATCATTCCTAAAACCATTGGCCAATTGCACGCTGCGGTTATTGCGCGCTACAGTGCTCGCGCACTGCACATTGTGATGCTTGCGCTCTATCCTTTGGTATGGGTGTTACACCATGTGACTAAATTTTTTCATCGCCATGACCGTCATGTGTCCGAAGACGAATTAAAAGCACTTACCAAACTAGGAAGCACTCAAGGCTCGATTGAAACCGACGAGCACGAACTGATCCATAACGCATTTCGCATGAACGACCTTTTGGCGCGTGATGTGATGACCCCGCGAACGGTCATTGAATTTTTATATGCCGACAAAACGATTGACGAACAGCGTGCGATCATTTGTGATACGCCGTATTCGCGCTATCCGGTTGTTGGGCGTGATATTGACGATGTTGTTGGTTTTTGCCAAACAAAAGATTTGTTAATCGCGATTGCTGATACCCAAGGCGGCACCAAAATTAGCGACATGATGACAAAGCCATTAATGGTAAAAGAAGACATCAAGCTTGATGCGCTTTTGACCCTGTTTCAGAAAACTCGTATCCACTTGGCGGTTGTTCGTGACCCATTTGGTGGTACTGCGGGTGTCGTTACCCTTGAAGATGTTATTGAACAGTTGGTCGGAGAAATCGTTGACGAAACCGACGAGTATACTGATCTTCGTGAGTATGCGCAGCATAAGCGTAAATAATTTACGCGCACATTTTTTGATACAAATAAAAAAACGGCCAACTTTTAAGGGTTGACCGCTTTCATTGTTGCTAACCAAAAAAACCAATAACTCTTATCTTATGTTGGCGTTCCTCTTCCGGTGGATTTAGAACGCTTATTGGAAATGCAGGGGTTTCCATGTGCCATGTACAAGGACATCGCTCCATAAATTAAGTGGGTGTTTGGTAAATAAAAAAATAAAGGTGCTTTTGGGTTACCATCACCATACCATATTCTTTTGTTTTTGCAAAAATTTAAAAAGGTGCTAGTATGGCGGGGTTAACCGATGTAAACACTCTATATTTATGGACGTACAAGTCACAAAAAAAGAAAAAAGTACCGTAGAAATCGCCCTTACCTTGCCTGCTGATGTATTTGCCGGCTTCGAACAAAAAGCGCTTGAATCACTTCGTGACAATGTAAAAATGGATGGTTTTCGTGAAGGAAAAGCTCCGCTTGATGCCGTAAAAAAGCATGTTGGCAGTGCAGCGCTTCTTGATGAAATGGCGCACTTGGCCGTCATTGATTCGTATCCAAAAATTATCGAACAGGAAAAAATTGATGCCATTGGTCGTCCGTCGATTGTCATTAAAAAATTGGCATTTGGAAATCCGTTTGAATGCACCATTGTTACTGCCGTGCTCCCTGACATTAATGTGGGTGATTATAAAAAAGCGGCAAAAAAAGTAATGGGTGAAAAAATGGACACCGAAGTTCCCCAAAGCGAAATTGATTCTGCCCTTAAAGAACTGCTTCGTTTTCGTGCGCATCACGAAAAAGTTGCGACCAATCCCGAAGTAAAAATGGCTGATATTAAAGATGACGAGCTTCCTGAATTAACCGACGAAATGGTAAAATCATTTGGCGGTTTTGAATCAAAGGCACAGTTTATTGAAAAGCTTACCGAAAACATGGCAGCCGAAAAAATTGATCGTGCCCGCGACAAGCGCCGTGCAGACTTGCTTGAAGCGATCGTTGCCGACACCAAAGGTGAGGTTCCTGAAATGTTGGTTGATTACGAACTGTCAAAAATGCTGGCGCAGCTTGAACAAGACTTAAGCCGCGGCGGTATAACATTGGATGGCTATCTTAAGCAGTCAAACAAGACGCGAAATGACATTAAGACCGAATGGTATGCCGAGGCCGAAAAGCGCGCCAAGATGCAACTGGTACTTAATCATATTGCAACTGCCGAGAAAATTGCACCGACCGACGAAGAAGTTTCGCACGAAGTCGCTCATATTAAAGAGCATTATGGCGACAAGCAATTAGATGAAGCGAATGTTCGCGCTTATGTGGTGTCATCAATAACGAACAAAAAGGTTATCGAATTTCTTGAATCACAAAAATAATACCAAAGCCGCCCCAAAAGGGCGGTTTGTTGGTTATTTGCAATCTTTTCGCGATAGTGGACAGATTGCAAACATGGGTATATACTAGCCCAGTACAAGCTTAAATGAATTTATATATGTCATATTTAGTCCCAACCGTTATCGAAAAAACAAATCTTGGCGAACGCGCATACGATATCTATTCTCGCCTATTGAAAGAGCGCATCATTTTTTTGGGCGGACCAATCGATGATACTGTTGCGAACTTAGTTATTGCGCAGTTGCTTCATCTTGAGCAAGAAGACTCAAAAAAGGATATCCAAATTTATATCCACTCGCCCGGCGGACATGTGTCAGCCGGATTGGCGATTATTGATACGATGCATTTTATCAAGCCCGATGTGCAAACAATTTGTATCGGTATGGCCGCATCGATGGGTGCGATGATTTTGTCGCAGGGCGCAAAGGGTAAGCGCTTTGCCCTGCCCAATTCTGAAATCATGATCCATCAGCCGTTGGGTGGAGCACAAGGACAGGCATCGGATATTGAAATCAATGCGCGCCAAATTTTGAAAACCCGCGACCGCCTTAATAAAATGCTTGCCGACGCAAGCGGACAAAAAATTGAAAAAGTCGCCCAGGATGCCGATCGTGATTACTGGATGTCGGCCGATGAAGCGAAAAAATACGGCCTTGTCGACGAGATCATCAAGAAGCGAAAATAAACAAAAGGCTCCCCTTGGGGGAGTTTTTTTGTAATAAGCACAACCTTGCTTTTACCTAAAATGCAAGTACTATACATATAGGTTGTTACTCACTCTTATTTTTTTGCCTGGGCGGCTGCATTCTCAACCATTTTATTTACTTAACTGTGTCATTTTTGGCACCCCGCGGGGGTTGCTTTAAAAACTCCCGCCCACACTATTATGGGAACAATTCTTATAGCACTTATTGCCCTGCTTCTTGGAGCAGTTTTAGGCTATGCTGGGCGCACTATTTATTTGCTCGCAAAAAAGAAAACGCTAGAGATCGAGGTAAAGCAAATTGGTATTGCTGCAAAAGAAGAAGCGCAAAAAGTCGTGCGTGAAGCCGAAGCAAAGGCTGAAAAAATAATTGCCGAAGCGAAAAGCGAAGAAAAGCAAAAGCGCGACGACTTAAAAAGCGAGCACGAGCGCCTGATTAAAAAAGAAGAATTTTTGGACAAGCGCCAGCTTGATATCGACAAGGAATCAGAATCATTAAAATCAAAAGTCGAAGAAGTTGCGGCTATTAAAACCGAGATTGAAGGCGTGCGTGACGCGAAAAAAGCTGAACTAGAGAAAGTCGCATCGTTGTCGGCCGAAGAAGCAAAAGAACAAATTATCAAAGAAGCCGAAGAGCGCTATAGCCAAGACTTGATGGTGCAAATGCAAAAACTTGAAACATCAAACCGTGAAAAGTTTGATAAGCGCGCGCAAGAAATTTTGGTGACTGCCATTCAGCGCTTGGCCAGCAGCACTGCTGCCGATGTAACGACGACCAACGTTGCGATTCCTAACGAGGATCTTAAGGGTAAGATTATTGGTAAAGAAGGCCGCAACATTAAGTCGTTTGAACGCGCCGCGGGCGTCGAATTAATTGTTGATGAAACTCCGGGTGCAATTATTATTTCAAGCTTTGACCCGATTCGCCGACAGATCGCACGGTTAGCGCTTGAGAACTTAATTTTGGACGGACGTATCCAGCCTGCAAAGATCGAGGAATTTGTCGATAAGGCAAAAGAAGAAATTAATAAGATTATCAAGGAAAAAGGCGAACAAGCTGTAATGGAAGTGGGCGTACTAAACCTTGATCCGCGCATCGTCGCGATTTTGGGTCGTTTGTATTTCCGTACCAGTTACGGGCAAAACGTATTGCAGCACAGTGTCGAAATGGCACATATTGCCGGCATGCTTGCCGAAGAATTAAAGGCGGACGTGGCGATTGCTAAGGCTGGTGCCTTAGTGCACGACATCGGCAAGGCGCTTGATCACGAAGTACAGGGGACGCACGTGGATATTGGTATTCGTATTTTGCAAAAGTTTGGCGCCGATCCGCGCATTGTGACTGCAATGAAGTCGCACCACGATGATGTTCCCCACGAATCAATCGAAGCTGTCATTGTCCAAGCTGCCGACAATGTTTCTGGTGCCCGCCCGGGAGCGCGCCGGGATACGGTTGAAAACTATATTAAGCGGTTGCAAGACCTTGAAACAGTTGCAACAAGCTTTGATGGTATTGAAAAAGCCTATGCCCTGTCTGCCGGACGTGAGGTTCGCGTGTTTGTCCGCCCAGGCGAAATGTCTGACGCCGAGTCAAAAAGTTTGGCGCGCAATATTGCCGACCGCATTGAACAAGACCTTAAATATCCAGGAGAAATCAAGGTTACGGTTATTCGCGAAAGCCGCGTCATTGAATACGCTCGTTAAAAACTCCTTATTTTCCAATACATTTGACTACACTTACAGTTGTGTGTCTATACTTGCATTACAAAAACCCCTTGTCGTATAATAGCCCTAGAACATCTGCGCCACCCTTTGTCGAAGTGGTCGAATGTTGATAGCAATTAGTAAACACTTCATATGAAGAAAACTGACATTGCAAAAATGATTCACGAGACGATTGGAGGAACTAAAATCCAATCACAAACTCTTGTGGAACAAATCTTCGAATCAATGACTACCGCTATGCTGAAAGGCGACACGGTAGACATTGCAGGATTCGGCAAGTTTTTGGTAGCAAAGCGCGCAGCGCGAACTGCCCGAAACCCTAAGACTGGCGAACCGGTAGCGGTTCCTGCCAGCAAAAAGCCTAAGTTCCGTCCTTCAAAAGTTTTGAAAGACGCTGTGGCTAAGACTAAGTAATTAGTTATCTAAAAAGAAAAAGCCTTCCGAACGCGTACGGAGGGTTTTTTCTTTGTACTAAAAAGCGCCCTATAAAGGGCGTTTTTTATAAAGTTGCAATAAGAATTTAAACTCTTGTTGCTTGATGTTCTAAATCGTCCTTAGGTGTTTCTTCAAGCCGGTCATAGCCGTAAAAGGTAAAGTTTAGGATATTTTCGTCTCTTTGCACTATTGCAACACTTCCTTTTCCTTCTATATCTGCTATATAAGTGGTACCATCCGATTTTTGTATGTCTGTCAGTTCGGGAGACATGAAAATGGTATTGTCTTCGCCAACAAGTACTACCGAAAGCTGTTTCTTTTCTAAGCGTGCCTGTTCTAATATTCTAAGGGTTATATTTCGAACAACGCCAGTTATTTGATTTGCTGCCATAAGCTGGATTTAAGTTTTGGGCAAAGGTGCTTATAAGCATGATCCCAAAATTAGTCGAAATGTCAAATAGTACTATATATTTTTAGACTTAAGAAATTTCTCTAATTTTGGCGCAATAAGGACAGCGCAATACGGCTGGTCGGGGTTGTTGTTGTAATAATTTTGATGATAATCTTCGGCTGGATAAAATTTCTCTAGTTTTGCTACTTCGGTTAAGATTGGATTCTTTTGATCTTTTTGCGCGCCGTTAATCGCCTCTTCGATAACCGGTTTTTCGGCGTCGTCGGTATACAAAATAATTGATCGGTACTGCGAACCCTTGTCGGCACCTTGTTGGTCTTTAGTGGTTGGGTTGTGGGTCGCAAAAAAGATTGCACATAAATCGCTTAGCGAAATAATTGCCGGATCATACGTTACTTCGATCACTTCGGCATGGCCGGTTGTTCCACCACAAACTGATTGGTAGTTAGGGTTATTGTCATGTCCTCCGGCATATCCTGACACAACTTTTGTTACTCCTGTTACGCGCTGAAATAATGCTTCGGTACACCAAAAACATCCGCCACCAAATATGATCGTCTTTTGCATATTATTCTTTTTTCTTAAAGTTTAATGCGACCGAATTGATGCAATACCTTATGCCGGTTGTTTCTTTTGGTCCGTCCGGAAAAACATGGCCCAAGTGCCCGCCGCATTGCTTACAAATAACTTCGGTGCGGTTCATGTTATGCGACATGTCTTGCGCGGTCATGATCGCATCGTTATTTGCAATGTCGTCAAAACTTGGCCACCCGCAATGTGAATCGAATTTATGGTCGGATGTAAATAATATGTTACCGCAGCCGGCACATACGTAGTCCCCCTTTTCGTTAAAATCGACATATTCGCCCTTAAAAGGCGCTTCGGTTCCCTTTTCGCGAAGCACGCGATATTGTTCATCGGTCAGTCTTTCTTTCCATTGCTTATCGGATAGTTCCATAAACATAAGTATATCAGTGCGCTTTTGTTTTTTGTAGGTGCCGTATTGTGTAATTCTCTGATCACTTTCTTTATCACAGCGTGATACTGAAAGAACAGAGGCCAAGGTTATTTTACCTTGGCACAAAGTCATTTACTCACAATATTCAATTTTTTCTTCACTTTTCTCTGTGCCTGTACCGGTTGTTAGCATTTTCATGCTAAGCCGATATAACCGCAGTACGTACCAGGTCGTCGAAGCTATAAGACAACAGCTTGCCTGGATTATGACGTGTCTCGGGACAGCAAGTCCTTCGTTGTTGATGCAGAAGATAACCCGAGAAGTTTCTTCTCTGCATGTAATGACAGCTCATTCGCCTACGCGAACTTCCTTGTATTTTTAAGCCGCAGTCCCATTACCGACTTTGGCAACCTTGATATCCCAAGGATAGGATTTATTATCGCCAGTCCCACCGACCGTGCAACAGCACGTCTGGCAGATCATCAAACTCTTCTTTACGAGTTTGGTGATCTTCGTAATATTCGGCGCCCGTTGCTCCGGGGTAGCCGAACCATGTTTCGCCGTAGACTTCTACGACGAATTTGTCTTTAAGAGAGTCGTAACTTAACTCACCCAAAAACTGGTGAGTCTTTGGACAATGCTCGTCTCTTTGAGAGACAAATCTGTCCATTCCTTCCTTCCAAAAAGACACCAGTGCCTCTCTGGGCATTTCACCTTCGATGAAATGCAAGTTTTTAATCCTTTTCCGATCTTCCGCGTCGGCATCGCGGACTTTTTTCCACGAAGGATTGTTGCCTCCTTCTGTGATAAAAAGATAATGAAAATCCGCCTTACCGGGCAGATTTTCTCCAAGTACCTCGTATTGTACCCAGAGTTCATTGCCTACGCGGGCAATTTTTACAGGATAATTCTTAGCCATCCTTTTTTTATTTAATTTTTTGCTTACTCGTTTCTAGGTTTTCAGCGTTCCCTATCGATTTACCATTCGACTTTGCTCATGGCAGGCCAATGATAAACCGAATAAAGTGGAGGAACTCTTTGAGCTCCTCCGTTGTTTTTTTATTTGGTTGTAGTTACTGCCTAAAATTCATGCAGTAATGGCAATCACCAGTTGTCCCCTCTTGCCATCAAAAGGCTGGTTTATGATTAGGCAGCAATGCCTATCATTTCAAGAGGAATAAATTCCGCTTGTTTGTGTATAACTGCCATCCATGCAGATGGCAGGTTCAGTATTTCTTTCAATTTTTTGCGCTTCAGTAGCGCATTTTTTACCGCTTTATAGCCATGCTTGGCTACGGCGGCAGTGTAGATTTGAGCCAAGGCCGAGTTTGTCGGCCTATTTTTCCAGAACTTTTTAAAAGTATCTGGATCGTGGTCGCAATGCGACCAGATTGCCCAAAACTTTTCATCGTGTGACCAGTACGTGGTCGGACGATTTTGCCCCAAACTGTTGCGATAGCTTTCGCTTGCAACAATTTTGGTCTTTAGGAACTCGCCGAAATTGGCTTTGTGGGCCAATTCGAATACCTTGAACCATGTGGACATGCTCCACTCGGTCCAATTCTTCTCTTGGCAAAAACACTTAAGGGCAGAACACGTCCACCCTGTAGACCATGAATTGGTGTCCCATTCGGAACACCCTAATTGTATTTCGTGAACGGGGTTTCCACCCGTTGCGGGGGTGTAAAGCCCGTCGAACATTTCTGCAATTTCATTTGACAACGGCTCTCCTGTCCACCTGAGCCAAGTTTTTGTGCTCCCCCAAAACTGCTCTTGGTTAGATTGGGTAAAAAGCGCTTGTTCTTGCGCTTTTCTTACTCCCGAAGTTTTATAATCGGCACCGCACGTGCCGTATATTTTTTCCTCAACAACTTTTATTTGAGGAATAAACTTTGCCGGTTCACCGAAGTTTTTTCGGTTCCAGCCGTTTGCGCCTGAATAGCTACACGCCTCTTCTAGAGGCATGAACCACCTGTCCCCATTACCCATTCGGGCAATAGGAATGTAACTTCGTGAGCTCCTGTTGCTCACGTTGCCGTTGTTTGAGCAGTATCCTTCAGACTTGTAGGGTACTTCGTAAACTTCTTTAACTTCTTCCATTTTTTCGCTCTTCTTTACCCACGGAAGCAAACCGTGCATTGGTGAAAGAAAAAATATTAGTTTTTACGGAAAACTAACAAACCGTCTGAATTGGATAGCCTCTACTTTACCCACCAGCGGGTATTTCGTGATTTCCGCTACGTATAGCGTCCTTAAGCTGCGTCATCCGCTTGCTTTCGGCAAAACCATGTAATTTTTCTGTTTACAAACATAGAGCGGTTTAACGACCCCGACAATCGTGTGGTTGCGCACTACCACAATAGCAAGGGTTTCTTAAAACCCTGCCAAATTCCACTCGGACTCCATCCCCGTGGGTTTATTCTAATTTCTTTTTAGGTATAGAAATCTCCTATCGAACTGCAAACTTTCGTTTGTAATTCGAATAAGAGTGGCAACGCGATTTTTTGCGTTGCCACGATTTTGGCCTATCGGAGGCATATTCCCTTGAAAGCCGTTTATGGCTTGGCATGGTCCTTACTCCTTGGTTCAGGCCATCCTGAAGGAACTCATACACCAACCGATAGGTTTATTTTTCCCTACAAGCTTTGCTTATAGGGGTTGCAGAGATCACAAATACTTTCTGATCTATGCGACTATTGATTTTCAATGACCAACTGCATGCACTGGCGCACATGATTGCCGCCAATCTCCTTTCGGTTCCTTCGCGTGCAGTATTTTTATAAATCTTAGCTTGAGTGTAGTATAGCATCTATTTTACCGATTGTCAATAACCTATGACCAAAAATCTAATAAGTACCAAGAAACATTATTGTATAAGTGTTTTTATATACAGATATTGTCATAGTTGTATAACAAAGAAGAAAATGCTATGATAATTTTATGCAGAAAAACGATGAAAACCTATTAATCCAAGCAGGGTTGTCACAAGAACAAGCCCTTATATACCAAGCACTTTTAGATAGGGGACCTCAGCGGGCCAGTGCCCTGTCGCAATGGGTTGGCATAAAGCGCGGGTTGACCTATAAAGTACTTGAACAACTTGAGGCGATGGGACTGGTGCAGAAAAAAGGCGCAAAGGGTACGGTGGCAACGTTTTTTCCATCCCATCCTCATGCGCTTATTGACTTGATTGAACGCAAAGAAAAAGAAGTTGCGCTGGCAAAAGAAACGCTTACCTTTGCGTTGGGAAGTTTTGCTTCGAAATACAATCTGATTGCCGGCAAGCCTAACGTGCAATTTTACGAAGGCGAGGCTGGTGTCAGAAAGGCAATGGAAGATTGCTTAACGTCGGCTACTGAAATTCTTACGATCGCCGACAATGAACGCATGAATGCAAAGTATCACGAGCTTAATCAGACGCAAGTACTTAAGCGAAAAAAGTCAGGTATCAAGCGGCGTATCATTTCGCGCGACACGCCGTATATTCGCAATTTGGCCCAACATGATGACCCTGATTTTACTGTACGACGTGTCATTAAGGCGGAAAATGATTTCGGTACTGTGATTCAGATCTATGACAACAAGATCAGCTACTTTACCCTTGATGATCGCTCGATTGCGTTCATTGTTGAAGACGCATTGCTTTATGAAACGCATCGCATAATTTTTGAAGCCCTGTGGAGCAATGCTATGAATGTTTCTGAGAATCAGTAATCCGTGTGATTTTATATACTGGCTTACCGTCTTTGGTGATAGGTTCTGAAATAAAGCCTAGGGATTCGTAAAATGGAATGGTGGTGCGGTTTTTAAAATGAACATAGCCGATAATCGTCTTTTCCCGTCCTAATTTTTCAATGATGGTCTTGAAAAAATCTCCTCCCAGTTTGTTTCCCTTGATCTCGGTTTCGACATTTAATGACTCAACTAATAAGGTGCCATCGGCTTGGGGCTCAAAACTGCAAAATGCGGTTATTTGGCTGTTGTGTTTAAGGGCGTACCATACGGTGTTTTCATCGTTCAGTGTTTTTTCAAATCGTATCTCGCGCAAAGCAATCTCGTCCCTCTCTTCGATAAATGGTCGGTTCATCTTATTGATTGCCCACAAGGTGCTTGATACATTTAGGCGCTCGTCCTTGCCGAGAATGTTAATGGTCATTCCTTTGATATCTTCGGGGTGTATTTTTGTGCCAGCCGCTGCAAGGTTTTTATACACCTCACTTGCTAGGATCAATTCTTCTTTAAATCGATCAAGACGTGCCTCAAGCGCTGACTTATCCAAAGTTTCCACTGCTTTTAAGATAAGATCTTTTCCGCGAACCAGTAATGCGTCTTGCACCTTTGCGCTATCTATACTGGCGTGATTGGGAATAATTTTTTGCACCTCAACTGCGATGTCTTGTGCTATTGATACAAGCGAAGAGTACTTTTCGAATAGAATTTTTGCATCAGGTTCAGAAAAATTATCGGTAATAGCCATAATTGATTTACGAGCCGCCTTACCGCCATGAATGACCGATAAAAACGAACGCATCATCGGCAATCCATAAATATCAAGTTTTTTACCTACCGAGGATACTTCGTATTTTGGAACTGATGCAATATAGTTTATCAACTGCAGTTGTTCGGGAAGGGTCAGGTCGGGCAGTTCGACGTGAAAATCATGCATAAGTGCATCGCGTAATTTTGGCTGCTGAAGAATTGTTAGATAATTAAAGTATGTGCTGTCTGCAAAAGCCTTCTTGTTGCCTAGACCAAATGCTTCGGGTGTGACTTTTGTGTGGTGAAGCAGTTTCTCAAGCTGGTGCGCATCTTGCCGCACCTGAAAATGCTGTTGACGGATATCATCAAAATCTTTATGTGGGGTGGCTATTTTTTGCGCAAGTTCCTCGATTGCTTTTTTGTCTTCGGGGCGTGCGATATAAAGCCCATCGTCAAAAACATATGCGTACGTGTCTGGTAATAGGATGAATGGAGCATTAAACGGTATTTTTTCTTTTCTCTCAAGGCGATCATGGAGCATCGTTGCGTATAATCCAAGCAGATAATTTTCTTTTTGGTCAGCGACAGTGTTGGCAAGCATTGTTTCTAGGCGATTAGTAGTATGCTTTGAAAAACTCCACCCTTTTGAATATGACGCAAGGCGATTTAAAAATAACAGCATGCCTGCAGTTTCAGCGAATTTCTCTTCATGGGTAAAATCCAGAAGCTCAACACATGCTTTATCGTAATCAGGGTAGAACGAATTGATGTAATTCATGCCCGATACTGCATGGGTATATATGCTGCTGTTTAGTGAGCAGGGCCGAGCAAAAAGCTTCGCCATGCCTTTTGCATACTCGCCTTTAGGAATCATCTGGCCGTTTTGTCCGACTGCATCAAGCATGTATCCAGCCTCGACCGGATGTTCGTCAGCAATAGTGATAATCGTATTGTATAGCATCGTCCATTCACGTTCGTTATTACCGATTGCGTTGCAAAGTTCAAATATATACATTTGCAGTTCAGTGCCGCTTAGTGGCTTCGACTCTTTGTATCCCTCGATTTTGTTTTTTATGTTCGTAAAAAGAGCATGCTGTGCGTTTGCATAATTATCGGCAGATTCCTTATCAGGGTTTTGGTGCACATGTTCGTGCTTCATGACTAGTACTATACCATGAATACGTATGCGAGATTTGGCTATTTACGGTGTTCTTTTGTGTATATTTTTGATAGCCGGCAATAGTCACATTCGGCATCCGTCTTTCCGTACGGTTTAAAGTTGCATGGGCGGTTAATCCAAGTTCCCTCTTTAAGCATGTGGTCAAACGTGCGAATGTCATCTTTAAGCATTTGAATTTGCTCGTCGGTGATGTGCGTCGCATATAAGGCATTTTTGCTTTCTGGTTCTGCTTCGATAAATTCAAGGCGTGATTCGTTTACCGAAATCGTGTCGTTGCTTTTGCCCGAAAGCAGGTACGAATACATCGCAAGTTGGCGAAGGTAATCCGACATGCGCCCTTCATCATCGATTTTCTCGATTTCATTTTTAGTGCGCGCCTTTCCGGTCTTAAAGTCGGTTACGCGCGCGGTTGCGTCATCGATTTTTTCAAGCAAGTCTATTTTGCCGGTAATTTTTAGGTGCTCAAATTCGGGGTCGTGAAAATTGTAAAACGGAAATTCGCTTTGACGTTCAGGTGCAATGTCAGCCAAACGTGTTTCGCTCCAGCGCGATAAAATATCTAATGCTTCGTTTGCCATTTGGGCTAATGCGGCATCATTGATACCAATAATTTTTTCTGTGCGTGCGTTAATGATGCTTCGCAATGTTTCAATGCTAGGAACAGTGTTGTGTTTTAGCATGTCTTCGATTGCGCTATGGACGATGTTTCCAAATATCAAACTTGGTGTTTCGATCTCGGGCAGGCACAGCATATTACGAAAATACCATTTCCACGGGCATTCAAAAAAGTTATTGAGTGCCGAAACCGATACGTTTCGCTTAACGTATTGGTCTTTTACTAGTTCAACCAATTCGCCAAGCATGTCTTCGTTTTTGCCTGCTGGTTTGGATGTTACGTATGCGGTAATGTCGTGTTCTTTAATAATACTTTCTGAATCCGAAAGGGTTTTTGTTTCAAACGTATCAGTGGGCAAATCGCTAATTATCGAGGCAAGCGTTTGGTCGGCGCCGGTATGGTTGTGGCGTGCGTACGAAATACTGCAAAAGCGTTTTGCGCGCGTAATGGCCACATACAATTGGCGCTTGGTGGTCAGTTCGTCTTTTTCCTCGACGCGCGTCTTGATCGATTGTGGAAGTGTAAATGCGGATGCATGCTTGCCGGCAAGGCTGCGTTCGTCGGCGTGTGCGATCCATACAACATCAAATTCAAGGCCCTTTGATGCGTGCAGGGTCATTACTTTTACGCCCTTGTCGGCTGCAAATACGGCCAAGTTTACGTCGCTTGCATACGATTCAAGCCGTGCAATGAATGCTAAAAATTCACTAAGCGTTAATGTGCGGTTACTGGCCGATTTCTCTTGGCTCGAAAGTACTAAATGCAGCATCGTGCGCACAATTTCGACGCGTTTGATTAATGCTTCATGATCAGTAGCAGTTTGCAGCAATAGTTCGTCACCAATGCGCTGAATTAGCCCGTATACGTCAGTTTGCATCATCAAACTTACCCATGTGTGCAACTTTTTGGCCCACGCGCTAATACTTTTTTCTTTTACGTCGCCTAGTTTTGCAAGGGTTATGGTTGATGCCCGTATGCCGGCAAGATATTCGTGCGCTTCGATGGGATTGATGCCCGATAGTGGGTCAAGCAACGTTCCAACCAAGTACGTACTGTTTGCGCTGTCGTTTATTGCATGCAGCACTTGCAACAGTGATTGCGTTTCTGAAAGTGCAAATAATTTTGTGCCGTTGTTTGCCGAAACTTCAAGGCCCATGTCTTGCAATACGCGAACGGCATTTTTTACTTGCGCGTTTTTGGGAACCAGTATTGCGCAGTCGTTTGCATCGATGCCAGCGGCAATTTTTTGCTTAATCGCAAGACCGGCCATAATAATTTCGTCACGAGGATAGTCGCATTCGACTAGTTGAATTTTTTCGCCACCCTTTTTTCCCGCAAGTTTTGCGTCGGCAAGCGAGCTTTTTAATAGTTCTTCGGCCGAATCTAAAATGCTTTGGGTCGATCGGTAATTGTCGGTCAGTGTAAATAATTGCACGCCGCCAAACATGGTCTTAAAGCCTTCAAAGTACGAAAGTGATGCACCGCCGAATCCGTAAATCAGCTGGCGGTCGTCCCCTACCACAAAAACGTTGGGCTTTTCGATGCCGCCCCATACTCGCGCCAAAAATTCGTTTTGCACCCCGCTTGAATCTTGGTGCTCGTCGACCAATACGTATAAATAACGTTCGCGAATCGTGTCGCGCACGTCGTCTGATGTTTCGACCAATCGCACGATGCTTTCAAGCACGTCGTCGTAATCCAGCAACCCCCTTTCCTTTTTTAGTGTTTCGTACGTTTCGTAAAATGTTACCAGTTCCTTCGTGCGCTCAAGCGATTCAATATTTTTTTGAGCATCTTGTTTGAGTTGCCCCTTGGTTGCGCCGCGGCTCGAAATATTGTCTGGGTTCTGTTCGATTTGATGTATCTCGTTTACAATTTCGATCAAAAACGCGTCGGGTGTTATACGTTCGCGCTTGAGTAATGACACCAGCGATTTGATGTCGTTAAAGTATAGTGCTGGATTTGCGCGGCTGCGAATGTGTTTCCAGTTGCCTTGGTGTAAAATTTCGTCACACAATGCGACCGACTGAATATCGTCAATCAAAATCGGTGGCGCTGCAAAATCCAAGTACGTATAAAATTCCTCAAGCAGATTCATTCCAAAACTATGAAATGTGTTTATGACGACGCGCGACGCGCTGCTGCCAATGTAAGTACGCAATCGTTGTTGCATTGCACGAACGCCCGAATTGGTAAACGTAAGGCATAAAATACCGCCGGCTGGAGTGTCGGTTTTTTGTAAAATGTTTGCAATGCGAATTGCCAATACTTGCGTTTTACCGGTTCCAGGGCCCGCAATGACCATAACTGGACCGTCGATCGTGTCGACTACCTTTTTTTGCGCAGCGTTTAGTTGCTTGTATGCTGATTCAAAGTTTGCCGAAGTTGCCATGGCGCTATTGTACTCTTTTAAAAACCGGTTTCAAAACATAAAAATTCATTGACATTTCATGTGTATTCAGTAGATTTTGTGTAAGGACTCATTTGTTATGTAATTTTAAAAAATGTGTGATTATGAGAAAGGAAGAAAAAAGTTCTCCCGCGATGAACCAAAACAAAGAAGTAATACGCGGAAAAGGCAAAGGCGGCAACCAACCGGCCCGTTCGAAAGCAATTCAGACTCTTGAAAAAAAGCAAGGCGATCTTGAAAAAGAAAACGCTATGCTTAAAAAGAACCAGAACCAGCTTGAAAAGAAGGTCAATTGGCTTTGTGCCATGCTTGAGCTGAGCCCTCGATAACACTAAGTCCCCACTTAATAAAGAAAGCCGCCCAAAATTCGGGCGGCTTTTTTATGCACCAAAAAACCACCCCTAGGTGGCTTTTTGAAAGACCGTTACGCAACTTTCTGTCGTTTCGCTTTCGCGCGTTCGCTTTCGGTCAAAAATTGCTTTCGAAGTCGGACAGATTTTGGCGTTACTTCAAGATATTCGTCGTCGGTCATTACCTCAAGTCCGCGTTCGATGGTTAGTTCCCAAGCCGGTACCAGCATGATCATTTCGTCACTTCCTGATGCGCGCATGTTGGTTAGCTGCTTGCCCTTAATTGGGTTTACCTGCATTTCGTCGCCCTTTGACGTGTTACCAACCACCATGCCTTCGTAGACTTCGGTTGTCGGCGTAATGTATAGCACGCCGCGGTCTTGCAAGTTGCCCAATGCAAACGCAAGCGCTTTTCCAGTTTCCATTGAGGTCATCGAGCCGACGTTTCGCTTTTGGATCTCGCCCGCATGTGGCTTGAATCCGACAAAGCGTGACGCCAAAATTCCCTCACCCTTGGTGTCGATGGTAAAGACGCCACGATAACCAAACAATCCCCGGGTCGGACCTTCAAAAATGATGCGCACTGGGCTGTCGTGCACTTTCATAATAAATCCACGCATACCCAGTTTTTCGATGACGGTTCCCTGAATGTCTACATGTACGTCAACGGTCGCTTCTTCAAACGGTTCGCACATGATGCCGTCAATTTCTTTAAAGATTACTTGTGGTTGTGAAACTTGGATTTCAAATCCTTCGCGGCGCATAGTCTCAAGCAGTACGGCAATGTGCATTTCGCCACGGCCGTATACTTTAAAGCCTTCAATGGTGCGGTTTGGATCAGGGGTAAAATCGACTTTTAAGCCGACGTTAACTTCAAGTTCGCGTTCAAGGCGTTCGCGAATTTGGCGCGATGTTACAAACTTTCCTTCGCGTCCGGCAAAGGGGCTATTGTTTACTAAAAAGTCCAAGACAATTGTTGGCTCATCAATGGTAATGGCTGGCAGCAATTCTGCTTCGGCATCTTTGGTGATAGTTTCGCCAATGTAAATATCGGCAATACCCGCAACCATGGCAATATCGCCCGCGATTGCTTCGTTGGTTTCTTTGCGGTTTACGCCTTCAAAAGTAAACAGTTTAGTAATTTTTGCTGTTCGCGTTGGGCCGTCATGCTTTTTTACATATACAGTATCGCCTAATTTAATAGTACCTTCGTACACGCGACCAACGGCCAAGCGTCCTAAAAAGTTATCGTACGCTAAGTTAAATGCCTGCATGCGTAGTGGCTTCGTGGTGTCGTTTGCTGCAACGGGAACTTTTTCCAAAATGGTTTCAAATAGCGGAAGCAAATCTTTACGTTCGTCATCAAGGGTTCGCATTGCAACGCCATCGCGGCCGATTGCGTAGACGGTCGTAAAATCCAACTGCTCTTCGGTTGCGCCCAGTTCCATAAACAGTTCAAATACCGCGTCGTGTGCTTTTTGGCAGTCAGCTCCGGGCTTATCGATCTTGTTTAAAACTACAATTGGTTTAAGTCCCAACTCTAAAGATTTTCGAAGTACGAATCGGGTCTGAGGCATCGGGCCTTCTTGCGCGTCGACAATCAAAAGTACGCAGTCAATCGATCGTAGTACGCGTTCTACCTCTGACCCAAAGTCGGCGTGGCCCGGCGTGTCGACGATGTTGATCTTGGTTCCCTTATAGGTAACCGATGTATTTTTTGCGTAAATCGTAATACCGCGTTCACGTTCGATTTGGTTGCTGTCCATCGAAACACCATCGGCAAGGCCGCCAGTTTGTTTCATCATCTGGTCTGTCAAAGTTGTCTTTCCGTGGTCTACGTGGGCGATAATCGCGATGTTTCGAATTTCCATGAGTTTATTAATCGGGCTTAAATAATAAGGCTTTTAGGCATAAAAAAAGGCCCAAAGGCAATGGACGCATAGTATCAGATATTCTTGAAATGTAAAGCTTTTCTATAATTAAAAGGGCCCCTTTTACAGGAGCCCTTTTTGATTAACTTTTGCCTCATCTAGGAGGCCTTAACAACGGTTAGTATTTTTACTATTTCTGCGTTTAGGGCAGCAGATCCACCCCATTTTGGATCGGTAAGTCTTTTTGCGCATAGATACGCCCAGTATTCATTATTTAATCTGGCGCGATCCAGCCCTGTAGAGGCTTCCATTTTGGCCCATTCTTCTGTATTGCGCGGAATTGTAGAGTAAGAGTAGTCTCCTAAATCTTCCTTGTAATTTCCATACTTCGCATAGAATGCGTTGAATATTTGAATGTTTTTGCTGGTACCGTTAAGGTACGGTAGCAAAATTGCCGTCCATCTTTGGGCCGCGGGTCTTAATCCCGTTTTATCTAGCACCTGTGGTAATACATCCTTGTTTGCATTAAATACAGCGCTGATAATTGCCGGATTACTTAGGAGCACTTTCAGATCAGCTTCTGAGCTTCCTAAAAAATTTGCAACGCTACTTCCCAGGTATTGAAACTGATCCTCAGCGCGTAATGCTGATATGGCGTAGGGGTCAATTTTTTTTGTGATACTTTCCAACTTAATTAAATTTAATCCAAGTGCTTCAGCTGATGCCGCGGCTGAGTCGGCAAGCCTTTGTTGCTCTTCTTTATAGGCCTCAATGGCCTTTGTAGGAGCTTCGTTAAGTGCTGCACGCAAATTCGTTGTGTCTTGTTGCAGTTGAGCGATCTGGCTGTTCAGCTCATCGCAGTTGTTGCCGCAGCTTGTTGTTAAAAATGTGGCTACCAATATGGTCAGCATCAGAGTGAAAAGGTTTCCTTTTTTCATTTTGTTCCTGTTTTTTTTGTTATGAAAGGGTTTACAAATTGCCGGATTTCGCCAATATGGCGATGTTTTGACTCCGGCAAAGAAGGTTTTAGCGCGTAAAAGCCTCTTTGCCGGAGTCTGCTATGTCAACGTATTTCTGCATACATTATAGCATTTTATATACCATTTGTCAATATACCTTATTCTTAAAAAAGCATTGCTTTATAAGCATTTTGTATTGCCAAGGCAAAGTTGACATATACTGTATATCGGGTAAAGTTTTATGAAACCAAACCATCTATCATTATGGAAGAGAATTTTATCCGCTTAGGGAATGTGATTACCTGCTGGAGGCAGACACATCCAGCTAACAAAGAAAGCAAGCAGTTTGCGCGTATGGCCGGCATTAGCGATGACGAATTGTATCGTCTTGAAAATGCTAAAGAATTATTTGAAACTGATTTAGCTTTACAAAAAGTCCTTCAGTTCCTTAAAAAAACTTACGCTGACTTGCAGCAAGAATATCAGGCACAAACAACAGGGGTTCATGTAAAGTAAATATTGAAACCCCGGTAAACAAAAAAGCCCCCGCAAAGCGGAGGCTTTTTCGTAAGTGCATTTACGCTACCTTATCAAACTAAGATAAAATTTCTATAAACTACTTAAACATCTGCAAGTTTAAACTTTCTTGCATGCTTGCAAGCGGTACTGCGACTGTTTGTACGCCTAATGCCCATGGGCCAATTTGGTACGGCGGAAAGACAAATACTAATTTTCCGTCTTTGGTAAAATACCAGTATTGGAAATTTTCAGATAGTGGCGCCAAGCCTTGATATGCCATTGCGCTGATTGATGTCTTTTGTTCCTCGGTTATGTCGGCAGGGTTTTGTCCTTCGGTGCTTTTCTTAATCACTTGGTCGACGGCAACCGGCGCTACGATGTTTGCGATAACCTGGTATGCCGTGGTCGGGTCTTTAAAAAATTGCGGCAAGGTAACTTCTTGCCGTGTACGTACGTCGTATGCAACTTGAAAATACGCAACGTTGCCGTGTGCCCCGCCGGTGTATTCGGCAATTTGTGCGATGATAAATACGTATGGCCCAGCATTGGTAACAAGCGGCTTTTCACTGGTCATCGTATACACAAATGGTTCGCGCAGTGCTGGATCTTGTGGAATTGCCGCTGCGGTTAGTAATGATGTTTTTGCGGTGTTATAAAAAGCATCGACTTTTTGTTGGATTGCTGGTGGAAAGCCACTTGGACGTACCAAGCTAATTTGATAAGTTGTATCTTTTGCTGCGTCGGTTTGGTATGTAACCGTTGGCATTTCGTAGGTAGGTTTTTGTGATTGTTGTTTTTGTGGAATCTTTACTAGCGATGTAATACGAGTTTGTGGAATCAGTTGGATAACTAAAATGGCAAGCAGTATAAGGCACACAGTCAGTGCAATAACAAAAAGAGTTTTAATGGCAGTAAGGGCTTTAGACATATAAAAAACAATTAGTCGATAATATGGCTAGTATATCACAACCTCATAAATATATTGTGTATTAACCCAGTGCTTTTAAAGCTTCTGTTGCAAAGTAATAGACATTTTCTTTTAATTCCCCTTTCATTGCTTCGATGTCTTCGCGCGAGCACCAGCGGCATTCCGTATTTTGTTCGTGTTCGAATTCCGCACTTTTAATTGTTGCGTCGTTGGTACGTGCAAAATATACAAAGGCCACATGGCGGTGTGTTTCGTTTACCATATGTGAGTATACGTAGCGTGGTTGCGGTAGAAGTTCCCCTCCGTCACTAAATTGCTGCGCTGAAGCTTCGATAATTTCAATTGGTAACCCAACTTCTTCTTTTACTTCGCGGTGTGCTGCTTCAATAAGATCTTCCCCAGGGTCGATATGTCCGCCGATTGAAAGCCAGATGCTGTATTTGTCATGCCAGCGCAATAATACTTTTTCATCATGGACTATGAATACTTCAACACAATGGTCGATGCGTTCGTTAATATGAGCCATGGTCGTATTGTAAACTATGAGATCTCTTTTTGGTAGCAATCGGCGCAATATACTGTTTCGGGGCGGTTAGGCGCAAATGCAGTGGTGATTGCTGCTTGGCACTGGGCGCAGGTACGTTTATACAAAGCAATGGGATTCAATCGTCTAAATAACGCAGTTATGCGACACGACGGACAATCGTCAGAAAGTGGAATACCCATCTTTTTTAACAAAGTAAGTTCAATTGCACTTACTTTATATCCTCGCTTGCACGTGCTGCAGCTTACGATTTTTTGCAAAACAGTGTCATCCACCCCGCTAATATTTTGCGGCAAGTCAGCGCCGTCTATATCTGATGCGTGTTCATTTTTTGCAACATCAAACCACGTAAAACCTTCGGCAATGGCCTCGTCTTTGGTTTTAGGAATAAACTTCATTGCGCTGCATTCGTTGTATCCAAACAGGCTGAATATTGGCGGTAAAAATTCGCCATACAAATACGCGCGACCTAGTGCATCCACGTATGGATTTTTCTTCATGTCTTCGATAATTTGCGTGCGCAATCGTTCGTATTCTTCTTTTGAGTATTCTTTGTTTAAAATACAATATTTTTTGCGTTTTAAGTTCACACATCCAAAATTATTTTTACCCGCAATGGTCCAGATACTATATTCGATATCGGAACTTTCGGTGTACGCACAGTACGAAAATTTGATGTTACTTACATTTTCACCGCTTGAATGCGCATCGCAAACTAATTGTGCATTCGCTCCCCATCCCGAATAGTCGTAGCATTCTTTTGCAGACGGAACGGTAACAAATTGGCAGTAACGGGATTCTTCGGTGCTGGTGCATAGATACAGGTCTTCGGAATTCTTTGATTCAAAAACATATTCACCGGTAACATTAAGGTTCAGTGAATTACCGGTATAAGCGCGGTACGGTTTTGTAAGCCAAAATGCCTGCGCCTGCTTTTGAATATCTTTAAGCGCATCGCGCGAATCCAGACCTAGTTCGGCAACTTTTTTAGCGTATTCCTCTTTTGAATATTTTTGATTAAAAATGCAATATGATTGGCCGCGCAAATTTACGCATCCAATGCAGTCAGTGCAGTTATAGCAGTTGCGTGAAAACCACACATCACTGCATGCCTCGCATTCTTCTGAAAAAAATGTCCGATAGCATTTAGTGATACCAATTGATTGGTATGACAGCTGGCTTTCGCGTGCACGTACGCAGTCAGACGAGTCTTTAAGCTCTAAGATAATTGACGAATTGTTTATGTTTTCGCAGTAGTCAGCCCAGAATGTTAGGTAGCAGTTACGTAGGTATGATGCCCCGTTGCAGTATTCAGAATTCACCATGGTTGGGGCAATTACTTCTTGTGCAACCCATGGTGTTTTTCGTGAAAGTTCATGCAGCTGTTCAAAAAAGTTTCGGCTTGGGTCGTAATCCATTGCGTATTCGGTTCCATCCCAATCGTCAGCCCACCAGCACTCGTTGCAATATACTTGAATAGGCTTGTCTTTGTGATACATCGAAAGCATACGCTTTTTGCATTTATCGCATTCACGAAAATACACTGTCCATACGTTGTGAGTAGTCATTCGACGAATAAACCGGCACGGCGGACACCACGTTGGGGGCGGCACGTGTATTTTTTCGTAAAAAGCTTGGTCACGAGTATCAATGGTAAAATCTTTTTTACAACTTTGGCACGAGGAGATTATGTTTTGCATATGCCACTTATTATATGTTGTAGCAATTTGGTATTCCACTATTGCTGCGTATTTCATCTTGCTAGTAAAATCCATTTTTACTAATATAGTATTGTGATTCTAACTAAAAACAAAAGTATCGAAGATTTAGTAGTTGAGTTTTTGGCAAAAAATCCTTATATTACAGGGCCCAATTTGGTTGACCTTGTTCAGTCAAAACGATCGCATACTACCAAGCAGGCAGTATATGCAGCACTTCGATTGCTTGCTCAAAGCGAAGCAATTGCGAAAGCTGGCGGCAAGTACTATGTAAGCCGCGTTTGGATACAGCGAGTATACGAACTTTTTGATATCCAAAAAAAGCGCGAACTTATAGGAGAGTCAGTGTTTGCGCTTAAAGAGGGAAAATCATTTTCGTATAAATATCCAAACCTTGCGGTATGTGATACATACTGGGCGCATTTATTTAAACTTCTGACTGATTGGATTCCTGCCCAATACCCTATTTTTGCATGGCATCCGCACCCTATTTTCTCGATATGGCGCCGTGACATCGAAGTATCTATTTTTGCCGAGTTCGAGAGAGAAAACAAGTATTGTTATTTTATTAGTGGCGGCAATACCAGACTTGACCAGCAGTGGAAAAGAACATGGGGCAATAAATGTGTTGCGCTTAATAACGACATTAAAAGCACTTTTCCGAACAACTATTTCCTTAATGTATTTCAAGATTTTGTCATCGAAGTGCATGTTGACCAACGCTTGGCAAATCTTATTGATAAATTTTTTCAAAAATATCAAAAATTAGACGAAAAAAATACTACCGAATTTGAATCGTACTTCGACAGGCCCTACCCTGTGCGCATAAAAATTTCGCGCAAAAAGAAAAAAGCCGCACTGCTTCGCAAAAAGTTAGCTAAAGATTTTTATATTCCAAAGCATTTAAAAATCGATTAAGTTGTCCAATGGTCGGGGCGCTGGGATTCGAACCCAGAGTCGCCTGTTCCCAAAACAGGAATGTTAGCCGTTACACCACGCCCCGAAGCTTTTGGAATATACCATACTATTTATAAAATAAAAGCCTTACTTCCCTTTTTAAGCCAGGTCAATCGTTTCGACCAATGCTTGCCTGTTTATGTCGTCTAGGCGCACCAGGCACCCTATTAAACGGTAATCACCCTTCCATTTTTTATGCTCGACGTAGATTTGCGTCATGACGGTAAGCGACCGGATCTTTTTTGGCGTTAAGTTTTCAAAAGGGCTTACTGTCGTATTGATGTTTTGGGATTTTACTTCGACTAAGTACAGCGTATCCCCTTTTTGTGCAACAATATCGATCTCGCCATAACGCGTACTGTAGTTTTGTTCAACAATTGTGAAACCATGTTTTTGCAGAAATTGCATAGCGATTTTCTCGCCGCGTTCGCCTATTTTTTGAGTTTTTGAGGTAAATATTCGTATCATGAAACATGTTTCACGTGAAACATTTTAAGACTGTTTTTTATGGCAAAAGTGTTAGAAAACCCTTATTGTGTATGACTTTTATGCGTCTTTTTTGGTATTGTCGTTTAAAAATTCTAACCGTCAAAAGGACGTCCTTTTCCCCCAAAGTAACAGGATTATCCACAAGGGTCAAAAACTGTGGTTTAAGAGCCTTTGTGTGATAAAGATTTTGCAAATCTTTGGCCTAAAACTTAAAAACGACGTATTTGACAAAGTGAACTTCGTTACTGTGTAAACATTGCTACTTCTGTTCTTGTCTGTGCCCTCGCCAGGACTCGAACCCAGAATAACGGTTCCGAAGACCGCTGTGATATCCATTTCACCACGAGGGCATATACATCTTTTGATTGCTCAAACGATGCATTACGCTGCTGATAATAGCATAAAACCCGTGCAACTCAAGCAAAAAGTTGCACAACTGCGGTTTCTTGCTATAATCGCTTTCGTCGCGGATATGGTTTAGTGGTAGAATGCGTCCTTGCCAAGGACGAGACGGGAGTTCGATTCTCCCTATCCGCACAACGAACGAGCGCAAACGCAAGTACGCTTGCGATTTGCAGAGAGAGTTGTGCAGGATACGCATCGTATCCGCACAGGTGGAATATGTTGCATATCCGCAGGAACGAAAGAACTAAATAGAATATATCCTATATTCGTATAAGGTTTTAAAGCCTTTAGTTCTCTTGCTTCTATTAAATTTGTTATAATTATCCTGTTTATGGAAATAAAAAAAATCTACCGATGCCGAACGCATCATGTAATTTCGGGCGTCTGTGCCGGGATTGGCGAATATTTTAATGTCGATCCGGTGTTGGTGCGCCTTGGATACTTATTTTTAACCCTTATTACTGGTATTGGTCCGGGAATCTTAGTGTACATTGTGGCTGCGATTGTCATGCCAGTTAAACCCCATGCGTGAGTATATTCCTAAAAAAGTACTTAATACTTTGGATGTACTGCATAAGGCGGGCTATAGCGCCTATTTGGTAGGCGGGTGCGTGCGCGACGTACTAATGAATCGCGAACCCAAAGATTGGGATATTACAACCAATGCTAACCCCGAACAAATTCAAGGATTATATCCAAAAACAGTCTACGAGAACGATTTTGGAACGGTATTTGTTATTGACGAGAACGAGCCTACCGAATCAATCTTTCGTGAGATCCAAATTACGCCGTATCGGCTTGAGGGTGGGTATTCTGATGCCCGGCATCCTGACGTAGTGTCGTTTAACGCAAGTCTAGAAGATGATCTATCAAGGCGTGATTTTACTATAAATGCCATAGCCTTTGATCCTATCTTAAACGACATTGTTGACCCATATGGGGGTATAAAAGACATAAAAGACATGTCGATTAAAACCGTTGGAAATCCCAGTGACAGGTTCCAGGAAGACGCCCTTCGACTTATGCGATGTGTGCGTTTTCATGTGCAACTAGGTTTTGATGTGTCACGTGAAACCTTTGAAGCTTTAAAATCTAATTATTCTTTACTTTCAAAGGTTTCATGTGAAAGAATCAGGGATGAATTTAACAAGATCATCTTATCGCCTAGCCCAATGAAAGGTATCAATGTTTTACGTGAAACTCAATTATTACAATATATTTCTAAGGATTTGGTTGATTCCTACGGAATCGGACAAAATCGAAGCCATATTTATGACGTATACGAACACTTAGTTCGAGCATGCCAGTTTGCGGCAGATAATGGATGGGAGTTTCACGTGAGACTTGCGGCTCTTTTTCATGATATAGGAAAGCCGGCGACCAAACGCTGGGATGCGGCTCAAAATGAACATACTTTTTATGGCCATGAAGTGGTGGGAGCGAAAATTGCTGAGCGTTTCATGCGAAACATGAAGTATGATAACGACATGATTAATAAAGTAGTGAAGCTTATTCGCTACCATATGTTCTTTAGTGATACTGATCAAATAACTCTATCGGCTGTTCGGCGAATTATCCGTAATGTTTCACCAGAGTTGATATGGGATCTTATGAAGGTGCGACGATGTGATCGCATAGGTATGGGCCGTGCAAAAGAAGATCCATACCGCTTACGCAAATACGAAGCAATGATCGAAGAAGCGCTGCGTGATCCGATTTCTGTTTCACAGTTAAAGATTGATGGAAACACAATTATGAAAACGTTTGACGTGAAACCAGGGCCGCGCATAGGTTGGACACTCAATGCATTAATGGAAGAAGTACTTGAAGATCCGCAAAAAAATACAAATGAGTTTCTTGTGAAACGTGCAACAGAACTTTTGGATCTTTCAGATGCAGAATTAAAGAAACTAGGTGAGGCAGGGAAGGAGAAACAAAAAGAATTAGAAGAAGCTGAAGTTGCTGCGCTACACGCGAAACATAAAGTACGAAAAGAAAAATAGTTTCGCGTGAAACAAACCTTGTTTGACAATTAGTCTTAGTTCAGTACTATTAACTTTATGCAAACGCATATCAACAACGTTAACTATTACAGCCCTGCGAAATAGGGGGCTGTTCATTGTGTTGGTATAGATCTACAAATATAAGAAAACAGCTCTCTAGGTCGAGGGCTGTTTTCTTTTACAATTTAATTATGATTTATGAATCAAAAAGATACGCATGTTATCACATCAGTTGATGACGAAGGGGTAATACAGTGCACCTGCGGTAAGACCCATTATTTCACCGAAAGGGCATATCAAGTGTATATTACCTTTAACTGCATTGATGCAGAACAATTTATGTTTCTTACTACTTTAGGAAAATTTGTTTATGTAAAAGACTATGAATTGTTTTTGCAAAACTATGGTGGATTATTTCACTAAAATTACTAAAAGCCGGCATTACCCGGCTTTTTGTTTTGCGTGCTTTGTGATAAAAATAGATTTAGTGAAAAATACTATTACGCATTTATTAAAAGAATTTCAGAAGCACACAAATACCCAGCGTGCTGGTGCAATCGCGATGTTTTTTAAGACTGCAAAAGGGCAGTATGGATATGGCGACAAGTTTTTAGGCATTTCGGTTGCGACTACTCGGGCAATTTTAAAATCTTACTCTGATTTGCCACTCCGAGACATTAAAAAACTTTTGCTAAGTAAATGGCACGAATACCGATTGGCCGGCGCTATTTTACTCTCGGGTAAAACAAGAAAAGCAAAAACTCCATCCGAAAGAAAAGCCGTCTGTGGCTTTTATTTTGCTAATATACAAGGAATAAACAATTGGGATTTAGTAGATGTTTCGGCCGAACATTGCGTTGGGTTATATCTTGGCGATCTTACAATATCCCAGCAAAAGAAATTCTTGTTGCCGCTTATCAAGTCACAAAATATTTGGGAAAGGCGTATTGCAATGATCAGTACGTTTCACTTTATTAAGCAAGGCAAAAGCGGACTTTCGCTATGGGTTGCCGAAAAGTTATTACATGATACGCACGACTTAATGCACAAGGCCGTCGGATGGATGCTTCGCGAGGTAGGGAAGCGTTGTGGTGAAAAGATGCTTTGTGAATTTCTTGAACAGCACGCCTCGAGTATGCCTCGCACCGCGCTTCGATATGCGATCGAACGGCTTAATGCAAAAAAGAAACAGCATTTTATGAACAAAAAAAGATCGTAAGTTCTTTTGCTCTTAGTATCAGTGTACTAGTAGGCTGAAGTTAATAAAAAAGTAGCCGCATTAAAAAAGCGGCTACAGTGGTATGTCATGTCGTGGTAAAGTTTTGATACAAGATAAGGTTTGAGCCTCTCCAATTTTGGTAAAGTGATTTTTTGCCGCCGATCATAAGCGACAAACTGTTTTTTTCTTTTTTTATTGCCGGAATGCGCGTTCCGAAAAGTCGCGGTGATAGGTACCATCCGTCTTCAAGCTCGGTATTGAAGGTATTTACGTCAATCGAAAGCGCATATGATATCAGTCCATAGACGCCGGCAACTGAGTTTCCTAAAACTGTGTATGTGGCTGCGAGTTGCGGAAGTATGGTATCGGTCATAAGCTCGAAACTATAAGGTTGCAGGTATTTCGATGGTGGTTTTTCGGCCTTGAGCAGCAAATGTGCATCTCGGTCGATGTAAGAAAATCTTTTGTGGATGGGGCTTTGTTTAAAAAAATCCCATAGTTTTTGGGAGTCGGTACAAGCGCATAGTGGCGCGGTTTTTATTGTTACTGGCATTGCGTTAAGTTTTGGGTAGAAAAAATAAAAGATGCTTTCAGGTAGTTATTATACCCTGCAACACATGAGCAATGCAAAAACCAGCAAGGACTTGTCTTTTTATATAGATATGGTATAATACCAGCAACCTAAAAACACGTTCATTGTTAATTTTAAATTGTTTAGTTCATGAAACAGTTATTCTTATTGTTGTTCATCGTAATTACGATGGCGGCAAAATCAGAGGTAATTTCGGTTACCTTTGAAAGAGGTGACGCAGCAAGCTGTAAAATAGCTTGCTTGCAAAAAACGGTTGCCGAGGCGGGGTATGGATCTCCGTTTGGCACCTACCAAATTGTGTTTGGCATGCACTTTGCCAAGCGCAATGTTACTGATAGTGCAATGCTGGTAAAACCCGGCGAAATCCTTTCGTATGATACTGAAACTAAGGAAATAGTATTTACTGCCTCATCTGGTGACCAAATGATTTATTCTTGCACTCAGAAAGTGCTGACCCATGACCTGAAAACTGCCTGTCCGACCCTGAAAACTGCAACTTCTGATATTGCTTGCCCTGCCTGTAACGAAAAAAGCGTAAATATTGCGCCTTCTAAGAATACTTTTGCAGCGCCAGTTGCTGCTGATACTACTTCTACTACAGTTTCTACGCTGATAAGTTTAACCGATACGGTGAGTGATGCTTTAAGCTCATCTTGCCTGCTGACCCTTGTTGCCAAGTCTGGTACACCAGTCACGTTAGACGTAAAGCAGAAGATGAAGTTTTTTAAGAATGTAGATATAAAACACAAAGCGAAAAGAAAAAAAGAGTGGAAGGTAGTTCTTACTGCTCTTTCTTGGGCGTTTTACCACGGCCCAGCACAAACAAATAATTTAGCCCAATCCTTGCTGTGTGAGAGCAACCTAAGTAAGTATAAGGTTGAAAGATCTGATACGAACTCGCACATATACAGACTTAGTTCCGATAAAATGCCTGGCCGGGATGTCATAATAGAAATCCTGAAAAAAGAAAAAGGCAAAGAGCGCCGACGTATTGATTACTATGATGATGGGGTCATAATAACCACATACTTTAAGTGCTGCCCACCTAATAAAGAAAAAAAGAAGAAAGATAAACTAAGGCCGGAAAAACCCGGTACAAAGCCTTCGCTACAAGCGAGGCTTTTTTTGTTGCCACAAATCGTAATGCGCGTACAATAAAACCATATGACGACCAAAAAGAAATCGGGCGAATTTCGCCCAAGCCAAAAAGTGCTTGAACGCTATGCGCACATATTAGTGAACTTTGCGCTTAATAACGGCAACGGAATTAAAAAAGGTGACGTAGTGCGCGTTGCCTGCCACGAATACGCAAAGCCGCTGTACCAAGAACTGCGCAAGGCAGTATTAAAGTCGGGTGGCCATGTTGTTGGGCATTACATTCCTGACGATACCGAAGAATGCAACCTAAGCCGCGAGTTCTTTGAAATTGCCGATAGCGACCAGCTGTCATTTTTTCCAAAAAAAATATTTAAGGCGATGGCCGAAACGATCGACCATCAAATTTACATCATCAGCGAAACGCATCCGCATGGGCTTGATGGGGTAGATCCAAAAAAGATCATGGAAAGCGGCAAAAGCGCAAAACCGTACCGCGACTGGCTGATCAAAAAAGAAAATGCCGGAAAGTTTACCTGGACGTTGGCGCTGTATGGTACGCCGCAAATGGCGCGTGAAGCAAAGCTTACGCATACTGAATACTGGAACCAAATCATCAAAGCGTGTTACTTGGACGCGCCAAAGCCGGTACAAAAGTGGCAAGCGCTTTTTGCAAAGCTTAAAAAGTTTGAACAGTTTATGAACGCGGTTACCAAAAGGGCAGACTACTTTCATATGTACGGCGCCGATTGTGACATTACGTTTAAGCTTGGAAAAGACCGTAAGTGGGTTGGCGGTTCGGGGCGTAATATCCCAAGCTTTGAACTTTTTACGTCACCCGATTGGCGCGGTACCAACGGATGGATCGCGTTTAACCAGCCCTTGTATTACCACGGTACGCGCATCGAAGGAATTAAGCTGGAATTTAAAAATGGCGTTGTTGCCCATGCAACCGCAAAAAAGAACCAGCATGTGCTTCGCGAGATGATTGCCCAGCGCAATGCTGACAAAGTGGGCGAGTGGTCGCTGACCGATAACCGTTTGTCGCGCATCACTAAATTTATGGCAGATACGCTATACGACGAAAACGTCGGTGGGCCATTTGGTAATACACATATCGCCGTTGGTAATAGTTATCACGATTGTTACGATGGCGATCCAAGTAAAGTTAGTAAGGCGGGATGGAAAAAGATGGGGTATAACGACTCGGTTGTACATACCGATGTTATCTCGACTATTGATCGAACCGTGGTTGCACACATGCACGACGGGACGCAAAAGGTTGTGTACAAGCGTGGGCGATTTACGGTGTGAAACATTGAAACATAGGGAGTTTTTGAGCGTGTGAGTCGTACTCAACTTTTGAGATGGTCTTGAGATAATGTAGAGATCGTACCAGTTTTCATCCAACCCTTTTAAAAAACCAGAATCCGCGCGTGCTCGCGCGGTTCCTCCGATCCTAAAGCCCTCAAACAGGCACTTGGCCTCCGGCGAGCTTTTTAAAAAAGGTTGGATCGGTTGATTTTCTGAAGTAAGCGGGTACTTTTATTTTTAGAGAGCGTGATGTATTTGCGTTAAAAAGAACCCCGTCAGACCTTTCCAAAAAGCTCATCGCAGGGGCTTGGTGCCGAGGTGGACGAAATTTGCCAGCAGGCAAATATTCGAGTTTTTTGGAAAGGTTTGATAAAAAACTGGCACTAATACTTTTGATTTTATTTTAACTCCAATACAACCGGACAATGGTCCGAACCCATAATATGGGGTAAAATTTCGCAGCCTTTTACTTTGCTTTTTAATTCTTGGGATACAAAAAAGTAATCAATACGCCAGCCAACATTCCGCTCGCGCGCCTTGGCGTACGGCGCCCACCAGGTATAAAATCCTTTTCCTTTTTTAAACAACCGAAACGCGTCGATGAACCCGGCGGCAATTATCTTGTCGATACCTTCGCGCTCTTCTTTAGTGAATCCATGTTCGCCATCGTTTTGTTTTGGATTAGCTAGGTCGTCCTCGGTATGCGCAACATTTAGGTCGCCGCAAAAAATAACGGGCTTGGTTTTTTCAAGCAGCTTCATGTATTCCAAAAATGCTGGATCCCAAAGCGTGTGTCTTAGCTTTAATCGCGAAAGGTCCCCCTTCGAATTTGGCGTGTACACTGTTACTAAAAAAAATTTTTCGGTCTCGGCAGTAATCAAGCGCCCTTCGTTATCGGGGTCGCCATACTGGTCTTCGTGCATCGGAAACTTTTTTGCAATCGCGGGGGGAAAGTCATAAATGACTGATAACAATTTTTGCTTCGAATAGATTGCGGTCCCGCTGTATCCTTTTTTCTTTTTCGAGTGTGAAAAAACGGGAAAGTATCCCGAAATATTTTTTAGCTCTTCGGGCAGTTGTTCAAACTCGGCCTTGGTTTCTTGTAGGCAAATAAAATCATATTCGCCCGATTCAAAATGCGACAGCAGTTTGTCAGCCTTGTGTGTGCCGCGGACCCCATTCACGTTCCAGCAAAAAATTTTCATAGGGTAACTGTAGCATGTTTTTACTTTCGAACAAAAAATAACGATAGGTTGCATGGTTGCATACGCAGATGTATCATATCAATTAACCATTGCATTAATTAACATTAAAACAGACTGTATGAAGCTACTTGACGTATTTGACCCCGTTATCATTTTTTTCTTTTTATCAGGCTTACTTTATTTTCATAAGTCTGATCCTGATATGGTGAAAATGATAAGATATTTTATTTACCGTTTTAGCTATTCATTTGAAGTAGAATACCGGCCACATATGGGGTTGGGAATCAGCCTCCGCTCGACATTTCTTGCAACAACTGATTTTAAAGAATTATCCAAAGATGATGACGTATTAGGGGCAGAAGCAGCGGTAATACATTTTCCATGACTTTTTATATGGATTAAAAAGGGCCACTTGTTAAGGGGCCCTTTTATCATTTGACATCCATTAGGTTCGGGGAGTAATATAAAATCAAGATTCTGGAACCAATTTTCTAATCAAAATTATAGCGTATGTCTTCCGTATTTTTAAATTTATTTTGGGTGTGCTATTTGTTTTTTATTATCATTTGGCTGTCGTATCACGATTACAAATATACAGGTAATGAAAAACAGCAAGAGCACTTTATGCATTTCTACATCAATATGTTTAGGCACGTAAAAGTTAACCTGCCAATATTTGAGGTTGACCTTGGGCCACTTGATGAGGCGAGGTATGAAAGGAATACAACCCGGGGTATAAATGGGGATAAAGAGCTCAAGCATAAACTGCTGGCACAAGCCGAGCGGATTGGCATGCAAAAGTTTCCCCGTGCAGCTTAAACTTCAGTGCTGCAAAAATAAAGGGTCACCATAATGGTGGCCTTTTCATTTATTATCGCTTTGAGTGAAACTTTTTATGAATATCCCTTAATTGTTTGTTTGTAATATGGGTATATATTTGCGTCGTTGCAATGTTGGCGTGCCCAAGCATCATTTGTACCGAACGCAAGTCGGCACCGTTGCTGAGCAGGTCGGTTGCAAAACTGTGACGAAGCACGTGAGGTGTCACTTTTTTTGAAATGCCAGCCTTGATCGCGTACTGTTTAATAATACGTTCGATCGAGCGGGGAGTTAAGCGCGCACCATTTTCGGCAACGTTTGAAATATGAATAAACATTGCCTCGCCCATATCGCCCCGCTTGTGTAAATATTTTTTAATAGCATCCTTGGCGGCATCAGATAAAAACACTACACGCACTTTTTCGCCCTTACCGCGGATCGAAAATTCTTCTTTTGATAAATCTAAATCGCTATTTAAAGAACACAGTTCTGCCAAGCGCAGCCCCGTCGAGAAAAATAATTCCATAATAGCGCGATCGCGCAGGGCCTTAAGCGAGTCGCCCGTTGGCGCGGCAAGCAGGCGCGAGAGTTCTTCGACTGAAAGCAAGTCAAGTTCGCGCGCTCCTACTTTTGCCAGTTCGATCACATCGGGGGATACGGCATCGTGGCCGTGCCGGCGGACATATTTTAAAAACGAACGCAGCGCAATTAGATGATAATTTTGCGTGCTTTTTTTCATCGTTGCTTGCGATTGGCCTTTAACCTTGACGCCCGGCGAGCGGTTTAGTTCAAGCCTAAATTTGCGAATCGTTTCTTCGGTGATGTCCGAGAGGTTTTTGATGTTTGCCGCTTTAAAGAATTTTGAAAGATAGTGATCGTAATTTTCGACCGTTTTTAGACTTCGACCTTTTTCGATTTCGATGTATTCAAGAAAACGGTTTTTCAATTCTGCAGCAGTCATGATACGCATAGTATAGCGTTTAATGTCGTAAAATAAAAATCACACAAAAGAAAACCCGATCCCAAGATCAGGTTTCCGTCTATTTAAATATTTGTAGCCGCAGCCGGGTTTGCTTCAAGTCGCTTTTCGTCGACTGCTTTTCCGGTGTTTACGTCTTTTCCGTAGGTCCCGTCTTCGATGCGCTTCAGGGCCGCAACGACTTCGCTGTAGCGGGCCTCAAGATTTTTAAGTGCCGCAACGCGGTTTTCAAATTCTTCGACATGGTCGGCCTGGTCAAAGTATTCGGCTTCGTTTCCGTCTTGCTCGGGCGGAGTCGCGATCCAATCGCCCTCGGCGCCGATTTTTTTTCCTAATCGTCCAAGCTCCATTTCTAAGGTCGCTTTCTCTTCATCAAGCATCTGCTGAAAGTGGGCAAGTTTTGCTTTATTCATATGCAGTAATGATTATTACTAAAAGGACTGCGAGTATACCATAGATACTCTAAGGTGCAATGAATTTTTTATTATGCCACAAATGGATCTAATTTGGATTTACGCGTGCAAGTACGGTTGCCAGTGTAGCTTCAGTTGATGCAACAATAAGATATTTTTGGCGTACGATCGCGTATACGAATAACAGTTGGTCGGTATAGGTGTTTTGTATTTTTGCGGTTGAACCGTTGCCGTCGATATCATCCGGTGTTTGGTTTACCGAATCAACCAACGATTGCAAAACCATTTCGGCGCTGCCGCTTGAAGCTTCGGTGGCAACTTCTCTGGTGCGCACGCGCGCAGACACGCGGTTCATCGGCTGATTTTGGTATATGGTTGGGGTAACGGTAATGTTTGACCGGTCGTTATCGCTTAAAGTGTCGTATCCAAAAAAGATCGCAAGGCCTTCTGAAAAATCGCTTGTGCGGTTAAGCAATGCTTCGCTTGCTGCATCGATGCTACTTATGGTCGCGACGATAAATGGATATTGGGTGTCCTGTGTGTCGGTAAGTGCGCCGATGTCAGTTTTTTGAATACCTGCAAATGGTGCCACAGTAATTGCGCTGGTGGCAAAAATATCAGGAAGGACCGACGTCGGCGTAATCACGATTTTAGTTAGTCCCCGCGTGCCAACAGTTGCAAGCGATTTATTCCACGCATCTTTTTTTTCAAATGTACGCAAGTTTGCAAGTGAAAGTGAAATACTGGTGTCGTACGAAAACGATTCGGTCAATGTATTTACTGTTGATGTTGCCGGCGTAGCGCTTTTTTTGCGGTGCGTCAGTGCGTATCCGCCTGCAAGTATGGCAACGCACAACACGATGATTCCTAACACTGTATACAAGCGATCATTTTTTTTGTCGGCTTGCGTCAGTGCTTCTTCTACTTCTTCTTCGCGGGCAAGGCGAAATATTTTCTGTGACTCCTCGATGCTGCCGGTTTTCATGGCTGATGCAATATCATCTTGCATCGTGCGCGCAGTCTTTGGTTTTTGTTCGTCACTCATGCACAACATTATACGATACTTGCATCGCGCGCACCATATCTTTTTGTTTTTATAAAAATGCGCTATACTTTCGGCAATGGAACATTCTTTTGCAAGACTTACGAGCGCGCAACCGCACCAATTGATGGGGCACATGGTCATTGTTGAAACTGACCTTGCCCGCGGGCTGCATTCGTATTCGATCGTCGGACTTCCTGATAAGGCCGTCGAAGAAGCAAAAGACCGCGTCAGTGCCGCAATTAAAAATACCGGCCTTGAATCTCCAAAATCGTGCAATAAAAAAATTACCGTATCGCTTGCGCCTGCCGAACTAAAAAAAGAAGGATCATTTTTTGATTTGGCCATTGCGCTGTGTTATTTAATTGCGCACGGCGATGTTTCAACTCCAAAAGATTTGGATGCATGCGTGTTTGTGGGTGAACTTGCGCTTAATGGCGAGGTTCGAACCGTGCGCGGCATTTTGCCAATTGCACAAAAAGCCAAAGCCGACGGATTTAAAAATTTGTTTGTTCCGTTTGAAAACGCAACTGAGGCGGCGCTCGTTGATGGGCTGACCATTTACGGCGTTAAGACGCTTCGCGAATTGATTGACCACTTTGACCAAAAAAATCCTTTTGCAATTGTACCAACCCCCGTGCAAGAAATTTTATCCGAAGCGCTTTTTTCGACCGTTGATTTTGCCGACATTCGTGAACAAGCGTCAGCCAAGCGCGCGATGCTGATTGCCGCGGCTGGCGCACATAATATTGCCATGTCGGGTCCGCCCGGAACCGGAAAAACCATGCTTGCACGTGCGTTTGCCGGAATACTGCCGCCACTGTCACGCGACGAAGCGCTTGAAATTACCGGCATCCATAGCGTCGCCGGAACACTTGATGGTTTTGTATGTAGCAAGGCGCCGTTTCGAAGTCCGCATCACACGGCAAGTTATGTTGCTGTCATTGGTGGCGGGGCAACGATCCGCCCAGGCGAAGTAACGCTTGCGCACCGTGGCGTACTATTTTTAGATGAGTTTCCCGAATTTCATCGCGACGTGCTTGAATCGCTTCGCCAACCGCTTGAAGACCGCATTGTGTCGATTGCCCGCGCAAAAGGGACCAGCGTTTTTCCGGCATCGTTTACGTTAGTTGCGGCAATGAACCCGTGCCCATGCGGATTTCGTGGTGCGCGCCATCGCTCGTGTACCTGCAGTGCGCACAATGTCGAGCGCTATGCAAAAAAAGTTTCCGGCCCCATCGTCGACCGCATCGACTTATGGGTTACCGTCGAACATGTTGACTATGACAAGCTGAATACTGCGTCGGTAACCGAAAGCTCGGCAACGCTTCGCGACCACGTCATTGGTGCGCGCAAAAGACAGTTTGAGCGTTTTGGTGTTACCACAAAAACCAATGCGCATATGAACGTCAAGGATATTGAATCACTTGCTGTCGCGCCCGATGTGCAAGAGGTGTTAAATAGTAGCGCAAAAAAGTTGGCGCTTTCGCCGCGCTCGTACCATCGCGTGTTAAAGGTTGCGCGCACCATTGCCGACTTGGACAACAAAGACGCGATCGAGATACCGCATATTTTAGAAGCGCTGCAGTATCGAGCGCGCGTTTAGTTTTGATTGGGGGCAGTATCGACCTTGATGATCATTTCTTTTACTTCGCCAATCGGTTTTCCAAATGCAGTGCGGATGCTTAATACCACGCCGTATTGTTCGTCGGTCGTATGAACATCGCCGATTGCTTGGTATTCGAATATATCGTTACTGATCTGTGCTTTAATAAATTTATAAAATTGGCAGTCTTTATATTTTTCGTCGCGCGTCTCGGCAAATAATTCGGGAACGGTGTCGCGCACTTCCTCTTCGGATATTTTTTCAAACTTTAAAAGTGATTTGTGGGTTTCTTGAATATCTTTTAGTTCACTTATCTTTGGATTGTCTTTACCAAGCTGAAGCTCGATAGGATCCTCTTTGTCATCTTTCTTAGATGCCTTATTTTCAGAGCTAAATGGGTTAAATGTAAATTTCATACGGCGATTATATCACGATCAGCTATGGGTTTGCATATCATCCAAAAAACCGTATGATGCGCAAAACGAAAAACAAGGAAAATGAAAAGTTATGAAACACTTTATCTAAGTCTTGCAGCTTATGCTGCAAGCAATCAGGTCATTATACAAACACTGAATGATTGGTTTTTAGGCAAGGCTGCTTTTCCAAATGCCGAAATGGTAGGCATAAAGGCAGTCAGAATTTTTGAACCAATTAACGATGTATCGATATATGTAACAGAGGATCAAGAGTTCATTTTGGTTATTCAAGGCAGTAGGGATGTTGCCAATGAAGCCGAGGTGCTTTATTTTGAAACCTTTAATCATATCTCGCTTTTTATCATCTGTACTCGGCAGTATGGTCGGTTTCACCTAACCACCGAAGCGCTGTACGAAAAGATACGAGTGAGTACTTTTAGATCGGATGCTGCTTTTAGTACTACTGCCGAGGACTAAGAACGTAAACACAAAATGCAAAACAAAAAACGCCCAAGCAAATTGCCGGGCGTTTTTGTATATATGAAATTTAGAATGGAATGTCACCCCAACCACCGCGAATTTCAAAGTGCAAGTGCGGGCCGGTCGAGCGTCCAGTTGATCCCGAAAGTCCAATGGTCTCGAACTGCTGTACTTGCTGACCTTGCGTGACATTAATTTGGCTTAGGTGCGCGTACAATGTTTGAGTGCCGTTGTCATGCGAAAGGGTAATTACATTACCGTATCCACCACACCAGCCTTTGCAGGCTGCGATCACGGTTCCTGCAGCTGCTGCGCCAATTTTTGATCCAATTGGAATGCCGTAATCTTTGGCGCGGTATTTATCGTGGAAGCCTTGTGTCTGAACCCCTCCCCATGCGCGCTTAAAGTAATCTTTGCCGCCTTGGTACTTGCCGCCCTTAGCCGCAGGCAAGCTTGTCATTTTGCTGCTTCCTTTCGTTGTTGTTTTGGCGGTTGTGGTAACCGTTGCCAATTCGGCACCTGGAATAACCAGTTCGGTTCCAGCCTTTAATACTGAATCGGTTTCGATATCGTTATAGATGGCAATATCTGACATAGCGCTTTCAAGGTCGGCTTCGGTCATGTTTTTACCGCCAAACTTTTTAGCGATCGAACGTACAGTGTCACCCTTTTGTACTTTATATTGTGCTCCATCAACCGGCAAAATAAGCAGGTCTTGCCCCGGCTTGATGCCCGCCTTCGCGGCAATACTGTTTGCAACGCGGATGGTCGAGGTCTTAACGCCGTACATTTTTGCAATTTGCTCAATCGTTTCGCCCGATTGTACGTGGTGGATCGAAATACTGCCAGCGGTATCTTCCTCGATTACGTCGGCCGATGTACCTTTAGGTCCGATCACTGGGACCAATGCCGTTTCGTCCAAGGTCTCGACTTCGGTATCGGCAAAGGCAACTTGTTTAGCAATAAAGGTCTGCGCGGGCGACAGTACCGCCATGGTTGCCATTGCGTCGTTTCGGGTAATTGGGCTATCAGCATGCGCCTTGCTGCCAAAAACGTCGACAACGGATAACGCAAAAACGCCAACCGGGATGGCTACTAGAAATGCTGACAATAAAACTGCGGCCGGAACGGTCGCAACATAATGCAGGGCATTAGATATAGTTCGGCGAAGCATTGCACTAGGGTATTGTTGTGCTTGCCGGGATGTGGTGTTTTGTTTGATAAGCCAAGCCGCACATGGACAAACCGCTTAAGTTGCGGTATCGTTACAGCATATCTGACATTCCGATAGAGTGCGTACTAAGGTACACGGTAGCCTGACCGCCGACTGAATGCAAGGGACTGACTTATTAAGCATACTTTATTGACTTAGGTCAAGTAATATATTAAAATACCAACTATGCCTCGAGAAGAAATTATCTCAACTGGCTCCCGCTCTCTTAATAAAAACGACTCGCATGTACGTTTAAAGTATAAGGCTGGCTTAGATTTAAAAAACTTTCCCATTAAACCAGAAACACGAGAAGAAATAGAGTTTATTAAAGCGCTCAGCGCTGATGAAAAGAGCAAACAGGACAATGAGGCTAAACGTGCTTTGGAGCGAATGAGTACTCCTGTTGATAAAACGAAGTATAAAAAAGTTGCCAGCGCTGCATTGCACCAAAAACAACCCTTTTCAATCGAAAACGTTATTGGTAATGACCGAGAGGTTCTTAAGCGAACACTCAGGTTTTTGTATGAAAAATTCAAGGGTGATATAGCTAATAGTCTTATCAGAAAAATCCAAGTCGAAGCAAGTTCGGCAAAAACTGATAATGAGAAAAAAGACAAAGAGTATCGCATCAAAAGATTGCAAAAAGCCTATTCAAGCTTCGATGAATTTAAAAAGTATTATTTTTCGTCGGTTGATAATATGCTTCGGCTAGTCGATGAGTTTAGCGAACTCCCTGCTTCGACAAATTCAAAGCGCTATGGTTTGGCGCTGAAAGAAGTTATGCGTGAACTTCTTCGTCAAAAAGACATTCAAAGACCTGACTTCACGCTTAATAGTATGAAGCAGGTACACATTGATACGGTCCAGCGTCATAGTCGAGATAAAAACTTACATGACTATCTAGTTCGGCATGAATTTACTGAACCACAGCATGCTGCATTTAAGCGTGCCCATTCGCCTGATCGCTTAGCAGAAGAAATCCAGGACCTTGAGATGCTAGTGTTAATGGCCAAAGAATCTGGAAAGCTGGATGCCGCTGATGGTTATGCTGAAAGATTAAAAGAACGCCAAAATGAGTTTAAGGAACTGCGTGCTCAAGAGAGGAAGTTTCCGGACAAGAAAATATTTTTGGAACAATCCCGAAAATATGTCGTGCTTCGTCTTGGTGTGGAATTATCGGAGTCTTCGCCGGTAGGGGGTGATTCAAAAACGAAAAAGTTTTTCATTGATGGCCTTGGTAAATGGTATGTACGGTTTATTGAACGCGATTACGATGATTCGAAAAAGAAGTATGTTAACGGTAAAGATTTTATTATTGCCTATAAAGACATTGAGAACTTTTTATTAGTGAATAACCTTTCTGTAACAAGCAGAACTGAAGAGGAAGAGCGCTCACGGGCCGAGAAATATGAGTTAGGCGCAATCAGGGAGCGCCTTGCTAAAGAATATGCCAAATCTCCGAATGTGGATTTTGATGTAAACTATGCCGACACCGTTGCTGAAAAAACCATTGTGCATCCTGATCAGCCGATTCAAGAGCTTGAACGTGATCTGAAAAAGATTGATGCCGAAATTGAAAGTGCAAATAAAAAGCCCAATGCCAAACATGTGAACGAATTGATAAAAATTCGTGACGAAATTCGCAACAAACTTCTTGAAGCACGTGTAGGATTTTTGAAGAAAACTTTGGCTGATAGAAAAGTTGTGAATCCGCTTGAGCAAAAATATTCTGAACAAGAAATTCTTGAACGGCAATTTTTGGTTGAGGCGCTTTGCACAGAATACCAAAACCTGGGCATTGATGTTTCTCAGTTTTCAGATGACGAACTTCCTAAAAACTTTACCGAATTGCTTCAGGTAGAACATAAAATGAAAGCGCACGAAACGCTTGGTTCGGTTGTTTCTTCGCTTGGTGCGCACCTGCAAGCAAAAGAAAATGCTGCAGTAGAAGCGGCAAAAGTAACAAAAGTAGAAAATTCTGTTCAAGAACCAGTAGTAGAAGATGAGCCTGTTACTAACCCAGAAGAATCGGTGCAAGAACATGCGCCAGTCCCTGAGCAAGAAGAAACCAGTGACGATGCTCCTAAAATGGTAGAAGTGCGGGCGTTTGCAAACGAAAAAGAAGCTCAAATTACATTAACTAAATATCTTATAGCTGATGGAAAACCTGTCGTGAAAGGGGATAAGATTGCCGAATTTATGACTCTTGCCGGTCCCATAAAATGGAAAGCGCCCGAAGAAGGTATTATTCACTTTACCGTTGCCGAAGGTTCGACACTAAAAACTGGTGACCAAATTGCATATATCGAGATTGTCGAAGGTGTACCTGAAGCTTTAGAAAACGAAGAAGAAGTTAACCCGGCAGTCGAAGATCGGCCAATCGAGGCAAAAGAAGATTTGTCAGCGCTTGACACTAATACCCGCTGGGTTGCCGAGATTTTAAAAACCAACAGCGAAATTTCTTCGGATCAAGCGGCAAAGCTATTTGCGAATGTGCTTTTAAAGACTAAGACAGGGGCATTGTTAAAAATAAATGAAATCAAAAAAAATGTTGACGGGAAATTAATGGTACACATGCGAAAAATCGACGGAGACCAAGTGTATTCAAAAGAACCGGCCGAGGACATTCTTAAAGAGATCAAAAATCCTGATGGTCGTTACAGCGTTGAGGCTAAAAACGCATAATATATATGATGTTCAATCCAAACAAACTTGCAGTCGAGAACAATAAAAAAGGCATCACGGCCGAACAGTTTCGAGCTGCGTTTAAGCGAGCGGAAGCAGTGGCAAAGCAAAGGGCAGCTGCCGAAATGGAACGGCGTAGAAAAGAGGCAGAAGAAAAGGCAAGGGAAGCCGAAGTGGCAGCTGCTAGTGAAACTCCGGTTATTGAAGTTTCTACGCCAGTCGTCGAATCTGAACCGATTGAGTTTAATATCGAAGATCTAAAAGCATATTTGGTAAACACGCTTAAAATAGATATCAGTGATATTCCTACTGAGGTTTGGCCAAAAACAAAAGCCGAGCTCGATGAAATGATGCAGTTATTTAACGAAGCCGAAAAACCAGCAGCTGAAGAAATGCCAGCTGTGGATGAGGTAGCTCCTGTCGCTGAATCAGTTGAACCTGTTGTCGAAGAAACTCCTAAAGAAGAGGAATCAAGTAAAGAAGAAATAAAAGACGAACAGCCAATTGCTCCGATTGAACCAGTAGTAGAAGCTGCGCCTGTTGTCGAAGAAACTACGTCTGAAGATAAAAAAGAAGAACCTGAGGTTATTAGTGAATCTGCCGAGCAAGAAACTGCAAACAAGCTTAACCAATTTGGAGTGCCTCATAATTTAGCGCGCGACATGGGCATCGAATCTTTGAATTTAATCAGTGAAAAACTTAAATCAAAAAGTAATGTAACCATAGAAGATGTTGCAGCGCTTGATCCTGAAATACAAAAGCTTCTTAGGGCTCATCTTGAAAAATATCCACATACAAAAGTCCGCGGAGGTATTACGTATATGGAAATGAAAGACTCTTCGGGTATCGATTTTAATTCATTTAAATTGCCGTACGCGGAAAAACTAGAATACATGAAGAAAAAATATCCAAAAGGATATCCAATCATGAGCAGTGAATATCCTAATGCATATTTTATAAAATGGGATACGATACTTCCGTACGAAATTTATGCGTGGAGTAATCATGGGCAAACACTTGAAACCATGCTTCGCCGGGGCGGTGCCGGTTTTCAGGAAATCTTGGCTATTATGTCTGGTGTAGAGCCTAAACATTTTTCCTTCACATCAGACAAGGACGCCCTTGAATGGTTTAGGCAAAACAACATGCTTGAGCAGCCTGAAGTCGGTGATAAGGCCATTGCTGAAGAAATCGAGCGAAATAAGTTTGATGTCGAATATGCTGTACGTGATATCGAAGCAGAAATAAAAAATCTTCTAGCTAATGTCATAAAAGGTCAGCCTATAAAGCTTTCAAGTTTGCACATCGACGCAGGAGTATTAAATTGGCACATTAATGCGCAGTTCGAAGGTGTTGGGCTAAAAGGTCTTGCTGTTGGGAGCCCCCATATCTTTGCGATAATCGATAATCAAGATGATACCATTGCCGTTGATCCAAAAAGTCTTAAGATCGATGCGAATAGTTTAGTGAAATCAAAAATCCCTCTTGATCAATTAAACAGCTTGGGTGACAAGCTTAAAGAATATCTTGAAGGGAAGCTTGGCAAAAAGATTGCACGCATTAAATTAAAAAGCGATACGTTGGCAGTAAAGTTTGCGTAAGCAACCCTTGCTTATTATGGTGCGGGAAAATGTCATACCAAACAATAATGTTGAAACCGCTGAAGCAAAAAAGATCAGGGAGTTTTTGGCAAACAAAGGTATTAATCTTGGTGATCGCACTCCAAAAAATAAAATCGAACTTGAAGCATATCTTGCCGATCTTGAACGCAGCGTCTTGCAGCAAAGAAAAGAACTTGAGGCTCTTTTAAACCCAGCATCGACAGATCAACAAGATGCAAAGATTGATAATCCAATTGCTGAAGATACTGCAGGAGAAGCTGTGGTGCAAGAAAATACTAATACAGTAGACGAGTCAGCTTTAGTCGATACCGATACGCATCAAGCGCCGGTAAACGAAACAAGTACTATGCCACGCGGCAAGTTTTTAAAGTTCCTTGGCATAGGCGCCGTCGCCGCTGCGGCGGGCGCCTATGGCATTAGTGAACTGTTAGATGATTCTAGTGACAAAAAAACATCCAAAAATAATCCTGGCCACACAAAGGATGCAAAAACCCAACCGTCAGAAAGTACGTCAGCTGATATTCATCCGATAAACCAAAAAGGGATGGAACAGTTTTCTATCGAAATGCGCCAGCGTATGGAAACCATCATTGCCAATGCCCGCGATACGCTTTCTAAAATAGCTTCGGGCGAAAGCCCTGAAATCGCGTTGGCAAACCCGTACGTGGTATCAGTGTTATATTATTCGGACGAATATGTGTATCATAAGGCACACGATTCGCTGACTCCGCAATCAATTATTGTGCGCGAAATATCGCCGTATGTTACCAAAGATGTGCGCAAAAAATATATCGAATACCTGGGAAAACGCTTTTATGATGCGCAAATAGCTGATATTGCGGGCACTAAGCCACTTAAGGTATTTAGTTTTGGAGCGGGCGAAAACCATCACGACGCGCTTGATTTGTTTACGCACGAAGGAAATCCTGTTAACGCCATGGAACGCGGCATTGTAGTCTTGGCGGAAAGTTCGTGGACCAAGGACGATTCGCTTTCGACCAGCTCGATGAAGGGCGGAAATACGGTCATTATGTATAACCCAGATAAAAATTATTTTTACCGCTATGCGCATCTTGAGCAGGTAAAGGTAAAGCCGGGTGATGCGATCACTGCAGGCGCTACAATTGGTACCGTTGGTCATACCGGCATCAATGCAAGCCAGCCGGGGCACGGTCAGCATTTGCATATCGAGATCAACGCTTACAGTTCGGACACGGCAACCGTTAAGTCGATGACGGACGACCAGCTTCGCACTATTTTGCGATAGCATGAAACAGTAAACCATGTATAATTGCAGCTATGGGTTTTGAAGCACGCGACTTGGTAAAAATGCTTAAGGAAAAAGGGGTAACCCCCAACATGCTCGAGCAGGCAATTACGCATGCAAAGAATATCGAGGCCAAAAAGAAAGCACTTGAAAAAGACGAAACGGTACTTGCTGCGATGCAGCAATTAGACGCGTCCCTTGATGCCAATACCATTGATGCCGAAGCGCAAAAAATCGCCGACATGTTTAAGGGCATGACAAACGAGCAGCTTGCTGCGCTTGGACTTGCTGCCGACAGTCTTCCAAAAACAAACGCCGAACTTGTTGCGACGCTACAGCGTGTTAAGCAAGAAGGTGCCGAAAAATTGCAAAACGCCAAACAGCAACTTAAGGATCTTAATGATGCGCGCGAAGAGGAGTATAAAAAAGTAGCTGCAAGTATTAAGACATATATTTTAAACGCAATTTCTACGCACGATTTTGTTGTCGATGGCGACACTTACGCGTTAGCTTCGTCGGGAGCTAGGGGTTATGAACTAAAAAATGCATCGGGTGTTATTAAGACGTATCCAAAAGACGAACTATTTAAGGCTTACGCGTTTGGCCAATTACAGCTTGTTGAAAAACAGGCGCATCCTAAATACAGCGAAGCAGTGCGTAAGTCGTTTATTCAGCAAATTAAAAACGGTTCGTTTACGACCACTGACAAACAAGTTGCCGACGACTTAGCAACCTGGAGCGAACTTGCTGGTTACGAACTAAAAGCCGAAAAAGGAATGGGCGGGGTTATTGATTATCGTTTCGAGAAAAAGGCGAAAACAGAAACATTGGAATATGCACTGGACCTTCCGTTAGGAAAGGTTGGAACAAGTGACTATGAGGTAACACCTACGGCAATTACTTATAAAGGAACTCAAATCGCACAGTTGTCGGACGTGGCTGCTCAATGGACAAAATTATATGCTGAAAATGAATTAACCGGGACATATAATGATGTTGCGAGGAAATTTGAAAATGTAAAAAATATATTAGGGCAAAAGTTGCCTGATATGGATAAAGTTGCATTTGTGCAAATGCATGAGATAGCACAGTCTTTTGAGCATAAATTAAAGAACCGTGGGAAAACAATCATTGAACAAGATTTTAATAAACGATTTTATGATTCACTGAATGAAGCTGTGCGCGAACGAGGGATTTCAGGACATCGCTATGGTCAAGAATTTAAGGACTACTTGTCGTCAGGTATTGAATATAATGATCTTGATGTAAAACTTAAGGGCATTAAGGAACAATATGTTGCCGAAGCCCAAACTTTGCCTTTTGAAATCAAGATTGATAATTACCTTGCATATGATAAGCGCCTTGACGACGCTTTGCAGGGTCTTAATGCCAATAGTCCCGAACAAAAAGAAACCAAAGGCAAAATCTGGTATTTTCCAATTCCTAATGCCGATGGAAGTTTTCCTATCTCTGTAGCACAAATGTCTCCAGAAGATGAATCCTCTATATTTTATCATGGAAAAGCGTTGCCAAATGGTCGAATGGAAATGACCTTCGCAAATACCAAGCGTGCCCTTGCCGCCGCGTATGCTTCACCTGAACTCATTTTGTATAATGTTTTTAAGATATTAAATGCACAACCAAAAGAGTGCCCGTCTAAAATTACCGTTACAAAACCGATTATTTATAAAACTGAGAATGGAAAATTAGTACTTGAAAGTGGCGGCGAGATGTATTGGGGCGATGCGCCGACAGTTGATGAGAAAAAAGAAACAATTGAACCCGTCGAGCCGCCATTTACTCATAAATTGTATTGTAAAATCCCGGTCAATGGAGGATTTAATTCGATTGATGCACGCAAAGCCTCAAACGGCGAACAGATTTTTGAATTGTTAGTCCAAAAAGAGGATCATAAGGCGTTTTTGGGAATCTCAAAAGATCCAAGCGTTCAAAAATATGTCTTTACTGACGGCAATTGGGAATACTATCTTAATAATCCAAGCGTTATGCTTCTCAATAAACCAACAAGCGATACGAAAAAGATTCAATTAGTTGCTTACGGCGAAGCACAACTAGTAAATGGTGTATGGCAAGTAATAAAACCGGTTGCAGTCAAGTTTTTAGGAGATGGGGCTGGTTCAAAACAATCGAAAGAAGAACGACGGGGAATCGATGCGGATGATCCAGTGGACGATATCGAGACGCAAGATGCTGATATCAAAGAACGACCAAGGCCCGAGGCAGTAGTAAAGACGATTGAAATGATCAAAAAGATTTTAGAGAAAAGAGAATATCTTGTACCTGATACTAATATCTTTATCCGGCTAAATCCCGATGGATCATATGCTGATTCGGGAACCTATCAGCATCTTGGCGGGCCGTGGATTAGTAACGCCACGCTAGGGGATCAGGCTGTCGAGAATGCAAAAAAAGAATTGCCGAAAGTTCAGGCTTTGTACAATAAAGATAAAAGAGCTCTTGAGATTCTTACGTCTGTTTTAGTTGATAAGATCGTGCTGCTTGCTGAAAAAGTTGGTGGTCTAGGCAAGGTGGAAGAACTACTTTCAAGCAAGTATACCTATGCTGACCGTGGAGTAACGGTTCGGCTCGAAAGTATGATTTCTCACTGGCTTTTGGGTAATCAAGATAAATTGGAAAAAATCGAACAAATTATCGATACTGAACTTGCTTTGGTTGATGGAAAAAAAGAAGAAACTGCTGACGACCTTGAAGCGAAAAAAGCTGATATTGAAAAGCGCCGTGCCGATGCTTTAAATAGTATTAATTTAAAAGACGGAAAATATATTGCTATCACAAAAGATAATAAGGGCAAAGAATATACCACTATTTCGAAATCAATGGATTTGGCCAAAGCTTCGATCAATGCACTATTCGATAACGAACTTAAGGCACTTGGGTTGCCTCTTGAAAACAAAGAAGCTGTTGATGAAAAAATTACCGATGTGGTTAAAAAAATTCTTGCTGCTAATAGTAAGGGAATCGATATTACAAAATTAGGAATTGAACTTGGTCTTCCTATTCCTCGTCGTGATGCAATTGTCACCCAATTGGAAAAAGCGGGTATTGTCGAAGAAGTTGGCGACTTGCTTAAGATTACAAAAAATTATTCGAAAAATACCGATAATATTAACACCTACCTTAAGGGTATTGGTGCTAAGCTTATTGAAAAATAGGTGCCAAGATAAGCCCATAAAATTGCTTATTAACCGCTTTGTATTACAATGTAACTGCCTAATTATATGAACCGAATTCCTGATCTAAGCGCACTTAATAATCTTAACCAGCAAATAGAGGCTGCGAATAACACCGTGGCGGGTCTTGAGGTTCAACAGCAAAATACTGCCGGTGCAATTGATCAATTGTTAAACAATTTAAATACCACCAATCAGCAAACGACTACCCAGGTGGAACAATCGCCGGTTGTCGAGCCTGTCGCGGGTGAAGAGGAGCCTGAAGAGCAGGAAGCTCTCTTAAACCCAATACAAGAAGAAACTGACGAAGAAAAACGTGATCGCATAAAGCAGCAACTGGCAAAGCCCCTTGATGGTGCCCGGCCCCGGCCAGGCGATTCGGTCGAGATGGCTGAATTGCGCCAACTGAAAATGGCGTATCTTGCGGCTGAACGCCAGGCAAACAAAGGAACATGGATCAAAGTCAAGAAAAGCATCATGTCGGGCCTTGGATTTCAGCCAAAGACCGAACAAGAGGCGCTTGCAGCGAAAGCGGCCTACGAAGCGAAGCTTAATGACTATCAAATATTAAAGAACCGGCAGATCGAACGTATCCTTGCCGAGGGCTTGGATTCAAAAAACCTTTTTTATACACAATTTCTGGCTGAGCGAAAAAAAGCCTTAAGTGATGCGATGAGCAATCCTGCGGGTGTTGACCAAAACGAGGTCAATCGTTTACAAAAGGAAATCCTGACTACCGAGAAAAGACTGGCAACTCTTGCGTTGTTGGCAAATACTGACCACCGTGCGCTGGTTTTGACTGAAACCGAAAGCAAGTTCATGCACGAACAATTGGATAAGACACTTGATAACAGTGCGCGCGATGTGGTGCGCGGTTTTACTAAGTGGTTTAATGGAACGGGGGGTATTGGCAAGGCAGTGCGTAGTGGCGCAATTTGGGGCACGCTTGGGTTTGGGCTTCGCGGCATCATGGGTACTACGGGTGGCGCAGTAACGTCTGTCATTGGCGGGCTTGCTCATCGCAGGACAACGTTTGATGTTAAGGCGATGCTTGAAGGAACCCCGTCACATGCTTCGGAAACAAAAAACGATACTATTAAAGGAAAGATTATGGCGGCGATCGACAAGTATCCGCGTACAAAAAAAGCCGCTATTGTTGCCGCACTTGCAGGTGCCGGTACTGCGGCTGCGGTATTTACTCCTGCGCTTTTGATCGGTGCCGGTGCGGGGATGGCAAGTTCGGCAGCTATAAAGTTGGCTATCAGCAAGGCCAAATGGAAAGTGGGAGACGAATTTGGTGCTGGCGGTACTTACCAAGAAAAAGTAGAAGCGCTTTCGAAGGAACTTGAAGCAGGTACTAAAACGTTTGCCGATGTACAACGCGAAGCGGCGCAATTAAAGTTTAAGGAAGAATGGTATAAAAACCTAACTAATGTTGCGACACGCTTGGGTGCTTTTGGTGCTGGCTCTATCGCGCGTACTGTTCTTGAACACACCGACACTGGGCAAGAAATACTTAAAGAGCAGGCAAAGAACATGCAGCCTCTTATGAAGGGTATCTCGGACGTTATTCATTTTCGAAATCCGTTCACGGGTGTCGAAGAAGAAGTGCACGTGCCTTCGACTGACACGGTTGCTCAACACGGTAATCAAACTAATGGGGGTGTATCTGCACAAGATAGTCTAAAGGCTGCAGCCGGACAGCAGTCGCGCGATACTGTTGCAGCTGCTTTGGGTCAAAACCCATCGGTTGATACGATTGCAATGCAAGAACCACATATCGATACCGTTGCGACTGGTACGCCTGCATCTCAAGCAAATAATTCGCAAGCAATTTTGGATAAGCTTTTTGGTCATCAAGATACTGCAACTGTATCACATGGTGCACATGAGGTAAAAACCGGTGTCGACCTTGGCTCGCACCCGGCAACTACCGAAGCGCCGGCAACCGAACACCCAAGTGACGCAAATGCACAGCCTAAGCATGACGAACAAGCACCGGCTGCTGATGAAGCCAAACAAGAAACACCGGCACCGTCTGCAAAAGAAAGCGCAGACGATACCCAAACATCACCTGCACCAAAAACTCCAGCGGCAGCACCTGAAACAACGGCTAATCCTGACATCCCTATTGAGGCAAAAATCCGCCCGAACGACGGTATTACGTATGCCTTTATGCGCCAGATCGAACACGATCCTAAGCTACAGGCTGCATTGGGTTACAAGCCGGGCGATGACTTGCATAGTTTTGCGCGACACGAAGCAGTCGAGCTTGCGAAAAAATTTGGATACATTACGCCCGAGGGCGAAGTGCGCACCTATAATGTCGGTGCCGCTTATGTGCTTAAGCTTGACGGTAGCGGCGACATGACTTCGGTCGAATATGACGCAAAGGGCGGCATCATCGAAACGCTTGATGGTTCGCATACCGAAGGCGGTGCCGCGGGTATCGAAAAACACGAATACTTCCATCGCTATGATGGCGCGCCAAGCGATACGCATACTGATGCAGGGCCAAATGACAACGAAGGTATTATTAAACAAGAAGTTCCGCAAGGAAGCAGTACCACGACGCCTAGTGACCCAACTACAAACACTGGTGGTAATCAGCAAGTTCCTGTTGGTGGATCAAAAGTTGGCAGTGGTTTAATTGAACAAACAGTGCCAGGTGCTGCGGGCGGCCAAAATGGTGGCAATACGAATATTGATACGAATGCAGCGACTGCACCAAATCCTAAAGCGCTTGAAAATGTCGACTTCCCGCACTTTACCGGCAATGCGCGTTACAACGAAATGCTTGGATTTTTGTCGCGTCCAAATTCGCCGGCACTAAATGCGCTTAATCTATTGCTGCGCGATCGCATTAATACCGACCATGGTTTTGTAGCTTCGTATTGGTTCCATGGTGACCGCGACCTCGGGGACAAATTCCTTGCAAACTTGTATGCAGGAGGAAATAAGGCAACCATTGACCCGGTAAAAGCATTTGTTCAAACAATCATGGAGTATCCCGAAGGCAAGATGTCGCTTGAGCAAAAAGCAGTAACGCTTGAATTGATGGCGCGCGCTGCCGAAAATAAATTGACACCGCAATTCTTGGACGAATTTCATTCGAAGTTTGGTTTTTACCAACCGCCAACAATGAACAATTACAGCGCGCCGATGCTTGCGAACATGCTTGGGTTCCCGCTGCGCACTGATCTTGAATCCTTTGAACATTATAGTGCTCCACAACAAGCTGTCGAAGAAAAGGCAAGGGCGACAGCTGCAGCTGCGGGGGCTCCTTTGCAACAAGGTTCGATGAGCCAAGGCGCGGCGCAAACGCATAATCATGCAAATCCTGGAACCCATACTCATACTAATGGTTCGCAAACAGGCAACCAACAAGTTCGTCCTGCAGGGGTATCGCAAGCTGCATCGACCCCTCGCATTGAACCGTCGTATGGAACTGGCGGCACAGAAGACACCTTGTACTGGGATCCAAAAGGTGGCTCGGCACAAAATGCTGACGCTTTGACTAAAGACCAGATCAGTAACTTTAACAGCGTATCACGCGATAATTATTCACCCGAAGAATATGCGCGCTTGCAGAAAATGGGCGTGCTACCGCAAACGCCGGTGCCTCCAGTAAACGAAGGGCTCATTAAGCAAGAGGTACCACAGGGAACCAGTACGGTTGACGAGCGGTTGCCTGACGGAAGGCTGATTGACCAGGTTGCGCCGGTCGGTGCATCAAATGTGGTAAATGCTACCGAGGGCATCATCAAACAAGAAATTCCGCCGGGCATGTCGACGGTTAGCGCGACACCCGAAGTGATTACGCAAACTACACCGATTGAAGCTGCGCCGCAAGATGTAACCGAAGGAGTTGCAAATACAGCAACTGATACAGTTCAAACTGATGCTACTGAAGGCATTATTAAGCAAGAGGCGCCACAAAATCTTACAGCGGCAGCAGTTGAAAATGCTGCGACAAATACCAATCCTAACGAAGTTGTTTCTGCCTTTGTTACGCCTGAAAATCTCCACCGTGGTGCGCAAGAGGCGATCGAACGTCTAGCAGCTGCGGATGTCTTTAGTGAAAGGACCCTTGAGCACAGGGACATTCTAGCCGAGAAAATCTTTGAGCCAGTCTTGGCCCTAGGCCGCAGCGCTGAAAATGTTGCGAACTTTTATCAGGTTGTCGCAGGTGACCAGCAGACATATGTGCCACTTCGTGATTTTATGACAAACGATTTTATGGGTGAAATGCCAATGGTGGAAAAGTTGCAACAGCAGATTCACCTCATGGAACAAGAAGTATATGGAGTATCCATTATGGCATATCCTGAAAACTTTTCAGTGCACCAGTGGGTCGAGAGCTTGGTCAATAAGATTGCTGAAAAGCGCTCACAATAATTATTATTCGTGTATAATATAAATTAGTATGACCAACGACATCAATCAACAAATCGCGCAGGCATTCTACTTTGACCATCTTCCTGATGCGCAAAAAGAAGAGATGCTGGCAAATGTAGGTGAAGTGGTATTTAAGGGTGTGATGATACAAGCACTTGAAACGCTTCCCGAAGAATCGCAAGCCGAACTGGGAACGATGTTCGATCAAAATGCCGAACCCGAACAAGTAGTTGCGTACCTAAAAGCACGGCTGACAAATTTTGAACATATGGTTATCGGCGAAATTGAAACGCTGAAAAAAGAAATTGATTCGTTGTTGATTGATGCAAAAACAGCAAACCAAACGAGCTAAAGTATTTTTTGCAGAATCATCAGCCCTAACTGCCACGAAACGATATTTGCGATAAGCGCTCCGGCAATTGCTTGGGGCGCTTTGACGTTATACAGCCATACTAAAGCGGCCGCTTCGACCGCAAAGGCAAAAAATTCGGCAGCAAGTAAATAAGTAAGGGTGTTCCATTGCTGCATCAGCGCAATGCGCGGGAAAATCCAAAAAACAATAGGGTGGGTCAGGATATTTACTACTAGTGTTAGGCGCGCGATCTTTAAAAATGAAAAATCGTTTCGCAAGAAAAACCAATACGCCGGAAGCTCAAGCGCATACGTTACGGCAAAATAAACAAGGTAAGTGGCTAATGAATAGTGCCCGGCGAATGCAAAACGCTGTAGTATGTCGGTGCACAAAGTTTGCACGCCAGAGTGGCGCAGTGCATACATAAATAGTGTGGCCGGGTAAAAACAAATATCCATGCATGCATTATACCGCACGAAATTAATATGCCACACCAGTAGTTTGGACAGAAAGTTTGTGTGGGGGTATACTCGGTCGCATGGAAAAATATCTTGCCGAATTAAACGACGATCAACGCGCTGCAACAACAGCAATTGATGGACCATTGTTGGTTGTTGCGGGGGCGGGGGCAGGAAAAACAAAAACGTTGACGTATCGGATGCTTTACATGATCCAAAACGGTATTCCTGCGCGTACCATTTTAGGAATCACGTTTACCAATAAGGCTGCTGCCGAAATGCGCGAACGCATGCAATTACTTTTGAACGTTTCTCCATTTGATTACGCTGCAACGCCACTGTTATGCACATTTCACAGTCTTGGTGTGCGGTTACTGCGCGAGCATGGGCATCATGTTGGTTACGGTAAACAATTTTCGATACTCGATCGCGACGATGCGCTTGATTTGATTAAGGATGCGTACGAAAGAGAAGGCGTAAACCCAAAAGAGCTTGATCCTAAGGCGACTCAAAGCCGCATTTCGCGCGTGCGCGGTGATGGACAGACGTTTGCCGACATGGCCGAAGGAAATTATCGCGATGAACTGATTGCACGTATTGGCGAGCGCTATGAAGCCTTAAAAAAAGAATCGCAATCGGTCGATTTTGATGACCTGATCCGGCTTCCATATGAGATCATTCGCGACAATGCCGACGTGCGTGCATGGTGCCATAAACAGTGGTCGCACATCCACGTTGATGAGTTTCAGGATACGAGCAAGTTACAATACGAACTGGTAAAACTATTAGTCGGCGACAAGCACAACATTTGCGTAGTGGGCGATAGTGATCAAAATATCTACAGCTGGCGCGGTGCCGAGATTCGCAATATTTTAAATTTCGAACGCGACTTTCCGGGCACGCGCATTGTGACGCTTGGCATCAATTACCGTTCTACCGATACGATTGTTGCGGCATCAAATGCGGTCATCGAAAAAAACACGCTTCGTATACCCAAAGATATCCGCGCATTTAAGTCAGAAGGTGAGCGCATTTGCATGTATGGTGCCATGTCAGAATATGACGAAGGACGTTTTGTTGTTGAAAAAATCCGCCAAGCGCTGCGCGATGGTGTGCACTTAAGTGAAATGGCTATTTTATATCGGCAGCACTTTCAGTCGCGCGTGCTTGAAGGTGCCTGCATCGAGTCAACTATCCCGTACGCGGTAGTAGGAACCAAGTTCTTTGAACGGCGTGAAATCAAAGAAGCGCTGGCATATGTGCGCGCTGCATTTAACCGCGCAAGCTTTGCTGACTACAAACGCATCTATACAACACCTAAGCGCGGCATCGGTAAAGTGGCGTTGGCTCATATTTTGTCAGGGTCAATTAGCAGCCTTGCAGCATCGGCAAAAAACGGATACGACGCCGTGCAAAAAGCGCTTGCTAGTATTGGTAATGCAAATAAAAATGCGCCAAGCGAGGTCATGCGAAAAACCCTGGAAGCAAGCGGACTGCTTAATTTATATAAAGACATGGGCGGTGAAGAGGGGACCGAACGATTACTGAACCTTGAAGAATTGGTGTCGTTTGCTAAGCGGTATGATAATCTTCCTGAAAACCAATTTGATGCAATGCTTGATGATATTGCCTTGATGTCGGATGCCGATGAACGCGATGAGAAAAAAGATGCGGTCTCGATGATGACGATCCATGCCGCCAAAGGGCTTGAATTTAAGCGCGTGTTCGTAGTGGGCCTAGAGCAAGGGCTATTTCCTGCCGAGCGCATGGCAAAAAATGTTGAAGAGCGCGAGGAGGAACGTCGACTGATGTACGTTGCGATGACACGTGCAAAAGAAATGTTGTATTTGACTTATGCCGCGACGCGCACGATTTATGGCAAGCAAGGATGGCAGACACCGTCGGAATTTTTGGCCGATATCCCGCCCGAATATGTGTGTTACGACGGCAACAGTGACCCGTCGGATGCGTCGCACGTTAAAACAGTGTATCTTGATTGGTAGGTATGCAACCATCACGTCATATTGCAAAAAAGAATTTCGGCCAGCATTTTTTAAAAGATGCGCGGGTATTAAAACGCATTGTCGAAATATCACATATCACTCCACAGGATAGGATCCTTGAAATCGGCCCAGGAAAAGGCGCTTTGACTAAACGGTTGCTGGCAACCGGCGCGCATGTAGTTGCGGTCGAAAAAGATCGCGATTTAATTCCGTTACTTAACGAAATATTTGCAGCTGAAATAGCCGCAAGACAATTATCGATCGTAAACGACGATATTATGAATTGGGTCGCTACGCAAAAAATGCTGTTGGACCATTCGTACAAAGTCGTTGCCAATATTCCATACAATATCACTGGATCGCTGATCGAAGCATTGCTAACTACACCAAGCCAGCCAACCGACATGACCCTTTTGATACAAAAGGAGGTCGCTGATCGTATTGTTGCGCGTGATGGCAAGGGAAGCATTTTGGCATGGGCGGTACATTATTTTGGTACGCCAAAACATGGCTTTACGGTATCAAAGCAGGCGTTTTCGCCTCCACCTAAGGTAACTTCGGCGGTTATTACTATTAATGGTATTAACCATGGGCAAAAAGGCATTTCCGAAAAGGCGTTTTTTGCTATAACGAAAAGCGCTTTTGCTCACAAACGTAAGCAATTGGTTAAAAATCTTAAAGAAACCGTTTCCGAACCGCTACTTCGCAATGCATTGGACTCGCTTAAGTTGTCGCCTGATGTGCGCGCCGAGGATATTCCATGGGGTATATGGATCGCGCTGGTAAAAAAACTCATCTAACCTAGAAGCAAAAAATCCTTCGTGCTATACTTGGGCAACATGGTTAGTGAACGCATACGATCACTGCTTCCGAGTAAAAAAGTTGCCATCGCGCTTGGCATTGTTATTGCTGTTTTGTTAGCAGTTTTTCTTATTGAACGTTTTGGAAAAGAGACGCATGTAAAGCAGCCAAAACAATTTGGTAAAGATATTCCCGCTGTGCCGGCCGTTGTGCTTGAACAAGCATTTGGAAACGACGCCGATCAAGATGGTATTGCTGATTGGGAGGAATCGCTTTGGGGTACTGATCCCAATAATAAGGATACTGACGCTGACGGCATTTCTGATGGCGCATTTATCATGGAACGCAAGCAGTTTTTAAAAAACCAATCTGGCGGTGAGGTGCAAATGACTGCGCCGCAAAGTGAAAGCGAACTTTTTCAGCGCCAATTATATGCGGCAGTTGCGTATTTAGAACAATCTGACCAGCTTACACCTGCACGCCAAGACGAACTTACCGATGTGTTTATTGCATATGTAAACCAAGTGCCAAATACGGGCATCACTGCGGCTGATCTTAAAACGGTGCCTGACGACGCTTCAGTGCGCCAGACCTACCTGCTTCAGATCGATGATTTCTTTAAAATTCATAAAAATAACATCATTCCTGCCGCAGTCGCCGAAATGTTTCAAGCTGCACGATTGGGTAATGTGCCGGATGAGCTGCATGATTCAGTCGCTATTCCATACGGGCGCATGATTGATCAGTTGCGCAATATCACGGTGCCCGAATCGATGATTGCGGTGCATCTGCAGCTGGTAAATACGCTTATTGCATTTAAGGTAACGGTTATTGATGGTCTTGCACAGGTCGAGGAACAACCCCTGTATGCGCTTAGGGCGGTAAGCCAGTTTGAAGACCGTGCCGACGCGATTGAAACAGCGCTTAACGACTTTAAACGAGCTTTGTTAAAACTGCGATAATAATATGGTACACTATCGGCACAGTATGAAGCGCGCTCTCATTTCTAGAATTACAGGTGCAACCATGGTGGTTGTGCTTATGGGTATTTTTGTATTTGCGCATCAGGTGCATGCAGACGCGCCGACAATCGACGCGCAAAATCTTGTCCCAAACATTCTTACTGGTGTTGCTACGACAGCAGGGGCGCAAAAGGATATTAAAGATGACATCATCAATAACGTGCTTGATCCGGCTGGATACGCAATTGCGTCGACTTTGATGAACTTTGCTGTAAAAAGCGTCAGTAGTTGGGCAAACAGCGGCTTCGAGGGAAACCCTTTTTATATCCAAGACCTTGGTCAAGACCTGCGCGATGTCGCATTACAACGGTACGATTATGTTGTCTCAAAGTTTGAATATATGAACAGTCCGTATTCGCGCAGCATGGCGCAAATGGCTATCTTGGCGTCTCCATTCCGTAATCGCGGCGGCGCGCTGACCGGCTCGCCTTTTACACTTGATAAGGTGCTTGGCCCAGGATGGGAGAGTTTTACCGAGGGTAACTATAGTGTTGGTGGGCAAGGAGGATACCGCGCATTTTTAGATCCAGGAAACAACTTGTTAGGAAGCCAAATGCTTTTGCAAGAAGAACTTGCAAAAGATATTGCAAGTGTGCAATCGCAGCGTCAGTATGCGGTTAACGTCGGGCAAGGATTTTTGGGCGTAGAAAAATGTATCGAGTGGGGCGACCCCGAAGATGAAGCGCAGGCAATCCAACAAGACATTCAACAAGTGCAAAACTACCAAAACGCGGCAAATAATCAAACGGTTGAAACAAATCCAACTGGCACGCAAGGTAATTACTGGGATACTGGTGGGTCACAGTTTACACCTGACTCGTTTTCAGGAGGTTCGGGATCAGGAAGTGGTTCAAGTTCACCGCTCCCTTCTTATTGTTCTTCTTGTGCGACACATAACCAAGATCTTGAGGATGCGCTTAATCAGATCGGAATTCATTGTGCGGGCGCTATAGTTGGGCAAGAAAATCAGCAATGTTTGGATGCGCGGTATGTGCGAGACCAGGCACAGGCATGGCTCAATAGTCATGATGGGTGCTACTTTGGGGGTATCTGCTACACTTCAAACACTCAGAGTGGTGGAGGATCAGGAAGTGGTAACAGTTTGAACTTAAACCCTTCAGGTGCTCAAGGAAACTTTTGGGATAGTGGTAGTTTCGGTGGGTCTGGTGCTCCTCAAACTCCTGATTCAGGCCAGCAATTTACAATAGACGGGGGTAATAATCCAACAGCGCCGGATATTATTCCATCAGGCGGACAAAAGCCCCAGGTGTGCAAGCAGCGCATTACTCAAACTCCTGCGCAGATCCTTAAGGATACGCTTTCAAATGCCATTAAGGCTCCAACTGAACGCCTTAATATGGCTGACAAATATACTGAAGTGCTGGTTGCCGGGGCAACACGAATCGTTACCGATTTGGCTAATGGAGGTATAGCAAAAATTGGGCAGGTAGTTGGTAACGACAGCTCGAATGAAGGGTATGATCCAATACACCAAGGGCTTACCGACAGCGACGAGTTTTCATATGATCTTGGAAACGGCATAAGTGTAGCGGGTCCATCGTCATTGCAATACACAGGTTCAAACGATATTACGGTTACGCCTGACATCGTACTTGATATTGATGAAACATTTTATGGACCACGCATCCCGCAGCGTGATGCGAATAATGTAATCATTACGGTCAATGGTGAGATTCAATACGAAAAAAATCCTGATGGTTCGCTTAAGCGAAATACTGATCCTGATGCTGGCGGTTCACCAGGCGTCATCAAATTAATCCATGACGAAGTTGGTATATTGTCTGAAGAGCGTGACACGTTGCGCTTGTTCCCTCAAAAAATGCAGACGCTTGATCAATGCATGCCGGGACCCGATTACGGTTGGCAAAATCGCCTTGATAAAGCATATGATCGTAAATTCCAGAACACCCGCATTATTTGCGAAAGCAAGGCTGAGGGCGATAAAAACAATAGCTTATACGGTTGGGCATGTCAGCATATTGAAGATGCGCCGTATCAGATCAGCGTCCTTAAGCAAATGATCAGCGAAAACTTGCTTAATACTTTTTGGAGCATTCCAAGTGCTCAGCGTATCATTGATGTGATAAACCAGACGCCGCGTATGCAAAGTGACTTTGCCCAGCTTCAAAATATTCTTGCCGAACGCCGTCAGGTCATGGCACGGCTTGATAACCTTTCAAATCGATACCTTTCATGGAATGCGGCAACCACGCCTGCCGAAAAAGCAAAGTTTTATCGCGAATATCTTGCGATCGGAGCTGATCTTCCGATACAGCAAGTCGTTGACCGTCGCGTTGAAGACCTTGAAAAAGCAAAAGCGCAGATCGAGAATATTGATTCGTTAACCGAAACTTGTAAGCTCGAAGTAAAAGCAAAAGCAAGTCCGGTGACTCCAGGAGACCCAGCATGGGGGGATGGATATCGCCTTCCGTTTGCGGTCGCATATGTGCTTAAACAAGACTTCTGTTATTTGCGCGACGTCACGAGCGATCAAACAAGCGCCGTTGCACTTGCACCTTCAATCGCGCAGCAGGCATTGGGACTTTCGTCGCAGGATATTCAAAATATAAATAACGGTATCTTTATGAGCCCTAACGGAGGCAATAATGGTGCCGCGTTGAACGAGCGTATTTACCCATTCGTTGATACCGATTTATTCTTTCCGAATTACAGCGACCCGTATTTCCTTACACTGTATCGCGATAACCGCGAAGATATTCAATGCCGCGACTTTTATGGGGCGACCCCTCAGGATTATGTTGGACGATTAAGCGGATAAAAATTTGGTCGTATGAAAATAAGCCCGTCGCACTATCGTGCGACGGGCTTATGCTATACTTTGTGTTAATGTACGCATCGGTTTTGCTGCAAACGATAAAACAAGCGATCGACCACAATGTGTTAATTGCTTATAGCATTGGTATTTCGTGTATTGTCATAGCCTTGGTTGTTATGCTTGTTGTTCGGATGCGAAAATACGAAGCAGTGCGGTTGATTTCTCCGCTATTTCTTTCTTTGTATGTTTTAGGGTCGATTACAGGCATCATTGCAATATATGTTGCGGTAGGTTCGCTGTGGTAATTATGCAGTCATCAATGCATAAAACTATCTCTGATCATGGAATCATAATGCGCCGGCACTGGTCGGTACTCCTTCGTATGATTGCAATTGCAGTCGCCGTGCTTGGTTTACCTTTTGTTGTATTTCTTGTACCCGCTTTCTTTCAAAATAATTTTTTGGTAAGCGCGTTTTGGCTTATTTTTGCAACTGCCGCAACATTGGCGTGGATAAGCATGGGGTATCGCGTGGCGCAATACTTACTTTCAGGCATATTAATTACTGAACGCTATATTAAAGTGATCCATCAGCGATCACTATGGAATGCTGATACGATTATTATTGCGCGCGACCACATAATCAAAATCGAAACTACGCAAACAACACTTCGCGAACGTCTTTTCGATACGCGTACGGTCTCCATTTTCACTCAAATACATGCTAATACAATTACTATTGCCGACATGCCGCGCAATATACTAATGGAAAACGCGTTTCGCGCAAAATAAATCCACTGGTGGCATTGCGTGTGCAATTTGATGCGGTATAATAACCGTACGTATGGAATTTTATCCTAATACTGGTACCCATTCGCGCCATCCGCTTAATACTGTGTTTGTCATTCTTGCAATCGTTGTGGTCATCATCGCTGCGTGGTGGATGTATTCGCGCATACCAAAAAACAATAACCAAAGTGCTGCCATGTTGTCACCCGAAGCAATGCAATACCAACAAGCATTTCAGGCGCTTCCTGAAGCAAGCCCTGCGACCAATGCGCAAATTGCTGATATGTATAAAGCTATGAACGCCGCTAAAGCGGCCGATGCCAAAATGACATCAGAAGCGCGCGAGTCTGACGCTGCGCAAAAAATGCAAGCAGTATCTAATCAATAATTATGACCTCGACCAAAAAAACCTTGTTATCAGCACTTGCTGCAGCTGCGGTAATTATTTCATTGGTCGGTTACCCATTTGCGCCCAGTGTTGGAGCGGCCCAGAAAATAGGCGAGGTAAAAGGTTGGGGGTGGGCATACATGCCAGACAAAAACGACCAAAATGATACCCAGTGGCAAAATGCCAGCCATAAAGGAAATGTAGGCGCTGGTGTCGGATGGATTGCATTTAACTACGAAGATTATGCGTCACAAAACCCAACTGCTGCCGAGCAAGCAAACGAAGTTTGGATTGATCAAAACGGATATCTGCATGGATGGGCGTATAGCGAATATATTGGCTGGATTCAATTTGACCCCAATGGACCATATCCTGGATTAGGCACTCCTCAATTGCCCAATACGCCTATTGGATCGTTTAATCCTGGTTCGGGAATTCAAACCGGTACCACTGTCACTTCGCCAGCGCCAGGTTCAGGTATTGGATCTAGTGGGGCATCAATCAATACTAATAGTGGTACTGTAACAACGCCCCCAACGGGCCCTGTGTCTCCGGCCATTAATTCAGGTGGCGGATCGGGTCCTACCGGCACAACCCAGCAAAGTGGCTGGCTTCCGCAGCTGCTTCAAAAAGCTTTTGGTGCAAAGACTGCATACGCGCAAACCTTTGGCAGCGCACGCATTAATTTACAGACCGGCGAATGGTCAGGTTGGGCGCGTGCTGTTGGCGCAATAAATGGTACTTCTACTCAGTTAGGCGGTTGGGATGGATGGATCGCGCTTCGTGGAAACGGGTTCGGTGTCCAAACCAATCTTGCCGGTGGATGTACTAATGACTGTTCGACGACTGGGCATGCATGGGGTGACATGGTAATTGGCTGGATCAGTTTTGCAAATGTAAAAGTCGACCTTGAAATCGACATGTGCCTTAATGTTTCGGGTAATCAGGCCACGGTTCCAACCAATGCCATTCAAGTAGGAACCGATTGTGATTTTTGTTCAAATATTAGCGGTTTGCAGGCATCGGTGCCAAGCGGCTACTCGCAATCGGCGTGGCCAAACGGGCAAGGCTTTAACTGCGTAAAGACCAGCACACTTGATCCAAATCCTACCTGTAAGACAAACCCTGCATTATGCCCTAATAACTTGTGTCCTAACATTCCACCGGTTCCAGCAGGTACGACGTATGGTGCATGGACTGCGGTCCCTGGCCAAATCATCGACCCGGGCACCAACTACTGCATCCTTTCGGGCGAAATCTGTACTGACCCTGCTGCATTAAACTACGGAAGTGCGCTGCCATGTAAGTATAATCAGTGTGATCCTGAAACCGATCCGTCGTGTACAACCCTAGGAGGCAAACCAATTTACGAAGAGACATAACATTATCAGCACTATTATCATTTATAGTATAATTACTAGCATTAATAGCCCATATCATCATTATGAAAACTATTACACAAAAAATTTCAGGAATCATTGCAATCATTGCGATGTTTGCGACCGCCGTTTCGGCATACGCTTGGACATCGCCAGCGACTCCTCCGCCAAACCAGGGAAGTACATTTCCTCCATTGCATACTGGGGCACAGTATCAAGTGAAAGCAGGTGATTTGGGCGTTGATGACTTGTTTGCCAATACGATGCATTCGGGTATCTATACTGATTCGGGTGCATCGTGGCTTACCAATACATTTTTTACCGCCGGAAATTTTAATGGTTTTACCCTAAAAGGTCTTGCTGTAAAAAATGATGGTGATTCATATTTTTTTGACGGAACAATCCTTCCAAACCCATCAGGGTCCCGCACTTTGAATGTTGATGCCAATGGAAAGATCGTTGCTGGAGCACCAGCTTCAGGTCAAAACGGCGCGCTTCCACCGGGAACAGTAAACCAAACTTTGCGCCATGATGGGACAAACTGGGTTGCAAGCTCACGCATGATCAATACGGGCCTAAATGTTGGAATAAACCTTGATGGGCTGTCAAACCAAAACAATGGCCTTGGTCGCGATGCGTTGTACTTATATTCAGACACTCCGCAGGAAACTGCAACAAACATTGTCATCAATACGCCAAACTTCGGTGTATGGAGCCAAGCAGCAAACAAGTGGGCGAATTATCGCGCAAATAAAATTCAACTTGCCGAAGGTGCTGCGCAGGGAAGTGTGTTGACTTCATCGGATGCTGCCGGAAATGCTGTTTGGACACCTACTAAAACAGTAAAAATGGTGGATACTGATCAGGTAAAGGTCTACCGTGTATCGTGGTATAACGATAACAATACCCGCATTCACGATGGATTTGCAAGTTGCGAACCTGGATACGTGGCAATTTCGGGAGGTGTTGATTGCCAGATGAATGATCAGTTTATGTCAGATAATGCAAATATGACCCGCAAGATTTCACGCGTAGTTCATGCGGTGCAAATCAGTGAACCGGCGATCTCAAGCGGTGCTAAGTATCCATATACGGGCTCAGGTTCAGGAAACGCCACTACTTCAACTAGTATGCCAACTGCATGGCATGGCATGTGCGGTGACGGGGAAAATGGCCCAAATGCAAGCGCGCTTGATATGCACATTACAGTTACTTGTGTAAAAACAGAAACTGCACTTGCAATGGCTTCAACCCAAACAAGCGGTCTTGGTGGGCATGGGATCCCAACTGGAGGCGGCAATTCGGGTTCAGGTAAAACCTGGCATACTATGACTGGACAAGGTGCAGCCAACCAAACTTGTAATGCATGGCTTGCACAAAATACCAATTATACGTCGAACCCTCGAAACAATATTGGTAAGGCAACCTGGAGTCATGCAGTTGGCGGCAGCAACCCAATTGAACTAAGCGGATATGCGGATGTGCATGTGGGTATGACCAGCAGCACCTACGATCCTACATATTTCAGCACTACATGTGCATATAGCTTTACTAACACCTATTCGCTTCATGGCAGCGGAAACGGAGGGCTGGCGGTTGATGGTAACTTTAAATCAAAATGTCATCTCATGCCTGCAACTTTCAGTGATCCAAACGCACGCCCTGTCGGAAGCTGTTCAGATAACGCTGCCGTGTTTACGCCAACAACCGGCGGAGCGTCACAGCTCTTTGGTACGGGTATGGCTGCGCAGACCCAGTTGTATTACTAAAATAAGTATTTGAAACAAAAAGAACCCTAAAGGGTTCTTTTTGTTTGCACGATACGGTACAATAGCAATGCATGTTATTCGTAAGCAACCAAAAAGCGTACGTTGAAACCCAAAAGCAATTAGCGGCGCTAATAAAAATATATAAAGAAGTCTCAAAAGGCATTACGGTTGTTGTATGCCCATCATTTGCGCATTTGGCGCCTGCGCGTGACGCGATTCGCTCGCTTCGCAAAAAAAACATCGTACTGGGCGCTCAAAATATGTCTGCCGAATTGTCGGGTGCGCATACGGGTGATGTGCCAATCGAGCAATTGCAGGACGCATTGGTACGTTACATTATTATTGGCCACAGCGAAGTGCGCGCAAAGGGTGAAACACTTGGTGCGATGCGAAAAAAAATTGATCTATGTCTTAAAAACAAGATCACTCCGATTATTTGTTTGGGCGAAAGTGTGCGCGACGAACAAGGCAAGTATGTTTTTGCGCTTGAACATGAGGTCAAAGAACTGTTTAGCGGGTATTCAAAGCGCGAACTTGAACAATTGGTCATTTGTTACGAACCGGTGTGGGCTATTAGTACCCATGCGCAAGGTGTGTGCACGCCCGAACATTTTGAAGAAGCCGTGCGCGCCATTAAAAAAACGCTGCACGACATGACAGGCAACACGGCAGTAGGCAAACTAACCTTTATATATGGAGGATCGGTCAATGCGCAGACGATTGTCCCATTTTTTGAAAGCGAATTATGTGAAGGCTTTTTGGTGGGTAGCGCAAGCGTCGAGCCTAAGGCGCTTAAAGAACTTTTGGCTCGGTTTTAGACACAGATACCTTAATCCCATATTATACGTGACGCCCCGTATTGGGGTTTACTTTTTGTGTTTTTTTGGTAGTCTGATGCCTATTGCAGAAGCACACACTCTGTCAATCATTATTTATTAAGTTTATATACATATATTTATGGGACGAGATTATCCACTCGATAAGGTACGAAACTTTGGTATCATCGCGCACATTGACGCCGGAAAGACAACAACAACCGAGCGTATTTTGTTTTACACGGGCGTAAGCCACAAGATCGGTGAAGTGCACGACGGTGCGGCCATCATGGACTGGATGGAACAAGAACAAGAACGCGGC
>CAYXKF010000002.1:0-110229 GCA_964464735.1 uncultured Candidatus Saccharibacteria bacterium | reverse complement strand
ATGGTGGCTATGGTGTAGCGGTAGCACGCGAGCTTGTGGAGCTCTCTGTCTGGGTTCAACTCCCAGTAGCCACCCATTTAGTTAGTATTTTTATAACCCTTCTTTCATTGCAGCCGCCTTGTGATATGCTTTGTAGGTCATAATGTATGGAGTCACAAAAACACATCAAACGTCCTGAATCTGCCCAGCCAATCCCGCCTCATGCGAAATGTGTTTTTAAAGGTATCATCTTCGAAGTTTATCAATGGGAGCAAGCTATGTACGATGGCTCGGTAAGGACATTTGAAAAAGCAAAACGCCCTGATACGGTTATTATCTTTCCTGTTTTGCCTGATGGCCGCATTTTGCTGACCGAACAAGAACAGCCCGGGAAAACCCAAACATACTTGGGTGCAACTGGCGGGCGCGTAGATGCGGGCGAAGACGTGCTTGAAGCGGCACTGCGCGAACTGCGCGAGGAATCCGGCTACGAAGCTGCCGAACTTGTTTTGTGGGATGCGCAACAGCCTTTGACCAAACTTGATTGGGCTGTGTATACATTTATTGCAAAAGGGCTTACAAAAGTTGGTAACCCCGAACTTGATGGCGGAGAAAAAATAACCGAAAAGCCGGTAACCTTTGACGAAATGCTTGATATTGCCGCTGACTCGCGCTTTTTAGAAAAAGAGGTTGCAACGCAAATGATACAGGCAAAAAATGATCTGGCTAAGAGGGAGGAGTTACGAAAATTATTTTCTTAGTCTGAAATATAAATGTTCAAGCATTGTAAAAGACGGGTCATTTGTTACAATCCAAGTACATATGAAGCTTAAAATTTCGATTGTAATTTTTGCCCTTTTGACTGTTTTTGCAGTTACGCACTCAGTCTATGCGGCTGGGCGCATTACTTTGAACCCTTCAGCGCCTACCATTGACGAAGGGGATGATCGTATTATCGAAATACGATTGGTCGAGCCGATCATTCTTCCTGATTTAGATGCTCCCCAGGAAACAACGATCACATTTACATCAACCGATCCCAGCAGGCTTACCATTGCGGATGATGTAGCCACCTATTTACCATCTGAATGGGCGCAAGTACGTTATGTAACATTGGTTGCCGAAGACGATGCAACTTATTACGACTTATCCGATACGATTGATGTGAATTTTATTTTTAATTCTGGTTCTGAGTACTATAATAATTACAGTGGAACAATTCATGTAACTATTAACGATAACGATCCGGACGGTGTTGCTCCAACTGTCGACGATGTTTCGCCGTCAGATGGTGCTACTGGTGTTAGCGTTAATCCAGATATTGTTGTCATTTTTTCCGAATCAATAGACACGTCTTCATTGATGGTATCTAGTGGTCCGTGCAGTGATGCATGCCCTTCGTACGATGAAGTGTGGTCCGACGATGATACTGTACTTACTTTGATTCGAAATAACGGAGCCTTTAGCAAAGGAGTCGAGTATAGTATTGATATTTTTGCCGAAGACGTCACGCACAACCCGATGGACGAGCATTTTGTCTGGTCATTTAAAATAGCTAAGTCTTTAGGTGGTGGAGGTAGGTCAAGTCGGTATCGTGAAGAAATGCTTAAAAAAGTGTTCGAAGATGTGCATGTTGTTACTCACGTAGTCGCTGAGGTCGAAAAAACAAAACTTTCTGATATTGTTCCTAATTTGTTTTTGACTGTAAAAAGTGATGACGTAAAAATGCTGCAAGAATTCTTAATCGCGCAAAATAAAGGGACGGCTGCTGCGGTACTTGCCAACATTGGTGCAACCGGATACTTTGGTGCCATTACCAAGTCAGCGCTCATTGAATTTCAAAAATCGACAGGTATTTCACCTGCTGCAGGATATTTTGGCCCCATAACGAAAATGTATTTGAAAAGTATGGGATTTTAAGCCTGTAGATGTATACTAAAAAATAATTATTATACTGTGTTTATGAAAGAGACTATTGCAATTATTGCCGCGCTTATTGCAGTTGCGGGTAACATTCCGTACTTGCTCGACGTTATTAAGCGCCGCGTCAAACCACATCCTTATACATGGCTTGTGTGGACCATTGTTTCAGCGGTTACGTTTTTTGGCCAATTGGCAAAAGGTGCAGGGGTGGGGGTTATTCCGACAGCTGCTGCAGAAATATTTACGATTATCATTTTTTTATTTTCGCTTCAATATGGTTTTAAAGATATCCGACGCGTTGATACGTACTTTCTTGTTGCGGCGTTGATTGGTTTTCTTCCATGGATCATTACGAAAGACCCGACAATTTCAGTGATTATTGTAGTAACGATTGATATCATTGCCTTTATCCCAACACTTCGAAAAACATGGAATCATCCGGATACAGAAACTCCACTTTTGTATAGCATGAACGTTGTCCGTCATATTTTGGCATTATTTTCACTTCAGGCATACAATATTGCGACGATGCTGCATTCGATCGCGATGATTGCAACTAATACGATTATGACAGGGTTCATTATTTTTAGAAAACGCCATGAATGACTTGCTGAAAAAATGCAAAAAACTTTTATCCGCATATAAATTGGGCAAGCTTGGGCAAACGCGCATGCCCGAAGATTCAAGTCCGAGGTTTTTAAAAAGTGAACGCGAATTTCAGATTGCGTATTTTACGTTGCCAATGGCGCTTAACTACCAGCGCGACAGTTATAAGCTGTGGGAAGCTGCACTAAAAACCTGGAACGATAAAACAACGCGAAAAGTATTTGATGTAAAAAAAGTGACAAAAATGCCCGATGAAGAACTTCGGACATTGCTTTTAGGGTACAAAGTCGCATTACAGCCTAATAAACATATTATGACATGGAAAACGATTGCAACTACAATTGTGCGCGAATGGGGAAGCTTCGAGAGTTTTATGAAAGCGACTAATGGGGATTTTTTGGAACTTAAAAAAGTGGTACAGCAAAAACAGAAAAAAGGATTTCCATATTTGTCTGGGCCAAAGATATTTCATTACTGGTCTTTCATTTTGGGTGAGTATGCTGGCATCAATCTGAAAAATAAAGAATATATAGATATCGCGCCTGACACGCATATTACCCAGTGTTCGGTAAAATTAGGAGTAATTACCCAAGACGAAGCAATAAAACTTTCAAAGCATGAAATATCTGAGCGCTGGCGAAAGCTATTGAAAAATTCAGGTATAACTCCGATCGAAATGCATCCGCCGCTATGGTTTTGGAGCCGAAACGGGTTTTTGTATAAGCTGAAATAGTTAGTTAAATGCTTCGCGGTAGTGTTTTGAGATGAAAAAGTATTTTTTAAATTTTGCCCGCCATTTTTCTGCTTCTTTCTTTGATTTAATTAGCGTCATTTTTACTTTGTCTTTTCGATTACACAATGTTTTAAGTTCGATAAGTACTTCAGAGGTCATTAATTTATTTTTCTTAAAAAATGCATCGATGTCAGCTCCAAACTTTTTGCTGGTTTGTACTTTAAAAATAAAATCTCCCAGTACGTTGATGTATGTTGTTGAATCTAGGCCATAAGTGATGCCAGTAGTAATTTGTCGAAAATCATGCGACCAATCAAGTCGAAATTTCTTATCAAGCTCGGTTGTGCCGCCAATCGTAAAAAATACTAGTTTTTTATCATCAGCAAAGCGGCTTAAAAAGAATGTTTCAGATTCAGGGCGTGTGTAAATAAGCCACTGATGCGGATGAAAAATCAAAATGGGAATTTTTGGATCATGTTTTTCAAAGATCATGTCGTATGTATGCGCCCAATAAATACCCATAAGATTGGGGTTTTTAAAGGTGTAGGTAATTTTATCGCCTTCGCTCATCGACAAAATCCCTTCGGTGTCTGTATCAGCCGCTACATCGATATGCTTTTTGCTAAATCGGTATAAGCGTTGCAACCAGTGTCGATGCAGTTCATAGACTTTTCCGTGCTTATTTAATACTTCTTGTAAAAGTAACGCGCGAAGAACTCGATAGAATGTTTCTTTTGAAGCTTTAGGGTATTTTTTTAAGACACGCGTCAAAAGGGCGGGGCCTTCAAGTCCGCCGGTGTTAAGTATTTCGACAACGCAACCTTCAAGATCTTTTGTGTGCTTTTGGGCAAATAACATGTAGATAGGTTAGATTTCAGTGTCATATTTTGACACTAAGATAATAAAAATACTACGAAAGCTTGGTAATGTCAAACACTACGGTTAGGCTTCATAAAACTAAAACATATGAAGATAATTGAAACATCAAAAGTTGGCGAAGAAGTCCTTAAAAACAGAGGTGTGCTTATTATTGGAATCAGTATTTGCAACAGCTATTTCGGCGAAGAAAATCTACAAAAGATTATTGTATGGGCAATTGAACAGGGATTTACGTCGGTATACATTATGATTCCCGACGAACCTGCGGTCCATACTCTGATGGCGGTTCGCGGATATGCTGAAGGCAAAGCAAAAATAAAATCGCGGTTGCAATCAAATGCGCTTGAAAATAAATGCAAAGCAATTTTGAATAAAATATCAGTTGATGGATTTCAAATATTGCGCTGGGGTGCATTTGATGCGCATCCGGCTTACATCGAAGCACTTCAGTTAATACGCGGTGTATATGCCTGTGATACAGGATTTAAAGATGTCTTGCAGCAAGAGGTGCGAAAAGTTTTTGACACGCCACCGACTGACTTGCAAATAAGTATTGCAGTTGAGTTTTTGTTTAAAGAGTTGGCGTTTATTTGTTACTCGTCAAAAATATTGAATGAGCCTGCAACTGCATACTTGTATCACAAGACAATGCCAGTGATGAAAGAAATTATGGCAGGGAAGCATTCGTTTAAATCTTTGCCAAATGTTGGCTTTATAACAGCAAAATAGGAAATATAAAAGGGGGTTCAAGTGAGCCTCTTTTTTGGTACATAAAAAATCTGCTATACTGACGCGCATGGAAACTATCCTTTCGTACCTGGGTCTTGCAGGAAGTATCATCTTTACGTCCGCTTACATTCCGCAGCTGGTTCATTTGGTCAAAGTCAAAGACTCGACCGGCATTAGTATTACCTCGTGGATAATTTGGCTTGTTGGGGCATTGCTAATGTTTGTGTATGCGCTCCATCTGCGCGATGTGGTATTTTTGCTTTTGACCGTTCTTGAATCTATTTTCTTACTTACCACTATTGTATTAGCAGTTCTTTACCGTAAAAAAGTATGACAATGCCGACACATATGTTGCTTGGTGGCGTTATTGGTGCGGCAACGGGCGATCCGGTCACTGCCATTTTGGTTTCGGTGCTTGTTGATGTTGATCATGTATATTCGTACGCAAAACATAAGGTACTTTTTCCGCTTAAAAAACTATGGCGTGTCGTAACTGACCAAGCCGACCCCTATGGTGACCAGCGCGGATATTTACATAATATTGTTATTGCGGCTGTAATTTCGGCACTGTCGTTCGTGATTGGTAAAAAATTTGGCATCACGTTTTCGCTTGCGTACGCCGGACACTTAGCGCTTGATATGCTTGATACGTCTGATTATTTTATTTTGTATCCAAACACAAAAATTAATATCAAGGGTTTTATTGGCTACTATTCGAAAGGCGAGATCGCACTTGATGTCGTGCTGGCTATAGTGCTTGCCGCACTAATACTGTTATGAATTACCGTACGCTTTTAAAGCAAAAACGTCCGTGCCCATTTTGTCATTACGGCAAACACGAAATAATTGCGCAAAATAAGTATGCGGTGATGATCCCGTGCCTTGCGCCGTATACCAAAGATCATGTGTTAGTTTTTCCAAAACGGCATACGGAAGCGTTTTTAAAAATAAACGCGGCCGAAATGCGTGCAATGCATCTTCTTATGCAAAAAGCATTCAAGTTATTGGGTGCGCTTAAATACCAAGACATTTCTATTTTATTTCGCGAAGGAAAAGGGTCGGGAAAAAGCGTTTTGCATGCGCACTATCATGTCATTCCAAAAATCAAAGTCGACGGCAAGCATAAAGGTATAACACGCCCAGTGCTTTCTAAAAACGAAATTGCACAAGCGGCAACGCGCATGCGCACCGCACAGCCGTGATACAATAAGCATATGCGTTTTTCTTGCCCCGCTATATGTATGGTTACTATTGCGTTATTGGCTCCGCTTTCGGTTGTTTTTGCAGCACCGACTCAGCAAAGCATCAATGCTAAATACCTTGCTGGCGAGCCGGTTAAGATTTTGATCGTGCCGGGGCACGACGAAGAATTTTCGGGTGCCCGTTTTAATGGCATTCGCGAGGCTGACCGCACGCTTGCATTGGCGCAAAAAATTGCGCGCAGTTTTGTTGGCGACTCGCGCGTCGCAATAACCCTTGCGCGTGACTTTACCGGCTACTTGCCTGACCTGGATACTTTTTTTACGACAGGAGAAAAACGCATCGACCGATTTATCGCGCAAAGCAAATCACGCACGCAAAAGGCGATAAAGTCGGGTGCAATTACCCCTGAAGCGCAGGTGCCGCATAGCAATGCGCCAACGGTAGTTGCAAAACGATTGTATGCAATAAATTTATGGGCAACGCAGCAGCAATACGACCTAGTGCTACACGTTCACTTTAACGACTATGGCCCACGAAGTGCCAAAGGCGGCGAATATGGCGGGTATTCGGTGTATGTTCCCGAAGCTGGGCTGTTAAATGCCGCCGAAGGAAAAACATTTGGTGCAGCAATTGCCAATAAGCTTTGGCAAACGTTTTATCCAAGCGACATGCCAAGCGAAATTGGTAAAAGCGATGAGCAGGGTATGATCGAGGATTTTAATTTAATTGCGGTTGGGGCTAACCGTACGTTAAACGTGCCAAGTATTTTGGTCGAATACAGTTACTTGTACGAGCCAATGGCATCCGAAGCATTTTTTGAAGCATCGTCAGACATTATGGCGCGTGCGACGGTATTGGGAATTTTTGATTACATTACCGGCATGCAAACCAGCGAGGGAAACGTTGTTTACAACTGGAAACACCCCCTGCGCGAAGCGAAGCAAAAAAGTGTTGATGCGTTAATGCTTCAGCTTGGTCTGTCGGAGGTGGGGTTGTACCCACCACAAGGCTTTACGCGGCCACAATGCGACTTTGACGGCATTTATGGCAAGTGCACAGTCGCTGCGGTAAAAGAATTTCAAAAACTTAATAACCTTACTGCTGACGGCATGGTTGGGCCGGCAACACTGCGTATACTTAATCTGTTATTTAAATAAAAAAGCCCTCTGGTTTTCCAAAGGGCTTTTTTCTTAAGCGGTTTGACCTGACATTTCTCGTGCAAATTGAAGCATGTAAGCTTCAAGCTGGGGATATTCGTTGCATTTGGTGTTCGCGTCCTCGAATGAGGCATATTGGATTGAAGGAATAGAAACATCAAATGCTTTTTCTAAAAGCAACTTTTTTACTTCAACGTCGTGGCGGCAAAGGCAAAAGAACAGAACTTCTTTTCGGTGTGCAAATGCCTTACAGACAAATTCAAATATCTTAAAAGTGCCTGACTCTATTTTGCCTCCAAACACAATAAGTTTTTTAAGCGTGTCTTTGTATTTCAGTACAATTTTCCAATGCGGATCGTCCTCGTGTACATTTTTTGGCGACTTGTCTTTGTCTTTTCCGGTTGGGTTAAAAGTATTAAATAAAAACATCACATTAACGCCAAAAGCTTTTATTATAGTTCCGCTTTTGTAATCGCCAAAAGGGTTGTTGTAGGTAATGACAATGATGTCGGGGGACTCATCTTTTTTCATGCGGGTATTTTTTTGTGGGTTTGTGTGATTATTGCATGCAGTGAATAAGTTTGCAAAATAAAATTTAATATTAATTTATGTTTTCTTGATTAATATTTATTTACCATTGAATAAATATTTTTTTCACTTTTAAAACTCAGCGAAATCTTATGAACTACCCGTTTAAGATTATTGAAACGCATAAGGTCCCCATAAGCGGAGTACCTAATGCTATTTATCACGTCCTTCCGGAGGCTTCACTCGAAGACCGAATGAGGGCTATTTTACAACAAGTGGATCGAAGTTTTCCGATCCTCAACGAAGATCAGCAAAGAATTTTCTCGCTTAAGGTTCCTGGTATTGGCGGAGCTGGCGGTATCGGAGGAAACTGTGCAATCAATTGTGCCCGCGCGGGTACACTGTGTATGTGTATTGCCGACAATGATGGGTTTGACCATTCAAACATTCAGCGTCAGGCAGGTTCAACTTATTACAATATTGGTAAGTCAAAAGCACTTGAAACAGCACGCAGAATCCGTGAAATTACACCTCATGTCGAGCTGTGGATCTTTCCGATGGGAATCACTCCCGAGACTGTTGATTTTTTTATCTCTTTAAGCGACATTGTATTGGCTGAAACCGAAATATTTGAGATCGCGACACTTATTAAACAGCATCATGCCGCACTGAAAAAGGGGATAACTATTTTAGATGCAAACAGTGCCGGTTTTGGCACCCATGTATTTAAATTTACTGGTAATTCAATAGGCATTGAAGACTTCTTAGAAATCTCTCTTGAGGATGCCGCAACATTGGATCAAAAAAGAAGGTCTGGCCAGATGGCTGTGCAGGATTGGGAATATTTGGTTGATCTTGTGTTAAATCGCATGACGCCGCAACTAAAGCGTACGCATGTGCGCGAATTTGATCTGATGCGCAGTCGAATGATTGCCGAAGGAAAGGCGCCAATTTTGGCAACTAATCCTCCCATTGCGTCAGGTATCCTTACACAAACGATGCTTTTGGAAATTATTCCTGAGTTGCGACCTGAAGGCTGTCCCAAGTTTCCGTTAGCACCGGGTCATTTGTATATTGATACGCGCATTCCTGAAGCGAAAATCATAATGGAATAGTCATGATAACCGACAGCGATATCACAATCTGTATTGCTTCTGGCCATCAGGTGCTGGATTTTAAGAAATTTTTGTACCGCGTGTACTGCCTTGATTTGCATTGGCATGACGCTAAAGAATTTCCTGACGGAATTTTTATTGACCCATATGATACTGCTGCATTTTTTTTAAATGTCTATGCAAACGATCAGCTTATTTCGGGAGTCCGATTGGTCCATGATTCGGCGCTTGGCTATCCGCACGAATACGTGTCGCATGTATCTATTCCCAATATTGCTCATCCGGTAATAGACCAAAGTATTATTGACGCGGTTGCTAAGGCAGGGCGCGCCAAGACGATGGAAATTACGCGCTTCATCGGCGATAAGTCGGCGGGGCGCATACACACGTATGATTTAATGAAGGCCATGTATTGGTTTTGCCAGCACAACGGGGTCGAAATACTGTTTATGACCGTTGACCTGCATACTTTTTTACAGTGCGAAAAACTTGGTTTCAAGTTGATTCCCGTTGGCATCCCGTTTTTCTGCGAAGGCAGTTGGGTCATACCGGCAGTACAAATTGTATGCGATATGGTGCCGGCCACTGTGGGCATCCGCGAATATTTTTTGGATACCAGCGCGCTGGTTGGTAACTGGCGCATACTAAGTAACCCTTCTGCTTGTCCTTACAGCTAAATAATCTACATTTGAAAGAAAGGGCGGCCATAATGGGTTGCCCTTTTACTTAACCCAAAAGAATTACCATGGTAAAATGCATGCGTGGATACCTTTGCAAGTTTTAACCTTGTCATCTTTTTAGTTACGACGATCATCAATGTCGCGCTGGGTGCGTTGGTTGTCGTGCGACAATATCATAATCTTAAAAAGCCGGTATACGCGTCGTTTATTGCCGCAATCTTTTTTATTGTATTATGGACTTTGTTTAATTACCTTGCCGATACTACGTCTGCATATGATGCTGCGCTGTTTTATACGCGCGCAACGGTGCCAACGGCATTTTTTATGTTTTATTTTGCGTATGTGTTTGCAACGTTTTTTCCAGTAAAAACTAACAAAAGTAATACCGCCACGTATGCGTATCTGATTTTTGGTTTTATTATTACAGCACTGTCGCCAACACCATCCATTATTAAAAACATTATTATTGATCCCAAGATTGGGATCGCTGGCGTTGAAAATACCCTTCTTTTTCTGCCAGTCGTCATCTCGTACTTTGGCATGCTTGGGCACGCGATATACAAGCTTTCCAAAAAACTTAAAAACGAATCGGTTACTGCGGTCCAAAAAGCGCAAATCCGTTACACTATTTTAGGATGGACATTGTTTTTGCTTGCCGCATTGTCGGTTTCGGCAGTACTGCCGTTGTTGCTTGGAAATGCGACCCTTTCGAAACTTGGTCCGCTTTCAAGCGTCATCATGGTTGGTTTTGCAACATATGCTATTGTAAAGCATCGCTTTTTGGATATTCGCATTATTATCCAGCGCGGTCTTATTTACACAGTTTTGGCAGTATTTATTGCAGGGGTATATGTTGTAGTGCTGCAATTTTTCGGCTACTTGCTCCATACTGTAACAAATATTGGGAATGTGATAAGTGCCACAATTACGATGCTGATAGGAATTTGGCTGGTGCGGCCACTTGAGGAATTTTTTCAGCGCATCACTGATCCAATATTTTTTAAGCATAAATATAATTATGCCGATGCTTTGCACCGCCTGGCCTATACTTTGTATACCAGTCTGGATGAAAAGGCGATCATCGCGCACTCAAAAGAGGTATTTGCGGGCATTTTTAAAACCGATCAGATTGAGTTTATTCTTGACCCACTTTCGATCAAAGGCCTGTCATTTTACGACCAGTCGTTTGGGCAAACTACGCTCGCATATCCGATCGTATACGAAGACCAGCCAGTCGGTGTGGTGCACTTTGGACCAAAACGTTCGGGCGATACCTATACGCAAGAGGACGTACAATTAGTTTCGACCTTTGCAGTACAATTAGCAATTTCGCTTGGTAAGGCAAAGTTGCATCATCAGGTGCAAGAATATACCGAGCATCTTGAGAACCTGGTCGAAGAACGCACTGCCGAAATTAAGGAACTGCAAGAAAGCCAAAAACAAAGTATGGTTGAAATATCGCACGGACTTCAGACACCGCTGTCGGTCATTATGGCAAAGATCGAAATGGTCGAAGGCAAGGCTGGGAAAAATAAGGACATGCAAGTGGTAAAGTCGTCGCTTGAACGCGTTTCGCATTTTATCCGTCAACTGCTGCATTTGGCGCGCCTTGAAAACCGGCTGTATACCCTTAAGCTTGAGACACTGAATCTTAATGACCTTATCGAAGAGCAGCGCGAATATTTTGAAGTCGTTGCTGCGCAGCATAAAGTTGCTGTTAAAGTTTCATACGCACCCGATGCCGTAATTACCGGAGACAAAAAATTAATCGAGGAACTGGTCATGAACCTGGTTGCCAATGCCATTAACTATCGGCGGGCAAAGGTTAAAAGTTTTGTATCGATTACGCTTGCCGTTGTTGACGGCAACATCACGCTGACGGTTGCCGATAACGGTATCGGAATCGAGCAAAAAGATTTGAAGCGAATCTTCAAGCGCTTTTACCGTATTGAACAAGACAGCACAAAACGGGCAGGAACCGGGCTTGGCCTTGCGATCGTCAAAGAGATCATCACGCGCCATCGTGGGTCTGTTTCAGTTGCCAGCGAAGCAGGAAAGGGTACTACTTTTACTGTAACGTTTCCAAAGGCAAAGATATAATTTTTAACTATTAAAAATTAGGCGCACCTCTTCATAAAGATTTCATCTTTCGCCAGTATGCTCGAGCGATATGACGCTTGATGCATTTAAGGTATATTTTGACCCTTTGTTTGCCGATTACCTGCGTGCAAAAATGGACGAAGCGATCCTTTCGACAGCAGAAGTGCTGACGCTTGGACCCATCGCGCAGTATGCGCTTGATTTTGCAGAAAAGGGCGACCGCTTGCGCCCCTATGTCGCGTACCTTGCGTTTAATTGCGCGGGAGGAAAAGATGTTACTAAAATACTGACGACGCTGTTTGCGATTGAGCTTTCACGGCTTTTTGCCGCCGTGCACGATGACATTGTCGACGATTCGCCGCTTCGAGGTGGAATGCAGGCGATGCATGAACGCTTTTCAAAAAGTCACGCGGTCTTGTTTGGCGATCTGTGTTTTTCGTTTGCCGCGCAGGCAGTCATGGACGCTGATATTCCCGCCGATGCAAAGTGCCTCTTTTTTAAGATGAACCGTGACACGGTCATTGGGCAGATGCATGACGTATCGCTGGTTTCAAAACACTACAGCACGGTCACCGCTGACATGCTTGACCGGGTGATCGAGATGAAAAGCGCCCGTGCCACGTTTTGCTATCCGGTCGCGATCGGCTTAAGCGTTGCAGGAAAACCGTATGCTGCACTGTTGTCGCGCTGCTGTGGGGCAAAGCTAGGGCACGCGTTGCAGCGCCTTGATGATTTGCACGACGTTATTTTGTCGCAAGACGAATTAGGCAGTGTGCGCTGCCGTGACATTATGCATGGTACGCATACGCACCTTTCGCGCCATGTGCACTCGTATGCCTTGCCTGAAGAGCAAGTGATATTTGAAAAATATTTTGGAAAGAAAGCTGCGCCAGAAGGAATTGAAAAGATCGTGCGCGTATGCCATGCATCAGGAGCGGTTGCTGCCGAAAAACAATGTATCGCACGGATACTCGACGAAGCCGACAAATTAAGCCTTGAACTTGCCGATGAGCCCCAAATGAAAAAGATGTGGCAATCAATCAGTAGTATTTTACGAAACCAGCTGTATAGTCTTTCTTAAAATTTATGCTTGTGTATCAAGCTTATATCCACGACCGGGAACAGTGTGAATGATTTTTTGGTGTGAACGGCCAAGTTTTTTGCGCAGGTTTAATATGTGCGCCTCAATTGTGTTAGAAAACGGATCGCTTTCTTGATCCCATACATGTTCCATGATCATGCCGCGCGAAACGACGCTGCCTTGGTTGCGGGCGAGGTATTCTAAAAGCGAAAATTCCTTACGCGTTAGATAAATGCTTTTCTTGCCGCACATGACAATCTGCCGGCGGGTATCGATCGTAATGTCGCCGATCGTAATGATGTTTGCCTGTAATATTTTAGGACGGCGCAATAATGCACGTACACGTGCTTCAAGTTCGTTTAATGAAAACGGTTTGGTTAAATAGTCGTCGGCGCCCGCATCCAAAATTTCAACCTTGTCGGTTGTTTCGGATCGTACAGTCAAGACCAAAATGGGCGTGGTCTTTTTATGCCCGCGGACCTCTTCGATAATTTGCTTTGCATCCTTTTTGGGAAGCATGTAGTCGCTGATGATCACGTCATAGTCGTTTAAGCGCGCCAAGGTTGAACCACGCTCGCCATCGTCGGTCGTATCAACAGCAAAAGATATATCGCGCAAGTGTTGTGCCACTATGTCGCGAATGTGCGCATCATCTTCGATCAAAAGTACTCGCATATAGTTAGATTAACTGCAAAAAGTATACACTATTTACAGTACAAGCTCCAGGCGTTTTTCATAATGTCAGGCGAAAGCTGAAGAAAAAATGAAGAACCGCGACGGACAGGCTTATAGTGGGAGAGGACAGTATTTTTTGCTATACTTCGCCCATGACCCATAAAAGCATTTTTTCAAAAAAGTACGAAGACGTGCTGGTGCATGTGCTTCGCGTTACTATCGCTATTATCTTTATCTGGTTTGGATGCTTAAAAATTGCAGGCTACAATCCTGTCTTTGATTTAGTGAACTTTTCGATCGCGCCATTTTTGGCCAGTGGGGCAGGGCTTTTGGGGCTTGGTATTTTTGAAGCCGCGATTGGCGTGCTTCTTTTAACAAACCGTTTTATTGTCTTTACTCATATACTGGTTTTTTTGCACCTACTGGGAACCTTTTCGACATTTTTGTTTGGTTGGCATGTTGTCTTTGACCCGCATTTTCCAGTGCTTTCACTTGATGGCGAATTTGTCATTAAAAACATGACTCTTGCGATTGCCGGGTTGGTCGTTTTAGTACATGAATCGCTGCGCCGCAAGCATTTCGAGCTTTTATCATCACGCAATTAGGCCGTCATGGATTTCTCGGTATTGCATGGAATAATCTTAGGTGCAGTGCAAGCGCTGACTGAATTTTTGCCAGTGTCATCGTCGGCGCATTTAATCATTGCGCGCGAACTTTTTACTATTCCAACATTAGGTGCGGCCGATTTGGCAATCGACGCTGTGTTGCAACTGGGTACTATCCTTGCCGTTCTGATTTATTTTTGGGGCGACCTTTGGGATATTTTTGCCGTAACTCCAGTAAGATTGATTGCTAAAAAGCCGATTGATACTGGGGTAAAAAATCTTTTTTGGGGAATCGTATTTGGTACCGCGCCGATTCTTGTTATTGGATTGCTGCTTGAAGGTGCGATGGAAACGGCATTCCGAGGATTGGGTTTCGTGGCGTTATTTTTATTTTTAGGGACCGCATTTATGATGATCGCCGAATGGTATACCCGCCGTCAAAGGCTGTATAAAAAAGATTTCACCGTTCTTGACGGGCTATGGATCGGGCTTGCGCAAGTGTTAGCCTTGTTTTCAGGCTTCTCGCGTTCGGGTGCGACGATTAGCGGGGGGTTATTGCGGGGCTTTTCGCGCACTGATGCAGTGCGGATAAGCTTTTTGCTTTCGTTCCCGGCAATCGCTCTGTCGGGGTTAAAAAAGCTTTTTGAAGTTCTGCCGCTTTTGGCAACACATACGTTGCCGCTTATGTCTCTTATCGCCGGCTTTCTTTTTTCGGCGATCCTTGGATTTGTGGTGATCCATTATCTGCTGCAATTTGTGCGTAACCATTCATTTACAGTATTTATTGCGTATCGTATCGGTGTTGTAGTGGCGCTCTTGATTTTTATTTTGTACACCCAGCATTAAAAAACAGGGCATTGCCCTGTTTTTTAATGCGCTACCTCTTCTTCAGGGATCTAGGCCTCCATCGCTACCATATCATTGGCGCGGTTATTGATCTTAGCATTTGCCAAGTCTGCAAGTTTTTGGCTTGCGGTAATTTCTTCGTTCAATGTTGTGGTCAAAAGTTCAGCAACAGCATTGTGTCCCATAAGTTTTGCCCATTCGATCGCTGTTTTGTATCCGGCAATCTCATAATATTCGACGTATTCGGCTGCACCAATTAATCCTGCATCGCGCGCTGCCTTGTCTTTGATGCTTTTCATGACCCAGTCGGCATCTTTGGTAAGGCCGCGAATCGCATCAACTTTTAATTTTTTTACTGGCTCGCCCAAAATCTGCAATGCTTCTTCAAGGCGTTGCACTTGGTTTTTTGTCTCTTCTAGGTGGTCGTTGAACCCTTGCGCCAAGTCGGCATCGTCTGACTTTTTGGCCATCTTGGGAAGCGCTTTGACCAACTGCGTTTCGATATCATATAAAGCCTTAAGTTTCAGAACTAATAAATCGTGCAAACCAACTTCTGATGATGAACCATTCTTTGTTTTCATACAATTCTTTTCCTAATGCTTATAATATTCGGCCTTAATTAGTTATAACAGATGCAAAAAAACAAACAACCAATTGACATTTGTGCCTCGATGATTCATAACTAAATAGATGAGAAAAGCGCACACAAATAAGAACATATACGCATTCGTCGATGTCGAAACAACTGGTATGGGTGCGGATAAAGCGCGTGTTATTGATATTGGTGTTATTCGGATCGAAGACAGTAAAGAAGTTGCCCGATTTTCATCGTTCGTCAACCCGGGAATATCTGTTCCTTCGACCATTACTGCTATCACGGGTATCGCTGCAAAAGACCTTGTAGATGCACCTACGTTCGAAGACCTTGCGCCAAAACTACATGAACTTTTTGCCGATGCGATATTTGTTGCGCACAACGCCGCCTTTGACTACAGTTTCATCAAGGCCGAAATGAACCGTATCGGGTTTGATTTTCACATGCCACGGCTCTGTTCGGTGCAACTGTCGCGCGCGCTGTATCCTGATGCATGGGGGCATAGCCTTGACCATATCATCGACCGGTTTAATATCTGCTGTAGTGCGCGCCACCGTGCGCTGCCTGACGCTGAAGTCATTATCGAATTTTTCACCAAAGCAAAAAATGAATTGGGTGAAAAAAACGTGAATGCGCATATCCGCAATCTGCTATACAAAACGCTTCCTGAAAAACAGCTGGGTCGCGACGCATTTACGCACCTGCACGACGGGGCAGGAGTGTATCAATTTTATGACAAAGACGGCGCGCTGCTGTATATCGGCAAAAGCAAGCATGTGCGCACGCGCGTGATGTCGCATTTTGCGTCTGGCGTTCTTGGTAAGGACATGCGATTGTGCAAAGAAACCGCACGCATCGAATGCATACCGACGTCGGGTGAACTTTCTGCCTTGTTGCTTGAATCAGCACTGATTAAAAAAGACCTTCCAATATACAACCGGCTATTGCGGCGCAAAAAGATGCTTGCTTTGGCGCGCAAGACGGTGACTGACGACGGATATTTTAGTATCGAAATCGAAAAAGCATCCAAGATAACCAACGAACAAGATATCGTGGGTGTATTTCGTAGCATCACGCAAGCGAAAAATGTCATCGACGAATTGTCGTCACAATATCGGCTTTGCAAAAAACTCTTAAATCTTGAAAAGGGAACCCAATGCTTTGGTTCGCACATCGGCACGTGCAATGGCGCATGTGTGGCGCAAGAACCAGCTGATGACTATAACAAACGTTTTACGGATGCGTGGCAACAATACGTCATCCTGGCGTGGCCGTACGCAGGTGCCATCATGATCGACGAAAAAGGCATAGACGGAAAAGGGACAGTATTTTTTATCAATCAGTGGCGGCTGGCCGGAAGCTTTGCATACGACAATGGGGACTACAGCGAGTATCTAACTGCATCGGATGGATTTGACCATGACACGTACAAAATTTTGGTGCGATACTTGCTGGATCGCAAAAACAAAAAAAGCGTCAAAATGGTGTCAAACAACGAATTGACTGTAATGATTGCGCAAATTGCCGGTAATAACGAAAAAACCATTGAAACAGAAAGCTTTTTTGAGCCTGTGTATATCTACGAATAGCTTGACTTTTTTATAAAAAAGTATATAATTCGTGTATAAAATTTAATATCGATGAAACAGTATTTCAAGGAACTTTTTTACGTTCTGTGTGTATGTTTTCTTTCGTTACTCCTCAAAAGCTGGGGAGTCACAGATACCATACTGAATCGCTCTAAAGCAGGACAGATTGATTACATCTACTACGAGAATGATTGCAAGCCTTAAAAAAGGAAATCTTCTCAGAAAAACATTGGGGTCCGTAAGCCCCATTTTTTATTACAGAAAATTGTGAGATAATGCTTTTACCTTGATGAATACGTGCCAAAACTGTAAAAATGAATTCTTGATTGATGCCGACGATGCGGCTTTTTATGAAAAGATCCAGGTTCCACATCCGACATTTTGCCCGACATGCCGCATGATCCGCCGATGCGCTTTTCGCAATCAAAATAAATTGTTTAAGGTCAAAGATGCCTTTACTGGTGATCCGTTGTTTTCGCTTATTCCGCCCGATTCAGGGGTTCCGGTAATTACATCCGAAGAATGGTTTAGCGATTCGTGGAACGGCATGGACCACGGGCAGGATGTTGATTTTACCAAGCCGTTTTTATTGCAGCTTTTTAGCTTGCATGCAAAAATTCCGCAGCTTAACTTAAACGCGTCGCGAATGGTAAACAGCGCGTACTCGGGTAATGCCACTGATTTGAAAAATTGCTACATGGTATTTAATGCGACGGACAACGAAGACTGCATGTACGGCACGGGCTATTATGGCTCGAAAAACTGCATTGATAACTGCGATATCTACCAGGCGCAGTATTGCTATGGGAACTTTTGGCTTAATAACTGCAACCAGGTGCACTTTTCTGAAGAATGCACCGAATGTGCGAACGTGTGGTTCTTGAAAAACTGCATTGGATGCATTAATTGCATTGGTTGTGCGAATTTAAAAAACAAATCGTACTGTATTTTTAACCAGCAATATGACAAAGATTCTTACGAGGTAAAGCTTAAAGAACTGCGCCTTGATACGCACAGTGGCGTGGCGCGGATGCAAAAAGAAGCGCATGCGTTTTGGAATACGTTTCCTAAAAAGTATATTCAAGGTGTTAAAAATACCCATTCGACTGGCGTCTATGTAACGCAGTCAAAAAACGTGAAAGATAGCTACATGATCAGCGAGGCCGAGGATTTGCGCTACTGCCAGTTTGTATCCCAGGCACCCAATAAAGATTGTTATGATATTTCAGTATGGGGGAGCGGAAGCGAGCTTGCGTACGAATATGCATCATCGGGAAACGGAGTCTATAACGTAAAATTCATCAGTGACTGCTGGCCCAATATCCGCAATGTCGAGTATTCGTTGCACTGTAATTCGATCAGTGATTGTTTTGGATGCGTTGGGCTTAAGAATGCGCAGTACTGCATTTTAAACAAGCAATATACCAAAGAAGAATACGAGGCGTTAGTACCGAAAATAAAAAAGCATATGGTGGATATGCCATACATTGGCAAAGACGGATGTGCGTATTGGTACGGTGAATTTTTTCCAATCGAATTTTCGTGGTACGGATACAACAATACGCTTGCATATGAATTTATGCCGATCACTAAAGAGGAAGCATTAGCAAAAGGATATCCATGGTACGAAATTCCCAAAGGAAACTACACCATCGAGTTACAGGCAGCCGATTTGCCCGATGCAATCAGTAATGTGCCTGACGATATTGTTAAAAAAGTGATTGGATGCGAACGCTGTGGTGGGGCATACCGGCTGCAAAGCGAAGAAATTGCGTTGCTGAAAAAAGAATTGATACCCCTACCGCATATGTGCCCTGATTGCCGGCACCAAACACGGCTTTCGCGGCGCCTTAAACCGCAGTTGTTCGAACGCGCTTGTATGAAAGAAGGGTGCACTAATACGTTTATGACTGGATACGATCCAAAAAATAACGACATCGTCTACTGTGAAAAATGTTATCAGAATGAGTTTAGTTAATTACGCGTGCCCTTCGAAACCTTGGCAAAGAAGGGATAAATGCTACCAGCAAGAATTCTCGTAGGTTGCTTTTTGGTTCAATATAAGTATAAATAAGCCCAAGTTGGACCTTGGTTCAAGTAAGATATTAAACTCCTTCTCTGGCGGCTTTACTGTTTTAAGTGCGCGAGAGGTTCCGCGCCCTTCCTCTGCGAAGGGCGTATTTTTTATACGCAAATCCAAACTTTCTTTTTTGGCTGCTTTTGGGTTTCGCGAAGCGCATAATCCCATACTTTTTCGGCAACATTAATGTGTCCGCCAATGCGCGCGTCATGATGCAGATTAATAAAAGGAAGTCCGTTGCATTCGATAAAGCCCCAATGCTGTGTGTCGGGATCGATGGTAATATCAGGAATAATAAAGTCAAAACCAACAATAGGGTCTTGTACCAGGTCGCCAGCTTTCTTGATGTATTCGATTACCTTAGGATGCGCCTCGCGAGTGACATTGCGCGCGTCTCCACCGTAGGCAACGCCGATTTTTTCGGATAATTCGACAGCTTTGCCGTTCTCGATTACGGTCTCAAGATTATAATTATTGCGCGCTAAAAACTCTTTTAGTTTTTCATCGATCGTAATTTCGGCGATGCCATCGGGGCGCGATTTATTTTTTGCTTCGATCAATGCACGAATAGTGTGTTGGCCATCACCAGTTACGCGTGGTTGATCGCCGGCCAAAACGCCAACAACTTCGCCATCAACGACAGTGCCACGATATACGCTTCCTTGTAGTTGTTCCTCGATCATTACGCACGCGCATAATTGCTGTGCACTTTTAAATGCAGCATCAAGTTGCTCTAATGTCTGCACCCATGTTGTGGTATGCCGTCCGCGCGAACCCTGGCGGGGTTTTACAATAACTGGTTTTTTTAATTTTTCAAAAATCTTGCGTGCGCTGCCAAGTGTCCAGGCCGCTTCGCCGTTTGGTACCGGTATGTTAGCTTTTTGCGCCTTTTGCTTAAACAAATATTTGTCATCAAGCCAGCCTTGTGCGTCCAAGGGTTTTTCAAGCATTTTAGGAATACCGCGAAAAATAATCGTAATGTTGTTTGGCAATGTTGCAACAAAGTAATCAAGTGGCCGCCCAAGGATTGAAATTGTTTTTATATCCCAGCTGCGGCGTTTTGCCTCGTCGTACAATACTTTTGCGCGTCCAAGAGTTGGGGTGCGATCGGTGTATGAAACAACCCCCAGCTCACGCAAGATGCTGAAGTTTAAGTATTCAAAATAGCCGGTAATGCCATACAACCACTTGGTAATCGGATTAGGAAAAGTGTCCTCAAGCATTGTAAAGATTACACCGGCCGTTTCGGTCGCATACAAAAGCCCGTGCGGTACATGGTTATTACCACATGCGCTGCATTTTTGATTTTTTTTGTCGCTTTCCATCGAGGGGGAGTATACCATACTGTACAGATCTTCTTTACCTGCCGTTTTATGCCGAAAATCCTAAAATTTTTGCCAGTTCGGGAAACAGGGGGGATACAAGTTCACGAAATGATTTTTGCTCTAATGTTGTGACAATATCTTCGTAGTTACCTTCAAGAATAAGGTCGATTAATGTAGCGCCTTCGCCTGAAGGTGTTTTTGCAACTACTAAGTCTTCGCAGAATACTGACGGGGAGTTTGACTTAAGCGCAGGGAGTGAGCATTCAATATGCAATTTTTTGTATGCCGTATGGATCTCGGCAAGATACTCAACCTGACTAAAACCACCCATGCACGTTATGCCAAAATATCCTGATATAACTAATAAACAAAGTGCATAGGTAGGGTAGATCTCCTGGTCTTGCAAGGCTTGTTTTAGTTTATCGGCAGAGCATTCGATACTCCATCCACCGTTGGTCGAAAGCGTATGTGTCGTATATCGTAATTGTTCTCGGGTCCCGTCTTTAGTGCGATGCCAAAAAATCATCGAACCACGCGAAAGGTCTTTTTCGTGCGCGCTTTGGATGCCTTCGATTGCTGATACGTATTTTTCTGCGTGAGTTGTTATAAGTTGCCAAAGCGGGTGCAGGTTGTTGGCATGAATAAATATACTTACGACAAGTTCTTCCAGTGGGAGATATGCCAATCGTGCAAAAAGATTTTCAGGAACATTTTTCCATAGCTCATGAGTGGTCCTGGTTACTTGCATCGAAAAGTTTGTACTTTTGTGTACCAATGGATCCTGCAATGCTTTATTGATAATCGGGATGGTGCTTATCTGCAATGTACTTCGTTGCGTTCCATATATGGGATGATTGCGCATTGAGGCGGGAAAAAAATGAACATGGTCGAGTATGCCGTTACTATTATGGAATCCAATCGACCGGGGAAGCGACGAATTACCAAGTGACGTTCCACTTGCTGCGAAAACAATAGCATACGGGATTCCTTGTGTGTGCATGTACCGTGTATGGGCAAAATTTCCGCCGGCAAAAAATGGGTGCCAAGGAATCCCGTGATGATCACTGGTGCAGGCTGTCCATGTTTTTGAAAAACTCTCTAAAATTGGTTTTACTTGGTTGGTTGAAACCCAAGTCTGTAAAAAGTTTTCGAAATATCCCAAGAATTCCTTTTTAAGTTTTGGGTCGCTTGGTTCGCCAAAAATAATACTTTTTTCTAAGTAATCTAAAAATGATAAATCACCATACTGGCGTATAATCTCGGCAAATACGGGTCGTTTTTCATACACGTAGTCCGCAGCGTTTTTCATGTGCGGGATAAGAGAATCGAACTCTTGTCTACTGCTTGGAAGGCAGTCATTCTACCACTAAACCAATCCCGCTTACTGAAAGGAATATAACATCTTTTATAACCTTTTCAAGGTGTTGCCGGTAATGGTATAATTTGCCGCATATGACATTCACTCAAATTTTAAACGGCATCGCTGCGGCGATTGCTAACGTCGGCTGGATCGTATTTATCGTAATGCTTTTGGTTGACGCGGTTTTGTGGCGCATTCATCCGGTATTGGGGATGCTGGGCGCATTATTTATCTTTGCAATCCTGTTTGGCTTAATAACCATTTAAATTTTACCTTAAAAAGCAGCCGGGCAACCGGCTGCTTTTGTGATATACTGGAGCATATGGAGAATAAAAATTACACAGTGGCATTTGCGATCCTATCCGGCAGCATTATCCTAGCAACCCTTATTGCCGGCGCATTCTTTGTCAAAGTAAAGCGTGGTGGCGACGTGGTTAGTGTGACCGGCTCGGCAAAGGTAAGTATTACATCTGATTCAGCAAAATATACCGCCGATCTGTCTCGCACGGTAACCGAAGGAAGCTTAAAAGACGGTTACGCGCAGATTGCATCCGACGTAAGTACTTTGCAAACAGCGCTTACGGCTGCAGGATTACAAGCAAGTGAATTTACTTTTACGACTGCTTCGTTAAATGAAAACTACAATTATGATTCAAATGGCCGGCCAGTACTGCCAAAAACTTACACTGTCCGTCAGATGCTTACCGTAAGCTCGGACAATATCGAAGCGGTGAAAAAATTTGCCGATAACACTTCGGCCGTTGCGGGGCAGGGCGTGCTTTTGCAAAACGCAAGTCTGCAGTATTTTTATTCGAAACTTCCCGAACTTCGGGTCGAGCTGCTTGGCAAAGCCGTCGAGGATGCTAAAAACCGCGCGGCCGTCATTGCTAAAAATTCGGGCTCCCGCCTTGGCACATTGCAGTCGGCATCGTCAGGTGTTGTACAGTTGCTTGCACCAAACTCGGTTGATGTCGAAGATTACGGGGCGTATGACACCAGTACCGTCGAAAAGGACGTCATGATGACAGTACGAACGACGTTTCGCTTGCGATAATTTTTGATATACTAGGGGATATATGGCTCACGAAGATCACGACGAACACGGCGACCATGGGCACGGGGTGCACCATGCGCCAACTGCACACTATTACCAACAAGTCAGCCGCAATAAGACCATTGGGCGCATTTTGTTTATTGTCGTCATCCTGGTAGTGCTGGTTATCTTGTTTGTTTTATTTAAAGGGTTGCGCGCCAAAAGTGCTCCGCAAAACCCGCTTGCTGCGCAGGCTGCCCTTTCGCAAGGTGCGGTACGCTACGTTGCCTTGGGCGAACAGTTTGACTTATTAAATAACGAAACCGCTTTTGTACGCGATACTGACGCTTCGGTGAAAATTTTGGGTTATGCCTATCAGCCGTGTGTTAACGATTCAAAGTGCGTGCAAAAAGGTTTTCAGGTCAATTACGAGCTGGTAAATCGTGGCGTGCAGTACAAAAACGAATACGGTAAGTCGGTAAACACAAGCCTTTTCCCGTACGATGTTCGCGTATTGGGATCCGACTACCAAACCTTCGCGCGTTTTGTCATTTATCCTCAAGGGCAGGGTCCAACATCAAGTACATCAACTTCAACTGGCACATCAAGTTCTTCAAGCAGCTCAAGCTCATCGTCGAAACCAACTACTTCAAGCTCGACAATCAATGCCGATGGGCCTAAAACGACCGTAACATGGAAAAAAATTACCGTTGCTGGCCGTACGTTTTCCTATCCATCAAACTGGGTTGCCGAACCGCACGAACCGTCGTTGTGCCGCGGGGTACATATGACCCTGTATGATGACCTAACGGTCAAGACCGGTGAAATATTTATGTACGAAGATGGCAAGTGCAGCAATCAGTATATTACTGATCCTGATAACTATTCCGAACTCGAGGACACTCGCCATGTTGATGGCGTACGAGTCTTCATTGTCCGTGCAAGTACCGATGAAGCCGAATCTGATATCGAGAAAATTATTGACCGCCTATAAAAGCATCTATGTTCGCATTCATTTCATTTGTTATAACCGTTATTGCAGCTATTTTTGCGTTTGCTTTGCGCTCGGGTCCATCACGCACGACCGCATTTGTTCTTTTTATCATAGCGCTTATTGCGTTTGTAATCTTTTTAAAGAACAACGACAATTTTTAATATGGACGAACTGAAAATGGGAATCTCGGGCGTACGTGGGTTGGTCAATAAAACCATCGATGCCGACGCAGTGTTTCGTTTTGGCCATGCCTACGGGTCGCTTTTTCCTAATACTAAAGTAATTATTGGTCGTGATGGGCGCAAAAGCGGAGCAGAATTCTTGCAGGCGCTATTGGCCGGCTTGCATGCGCATAATGTAACGACGATTGACGTTGGGATTGCACCAACTCCTACGTGTATTTTTGCAGTGCGAAATAAAAAAACTGATGGAGGAATTGTTATTACTGCGTCGCATAATCCGATTGAATGGAACGGGCTTAAATTTGTAAACGCGCTAGGCGAATTTATTGACGAGCAAACAATCGAGAAACTCTTTTTGGCGTATGCTTCGTGTACTCAAAAATACGAGACAACGCCAGTACTCTCGCTCCATGAACAGTATCCTGATGCGTGTAAAGACCACGCAGATTTTGTGCTGTCGCACGTTGATGTCGAAGCGATTCGTGCGATGCGGTTTACTGCTGCAGTTGATGCCTGTCATGGATCGGCGTCGATGATTGACCCGTACCTGTTCGACCGCCTGGGCGTAACCGTTTTTGGTGTTGGGTATATCTCCGATGGGGCGTTTGAACATTTGCCCGAACCGCTTCCTGAAAACATGAAGGATCTATCGGATGCGGTTAAAAAAAGCGCTGCGCATATTGGGTTTTACCAAGATCCCGACGCTGATCGCATTTCGGTCATCGATGAAAACGGCATGATTATCGGCGAGGAATACGCGCTGGTGCTGTGTGCCGAAAGTGTGTTGTCAAAAGCAGATGCGCCAATTGGGCCGATAGTAGTAAACCTTTCGACCTCGCGGATGATCGAAGACGTTGCTAAAAAATACGACCGCACAGTAATTCGCACCAAGATCGGCGAGATGAACGTGATCGATGCTATGAAAAAAAATAATGCGGTATTTGGCGGGGAAGGCTCGGGTGGAATTATTTGGCCTCAGGCGACATATTGTCGCGATTCGATCGCGGGTGTCGTATTAGTGCTTGATCTGATGGCGCGTACACAAAAAAATATCAGCGAATTTGTGCGCGAAATCCCCAAATACGAAATCGTAAAAGCAAAAAAAGATTTAAACGACCTTTCGGAAGTCGAGGCATTGTATGAAAAAGCACAATCACTTTTTCATGAAACAGTTCCTGATACGGCCGACGGCATGCGCTTTGCCTTTACTGACAGCTGGCTGCATATCCGGCCGTCTAATACCGAACCAATCGTACGCATTTTTGCTGAGGCGCCGACCAAAGATGCCGCCCAGGCATTGGTTGATAAGATTCTTCAATAAAAAATCCCGGCTTTTGATAAAGCCGGGCTCAATCTCAACACAAGTACTTTTAGTGTACCGGTACTTAAGCTATTTTACTTAGGTTCGCGCGTATATCCGCATTGGTTTTTGGTAGATTCCGATACTGGTCGGAACTAGGCCACTTTTTATAAGTAAAAGAACTATTCCCTGGTTTCGAAAGGGGTAGGCTCAAAGTATCATCCAAAGGATATTGTTTGTCAAACTTACTGCGGGTTTTGCATCAGTTCTTTTATTTCTCCAAGAGTATCCTGGAATTTTTTTGTTGCTTTGGTTTGCGTTTCCATTGGCATTTCAAAGACATTTACTATGTTGCCTGCACTAAGTATTTGATCAGGGATGCCATCATTGTTTGTGTCGATATATGTAATGCTGCTTCCTGATTCAAGGGTCATTTCAATTTGCAATCCCGTTGAACCCGCGCCCTTGTATTCGGTCACTTTATAGTACTTGTGGTTTTTTGCGTCATGCCACAGCGTATTGCTTTTATGCTCCATGATGTAGGTAATCAGGTTCTTATTTTCGTCGGCGGTTTTTAAAGGCAAGGATTCGGTCGCAGCATGTATGCCAAGTGTGGTACCTGCAATCACGCCGGCCGTCATAAGACTCTTTTTGATATTTCGTTTTGCCGATTCGAATGGATTAGGAATTTTCATAACGCATAGATTGTATCATAGGCCGCAGTATGTCCCTAGTAGTTCCTAATAACCGTGTACTAGTACGCTGATGTGCTGTATACTTTGCACATGATTAAAGAAAAAGATATGCAGCAGTACAAAAAAGAACTTCGCGAATTATTTGTTAAGCATGCAAAAAGCGATGCTACGGCGGACGAACTGTTTTTAGATATATTTACACCAAAAGAATACGACGAACTGGCTGTGCGGCTGCAGATTGTAAAGATGCTAGCGATGGGGAAGACCCAGCGCGAAATATCTGGCACGCTAAATACTGGTGTCACGACCGTTGGGCGCGGTGCCCACCAGCTTTTTCACAAAAAGGGCTTGTTTGCACGGATGTTCCTTAAAAAATAACAAGTTTTACAAGGACGCAGCCTACCTTCTTGGTAGTTTATTGGGACGCTTGACTTTAAACTCCGTTTTTGATACCGTGTACTAGTACACTGATACAAAGACTTAGATAGATATATGAAAACGATCAATTTCCAAAATCCAGTTTCGCAAGATTTGTGGTTGCGACCGACACATATTCGTGTGCCGGTATTTGTGCAGTAATTTTGTATCCCATAAGTTAAAGCGTTTAAACCGGCACAGGACATGCCGGATTTTTGTTCCTTGAAAATATATTCAGAAAATCAAAAAATAAAAGTTATGCGAGAAATTAAAAAAAGAGTAGATTTAGATTGCCACTTTACGATGAACTTAGAACCTCTCAGGCAAGTCTTTCTGGACACCGATTTTTCGGGTATGGCGTTATTGGAATTTGGTTTTGGGGGCGGGGCTATTCTTAGGTTGTTAAAAGATACAGCGGCAGAAGTTATATATGCCTTTGATGTTTGTCCATGCGTGGACGAAGAAATACAGGCTTGGGCCAATGATCATTTTGCAAAACCTCGATTGATAATAAATCCACCTGAATTCAAGTCAAACTCTGAATGTCTCGATGGTGATATTTCTGGTTATGACTACCTAGCGCTTCTACAAAAGCATCAACGGTTTGGTATTGTGTCCAATCCGCCGTATTTCTTGTATAATCGCATTTTGTCTTTAACAGGTTCAAACTTAGCAAAAGGAGCCGAGAGGTTTTCCGTCTTGAAAGAGAAATTTCAAGGAGCTATCATGATTACTAGTCAAGAGCGCTTAATGAATCACCCGGGCTGGCAAATTAAAACTATGATGCTTCCATCGGATTTTAGTCCTCGAGCTTCATGTAGGCAGTACTTGGTGCAGATAGGGTTTGTTCCTGCCTTTGACTTAAGCACAAATAGTTTTACTCCGGTTCAAAAATATGTGGACATCAATAATCGAGACCCGAATGCTGATCCAACTGATTCTTATCCTCATATGTGGAGTCAACTTTACTATATGCGAAACAAGGCACTTAATATCGTGAACACTCAAATGAGTTATGATGAATTCCGTAGTTTATCTCAGCATGTAAATCTTGAATATACCGGTCCTTCAATATGCCGGAATATTCCTAATAGTTTTCATACCGGAGTGGATAAGTATCTTATTCCTGGAACTAAGGGGCGGATATTAAGCGCTAATGAAAAACAAATATCCGGCCATTTTGGCCAGATTGTTTTTTTTGAGGCTTTTGAGAATCATCTATACTGGGGATCATTCACCTATAACGAACTGCTGGGTAATATAAAAATTCTATAACAGAAAAAACGAAAGAATCATAAGAAAGGTTGTAACTCAATTTTTGGTATTTAATCTCTTTCTATGAACTTCAAGATTTATTTGAAACATTAAAATAGAATATTATGACAACTATCACAACTAAGTTTAAGGTCCTGGCTCCGCTCTATTTGCAAGTCATGGATTGCAGTCTAGGTGGCTGGAATGCAAGATGGAGTTCAATACGTAAGGCAAAACCCGAAGAAATAATAATGTGTACAAAAACTCACAATTCTGAAAACCCTACAGTCATGATGCATTTTTCTGATGGAGACACTTTTGTTGATACTGGAGTCTTTGGGGGATGGGTAGCAAATGGAGACATTGTCCAAACGGGAGAGCCTGTTACAACAAACAAATAAGCTAAAGAAAGGTATTCATTAAAGCCGCAGAAAAATCTGCGGCTTTTTATTTACCATGTAGTGATATTCTTTGGAATTCCTAAAAGATCGCCCGAAGTAAGTAAAAGCACTATATCGCCGTTTTTTACTGTATTGGCATACCATTTTTTTACTTCGCTTTCTGTGTGTGCAATCGTCGCATGCTGGCCACGGTTTTGAATAAGATCCTTTATCGTGTCAGCACTTAATGAATTACTGGTTTCTTTTCCGTGACTTTCGGGAGGCATAACCACGCAAACATCTTCGGCGCCCGTAAATGCGTCGTCGTACCAATATTGTGTTGCCAAGTCGCGCCAGCTAAAGGTGTGCGGTTCAAAAATAATATGCAGCTTTTTGTCGGGGTAGTGCAGCTTAATGGCATCAATGCATCCGCGAACTTTCGCATGTGATGAACCAAAGCCTAAAAAGATTTCGACTGGTGCGCCGTCGTTGCTTAGTTTATCAAGGCGGCCTTTAACGCCCTTAAATGTTTTTACTCCACTGGTTATTTTTTCACGTGCAATGCCAACTGTGTCTAGTAATCCAAAAACACCCGCGATGTTTTCGATATTATGCTTTCCAAGTAATTGTGTTTGTATTTCAACAACTCCAGCACTAGTGGTAAGCTCGACAGTCGAAGTATCGCCGTAAGTTGTTTTGCCAATTTTGTAATCGCAGTAGTCAGTATATCCGTACCAAAGCACTTTGCATGGTGCGTTGCGTAGTATTTTTCGTAAGTGTGCGCCGTGGTCGCAGGCAACAATAGTTCCGTCAGCGGGCATGTTGCGTATCAGTTCTTGGTAGGGCTTTAGGTACGATTCGATTGTAGGAAATACGTTTACGTGGTCGTGCTCGCCCGAAGTTAAAAGCAAAAATTTTGGATTAAAATGTAAAAACTTTGCGCGGTCATCAAAATTGCTTGATGGGTATTCGTCACCCTCGATCACAAAATACGGATCTGCTCCAAACGCTGCCGACTTTTCCATGCCAATTATTTCGCCACCGATAAAATATCCGGGGTTTTCTTGCGCTTCTGACAATACCCAGCTTGCCATGCCGCTGCACGTTGATTTCCCAAAACTGCCTGCTACTACAATCTGGGTACGAAGCGCTGCTAATTCGGCTGTTAGTTGAGGAAGTGAATAGATCTTTTTGCCTGATTCAAATGCTGCAGCGACTTCAGGATTGTCCGGTGTTAGTTTTGCATGCTTGCCGATGACGATCATGTCAGCATCGGTTGGAATATTTGATGCACTGTATTGGGTGTAAAAATCCAAGCCGTTCTTTTTTAAATACGAGGCAACAGGGTCAAAGCTTCCGGCGTCCGAACCACTGACGCTGTAACCCATGTCCTTAAGCATGGTTGCAAGGCCTGACATGGCTTTTCCCGCGATGCCAATAAAGTGAACTTTTTGCATACGCTTAAGCATACCTAAAGAAGGGCGAAACTCAAAGTACCTATAGTTTTGTTATTTCGTAAATGTTCGCCTTATCGTTTAGCAACACATCTGCCATCGGCTCGATAAGCTCTCGCATCCATGTTGGATTCGGGAGTTTTTCGTTTTTGATTATATAATCAAGCGCACTTAAGTTGGTGTATGGGGCAGGAAACATGCCAGTTGTAAGCATTGGGTATGTTTCGTCGCGGATTTCAAATAAGTTCAAAGCGCGCAATTTATCAAATAGCCACGGAACATATTCGATAGTTCGAAAGCTTCCCAGCGGGCGGATATTGTTTGCTGCTAAAATGACATATTGCAAAAAGGTATTCGGGCAGATTTTTTTATCGCGAAGCAAAGCGCAGAGCGATTCTTTTGAAAGTACTTCGTCAAAATGTTCGCCGCATAATTTTTCACCATCCATCCATAGTGCTTCGGTCTTAATGCGCCGAGCGCTGTCGTAGTTGGTAATAAAAAGCGCAAGCTTGGGAAAAGCGGCCTGAAAAATTTTGCGCTTTTCTTGATCAAAAAAAAGCTTTGCTATAGGCGAATCAGCTTGCAGCGCTTCGATCAAATATAAACGACAAACTTCGGCAATATCAAAAAAAACAATGGGTGGGTCGATGAGCTCTTTTATAATACTTTGTGATGTTCTTAATGCCCATGCGCTGTAATCGGCATCATTGTGTATTGCAAACATTGTTTTGTATGGCTCGGATAGGTTAGCTAATTCGGCCGTTGTCTTTTCGTTAATAGGCAAGTTCCATACTAATGCATCCTGTAACGCAGAAGGGATAAGATTTATTTCATGGCCGGGCATTACCAACTTTCCTTGTTTGTATGCACCCGAAAACGGCACGCTTGAAATATGGCCCGAAAGGGTAATCGCGCCTTGCGGTGCAGCAATTGAGGTAAGCCATTCGATGCACAGTGGTCGTGGTTTTAAGGTTGGCACAACATGGTTTGCCGTTTGTATAACCGGATATCTATTAAATGACGCTAAGGCCTTTTGTATCTGCTCTTCGCTGTAGTGCAATCGGCCAAGCTCTAACCTTAGTGCATTCAAAAAGGCTACCTCAATACTTGATGGTTCGTTAAATTGCCACAGCGATGCGCTGTATTCCAAAATACTCTTACTGGAAAAATCGGCAATTGCTTTTGCAAGCCGCTTTTTTTGTTGGTCTTCAAGGGTTTGTATAAGCTCGCCCATATCCATAAACTGCATCCTAGCATATTTTTATTTTTGGCAAATAAAGATGCCGGTCAGCTTTGAGACCGGCATCAGCACACTAACGCTTTTTAACATCCTGATAGATGTCAGGAAAAGTTATAGATAGAAAAGTGAGGGCGGCTGTGAGCAGCCACCCTCGTAACCCACTATCGGAAAGAAAGAACGATATCGTGAAGCATTGCAGCTATTGCTTTAATGCCAAAATTTCGATGTTGCTTAAAGTATATGCCAAAAACCAATATCGTCAATTACACCTGAAATTCAATAACGCACTGATGTGGGTTTTCGCCACTAGCATCGTCATCGTTAAATTCGACGTAAATGGTGCTACCGGCCGGCTGTGGAGCAATTGATGGCACGGTTACTGAAAACGAAATTGGGTCGGCGGTCATCCAATCTTGGGTAAGGGTTAGTGGGATTGTCTGGCTTAAAACATTTCCTTGTGTATCTTTTATGGTAACCGATCCCGCTTGGCCCTCAAAAACTCCCCATGATCCTGCAGGCGAACCCGCTGGATGTACGGTTGCGTTCATAGTTAGCGGAAAAGCGATTGTCGAGCCAGCCGCGGGAGATGTCACAATAAACCCTGGGCAAATTCCGGCATACGTAATTTGAGCAGGCTGCTGTTGCTGGTTTTGGGTAACCGGTGCGTTAGTTTGTTTAGGAATGACCAAGGCGACAAGGACGATAATAATGGCAAGAACAATGATGGTGATGATGGTGTTTTTCATAGGGTAATTTCTGGGCTATTAATGTGTTAATTTTAACATAAAAATGCTCCGGCTTTTTGGCCGAAGCATATCCCAACGCTCATTTCATAGTTTGCCCGTATGGTAGAGCGTCAGGGATTATTTGAAGAGCGCGCGAGGTATTACAGGAGCGCAGCCCTGATTGTAGGAAGTTACTCTAAAACCTACAACCAAGGGCGACGACTCCATGTTAACCCTGCACACATTATCTAAAAGGAAAAAGGAAAGGATGCCCGTTAATTAGTTCTTTTTATTGTTAACTAAAACCAAACACATCACTAGGCACGCCTTTCCTTGTTGAACTTTAGTATCTCATAGTCTTTTTGATATGTCAAAGACGGATAAACGAATTTTTTCCATAATAAAACCCCTCGGCTTACGGGCTAAGGGATTTTTTGTTTGTCCATCGGAGGGATAGAATACATTCTTTACTGCTGTGTAAAGGGGGTGCAGGGTCGTCAGCTCCGTTTTTATGGATTAACTTTTAAGTTAGACTTTACGCAAGTCTTACGCGGCCTTCAGATGGTTAATATCCAAAGGACTTCAATAAAATTATTACGAAACCTAAGGAGTTTGTTGTCTCCTGTTTTTCAGTTTGTTTGTTAACAAAATGGTTTTTTTAAATGAGGCTTTAGGTGGCCTAAGACGGCGGAAGTCGTAATGCTTCATACCATTGGGTTTAGTGTGAACTAAATATATGTAAAGCTCTGAACATCTCCAGGGAAATTACCAAGTTAAAGGACAAGAAAGATAGGAAAGAAAGCATTGCAGTTTGTCGCTCTACCTCGTGTCATAAAAGTCACTCGGTGGCGATATCCGGTAGCAATAACTTTCTTCCTATCTGACAATTTAGGGGTTAATGGCAATGATAATCAATACCTCGTATATGTCAATACATGACCTTGCAATTAATGGGTCATTTGGGTATGCTTGGCAAAGCGACGACAAGGCTAATCACCTTTGAGCTTTAAGGAAGAACGACTCGACCGAGTTTAGTAGAGCCTTGCGGGCAGGCCCGACACAGCCGTAATCAAGAAGTAAACAAGGTGGTACCACGGGGAAACTCGTCCTTGGATAGCAATTATTTGTTATTCGTGGACGAGTTTTTATTTATGGAAAAAGATACACAACAAAAATCAACAATCGCATTACGTGAGGAAGAGATCCTAAAATATTGGGAGTCTGAAGACGTATTTGGAAAATCGCTTGAAAAAAATCCTACCAGCAATCCGTTCGTATTTTTTGAGGGCCCGCCAACGGCAAACGGGATTCCGGGCGTGCACCATGTCGAGACGCGCAGCTTTAAGGACGTAATGGCGCGCTATAAAACAATGCGCGGATTTTATGTGCGCCGCAAGGCGGGATGGGATACGCATGGCCTTCCGGTTGAACTGCAAGTCGAAAAAGAACTTGGGCTAAAATCGAAAAAAGAGATCGAAAGCTACGGCGTTGCTGCGTTTAATGAAAAATGTAAAGAAAGTGTTTGGAAATACCGCACGATGTGGGAAGACCTGACGCGACGCATGGGCTACTGGCTTGATATGGATCATCCGTATGTGACATACGAAAATCCGTACATCGAATCACTGTGGCAGATTGTTAAAAAAACCGATGAAAAAGGATTGTTATACAAAGATTACAAAGTTGTGCCGTGGTGCACGCGCTGTGGAACAGGGCTCTCGAGTCATGAACTTGGTCAGCCGGGGGCGTACCAGGACGACAAGGACCTGTCGGTTACGGCTAAGTTTAAAGTAGTGCCCAGACAAAAAATTGCCGAATTTGTTGCCGATGAAAAAACATTTATTTTAGCGTGGACGACAACTCCTTGGACGCTCCTTGGAAATGTCGCGCTTGCTGTAGGTGAAAAAATCGCCTACGGATTGTATCGATTGGTTGAAACAGACGAACATGTCATTTGCGCGCAGCCGCTTGCCTCAAAACTGCTAAAGGATAAAGCATACCAAGAAATCAGTTTTATCGAAGGATCTAAGTTAGTTGGCGTACAGTACGAGCCATTATTTGCTTACTTTAAAGAAATTGCTTTGCAAAAAAATGTTGATACTGCAAAAGCGTACCAAGTATATGCGGCTGACTTTGTAACAACCGAAGACGGAACCGGCGTGGTGCACACTGCGGTAATGTACGGCGCCGACGACTTTGATTTGGGTACAAAAGTAGGGCTTCCAAAAATGCATTTGGTTGGTGAAGATGGTTTATATGTTACGGGCACCGGCGAATTTGAAGGGCGCCATGTTAAGGACGAAGCGGTTGCAGTAGATGTTATTAAAAGTTTGGCGCATCGGGGCTTGCTGTTTAGTAAAGAAAAATACACGCACAGCTATCCGCACTGCTGGCGATGTAATACCGCGCTTATCTACTATGCGCGCAATTCGTGGTACATCAAAATGTCGCAGCTGCGCGATGCGATGCTGGCGGGTAACAGCGCAATTAACTGGGAGCCCGAACATATTAAGGAGGGGCGCTTTGGTGAATGGCTTGATGGCATTAAGGATTGGGCAATTAGCCGTGATCGGTATTGGGGAACGCCTTTGCCGGTTTGGGAAACTAAAGATGGCGAGAAAGTGGTCGTTGGGTCGCTTGCGGATGTGCGAAAGTATGCAAAAAAATCAGGAAACACGTATTTTGCGATCCGTCACGGTCAAGCTGAAAATAATGTAGAAGGAAGCCATCATAAAGATGTGTTTCATTTGGCCGAGCTGACTAACGAAGGAAAAGCAAAAGTTCACGATGGCGTGAAAGATTTTCATGAAAAAGTAGACATGGTTTTCTGCTCGCCCTATTTGCGTACTAAAGAGACCGCCCATATCGTGTGTGAACAGATCGGATTCAATATCAATGACATTGTCATTGATGAACGCATCCAAGAATGGGACACCTCCACAATATTCAATGGAAAATCGCACGACGAGTTCATGGCCTATCACCGTATGACGTATCTTCTTGAGCCCGAAAAACGATTGCCTGACAGTGAAAGCTTTGCAGACATGGTAAAACGGGTGGGGGATTTTATCTATGATATAGAATCACGTTATTCAGGCAAAAAGATCCTTATCGTTACCCATTCCGGAGTCATGCGCGCGCTTGAATTTGTCCGCCGCGGTTCAACATTTGAATCGTTGAAAGAGGAAAAGAATTTTTTGGTTCCGCCAAGCAATGCTGAAATACGGACAATTGATTTTGTTCCGCTTCCGCATAACAGCAAATATGAACTTGATTTCCATAAGCCATTTATTGACGACGTACAATTTGAACTTGATGGCGCACCGCTTAAGCGTGCAACCGAAGTAATGGACGTGTGGTTTGATTCGGGTGCGATGCCGTTTGCGCAAGACAGTGATGTGCGAGGACTTCATAACGCGGGGGACTTTAGTGATCAGTTTGCTGCCTCACCTTTGGCTGCAGATTATATTACCGAAGCGATCGATCAGACCCGCGGGTGGTTTTATACATTGCATGCCGTGGCAAACATTATGGGTAAACCATTTGCGTATAAAAACGTGGTTTGCCTAGGACATATTTTGGACAAGGACGGGCAGAAAATGAGTAAGTCAAAAGGAAATGTGGTGAATCCGTGGGAGATGTTTGATAAATATGGTGCCGATACGATGCGCCTCTGGATGTATTCGGTAACCGCTCCCGGTGACTCGAAAAACTTTGACGAAAAAACAGTTAAAGAATTGCAAAACAAGTTTTTTAATACGCTTGAAAACTGTGTGCAGATTTTGAAAATGTACGAAGGAGAAAACGAAGTTAGTGAAGCTTCAGAAAAAAACTTGATGGATTACTGGATCGAATCATATTTTGCGAAGACTCATAAAACCGTAACCGAATCACTTGATAAGTACGACATGTTTACGGCTTCGCGTGCAATTCGCGAATTTGTAACCGAACTTTCGCAATGGTATGTGCGCCGCTCGCGTGATGGATTAAAAGAAAGTGCGCAAACTCGTGCAGTGCTTCGCAGTGTGTTAAATCAGTTTGCGGTATTAATTGCACCGTTTGTTCCGTTTACTGGCGAATGGTTGTTTAAGCAAACGGGAGGTGCTGAAAGTGTGCATTTGCAAGATTGGTTGATAATTCCCGAGGCTTCATCTCAGTCTTTTGATCCTGCTCGTTTAGTTTTGATGTCTCAAGCTCGAGAAATAATTTCACAAGGGTTCGAGGCTCGTCAGAAAGCGAATATAAAAGTACGACAACCACTGCAAAAAATGACAGTAGGATATGCACATAAGGATCTTGTTGCCATATCGGCATATAAAGAAATGATTGAAGATGAGTTGAATATTAAAACTTTAGAATGTTCAAATGAAAGTCCGGTGGGAGTTATTTTGGATATAAGAATAACGCCTGAACTTGAAGCCGAAGGAAACGCCCGCGAACTTATGCGCGCAATTCAAGAAATGCGAAAGCAAGCCGACTTGGTACCGAAAGATATGATTGTTGTTTCGCTTGCGGATGCAAAGCCCGAGTGGTTTAACGCTCATCAAAACGAAATCATGAAGACGGTGGGTGCCGAAGAAATTGTTTGGAACGCACCTGAAACAAAGATACAAAAAATCTAGTTAACCTTTAGGTGGGCCTTGCTCGGTTAGTGTAAGGGTTTCTGTATCTAAGATGTATGTTTTTTGTTTGCCTTCTTGTTGGGTGCTAATAAATATATTTTTACCGTAGTGTGGATAGATTTCACTTATTGATGCGTTTTTAAAAAGTTCCTGGATTATGTTTCCTTGAAAGTCTCGAATAGTGATCGAGTTGCTTGGTTGCTGGTTTTCTGTGGAGCTTTTTATCAACAGCTTGTCTGTGCCTACAAAAGCAACGGGAATATCTTGGCTTGCAACGTAATTCCAATCGCCGACCTTGTCGTGCATGATGTCATTTTTGTAGTCATAGACTGCATACGAACCAGTCTCTTGGCTGGTCGGATAGTACAAAACCAGTAGGTGTTCTTCGGGATACATAAATTCGGTGCGGGCAGTTCCCATGTCTTTATCGGCGGTAAAGGTATCAAAAAAACTAAACAATTTATTTTGTGCTACTGTCGGTGTTTCAGCTACGGGTGCCTGGGGTGTTGGATTGCGCAGTTCTTTTTTAGGAAAGGCGACATAGGCGCCGGCAATAAAGCCGACAAAAATCAAACACAGTGCACGCAAAATCATTTGTTTGGGTGTCATATGCTTGTAAGTATAGCGCGTTTTGGGGCCATGACAATTATGGTATAGTTTCGGCATGGCTGGATTTAACCCAAAAATGGAAAAGCAGTACGCACAAAAAATATTTGCACACCTTGCAAAAGGTGTATCTCCGTTGGTTGCTTCGATGAATCCGCTGTATGCAAAAGACCCAGTGCATGGCCTTGAAACTCAAAACCGTGTTTCGGATATTGTCATTGGCGGCGAGCGAATTGACGACGGCGCGACAATCCAGCAACGCGAAAAAGGAGGAATGCTTTCTATTGATCAGCATTCTTTCATTATTTCGAATTGTAGCGAAACTGATAAGTTTTCAGAAGGGTACATCAGATGCATTGGATTAGTTGCGGTAGGTGTTGATAAGGACAGTAAAAAAGAAATTTCGATAATGAGCCACGCTGACCCGTATCTTTTTTTGGACGATGATGAAACTCGTGAGCATTTTTTATTGGGGTTGAGTAATCGATTAAAGCAGCTTAAAGAGCAATGTATTCCTGGAACGATTGATGCTGTGATGTTTGGCGGTGCTAACCGATCGTCGGTAGATTATAAAAAATCCATCACCCTTGTAAGCGAGGCGTGTAAAAATGAACTTGCCTTCGAGCCAACTGTCATTGCTGGGCAAGGGGATCATATGGGTCACTTAAATGTGTACGTTGAAACCCAAAAACGCCATTTATACTTTTTACGGCCCGAACAAAAAAACAATTTGCGCAACCAACCGTTTATGCCTTCGGATGCTGACCAGCAGGTGCAAAGCTGGAAAGAAACTGATTAAAAAGACCAGGGTATATGCCGTATCGCATCTATACAACCGAAGGAATTATCTTGGGTAAAAAAAATGTTGGCGAGGCGAACCAGATTTTGCATATTTTTACGCGCGACTTAGGGCTTATCCGCGCGGCTGTGCAAGGCGTGCGAAAAGAATCGGCAAAACTAAAAAACCATGTGCAGCTTTTTTCATGGGCACATGTTTCATGCGTGCGTGGTAAAGACACTTGGCGGCTTACATCAGCAACATTGCTGCCGGCGCCGTATCCCAATACCGTCAAAGAGCAATTACGCCTTAAGCACGCGTATACCGATATGACCAAGCTACTTCGCCATTTTGGCGTCTACGATGTTCCACAACCCGAACTGTACCAATTTCTTCGCGATGTATTTTTGTATGACGCCAAACATCCGCAAAGTGAAAAAACGATGCGACTAATTGTGCCGCTTATCATACTAAATACGCTTGGCTATTTATCGCGCGAGGATGCGCTGCAGGCATTAGGCACGTCACTCGAGGAGTCATTTGTAAATGTGGTTGCACATCCAAAAGAACTTAAAATGATTATTGAAAAAACCCTTTCGCAGGTTAGTACTTAGTTTGGTATAATTATGCCAATGAATACAGCTAAGAATGGAATAGCTTCGAATGGTCAATTGCTTCATTACTCAGTAGGTGCTGTTATCGAACGCGATGGTAAATATCTGCTGGTTGATCGCGTAAAGCCACCGCTAGGATTTGCCGGTGTTGCGGGGCATGTTGACGAGGGTGAAGATTTTGATGCTGCCCTTATTCGGGAAGTCGAAGAGGAATCAGCTCTTAAAGTAATATCAGCCGAGCCTCTTTTTGAAGAAGAAATTTTGTGGAATTATTGTTCGACTGCGCATGCGCACATGTGGAAACTTTATGCGTGTACGATCGAAGGTGAAGTACGGCAAAACACCGCCGAGACAAAATCCATCGGCTGGTATACAAAAGAAGAACTTGAAATGATGAACCTTGAACCGGTCTGGCGGCACTGGTTTGAAAAATTACATATTATAAAGCGCAAGAAAAAAATCACCCTGTGTGGTAGTATGAAATTTTTTGATGAGATGAACCAAATTAAAGCAGATCTTGAAGCAAGAGGTTTTGTGGTGGATTCTCCTGATCGCTTTTTGCAAAAGCAGGACGATCCTTTGATTTTTGAAAAATTGGATGACCCTATTTGGGGCATCAAACATGACGCAATTTTGGCTCACTTTCGAAAAGTTTTATGGAGCGATGCCATTGTGGTCGTAAATCATGCAAAAAACGGTATCGAAGGGTATATTGGCGGTAATACACTTATGGAAATCGCATTTGCAACGTGGAATACAAAAGAGATTTATTTTTTGAATGCGATTCCTAAAGATGTTTCGTATCGGGAAGAACTGTGCGGAATGCAGCCAGTTGTTATCAATGGGAATCTAGATTTAATTCTATGAGTGGGCTTCAGGGGATTTGTTCATGTACCGCAGTTATGATCTTTAAAGAAGGAAAAGTCTTGCTTGGCCTTCGTAAAAAGGAAACGATTGATGGTGAATACGCTATTCCGGGCGGCAAAAACGATAAGGGCGAAGGGTTTATACAATGTGCAATCCGCGAGACAAAAGAAGAGTGTGGACTTACTGTTACGAATGTACAATTTATTTCTTTAATAGATATACCGGCTCGCAACGTTGCATACGATCGTGTTGCCATTGCGGTGTTTACTGCCGATTGGCAAAGCGGGGAACCTGTTGATGCAATAGGTGAACAAATCGGGCAATGGGGTTGGTATGATCTTGATAAATTGCCTAAGCCGCTTTTTAAGCCTACAGAGATTGCAATTAACTGCTATAAACAAGGAAAAATATTTTTCGACGAAGTATAAAATAAGCCCCGCGTTTTTGCGGGGCTCACTTTGATTTGTGCAGGCTGTGTTTAATTTACATATTCTGCCTTTTTTACCATCTTCACCGTGTATTCGCGCAGGTTACCTTTGCTGGTTACTACAATCAGCGTAAACTCAGTAAGTTTCTGAAGATCAGTAATCTTTGCATCATACTTAACCATAAAAATACTTCCTGTTACCGGCGTCGACTGGTATTGAACCGCCTTAAGGGGCTTTCCAAGATTTGGCTGTGCTGATAGTTTAATCGTTTGAAAATTAGTACTTAGGTTGATTTTCACCTCTGCGCCGGTATTCATGCCAACGCTGCGGAAAAAATCGCGCACTTCAGTTTTTGCTGACAATGTTTTAACTTCTGCGCCTGGGTGCTGTTTTGTAGCTACAGCGGAGCTTGCGGGTGTTGCGTTTAACATCTATTTTGTTTTTGGTTGGCATATATGCTAATACATAATACAAGTTTAGTCAAATATGGTGTTTCTATGCATTACAGGGGTAACTGTGGGTACCTGGTGTATGCTATACTTGCGTCAGTATGCCCGACGAAAAAAAGCCGCAAGAAAATCCGCTTGATAAGGTGGATCGCGATACCGAATTTGGATTGCGACGACCCAATGTTGATTACCGTCCGCCGCTTTCGGGCAAGCAATTAGAAGTTCAAAATGCGTGGGGAGCTGATCCTATTCCACAAGATCCACATATGCATAAGGCACATAAAGGGGCAAAAGTATTTTTTATCATATCGTGCGCAATCTGTGCGCTGGTTGTTTTGTTTGCGCTGGTGCGTTCAAGCATTTTCTCGTCGCCTAATGCCAATAGTACGATCGACATCGCCATTGACGCGCCGCCGTTTGTCGACGGAGGAAGCCAAAGCACGGTTACGGTTTCGGTAACCAATAAAGGTACCGTGCCTCTTGAACTGGCCGATCTTATTTTGTCATATCCCGAACCTACAAAAAGCGGTATTAACAACGCAAGTGGTATGTCCGAGGCGACTATCCGCGCGTCGCTAAACACTATTGGTGTTGGTGCGACGGTTTCGCACGATTATCTATTAGTGTTGTATGGCGCCGAGGGTGACCAGGTACCACTGACTGCGACGCTTGAATACCATGCGCCAAATTCGAATGCTATTTTTACAAAAGTATCAAAAGTTGCCGTGCAAATCCGCTCGACGCCGTTAAGTGTGGTGATTAATTCGGATGCTTCAGTTGTTGCCGGGCAGACAGTGCCGTATGCGGTTGTAGTAACCAATAAAAGTCCTAACACGCTAACTGATCTTATTGTCGACGCGGCGTATCCACCAGGATTCTCGTTTGCTTCCAGCGATCCGGCTCCGCTGCAAAGCAATCATTTATGGAACATTGCGACGCTTGAATCCGGCCAGTCAGCAACGATTACGATTCGCGGAATTATAACTGCACAGCCACTTGAATCGAAGGTGCTGCGCGCTTCGGTTGGAACGCACGATATTCAGACCAACCAAATTGCCGTGTTGTTAAATACTGGTATTAAAACGGTAACCATTAATCAGCCATTTATTGCAACCAATCTTACGCTTAACGGTTCTACGGGCGAACAAGTGCCGTTACAAGAGAATATTTCGGCCGAAGGCGAAGTTACCATTACTAATTCGCTGACGTATCCAATTATCAACGTTGTTGCAAAAGTTACTTTTGATGGCGGGTTGTATAACGCAAACGGTGTGCAGGCAAAAAACGGCGGGTTCTTTGATTCAAATACCAAAACGATCACGTGGCAAAGCGGTGACTTGGCTGCTTTGGCTCCGGGTGAAAGTGTCGATTTAGGATTTGTGGTTACGCCAAAGCAAAATGGTCCTAATCGCACGCTTAAAGCATCGTTGTCACTTTCGGCGATCGTGCAAGGTGGCACGCAGCCAAGTTTGGCGGATATTCAAACCGTCGGTGGCGTATTGGCAACATCATTAAGCTTTGATGCAAAAACGCAATATGGCGGTATTGGGCCGATTCCGCCAAAGGTGGGACAAAAAACAATCTATAATTTAGTATTTGATGTTTCAAATAATGTAAACCAAGTTGGGGGCGCCGTTTTGACGACAACCTTGCCGCAATATGTAACCTGGGAGGGAAGCACTACTGCCGGACTAAGCTACAACGAAGTTACGCGTACAGTTACCTGGAACGTCGGCGTTGTTCCGGCCGGTGCGGGGTACACACTTAATTCGGTAAAAGGCGCATTTAAGGTAAGTATCACGCCATCAACTTCACAGGTTGACGAAACACCGGCACTTACCAGCCAGATCGAAATCATTGGTACCGATTCGGTTGCGAACGTCCAGGTGAAGCATCGCAGAACCGACGGGTTGCGTACTACTTTAAGCGCCGACCCGGTACATGGTTCGGGCAAGGGCCAAGTGGTGCAATAATTATTTTGTGATATAGTCCGCACTATGGAAACGTCAGACAAAATGGAGAAAATCATAAGCCTCTGCAAGCGCCGCGGGTTTGTATTTGCATCATCTGAAATTTACGGCGGATTGGGCGGCGTGTATGACTACGGCCATTACGGATATTTACTTAAAGAGAACATTAAGAACGAATGGATGAAATCGATGATCCAGTATCGCGATGATGTGTTGGCATTGGATAGTGCGATTTTCATTCATCCAAAGGCATGGGTTGCATCGGGTCATGTGGGCAATTTTGATGACCCTCAAGTTGATTGTAAAAACTGTAAAGCGCGCTTTCGCGCCGACCATTTGCTTGAAAGTTTTGGCGTCGATGCTGACAAGGCGACAATCGAATTCATTAACGCCGAACTTGATAAGCTCCGTGGCGAGAAAAAATTAGTGTGCCCAAATTGTAAAAAAGCCGAACTGACTGCTGCGCGCGCTTTTTCGCTGATGGTTAAATCAAACTTTGGATCGCCAGTCGAGGAAATGACTGACGAGACCGTTGCGTATCTGCGTCCCGAAACTTGTGGTGGTATTTACCTTGAATATAAAAACACCATTGATTCGCTGCATCCGTCGTTGCCATTTGGTATCGCGCAGGTTGGTAAGGCGTTTCGAAACGAAATTGCAGCGCGCCAATTCATCTTTCGTACTCGCGAATTTGAACAAATGGAAATGCAGTATTTTCATCATCCATCGCAAACAAGCGTACTCTACAAGATGTGGCAAGACTACCGCTATCAATGGTATTTAGACCATGGCATTCCAGCCGAAAAACTGCAGTGGTCAAAGCACGATAAGCTTGCGCACTATGCGACCGAAGCCTACGACATCAAATATCATTTTGAATCGCTGGGAAAATTCGACGAAGTCGAAGGTTTTCATGCGCGAGGTGATTGGGATTTATCGCAGCATGCAAAATTCTCGGGTGTTGCGCTTGATTATTTTGATCAAGACACCAAAGAGCGTTTTGTTCCGCACATTGTCGAAACGTCAGCCGGATTGGCGCGAACGATGCTTATGTTTTTGGATCACGCCTATACCGAAGAGGCAGCCGCCGACGGCGAAACGCGCGTATTTTTGAAACTGCACCCAAGCATTGCGCCTATTAAATGCGCGGTCTTTCCGCTGTTAAAAAATAAGCCCGAACTGGTTGCCAAAGCACGGTCTGTCTACGAAGAACTTCGCAAGCATGTAACATGCGAATTTGATGACAACGGAAACATCGGCAAGCGCTACCGACGGCAAGATGAAATTGGTACTCCTTATTGTATTGTTGTAGATTTTGATACATTGGGCGAAAATCCAGAACTCGTTGATACGGTAACTATCCGCCATCGCGATAGCGGCGAGCAAGAACGTGTAAAAATTTCTGATCTGATTCAGAAAGTAAAATAGTATGAGCGAGTTTGAGTCTCTGCAAAAAGAATTAGCCGAGATCAAGGCTCGCAATGCTCGTGTCGAACTTGATAAAGCGTGGGAGATAAGCCTTGCGCGAAAGGTGTGGCTTTCGGTGATTACCTATGTTGTCGTAGTGCTTTTCTTTCTGGTGGCACACCTGCCACATCCGTTTATTAATGCGCTGGTGCCGGCAATTGGATTTTTAATCTCGACATTTACCTTGAAGTTTGTAAAAAACTTTTGGATCAAGCATCAAAAATGATTATGAAAGAAATCGAAATAAAAGCATACTTAAAAAACAAACCAGCAGTTTTACAAAAACTTGCCGAACTGGGGTGTGAATTTTCAGAGCCAGTTATTCAAACTGATACAGTATTTGCAAAAGTGGTTGCTCCGTATGCTAACTACTTAAAAAACGAATATTTCATCCGCATCCGTGAGAAAAACGACGGTACTTTTTTGTTTACAGTAAAAATGCAGATGGGCAACGAACTTACTAAAACCGAATATGAAACCGCAATTGATAATGGTAATGCGATGATGCAGGCGCTTATGGTGATGGGGTACCAGCAGGCCAATCGTCTAAAGAAGACGCGTCAGGTAGGGCACTATCAGAATTTTGAAATCTGTATCGATCATATTGAAGGGCTTGGAGAATTTATTGAAGTTGAAAAGATGTCATCTGAAGATGAAAACGTGGTACGCATTGAACTGGAAGAGTTTTTATTTTCACTCGGTGTTTTAAAAGAGCATGAAACAAAGAAGGGGTACGACATGCTTATAATGGAGCAATCAGCCTAGTAACTTTTTTTAATACCTTTTGAAAAACCATCCTAAGATGCTATACTCGGTTCGTATGAAACGATTTTTTAGCACATTAAAATATATAACGATTATCACGTTGGTTGCGCTATTTGTGGTTCCAGTGTTTGCCGAAAATCTTTCAAGCGGCATGGATGCTGCGTTTGTATTGGGCCAGCCGGACTTTGAAACAAATTCGGCTTCGACAACAGCAAGCAAACTTGGTGGAAACCCACAAGGTGTTGCTTATGATGCTGATCACGATCGGTTGTTTGTTGCCGACTCGGCAAGCGGCCGTATTTTGGTTTTTAACGTTTCAGGAGGTATTACAAACGGGATGAGCGCTTCGGCTGTGTTGGGACAAGCAACCATGACAGATGATTCACGTGCGGTCGCGCAAGATAAGTTCTCTAGCGTATACGGATTGGCGTACGATCCTAATCATAATTACTTGTTTGCTGCTGATTACAATGGGAACCGTGTCCTGGTATTTGACGTCGCTTCGATCACAAACGGCGAAAACGCAATTCATGTGTTAGGGCAAGAAGATTATACTTCAAGTACGGCGACAGTAGATCAAGATACATTGAACAGTCCGCGTGATGTTGCGTATGACGTGGGCACAGATTTTTTATATGTCGCCGATCAGGCGGCTGCCCGCATCATGGTATATGACCTTTCGGCGGGAATCACCAACGGCATGGATGCTGCGCATGTGCTTGGCCAGGCGAACTTCACTGACGGAATCGATTTGCCGATTGACGCTAATACTGTAGGCGATCCGCTTGGTGTCGCAGTTGATGAATTGAATAGTCTTTTGTATGTAGCCGATGCAAACGGCGCGCATCGCGTGCTGGTTTTTGATATTGCAGCGGTAACCAACAATGAAAGTGCAATCCATGTTTTGGGGCAACCTGATTTTAGTTCGGACAGTTTGGCTACTGATCAAAACAGTCTTAACTATCCCCAGGATGTATCTTGGGACCCCAACAATGAGCGGTTGTTTGTGTCAGAGGACGGCAATATTCGTGTAGTGGCATTCGACCTTTCTAATGGTATTACCGATGGTGAAAATGCCATTGCAGTATTAGGTCAGCCAAATTTTACCTCGCAAGATGGAAACTATGGTGGAACATTGGTAAGCGATGGCCGTGGCGGATTTACAGTACTGCCAAGCCAGAAAGGATTTGCTTCAAGTATGGAGGGGGTTGCCTATGACACTAACAATGATTACTTGTTCGTAAGCGATGAAGGGAACAACCGTGTTATGGTATTTAATCTTGCTCCGGTAAACGCGGATCCGACCGATATTGAACTTTCAGCATCAAGCATTGCCGAAGATCAGGCATCAGGTTCAACGGTAGGAACTTTGTCAGCAACTGATGCTGATGTGGGCGATAGTGCAACATTTAGCCTTGCTTGTACTACACCAGGTGCGGACGATGCTTCGTTTAGTATTACGGGAACCAGTTTAAAAACAGCAACTGCTTTAGACTACGAAACCAAAACAAGCTATGGCATTTGTGTTCGCGTAACCGATGGTTCTGCGGGTACGTACGACGAAGATTTTACTATTACAGTTACTGATGTATCCGAAAGTTCACCAACGCCACCGCGCTCGGGTGGTAGCTCGGGTGGAGGGGTAGCGCGTCGTTGCCATGATCCGCGTGCGACTAATTACGACGACAGTGGCCGGGACGACCCATCGCGCTGTACCTATGCAACAGGCGTAACGCCAACGCCGGTAGTTCAGACTCCTTCGACACAAGAAACCTGTCCGGCTGGTGTTGCCGAATTGCAGGGCAAACTTACAAAAATAGGAGACCGTGGTGCGGGGGTTTTGGTACTTCAAAAAATCCTTAACTGCAAAATGAAAGCCGGTTTAGTTGAAGACAGCATCTTTGGCCGCATGACCGATGCTGCAACAAAGGCGTTTCAATTATCGCGCAATATAAAAGTAGACGGAGTCGTTGGGCCGATCACTATTTCTGAACTGCAGAAATAATCTTTACGTCTAAAATTTATAAACAAAAAAGCCTCGCTTTGCGCGAGGCTTTTCGTTTTCATTAATTCAAAATGTTACATCTTTGCAGAAGCTCTGTAATATACTTTTACTTTTATTTTTCCAGTAAAATTTCCTGGGTTGAAGTAGCTAATCCAGAATCTCATAGCTTGACCGGGGTCTGTACAGGCGCCGGTATTGCTATTTTGGGTTAGGTCAATATGTTTTTCAGGTGCATTTCCGTCTGCGAATTCGCCGCTGTAAAACGTGTAATTGTTTTGAGCGTCAGGACCAGCTCCGAGTTTCCATCCATATGCAGGTGCATAGAATGGCAAGAAAGGAATTTGCCCGCCTTCAATTTTAACAAAGGCACCGATGATAAAATATTTGCCGCTATCTGGTAGGGCAGGAAGTAGGTCTATTCCATTACCTAAGGCCAACTGCTGCATTTCGGCAGGAGTAAATTCATGGACAACAGAGTCCATTCCTTCACCTTTAGGGCCTGTATTGCCGGTTGGTCCAGTTGGGCCAGGAATTCCTGGAGGACCAGTTGGTCCAACAATGCCTGTAATGGGAAAAGAATTTATTATTCCATTGGTGAGGGTAATTGATAAAGCTCCGTTTGCATATGTAATACCAGCGATGCCAACACCATCAGCTCCTGTGGCCCCCGTTGCACCAGTCGCTCCGCCTCCTGAACCGATAGGTCCAGTTGGGCCGACAATGCCTTGGGCTCCTATTGGTCCGGTTGGACCAGTTGCGCCAGGTGGACTATTGGCTGCATACAAAGCATACGCCACACTTATTAGTTGGGTTGTGCCCATATCAATAAAAGTACCGTTGTTATTTATATCAACTTTTACCTGTAAATATTTTTCGCCCTTACCCCAATTTACGGCAGCAAGGTTTCCGCTATTGCGGCCGATCTGGGTATTTAATAGTCCTAACTGATTAGTGGTAAGACCATATTGGGTTTCACTAAAAGCAGTAGGACCTGCTGGTACGCTGTCGTGGATAATAAATTGAATATTAATGGCAGTGTTTGAAAGTTCATTGCCAGCAGCGTCACGTACTACGGTTTGGTAGTTCATTTTTTGTGGGGCTTGAGCCTGTGCGGTAAAAAAGAAAAGTGCCGATATGGCAAACACGATTAGGGTTTTAAGTTGTTTCATAACGCTTATGTTTTAAATGTGGTTTAGTGTGAAAATTCTATAAAACAATAATATATACTATAGAAATTGTCAATATCTCTTCACTCAAATTGAAGCGGAAAATATTTCGTGTACAATTGCCAACATGAGATACAATCTTAAGACACTTAAAAACAAATTGCGCATTCTGACCGTTCCCATCAAAGACGCTCAAACAGTAACCGTCATGGTACTTGTCGCGGCTGGGTCAAAGTACGAGGTTCCCGAAAATAACGGCATCTCGCACTTTTTGGAACACATGTGTTTTAAGGGAACAACCAAGCGCCCGACGCCGCAGCATATTACGCATGAACTTGATGCGCTTGGTGTGCAGTACAACGCGTTTACTGGCCACGAATATACTGGTTACTATATCAAGGGTGCGACTAAACATTACGAAAAAATAGTCGAGATTATTTCGGACATTTACTTGCACTCGACATTTCCGCAAGACGAACTTAACCGCGAGCGCGGCGTCATTTTAGACGAGATCAACATGTACGAAGACCATCCGCAGAAAAAGGTTGATGATATTTTAATGCAACTAGTCTACGGCGAACAGCCGGCGGGCAAAATGATCTTGGGAACGCGCGAGAATATTCGCATGATTTCGCAGGACATGATCAAGCAATACCATAACGAACACTACGTTGCGGCCGGAACGCTCGTCGTGGTGGCGGGGAATATGCCTGCCGCAAAAACGGTGCGCGATATCCAAAAAGCGTTTGCGCCGATAGCTACTTCAAAAAAACACCCAAAGCCTGCCGTTGACGATTCGCAAACTGCGCCTGCCGTGCGTGCAGTGTTTAAAGAAACTGACCAAACGCACATTATGTTGGGATACCGCACGTTTAAGAAAAAGCATGCGCAGTCGTTCGCTGCGTCATTTATGGCAACGGTCTTGGGTGGGGGGATGTCAAGTCGGCTTTTTGACCGTATCCGCGAGCGGATGGGATTGGGCTACTATGTCTACGCCTATAACGATACCTATACCGACCATGGGATTTTAAAAATCGGCGTCGGTGTCGCAAATGACCGTGTCGTCGAGACTGTGGCAGCAATACATGAAGAATGCATGCGACTGGTAAACGAACCAATGACCGACGACGAACTGAAAAAAGTAAAAGAATATCTTATCGGCAATATGTACCTGGGCCTGGAAACTACTGATGCATGGGCTGATTTTTATGGCTTTAGTGAGATTGTAAAATCAAAACTACTTTCGCCTAAAGAACGTGAAAAGATGATCCAAAAAATGACTGCACGACAGGTGCAAAAGGTAGCCAAGGCGATTTTTATGCCAAGCCGTGCCAACGTGGCCATGATTGGGCGCTTTAGCGATGCCGATGTACTGTCAAAAATCATCAGCGCGTAAAACCCTTTTATCTGAATATTTTTATGCTACACTGGCTGCATGGAACGCATCCAGACCGTCTTTGACATCCGCCCCCGCACTTTCGTTTATGCGGCCATTGTTGCTGCGCTTGCGTACATGGCGTGGCAGCTGCGCGGTGTTTTTTTGCTGATCGCGGTCGCGCTGTTGATCTCGGTATTTGTCGAAGCTGCCGTGCTTAAGCTCGAGCGCATTAAGATTCCGCGGATAGTCGGAGTGATTTTGGTATATGTTGCTGGTTTTGGTATTTTGATCGGCTTGTTGTATCTTTTGATACCAATCTTTATCGAGGAATTAATTTCGATCGCGCAGCTGTTTCCGCAAAATGATTTTCTTTCAAGTTTGGGTGCGGTTTTTGAAAACATTTCGGCTGTTAAATCGTCGCTGCTGCATAACGATGCGCCGCTGCAAGTTATCACCAGCATTCGTTCATCGCTTACAACTCAAGGGATCGTCAGTTCGTTTAGTCAGATTTTCGGCGGTATCTTAAACTTTGGTCTTTTGGTTGTGATGTCATTCTACTTTTCGATCCAGCATAAAAGCGTCGACCAGTTTTTAATGATCTTAGCGCCGCATACGTATGAAGAGCGTGTGCTGGGGATTTGGAAACGATCAAAGGTGCGCATCATGGCCTGGTTTCGCGGCCAATTACTGTCGGCAACTATTTTGGCAATCGCAACATACATTGGCTTGTTGATCATGGGTGTACCCTATGCGCTGTTGCTTTCGATTACCGCCTTGGTCTTTAGCCTGATCCCGTACGGTATCGTTATCGCCACTATTCCGGCTGCAGTCGTGGCAACGCTCGGCGGCGGCGTGACATTAGGGCTTTTAGTGATGGGATACTATACATTATTGCAGCAGCTTGAAAATTACGTGCTGCAGCCGGTTATTATGAAAAGCGTTACGGGCGTACCGTCGCTTATCGTGCTTATCTCGGCGGTCATCGGCGTGACGCTGCTTGGATTTTTTGGCCTTGTTTTGGCATTACCTGCTTGTATCATTATTATTGAATGCATGAACGAATATGACCGCCAGCAAATGCTGATGCTTGAAAAGCGTGAACGCGAACCAATGCACAGCGCCTAATGTATGGAAGACAAAAAAGTACAGTATATTACGACAACACTGCCGTATGTGAACGCCCAACTGCATATGGGCCATGCGCTTGAATTCATTCGTGCCGACATTATTGCGCGTGCAAAGTTATTGCAGGGTTTTGATGTATACTTTAATACCGGCACTGACGAACACGGCATGAAGATCTTTGAAAAGGCGAAAGAAAAGGGGATAGAACCCCAGGCATTTGTCGATCAAAGTTTCGAAGAGTTTAAGAATTCGGTTCATATTTTTGGCATGATCGACGACGTGCATTTTATTCGCACCACCGATGCACGGCACGAAAAAATCGCCCAGGATTTTTGGATGCGCTGCTTTGATGGCGGGTACATTTACAAAAAAACCTATCAAGCAAAATATTGCGTTGGGTGTGAGGAAGAAAAAACCGACTCTGACTTGGTTGACGGGCAGTGTCCTGAACACCCCGGCAAGCAACTTGAACTTATCGATGAAGAGAATTACTTTTTCAAGTATTCGGTATTCCAGCAAAAACTCCTTGATTTATACGAAGCAAATCCAAACTTTGTCGTGCCGGATTTTCGCTTTAACGAAATTAAATCGTTTGTAGCGCGCGGTCTTGAGGATTTTTCGATCTCGCGGTTAAAGACAAAAATGCCGTGGGGAATTATTGTTCCTAACGATTCTGATCATGTCATGTATGTATGGTTTGACGCGCTGGTTAACTACATATCAACATTGGCTGACGATGGCATTGAAACCGTTGACGCTTTGGTTAAAAGTGAAAAGTTTCAAAAATACTGGCTTGGCGGAAATCCGATCCAATACTGCGGCAAGGGCAATTTGCGCTTTCAAAGCGCTATGTGGCAAGCGATGCTTATGGCAGCAGGCGTGCCTAATTCAAAGCAAATTATCATCAATGGTTACATTACGGCCGATGGTGGAGTAAAAATGTCAAAGACATTGGGTAATGTTGTGAACCCGTCAGATATTGTCGCTGAATATGGCACTGATGCACTGCGATTGTTTTTGGCAAAAGAAGTGGGGAATTTCGAAGACAGTCCGTTTACCATCGATCGTTTTAAGGCCGCATATAATGCTCACTTGGCAAACGGGTTAGGGAATCTTGCATCACGCATTTTGGCTTTGTCTGAAAAATACCTTGACGCATGTCCATCGATCCCCGAGCAGTCAATCCCGCAAGAATTTTTTGACCGCTTGAATGCATTTGATATCGCTGGTGCAACAAACTTTGTCTGGGAAGCCGCGCAGTCGCTTGATAAAAAAATCCAATCAACTGAACCGTTTAAATTAGTAAAGATTGATCTTGAAGCCGGAAAAACGCTGATCTCGGAACTTGTCATCGAACTCTATACCATCGCCAGAATGCTAAATCCTTTAATGCCCGAGACCAATGCGAAATTAAAAGCATTGATTAAAGAAAGCAAAAAACCCGAAACGCCACTTTTCTTGCGTAAAGAATAACTATGAGCTGGTTTCTTGTTGCAATGAGTGCACATATTATCTGGGCGGCGGTTAACTTGGCCGATCAGTATTTAGTAAAAAAATTTAAGGCGGGCGAATCGTCAAACGAAGCACTGCTTATGTTTACCGGCCCATGTTTGTTTATTGTGGGCGGTATTATTGTCGCAATTCAAGCTGTTAATATTGCAACGCTTTCGGGGTCATCGCTCCTTTTACTTGTTGCCTCGGGTGCTCTTCAGGTGGTTGCAATTTGGTTTTATCTTAATGCATTGCTCCATGCTGAAGCTTCAAGCGTGACCGCCTGGTTTTTGTTGATGCCTGTCTTTGGATACATAGGAGGATTTCTTATTTTGGGTGAAGTACTGACCCTTTTGCAGGTTTTAGGAATCGTTGTTATTCTTGCTGGCGCGTTATTTTTCTCGGTGCATTACCATGAAGAAACTAAAACGCACCATATTCCGTGGAAGATGATCCGTGGGATGGTTTTAGCAAGCTTACTTTTAGTGTTGGCAGATATCATTTTTAAAAAAGGATCGGGCACTAGTGCGCACTTTTTAGCTACGCTTGGCGTAAGCCATATTGGTTCAGGAATTGTCGCGTCGCTATTGTTTATTGTTCCCAAATTTCGCAAAGATTTTTTTGGGATGTTGTATCAAAAGGGGAGCGCGCTTTTTATCATAAATTTTGGAAGCGAGCTTGCGACTATTGCCGGAAATGCGCTTAAATTTCTTGCCATCCTTATGGCCCCCGTTGCCCTTGTTACCAGCATCGAAGGATACCAACCTCTTATTGTCTATTTAATGACGATCCCGATGGCATACTTTGCGCCTAAGTATTTTACTGTCGAAAAAACCCGCCGGCATATTGCCCTTAAAATCATCGGCGCAATACTTTTAATCGTCGGAACTTACCTGCTTTTATAATCCTAAGGTGGTATACTTACCCTATGGAAGGCACTCCTTCGAACGGGTCATTATTTATCGTATTTACTGCAACGTTGCTTGTTGTGGCTGTCATCGGTGCGTTGGTACGCTTTGGTGTCCATAAGGATTTTTTGGTTACGGTACCGACACCGTGCATGCTTACGAATCCGTGTGAAGTAATTGATTGCGACGATATATATACTCAACTGATCGGATGCATCGAAGGTGAAAGGGCGCTGGTTCGCAACGAAACAATCGACGGAAAAATGTTTGCGCGATGCGTCGAAGCAGGCGAGTGCCAACTATAATACATATGTCCCCTGATTCGCTATCAGCATTTGACGCAGAAGTGTATACGCAAGTCGAGGATGCGGTTACCGAAGTGCGAAAACGCTACTTGGATACCGAACTTAAAAAACGCGTTACTGAATACATCGGGCTTGATACGCTCTCAAAGATCCCGTACATATTGCACGAACCGGTCGGCGTTTCGTTTCGGCACGTTGCAACGCCTAACTTTGAAAATAGTCGCTTTATTTCGTTTACCCAAAACGCTTCAATGCGACCGGTATTTTTTGAATATTTTGACGACAAGTTTACCAGCAATAATCCTGCCAAGCATATGCTGGGCAAATGCCATGTCTATTGTGGTACAGGTAAAAATGGCGGCGAAAAAATTGAACATCATACGATCATTGACTTTAATGCTTCAAACGGCAAGTTGATCCGTGATGTGCATACGATCGATGGTAAAACGTTGATTGATTTTCATCACAAGATATTTTTGCGGTTGTATCCCGAATTTGCGCCGTCGCTGTTTGATGCCAGCGCAGTTTTTGCCGATTGGGGAGACAGCGCGCAGTTGTATTACAAAAAATTCTTGGCGCTGTTTATTTGTTTTGGCGTACTGGTTGAAACATTTACCCCCGAAGATGCGGTCGAGCGCCCGTTCATCGACAACGTATTTTTGCCAGCGTTCACCGAAGTCCAGGCCGAATTTGGCCTTAAGCCCCTTATTGTCCGATTGCTGCCTGCCGAAGATGCAGCGGATCATTTTTGGTATTACTATCCCGAAGGAAACTTTTTAATGCCTGATACGGTATAATATATGCCCATGCAATTTTTGATCAATACGTGTACTGCAACGACCGCTGCTTACCATACGGTCGCGTATTATACGCACCTGGTTCCATTGGCACTGACACTATTGATCATCATCTTTGCGCTGGTTAAAGGATCAGCGCCGCGCATCCGAGTGTTCTCATGGTTCGGATTTTTATTTTCACTGTGGCTGTTGGGCGACCTGCTGCTTTGGGTGATGCCTGACTATATTGCGGTATATGCTATATGGTCACTTTTGGATTTTATTAATGTCTTGTTTTGCTTGGCGGCGGTATACTTTTTCAATACGCTGACCTCTGAAGTTGGAGGATCAAAAAAACTTGCTTGGGGGTTAGGTATTGTCGCGATGGTTCCGTTTGTAATAAATATCATGGGTTTGTCAGTTGGCGAATTGTCGTACGCATATTGCGAAGTCGCAAACGGTGCGCTGTTAACCTATTACAAATTTACCGTCGAAATACTGACAGTATTGTGGGTAGTTGTCGGTGCGATCAAGTTATTTGTAACTAAACATGTCGAGCGTGCCCAGATTGCCATGGTAGCTTTGTCACTGGTCACATTTTTGGCGGTCTTTTCAATCACCGACCATATTTCTTCATTAACCGGCATTTACGAAATCGGATTGTATGGATTGTTTGCACTTCCAATATCGCTTTTGATGATTTTGTTTGTGATTGTGCGCGGCAACTTATTTAAGATTAGCGAATACGGCATACAGGTCGGCGTCTTTTCGTTTATTATTCTGGTGGCGTCGCAATTTTTGTTTATCCGTGATACGACCGGTTATATCCTTAATGCCATAACACTGCTGTTGGCGCTGTTAATTGCATATACGTTGGCCAAGCAGGTCGGCCGCGAACATGCGCATCAAAAAAATATTGAGGATCTTAACGTGCGGTTGGCTGACTTAAACCAACAGAAAAACGAATTTTTATCGCTTGCGACTCACCAGTTGCGAAGCCCTCTTACGTCAATTAAATGGGGAGTCGAAGCGGTGCAGGATGCCGGCGTGCAAAATCTGACCGACTTGCAGGCAAAGACCTTGTATCATATTGGTACAACAGTTAATGATCTTATTCGTGTAGTCGGTGATTTGCTTGATACCTCAAAGATCGATCAAGGTAAGTTAGCGCTTAATAAAACGGCCATTGATATTGAAAAATTGGTGCGCAAGGTGGTTGACGAGTTTGCCATTGTTGCAACTCATAAGGGTCTTGCGCTTATTTCTGACATTGCCCCAACTGCTCATCCGTTAACGTATATGGGCGACGAAACAAAACTTCAACAAGCCATCATCAATTTGGTTGATAATGCGATCAAATATACGCCAGTCGGGTCGGTTAAGGTTTCGCTGCATGATGATATGTCGACAATCACGATTGCTATTTCGGATACTGGTGCAGGTATCCCATCGGCAGAATTGCCAAAATTGTTTGCAAAATTTGTACGTGGCGAAGCGGGTAAAAAGGCAAGCGGGGGGTCGGGATTAGGATTGTATTTGGTAAAACAGGTAATTGAAATGCATGGAGGTACCGTTACTGTAACCTCGCCTGGTTTGGCACAAGGTTCAACCTTTACTATTACGCTTCGAAAAAACTAATCAGCCTTGTTTTGCCGTTTGACGATAATGTAAACTAAAATTGCGATGCCAATTCCTAAGAAGATGACGCGCACCAGTTCGGGTACGTTGCCAAAATAGCGCAGCGCACCAAAGATGGCAATGAATCCGCCCGAAACCATAAGGGCAATTGATAGTAAGCGCATCGCGATAAACGTGCTGATCAGTAGTAGTGCAAGTCCAATCGCGACGGTCGCGATAAACATGTTTCGTTCAAATATTTTGTTTGCTTCTTCGTATTGCTTGTTGCAGGTATAGGTAATGTTGCATGATCCCGTCACAGCGTCCTTTGCAGGACGTACTTCGTCAACTTGCATTGGTGCTACTGCGTATGGCGACCATTGTCCGCCGTCGGCAATGCAGTTTGCTTCGTTTGTGTATTGTTTTGAATATAGGCTATCGGGGCAAAACGCGTTGTATTCAGGTTTATGAAATACAAGTTGGAATAACCGAGTGGTAAAAGTGGTTACCAGCACCAAAAAACAAATTACTAATATGGTGCGGGTAAGATAGGCTGGAAAGTGTTTTAAAAAGTCGTTCATATGTCGATAGTATAGCATCTAGGGGGGAGTAAAATCCAAGGGACAGTTTTTATACAACCTTTTCCAAGGACCCGAATATTTTCCTACTGGCAAAAATCGTTTGCCTCAGGGCCAAGCCCTTCCGGCGAGCCCTTGGAAAAGGCTGTACGGGGATATTTTCGGAATATGTGAACATCATGCTATGATATTTGGATATGGATCCTAAAATCCCGGTTGTTGATATTCATGCGCATGTGAACTTTGCGGTTTTTGCCGACGATTATGATGCGGTATTGCAGCGCGCTCGCGAACAAAACGTTGCGCTTATTAATGTCGGGACGCAGTTGGATACTTCAAGAAAAACAATCGAGCTTGCACAAAAATATCCGCATGTATTTAGCTGCATTGGACTGCATCCGATCCATACGGCAAAATGCCATCATGATGAAGCCGAGATCGGCGAGGGTGGAGACGAATTTGTTTCGCGTGCCGAAGTTTTTGACGCGGCCCAATACGAAAAAATATTGACGTCAAAAGTAATTGCGGTCGGTGAGTGCGGATTAGATTATTATCGCGTTGAGGATACAACCTGCGTAGTGCAAGAAAAAATATTCCGCGATCAACTTGATTTTGCATTGATGCATAATTTGCCATTGATGCTGCATGTGCGACCAACAAAGGATACGCAAAATGCATACGAGGATGTCATAAAAATCCTTGCTGAATATAAAATTACGTATCCAGATTTGCGCGCAAATGTGCATTGTTTTACTGGCTCACTTGAAACTGCCAAAAAATTTATTGAACTTGGCTGCACAATTTCGTTTACGGGGATTGTTACATTTGCATCTCAATATGACGAAGTCATAAAATGGGTTCCAGCTGATAAGTTTATGGTCGAAACTGACTGTCCATACCTAACTCCGGCTCCGCATCGCGGCAAACGAAACGAACCATCGTATGTCCGATATATTGTCGAGCATATCGCAAGGGTCCGGGGGGAAGATCCTGATACATTAGCCCTTAAAATTCTTGAAACAAATAAACGATTTTTTGGTGTCGACTTTGCCAAGATTTTTAATTAAAACGGCCTTTGACAAATTGCCATTTTTCAGTAATATCCTTGATACCTCTGCCATTAGTCCAGTGCGTCGTATTCTTGCGCCGCAGCAGGGGAATTAATCATAATGTGGGGTAACTCACACTAAAACGTACTATGTCACAAGAAGTACAGTATAAAGACCCGCGCGTCTACGAAGTCAGTTATTTGCTACTTCCGACGCTTTCAGAAGAAGAATCAGTGCAAGCCACTGATGCGCTTCGAAAAATTATTACCGACCAAACAGGTCTTCCAATTATGGAAGAAGCTGCACGGTTAATGACATTGGCCTACCCAATGCGCAAAGTGATCGACAATGTTCCGAAGACCTTTACCCAAGGGTATTTTGGATGGATCAAGTTTGATGTAACACCTGATCGCATTGCGGCAATTAACGCTGCCTTTGATGCGCATGCGGCGGTACTTCGCTACCTTTCGATCACGACTGTCCGCGAAGATACGCGTGCACAAAAAAAGCCTCGTCGTGCGCCATCATCGCGCCCAAGCAAGGCTCGTGATACAATTGAAGGAGGAGAGACGGCGACCGAAGAGGCAAAGCCGATCGACATCCAAACCGTTGACAAGCAGATCGACGAGCTTGCCAACATTGAATAGTAATTCACTCTAAACCTCGTATGTATCTTAACAAAGTGTATTTGATCGGAAACCTTACCCGCGACCCAGAACTTAAGTCGCTTCCATCAGGAACCAAAGTAACGAATTTTAGTTTGGCGACAAACCGCTACTGGAAGGATGCAAAAACTGGCGAGCGCAAAGAGCAGACCGAATATCACAACATTGTGGTGTACGGACCGCAGGCTGACAGCTCGGCAAGGTTTCTTAAAAAAGGAAGCAATGTATTGATTGAAGGGCGTATTACGACCCGCAGCTGGGATGCCCAGGACGGTTCTAAAAAATATCGCACCGAAATCATTGCCGAGAGCGTTCAATTTGGAAACACTCGTGGCCCAGGCGAAGGCGGCGCTTCATCAGGATCTGCTTCGGCTTCAAAACCAAAAGCGCAATCTGACGAAGTCGAAACGATCGAATACCCAGACGAGGACATTAATCCGGAAGACATTCCATTTTAACTATAATTAACTATGAACAAAGCAGGAGCACAATGCTACTTTAAGACAAACAACATCAAGCACGTCGATTTCAAGGATATCGAATTGCTGCGCAAGTTCCTTTCGCCAACCGGCAAAATCATGCCTCGCAAGCGAAGCGGAGTTTCAAGCAAAAAACAACGCGCGCTGGCACTTGCCATTAAGCGCGCACGCTTTATGGGATTGCTTGCGTACATCGAAGCATAATTAAACTGACGTATGTTGGAATATAACGAAATCAAGCCGCGCAAGGTAATCTTGTTCGAAGGCCAGCCATACGAAGTATTAGATTCATGGGTATTTCGCAAACAGCAGCGCAAGCCGGTTAACCAGACCAAGCTGCGTAACTTATTTACTGGGTCAGTTATGGAACATTCGTTTCAGGTATCTGACAAAGTAAACGAGGCTGATTTGATGGAGCGCATGGTCGTGTTTTTATACACGAACCCAAAAAATGGAGAACTGTGGTTTTCTGAAGAAGCGAATCCAAAAAACCGCTTTACTCTTGATCATGAGGTCGTGGGCGAGCAGATCAAATACTTAAAAGAAAAGACCCCAGTTGCGGCGACTATCTTTACCAACGCTGATGACGAAGAGAAATATGTTGGTATTAAGTTTCCAAACAAGGTTGAGCTCAGTGTAACCGAAGCGCCACCGAACTTTAAGGGTGACAGCGCAACGGGAAGCAACAAATTGGTAACACTTGAAACCGGCGCCAAAGTAACCGTTCCAATGTTCATCAATGTTGGTGATACGGTTGTCGTAAACACCGAAACAGGCGAATATGTTGAACGCGCAAATAAGGCATAAGTAAAATATCGAACCTCGAACGCGAATACAAAAGTTATCGATAAAGCAAAACCGGACACTATGTCCGGTTTTGCTTTGATGCTAATCTTGATATTAAGACAAGTAGGAAGGATTTATTCTGGCTCGTTTGCTTCGTCTGGGTCGCTGACACCATCAGTTACTTCTTCGTTTTCCATTGCGCCGCGAATGTCTTTCATGAGCGCGTTTTTAACTTGCTTATTATCGCGAAGGAACGTGCGGGCAGCATCATATCCGCGGCCAAGCTTTACCTCTTCGGTGCCATTTTTAGGAACGTAGGTAAACACCGCGCCGCCTGATTTGGTAATCACTTTAAACTTTTCTCCTAATGCCAGCAATTCGCCCTCAAGTGAAATGCCTTCGCCGTACAAAATATCAAAGTCGGTTTGACGAAATGGGGGAGCCACCTTGTTCTTGACGATCTTTACACGTGTGCGTGATCCAACCACTTCTTCGCCTTTTTTAATCTGTGCTGTCTTGCGAATGTCGATGCGTACCGAGGTATAGAACTTTAGCGCCTTACCGCCGGTCGTTGTTTCAGGGTTACCAAACATCACGCCGATTTGCATACGAATTTGGTTGATGAAAATGATCATCGTCTTTGACTTTGCAACAATGGCAGTCAATTTGCGCAGTGCCTGTGACATAAGGCGCGCTTGCTTGCCCATTTGTGCCTGGCCCATTTCGCCCTCGATTTCATCCTTTGGCGTCAATGCGGCAACACTATCCACCACTACTAGGTCAATTTTACCCGAACGAACCAAGCTTTCGACAATTTCAAGCGCTTGTTCACCGGTGTCGGGTTGCGAGATCAAAAGCTCGTCAATTTTAACGCCAAGCTTTTTTGCGTATTCGGGATCCATTGCGTGTTCGGCGTCGATAAACGCGCAGATGCCGCCCGCTTTTTGCGCTTCGGCGATTGCGTGCAAGGTCAATGTAGTTTTACCTGACGATTCTGGTCCAAAAATTTCGATGATGCGCCCGCGCGGATAGCCGCCGATTCCCAGCGCATGGTCCAATCCGATCGAACCGGTATGGATGATGCCCACGTTCACTTTAGGCGCTTCGCCCAAGTTCATGATTGATCCTTCGCCAAATTTGGTTTGGATCATCTTAATCGTGCTTGAAAGTTCTGAGAGTTTTCCTGATTTCTTATCGGTCGATTCTTTCTCTTTCGGTTCTTTTTTTGCTTTTGCCATACATGTTCTTAAATTACGGATAATATCTTATCGTACCACATTTAAAGTGTCGTCGCTAACTCCCAAAACCTTGTTTTCTGCTTGTGGTGCAAGGGTTTCTGTCGGCTCGGGCACTGTCATTTCAGGCTCAGGCTCCTTTTGTTTAATAACCCGTATTTCGCGAGTTTTGATGTGGTTAAACTTGTCAGTAAGCGTTACGGTAAAGCGGTTTTCACCGTCCAGTAGCGCAAATTCTTCGGCAAAATAACCTTCAAGATCTTGGGTAACTGTATAGCCGTTAATCGTGATCGTTTGCGCGCGCCGCGCATGGCCTTCGACTGTGGTGGTTTTTTCATCAGTTACCGTTTTGTCGCGCGGAAGCAAATATACAAATACCGGTCCACGCCACAACGTATGTGTTGCAAACAGCGCGTATCCAAACGCAATGACGATTACCGTGGCAATAATATATTTGGCGATGGGGAAGGTGCTACTCATTGGTTTCTTCTGTTTCGGGCTCGTTTGATGGCTTTGCCGCGCCGGCAACTAATACTTCGCGCGGTTTTGCGCCATCGGCGGGGCCGATGACACCTTTTTCTTCAAGCAAATCCATGAGGCGTGCTGCACGCGAGTATCCGACACGCAATTTTCGCTGAATGTAGCTGGTGGATGCCTTGCCGGCCTCGATCACGACGCGCTTTGCTTCTTCGTACATGTCATCGTCGGCATCGCCGCCCAAGCCGACTTCAAAAATAGTTTTATCGGCCGTTGCGGGGCCATCACCCAAATCAAGTTCGTCGTACACTTCTTCGGTATTTTTGCGCAGATACTGCACTACCTTTTTTACTTCATCTTCCGAAATAAATGCACATTGAATGCGGGTCGGCTTGGCCATTTCACCGTCAATGTAGAGCATGTCGCCGGCTCCCAAAAGGGACTCGGCGCCGGTTGCGTCCAAAATGGTGCGCGAGTCAATTTGCGACGATACTTGCAGTGCTAATCGGGCAGGGATGTTTGCCTTAATAAGTCCGGTAATAACGTTTACCGAAGGGCGCTGGGTACTAAGAATAAGGTGAATACCAACGGCGCGAGACATTTGTGCCAAGCGTACAATCGCAGCTTCAAGTTCGCGCGGATACGCCTGCATGATGTCGGCCAATTCGTCGATAATGACCACAATATAAGGAAGCTTTTCGGGCAGGGTTGATTCATCGATATCTTTTGGCGCGGTTTCGTATGCTGGCTTAACGATCTTTTCGTTATATGAATGAATGTCGCGCACTGCATTGTGTTCAAGTATGTCATAGCGACGTTCCATCTCTTTTCCTGCCCAGCGTAGTGCCAAAATTGCTTTTTTAGGATCTTTGATAACCGGAGTCAGGAGGTGGGGAATCTTGTCGTACAAGGTAAGCTCGACACGTTTTGGGTCGACAAAGATAAATCGCAGGCTTTCTGGCGTATGCTTATACAGTAACGAGATAATCATGTTGTGCACCGTAACCGATTTACCCGAACCGGTTGCGCCCGCAATCAAAAGGTGAGGCATCTTGGCTATATTGGCAAAATGCGACTTACCGGTAACGCCTTTACCTAATGCAACCGGAAGCTGGAATTTAGGGTTTGCAAAGCCTTCATCAGATAAGAGGGAAGCGATGCGAATTGTTGCCTTTCCTTTATTGGGAACTTCAATACCAACCAAGCTGCGTCCTGGAATCGGCGCTTCGATGCGTAGCGGATGGGCGGCAAGTGCCAAGGCCAGGTCTTGCTCAAGCGCTTCGATGCGCGAAAGTTTTACGCCTTCGGCAGGCTTCAGCGCATAGCGCGTAACGGTTGGGCCAACTGATACTTCGTCCATGTCGACGTTAATACCAAAATTCGACAGTGTGCGCTGAATCAAGTTTGCTGTTGCCTTAATGTCGCCGAATTCGGGTTTCTCTTGGGTTTGCACCAAAAGTGAAAGGGGAGGAAGCGCTGCGCTGCCAAAATTAACTGGCTTTTTGCCGGCAGTTTTCTTTTTGGCATCAAAGCTGTTGATGGTCAGTTCGTCGCTTTCGGTTGATTCTTCGGCAGCGGACACTTTTGCGGCTTTTTTAGGCTCAGGCTTTTCTTCTGCCACTTCTTCGTTCCCGTCTTCTTCAACCGCTTCGATACGTGCGTGCTTTTTGCCGATATTTTTGATTGCACTTAACAGGTTGGCTAATAAGGTAGGAATGTCGTGGCGCAAGAACATCAATCCGAACGACCCGATCAAAATTAAAATGATCAATATGATCGCCAAGTATAAGCCAAAAAAATTCACCAGCGGTGCGCTTAAGAACGCACCGATGATTCCGCCTCCTCCGGCTGATACGCTAAATTGATGCGCGGGGAACGCGATTGCCAACATGGTTACAGTTGCCAATCCAAAGACTCCCATCATGGCGATCTTGCCTGCAGGAATTTGTTTTTCTTTTCTTAAAAAAAAGATGCCCAATCCAAGCGAGCCTAGCGGAAGTAATATTGCGGCGAACCCAAGCAAGGTTTCGGCAACGCGGTGATATAAAAACGAACCGAACGCGCCGGCTTGTCCGGCGGCGCCTAATGCGAATCCAAGCGTTATGAATAATAAAATAATGCCGACAATAATGTCTTGCGTGCGGCGATGAACAATCACTTCGACGGCGTCATCGCGGTGCACGATTTTGATTTTTTTCTTTTTGATGTCATCCATGATTTTTTGGTGTTATGAGGGCTATTGTACCACACCAATGTGTCTAATTCATAACATGATGATGCATAAAAATTTACCAAAAAAACAAAGTTTATAATCTCTGAAAATTATCCCGCCTTTGCCCTTTTAAAGACTCGCGCAGGGCGGGCTTTAGCCCGACCGAGCGTAGAGCCTTTCTCGTGATTCGCTTAAGCGAATAATGAATAGTGAGGACTTGTGTCTTCAAAATGGGCAAGGCAAAAAGTGGTATTAAATACCTTAAGTCTGGGTAAAGGATGTGAAATAGAATATAAACGACTCTTGCAAAAATAAACGTCATGACTATACTCAACCCTATATGGAAAACGACAACTTTGTCGCCCCGACCCAACCAAAAGATGCCCAGGTAAACGACACTCTTTTTTCGTTTGAAAAGCCTTTAAGGGACATTACGCAAAACGACATACTGCAGAATATTGCCGAAAAGACAAAGAAAATCCAAAGCGCCATTTATATGGTTGCCAAGTTTATTCCTGTCGAAGATCCAATGCACTATGGGGTTAAAAAGACATCGACCGATTTGTTTGATTTGCTGTTTGTAAAAGACATTATTGATCCGCTTTCGTGTGGTAAGATTTTTATGCAGTCTGTCGTTTATGTCGATAAGCTTATTGCTCAAATCGAAACGGCTTCGCTGGTTGGTTACATTACCATGATGAACCGCGCGGTATTGGTACAAACCCTTGTTGACATGCGCACTACAGTTACCCAATATGCGCTGCATACTATGCAGTCAGAAAGTGCTCCGTATGTACCCGATCACGTTGCGTATTTTTCACTTCCTAAAGTGCTTCTTGAAACCAAACCGGCAAAAGTAAACTCGGTGCCGCCAGCTGCGCCTCAAAAGCCACTGCAGTCAGTTTCTCAAAACGACATGTCGCTGCCTAAAACACCTACAAGGAATCCCGAAGCTGCGCCTATTCAAAAAGACATCCAATCCGTAAAAAATCCAACAATGTCGTTTAATGTTTCAGTTGCACGACCTGCAAGTGATCGCCAACAAAGCATACTTTCGTTGATGCAAAAAAAGCATTCTATCAATATAACCGACATTGTGTCCGAAATTAAAGGAGTGAGTGAAAAGACCATCCAGCGCGATTTAATGGATCTTATCCAAAAAGGACAAATCGTCCGAGAGGGGAACAAGCGGTGGAGTACATACCGCATCGTCCGCATCGCCTAAACTAGTGTCTTTTTGAATTCCAAAACATACAATATATAGTATATGCCCGCGTATTTTGGCGCGTGTAAGATTTTTACCAGTGTGCCGTCAATAACAAGTAGACGCCGGTCGTAAGCGGTTATTCGCTTTATGGTTGCACTCTTTTTTAGAGGATGCTACAATGACCGGCAGTTCCGAAAAAGGTTCTGTTTTGGTTGTAATCCTGATCATTGTAAATCAAATAGTGAAGAAATCTTATCACGTCTCGTCATGAAAATGGCGGACAAAAAATTATAAGAATTCTTACACGATGTTTTAACGAGCTCGGCCTGATCGCATAACCTAAAAAGTTGCGCGCTTTGGTCGAGCACGTTCGACAATAATGATTGCTCGTCACAATCATGAACGTGTGAGAGGACGCAATAAGCCGTTTGTATGCACATTATAAATTTACGCGTAATTATGCATACACATAAAACGGTGACATTGCATTGATAACAATTGTTATGAATTTAACAAACACTTTAACTAAAGCGGTTGTAGTGCTTGTAGCTTCAGCTGCAGTTTTGGGCTTTGCCTTCGCTGCTAACGCTGCTACTTACACTTACCCTGGTTACGTGCTTAAGGCTGGTCAGAAGAGCGCTGCTGTTTCTGCCCTTCAAACTGCACTTAATCAAGCAGGTTACACTCCTGCACTTTCAACTGACGGCTCGTTTGGTCCTATGACCACGGCTGCAGTTAAATGGTTCCAATCAACACATGCACTAGCTGTTGACGGTTCAGCCGGCCCAGCTACTGCTGCTGCACTTACTAGCGCATTGGCAACAATGCCTTCAACACCTTCACAAGGTAACTGCCCAACTGGCTATGTACAGGTAACTCCGGTTGCTCCTACATTTGCTAGCTGCGCAATTGCTCCTTCAACAGGTGGTTCAAATGGTGGTTCTTCAACTGGTCTTTCAGGTGAAGGCTCAATTGAAAACATCGACGTAAGCGACGCTGATGATACTGACCTTGAAGAAGGACAGTCAGAAGCTGAACTTGGTGTCCTAGAATTCACTGCAGAAGATGGTGATGTCCTTGTTAACCGCATTGACGTTGTATTTGAAGCAGCTGGAGGAAACGACGAAGACCGACCTTGGAACGTCTTTGACTCAGTTTCTCTAATGGTTGACGGCGACGAAATCGCCTCAATGGATACTGACTCAAAGTCAGACTGGGATGAACTTAACGACACTAACGATGTATACCGAGTCCGATTCTCTGGCCTTGACTGGCAAGTAGATGAGGATGAAGATGCAGAAGTTACGGTTGTTGCAGAAGTCGCATCATCAGTTGACGGTGCTGACGACGGCGAATCATGGGCAATCTCATTCGAGAATGAACTTGGTGACGCTGACGGTATCCGATACGAAGATGCTGATGGCTTCCTAGAAGAAACTGGTTCATCTGACACAGCTGAATTCACTATTGAAGAAGCTGGCGGTGACTCAGAATTCGAAGTTAGCGAAAGCGATGACAGCCCTGAAACTGGAACTCTAGAAGTAAAGGCAAGCTCATCATCAACTCACACCGTAGCAGTCTTCACTGCATCAGCTGATGAGGATGGTGGTGACATCATGGTAACTGACTTCCCAGTGGACATTACTTTGACTTTCACTGACGGTGCTGCAGCTGGAACAGCTACAGGTGCTGATATCATCGACGAGGTAGAACTTGTTGTTGACGGCACTACTTACAATGGTGACTACGAAGTAGGTTCATGCGGTGGTACAACTGGTCTTTCAGACTGTGCAACTACTGAAACTGCAACATTCACATTCGAAGATCTTGAAGACGACGAAGTCGTAATTGAGGCCGGAGAAGAAATGGAATTTGAAGTTAAGGTCAAGTTCAAGTCACAGGGCAGCACAGCTGTTTACAACAATGGTGCAACAGTCCTTGCTGAAGCAAACGTTACATCAAGCGATGTAGAAGATGCTGAATCAGGTGATGATATTGGTACTATTGATGGATCAGCTTCAGCTAAAACTCAGACTATCGCGTCTGTAGGTATCTCTGTTGTTGGTATCGAGAAGTCAGCTGAACGAACATTCGTAGCTGATGATGCGAGCGAATTCGACCAGGGTACATTCATTATTGTATTCGAAGTTACTGCATTCGGTGACGATGTCTTTATTGACAACTCGACACCTGTTGAAGATAACGACGGTACATACGCAACTACATCTACAAGCTACAGCATCACCAACTCTACTTCTAACAGCACTGTTGGAACATTGTCAGCTACAGATGGAGACTACGATGAAGGAACAAACGGCTGGGAAATCCGCGAAGGCGACACTGCAGAATTTACTCTTGAAGTAATTGCAACCGCTTCTGCTGACTCATCAGCTCAAGTTACTCTTGAAAACATCGGTTACGCGTTAACTGACGCTAACGGTACAACTTCATACCTTGTACCTGATGAACCAGAATTCAAGACTGCTTCTATCACTCTTCTTGCTGCCTAATATTTAGGTATTTAGATGAGTTAGATCTGTCATGGATCTCTATAAAAACCGCCCCGAAAGGGGCGGTTTTTATTTTATATAGTAAAGACAAACCCTTTTAAACAGGTTGCATATATGTGAATATTAGCATGAACATATAACTGTATAATTTTGATGAGCTCCCCTCGGTTGGCGCAACCCCAGGAAAGTATCTTTTCAACATTCGTGTAACTAGCAAGCAAGAAGGGTAAGAATATGGATCCTGTTATTACGCTTGAAAGAAGCGTTACTGTATGGCTTGGAGATATGGAATGGGTGTGCCATTTGTGAATATGGCATGGATGTGCTCAGCAAAAATGATCTTGAAAAGAAGGGTGCAACTATCTGGGATAAAAATTGCGAAACAATCGTAGTCCATAAGAAGGTGTAGTGGTATAAATGGATTGTGATTGCGATATTGATAGCCTAGTATATCTTTGCTGCAGCTATATAGCAGATAGAGTCTATAAGGACTCAGCCTTTGCATTTAGGTTTATCATTATAATTACCTAAGTTATTAAGCTTCTTCATTATTTATTTATCTGGTCTAGTTAACATATTCATGTATGCAAAACGATAATAAAGATAATTGGATTGAGCGCAATTGGATTGTTATTCCAATTGTAATGTTTGGTGTAGCTTTCGTTGTCAGTGCACTTGATAGAAGTTCGCAACCTGTATCGACAACTAAGACTAATGTTTTGACTACTCCTCAGGCGCAAGAAATTCGGAGTGGAGTGACATCAACGTCTGTATCGGCGCCAAGTTCTGCGCGTAGAGAGCCTATCTCAGTTCCTCTGTCGAATAATAACTATTATACAAATACCTATGGAAATCGTGTGCATTCGCCGGCATATGCACCATCAGTTCCTGCTGGCGCTAGTGCGGAGTGTCGTGATGGAACTTACAGTTTTAGTCACAGTCGACAAGGTACTTGTTCGCATCACGGTGGGGTAGATAGGTGGCTATAATTTATTCTATGTAAATATTAAAACGACATGTCGTTTGGTAATGGCGTTTAAAGTTTTAATAAATAAAAATCTTCGCACATTACTGCGAAGATTTTTTGTTAGTTTTCCCCAGAAAAAAATTGTGTATGTAAAAGTAAAAGCATACAATGGCGATGGTAAAAGTCGCGACATTTTTTATTAGTTTTTTTTATTATTATATGGTTCTTACTTTTAATAAAAGCAAGCTGGCATTTTTTGCCGTCCTTGCTGCTTTGGTTTCTTTGTTTGTCGGCGCGCACGGCGCGTTTGCGGCAAACGGTGACATGACGATCGTTGCGCATCGCGAAAGCGATAACGGCAACGTTCCAAACGGGTCAACTGTTGCAATCCAATGTGCCGGCGGTACATACACCACGCTTGGAACAACAACTAGTGGTTCGGTGACTGCAACACCTCCAGGTGGAGCAAACTGCGGTAACGGCGAAACCGTCGATATCCGTGTAACTGCAACAGGGTATGTTACAACAACATCGACTGCTGCATTCACTTATAACACCGGTGCGGATGAAACCGTAAACACTTATACCGTTAGCAACATTCCGTTCCAGCTTAAGGTGGTCGTTGCAAACGAGCTTGGTTCGTCATTTACAGCATCAGGTTTGGATACTGCAACCTTTAACGGTGGCGCAGTTACGTTAAATGCAACTAACAACGCGTACTGGGCAACTAATGCTACAAGCGCAGCGTTGGTGCTTAACGAAGGAGGATACCTGAACTCGGGTACGACAAACACTGGTTTTTCTGACGTATCTACTTCAGCTTCAGGGCAGACTGTGATTACCTTAGGAGCAAACGCTGCTCGAACAACCGCAGTTGCTGCAGGTTCAAGCGTTACTGCTAAAGGTTTGGTGTTTGGTCAAAAAGTTACTGCAACTCGCGAAGGTGACAGTGGCGCCCTAACTGGCGCAACCGTTACAGCAGGTTCAGGCCCGACTTCATGTACTGAAAGTGGATCGACTGGAATTTACTACTGTGCCGTTCCAGTAGCGCAAGACGGCGTTGCAAACGACGTTTCGATTACCAAGGCAGGATACGTTACTAACACGACAGGTGACACTACAGACCGCACTGACGGTACGACTGCTCAAGGCGACATAACGGTGTCAGGTATTTTGTTCCAGCTTAAAGTTGCCGTAGCGGACGAATTAGGAACAAGCTTTACAGCTTCTGATCTTGATACTAAGACTTACAACGGAACTGCTGCAACAGTAACTTCATCTGAAAACGCATACTGGGCAGTTGCCGCATCAAACGCAGCATTGGTCCTTAATGAAGATGGATACCAAAATTCAGCATCAACCAACACTGGTTTTTCTGACGTATCTACTTCGGCTTCGGGACAGACAGTCATTAACCTTGGTGCAAACGCAGCTAAGACTACCGCAACGGCGGCAGGAGCAACTGCATCTGCAAAGGGTCTTACCTACGCAGTAAAGGCAACAGTTACCCGTGCATACGACAGCGCAGCATTGTCTGGTGCTAGCGTATACACTGGTGCGGCGGCTGATTCGGTTGGTGCAACATGTACCGAAGACGGATCATCAGGAGTCTATTACTGCCCAACCTTGCTATCTGACGTTGATGCCCGATTGTTCATTGAAAAAGCAGGATTCACTACCAAGCAAGTAGCCTTTACCGACCGAACTGCGGCAACAGATGCACAGGTTGCAGTTACTGCATCGGTTGCTAAGCACACAGGCGGCGGTGGTTCAGGTGGTGGAAGCTCAAGCGGTGGTGGTTCATCAAAGCCTAAGCCAAAGCCAGCTACTCCGGTAACACCTACTCCTACAACTCCAACTACTCCGGTAGTTATGCCTGCAACAAGCAATGCAATTAGCGCAATTACTGCAGTTGTTCTAAAGCTTGGTGCAAAGGGAATGGATGTTAAAGCTTTGCAAAACTTCTTGCTAACCCATGTTTCAGCAGCAGCTGCGGCAAATATTACTGCCCATGGTGGAGCTGACGGATCATTTGGACAAGCGACAAAGTCTGCTTTGATCGAATGGCAAACCAAGAACGGCCTTGTAGGCGACGGTGTCTTTGGTCCTAAGTCAAAGGCAAAGATGATGACTCAATAATAAGTATCATTCTACTTTCAAAACCCGCACCTCGGTGCGGGTTTTGTTATGAATATTTCAGCGATTTTTATTTTATCGTGATATAATGGCAGCATGTTTAACCCTTCAAAAGCGGGGATGCCCGAAAAGCCAAAGTCTCCGGCTGACGAGCTGGAATTTTTGCGAACACAAATGGTAAAAAAGCATGAAGACTTTACTAAAGTCGAGCATCGCGAGCCGACCCAGGACGAAGAAAATAAAATGGCGCTTGAACTTATTAAGTCATACAAGTCGGCAAAAAAAGCCGAAGTGCTTGATGCGCTGCATAAAAGCATGCCCGTCGAAGAACACAGCCTGACGCTTCGGTTGTCGCCTGAAACGCACGACGATCGCATTGGCGAACTGTACGGCATCATGATGGAACATGGTGTCAAAAGTGCGCTTGAAGTGGTGACACACATGCAAGATCCGCACCTTGATGACGACTTTCAGCGCTTTTTGTCAGAATACCTAGTCTCGCAGCATAAGCTGCCAGGGCTTTCACCAAGTCAAGAATTATACAAGGCAATCGATATGCGTTTGTTCGAAGTGACGCTGCCTCGCCCAAGCGAAGACAAAAAGCAAGGCTATAAAGAATTGATCCAATTGATGGAGCAATTTTATGCCGGCATGCTTGCGGTGGCGGGCGATGCGAACAATCGGGACCGTAATTATTTTACCCTTGAAATTGCAATGGCTAATAGTTCACCGCACATTGTGTTTTATGCATGCGTGCCAAACCATAAGGTCAGTCTTTTTGAAAAGCAGGTGAATGCGTTGTATCACGACGTAAAAATCACAGAAGTGTTTGATGACTATAATATTTTTTGCGAAGGCGGCGCATCGGTCGGGGCGTATGCGCAGGCAACGGTATCCGACGTGCTGCAACTTAAGACATATGACCATATCGAGCATGACCCATTGCATGTGCTTTTGAACGCGTTTTCGAAGATCGAGAAAAAGGGCGAAGGTGCCGCAATACAGTTTGTTGTAATGCCGGTCGGGCAGACTTTGATTAAAGAATATGGTCAGATTTTGGACGAAGTTAAAAAAGGCAAAAAGCTTAAAAAGGCAATTGCATACGTAACCCAATTGCATACCCAGTTTTTGTCCGACGTCGGTTCGATCTTGTTTGACGACAGTAAAAAAGAAAAACCCGAAGCGCACCAAGATTACGTTACCAGCATCAGTGAGAAGTTAAAATCGACCATTATCGAATCACACGTGCGCATTGTTGCATCAGCGCAAACCGAAGCGCGAGCGCGGCAAATTTTGGATGACATGAAGTCGGCCTTTAACCAGTTTACCGACACAACATCAACGGGGCTGCATTTTACCGAGCCAAGCAAATCGGGACTGCAGGACTTTTTGCACAGCTTTTCATACCGGCTATACAACCGCCGCGAACGGCTTACATTAAATTTTAAAGAACTGGCAACATTGTTTCACTTTCCGGCAACGGTCGAAGACCAAGCCGAACTTAAACAGTCAAAGGCTGCAGTTGCGCCGCCGCCGATCGAACTATCCGACCAAGGGATTATTTTGGGCGAAAACGTGTACCAAAACAAAGTTACCAAAATTCACTTTGCGCCCGAAGACCGCATGCGCCACTTTTATGTAATAGGTCAAACTGGTACTGGTAAGACGGGTATCTTTATGAACATGATCGCGCAAGATATTAAAGCCGGGCATGGGGTGTGTTACATCGACCCACACGGTACTGACATTCAAACCATCTTGTCGTTTATTCCGCCCGAGCGTATGGATGATGTCATTTACTTTGACCCGGCCTACACGCCGCGGCCGATTGGCTTAAACATGCTTGAATTTGATGCCGACCGTCCCGAACAAAAATCGCTGGTCATCGACGAGCTGATGGGTATCTTTAATCAGTTGTTTAACATGGAGCAGCAGGGAGGCGCGATGTTTCAGCAGTACTTTAAAAATGCCGCAATGGCGGTTATGTCGCATCCTGAATCGGGCTGCACACTGCTTGAAATCACACGCGTGATTGCCGAAAAAGAATTTCGCGATATGAAATTGTCGCACTGTACCAACCCGATCGTGCACCAATTTTGGAAAAGCGCCGAGGAAACCTCGGGCGAACAATCGCTGTCGAACTTTGTGCCGTACATTTCATCAAAGTTTGACCCATTTATTTCAAACGAAATCATGCGTCCGGTTGTGCTGCAGGAAAAATCTGCCTTTAATATGCGCGAAGTAATGGACAATAAAAAGATCCTTTTGGTAAATCTTTCTAAGGGCCGCCTAGGTGAACTCAATGCAAACTTAATTGGTATGGTGATCGTCGGAAAAATCCAAATGGCCGCGCTTTCGCGCGTAGACAGTTACGGTAAAAAGTTCGAAGACTTTTTCTTGTATATCGACGAGTTTCAAAACGTGACAACACCAGCAATCTCAAGCATCTTGTCTGAAGCCCGCAAATATCGTCTGTCGATTAACATGGCGCACCAGTTTATGGCGCAGCTTAAAGACAACATCCGCGACGCGGTATTGGGTAACGTGGGCTCAATGGCGATCTTTCGCATCAGTTCCGAAGATGCAAAAGCGCTTGAACCGCGCGTGAAGCCGACGTTTAGTTGGGAAGATATCACCAAGTTGGATAACCGCAATGCGTATTTGTCGATGCTGGCAGGCGGCCAGCCGGTAAAACCGTTTAATATGGTTACCGAAAACTATCCGCCATCAAACAAAGAGCAAGTCGAGAACATCAAGCAGTTATCATACCTTAAGTACGGTCGTCCGCGTGATGAAGTCGAATCTGAAGTTATGGCTAAATACAAGAAGGCAGGTTACTAGACGGTAAAGGGGGTAATTGACAAAAGGATACTTAAGTGTAGTATTTGCAAAAATCCACTTGTATGAGAAAAAATTTGAGCATTACTTTACTGTATGTTGTTTTTCTGGATGATCCTATTGAGGATAATGATCCCAAGATTGACCCTAAGACAGGGAAAGAAATCTGGGATAATCTCCTGGTAAGCGGCACAGATTGTGCGGCATGCCCTAACTGTGGCGGTAGGGATTATAAATTTTATGACTTACATGTTGAAATAGCCAAAATCCGTGCTGCAGGCAAGGAAAAAATGTATTGCAATACTTGCCAAAAACCATTCTTCTTAAGTTTGCATATTAAGGATGGTCCACACCAATGCGTTATTTGCAAAAAAGGGAAAGGTACTGTGTCATGTACCTATCATGTAGATGAGGGGATACTTCCTGGCTCATCATTTAGTTGTCACTTTTGTGACGGAAGAACTACAGTAGGGTAAATGTAGAAAAGCCGCTGCTTAATAAGGCGGCTTTTTTGTATGCGCGAAAGTTGGTATAATAATGATATATGGAATCTAAAAAAATCCGCGTTGCGATTAATGGGTTTGGCCGTATCGGCCGTGCGTTTTTAAAACTTGCTTGGGAACGTCCAGAGATTGATGTCGTTGCAGTAAACGATTTGGGTACGATCGAATCGCTTTCGTATCTTTTAAAATACGATACGGTATATCGAACTTGGAAGTACGATGTTACAAACGACGGCACGCACATTATTATTGGAGGGCATCCCGTTCGATTTGTGTCAGAAAAAGATACAACCAAATTGCCGTGGAAAGAATTAAATGTCGATGTCGTTGTCGAATCAACCGGATTATTTACATCATACGACAAGGCAAAATTCCACATTGATTGCGGCGCGAAAAAAGTGGTTATTACCGCTCCGGCAAAAGAAGGTGAAGCGGGCGCGCTGGTGCATGGCGAAACTATTTTGCTTGGAGTAAATGAAGAAAAGTTTGGCACCTGTGATATCACCAGTAATGCATCATGCACTACCAATGCGGCAAGCCCACTGATTGGCATTTTGGACGACGCGATTGGGATTCAAAAAGCAATACTCTCGACTACCCATGGATACACTGCTTCGCAGGCGTTGGTGGACGGTCCAAGTAAAAAAGATTTGCGTGAAGGACGCGCGGCCGCACAAAACATTGTGCCAAGTTCAACCGGTGCAGCAATTGCGGTTACTAAGGCGTACCCATCGCTTACAGGAAAATTCGATGGCATTTCATTGCGGGTTCCCGTGCCGGCCGGATCGATTGTTGACGTAACGTTTGTGGCAAAACGAAAAACAACCGTTGACGAGGTAAATCAGATTTTAAAAGATGCGGCAAAAAGTACGCGTTGGGGTAAGTTGTTTGGCGTAACTGCAGAGCCGTTAGTGTCATCTGATATTTTGGGAAGTGAATTTGCATCTATTGCTGATCTTGAAATGACGCGGGTAATCGACGGGGACCTGGTAAAAGTGTTGGCATGGTATGACAACGAGATGGGGTACACGCGAACGTTGGTTGACCATGTTATCAAGACCGGGCAGCATGTATGAAATACGAAAAGTTAGTTCGCGACAAGATTCCTGAAATGCTTGATAGTAAAAATATTCCGTACGAAAAGCGGATTGCTGACGACTTAGAGTACAAGGAAGCTCTTATAACAAAACTTGGTGAGGAAATTCAGGAATTCTTGGCTGACAAAAATGTCGAGGAGCTGGCTGATATTCTGGAAGTCGTTGATGCATTGAAGAAGCTTCCTGAATTTTCAGACGTACTTTTGGTTCAAGCACAAAAACGCGAAAAGCGCGGGGGATTTGAGAAGCGTATTATTGCTAAGGGTGATGATGGAAAATAATATGAAAATCTACTTAGGAACCGATCATGCTGGATTTGAATTAAAAGAAAAGCTTAAAGAATATTTAAGTGGTCTTGGGCATGACATAATCGACAAGGGTGCTTTTAAATATGACGAGACTGATGATTATCCTGATTTTATAAAACCAGTCGCAGAGGCGGTTCAAATTGACGCTGACTCGTGTGGTATCATCTTGGGCAAATCAGGTGAAGGAGAAGCAATGATCGCAAACCGTTTTGATGGGGTTCGAGCAATCGAATATTATGGTGGCAACCTTGAGATTGTAAAACTTGCCCGTATGCATAATGATGCAAACATTCTTTCGCTTGGGGCGGGTTTTGTTAACGGAGACGAGGCAAAAGAAGCAGTTCAATTATTTTTAAATACTCAGTTCGAAGGCGGGCGGCACGAACGACGCATCGAAAAAATGGACATGTAGTATGAATTTCAAAGGCCCTCAATTTAAATTTGAAAAGGTGCTTAATAATCTTAATCAGTCATACGATTCATGGGATGCTGAAGATTTGTTTATCAGAGCTCAACTTCTTAAGGGCGACCTTGAACAGCTTTCTACTGATCGCGAGCTTGATGACGACGAAGAGCGGGAGTTTTTGGATATTACTGAGCAGCTTCAGTATATTATGCAACTCTATAAACATAAGACAGGTAAGGAGTTGACTTTAATCAAATAATCAGTAAAGTACTGGGTACTAGGCTAAAGACAGTAAGCGGGCGTAAGCCCTTGAAATTACAGCTTACCGAAGCTCTTTCCTAGAATTAAAAGGTCGTTCTTTAATCATTCATAAACAGTATTTTCTCTTATGGCAGTAACAAAAGAGAAAAAGCGTGCTATTACCGGCAAGCTTGCTGATATTCTTAAAGAAGCAAAAACACTTACGTTTGTGCAGTTTAAGAACTTGGATAGCGGTGCTACTACCGAATTGCGCAAAAATCTTGCGTCAAAAGGTATTGGTTACTTGGTCTTGAAAAAGACTTTGTTGTACCGTGGTCTTCAGGCAGCAGGTTTTACGGTATCAGGCCTTGATGGCAATATTGCGATCGCGTATGGAACTGACGTTCTTGCGCCGATCCGTGAAGTCTTTGAGTTTCAAAAGACCCACAAGGACAATATTGCATTGGCTGGAGGTATTTTCGAAGGACAGTTAAAGTCTGCAGCAGATATCACCGCGCTTGCAACTATTCCGGATATGCCCGTACTCCGCGGCATGTTCGTCAACGTTATCAATTCTCCGATCCAGTCATTCGTTATCGCATTGGGCCAGATCGCAGAAAAGAAAGGAGCTTAATTATCGGTTTTAACCACTAACATTATGTCAGAAGAAAACAACGTAGTCGTACCTGAGAAGTTCTCAAAGATCGTTTCAGAAATCGAACAAATGTCAGTTCTTGATTTGAACGAATTAGTAAAAGTATTCGAAGCTAAGTTTGGCGTATCAGCTGCAGCGGTTGCTGTAGCCGGTGCAGGAGCAGGGGCACCAGCTGCCGAGGCTCAAACTGAATTCACTGTTATGCTTGTTGCCGATGGTGGCGCGAAGATTCCGGTGATGAAGGAAGTTAAGGAGCTTCTTGGTCTTGGCCTTAAAGAAGCTAAAGACCTTGTTGAAGCACTTCCTGCTAAACTTAAGGAAGGTGTTAAGAAAGAAGAAGCTGATGCTATCAAGGCTAAAATTGAAGCAGCAGGTGGAAAGGTTGAGATCAAGTAATCTTTTTTCACTCATGAAAAGCACCCGAAAGGGTGTTTTTCTTTTGTTCTGCATGGTATTGACATTCATTGTATATGTGTTATTGTTTTTCTAAACTGAAACAAAATGAAAAAAAGCAATAAAATAATTTTTTGGGGCAATCTAAGTCGAATATCCTTTGCGAGATTATGGGGAATGTTGGTACTTATTAATGATTTTCTCGAGCAGGATACTGCAGGTGATGGAGAATCAGATTCAAATAAAAATCTACATCAAACGTTAGGAATGCACCTAATTGATACAGATTCAGGCCAAGTAATACAATATAATAGGCATCTAAGATATAAGGACAAGATTATACAGGACCTTATGGTTCGCATCAGGGTGATTCTAATGTTTGAGCCATTTAACATAGTTCCCATAAAACTGCTTAAAAAGTTAAAACTATATGAGCTAAAGAACATTGCTGTAGATGTAAAAGAAAGATTATATATCTACAGACAATTTGAAAAACATGCACAAAAGCCCGATGACCTTTTTAACGCTTTGCTTGATAATCCGTCTATCGATGCCTCGGTAATTAACAAGATTCAAGCTGAAAGAAAAAGATTGGAAATATATCAAATAAGAGTTCGTTGGAATATTAATAAGAAGAAACAAGGGAAAAAGTAATTTGTGCCAGCTAGTACTAAATTAGCCGCTCTGTTTTTTACAGAGTGGCTTTTATTTTGGCTGCATTTGTTTCAAAATCGGTCGGATTACCTTGTGCTTGGTTTGACGGAAACACCCAGACATGCGCATGCGGAACCTCGTTGCCGACGACTTTGCTTAAGATCCATTCGGTATCAAATGCTTTTCGTTGTGCAAGTGCAATTTTTTGCACCAGCTGGTAGTACGCTGCAATGTTTTGATGATCCCAAACCCAGCGAATGTGATTTTTAGGAATTACTTGTACATGGCCTGGTGATTGGGGGTGAATGTCCAAAAATGCCATAAAATCAGCATCTTCGTACACAATATGGGCGGGAATTTCTTTTTTTACTATTTTACAAAACACGCAATTGTCCATATCCAGATACTAGCATGCCTATGCTATAGTAGACAATCATGAACGCCATAATCCATGTCGACGACTCGGCAATACAACAAGACGAACTGCGCAAAAAGTATTTACCTTGGCAGCTTAAGGTTTTTGCCAGCCGTGCCCTGCATACGCTCGAACTGATCGAAGCGTTTTTAGCTGTTGGATACGACACCTTGGCTGATCCGTTTTCGATGGAAGGAATGCAAAGTGGCGTTGAGCGTTTTATCGACGCACTTCGCGAAGAACGAAGCATCGCCATTTATGCCGACTATGATGCCGACGGTGTTTCGGCTGCAACCGTGATTACTGATTTTTTAACTGCAGTTGGGTATAAAAAATACAAGGTCTTTTTTCCTGACCGCGCGCAAGATGGGTACGGAGTTTCGACACGGGTATGCCAGACGATTACTGATTGGAGCAAGGATGCCTTGGTAATTACTGTTGATGTTGGTGTACGGTCTCATGACGGGATTGCGTGTTTGCGAAAAAATGGCCACGTTATCATCGTGACCGATCACCATGAAATGGGCGAAACGTTACCTGATGCGCATGCGGTGGTGCATCCAAAATTGGGGAACTATGCCGACCCGATGATTTGCGGCGCGGGTGTTGCATATCAGTTTGTCCGCGCGCTGATCATCACATTGCGCAAAATGAATTCCGAATTAGTGAAAGATTTACCCGATGGGTTCGAAAAATGGTCGCTTGATGTCGTTGCGGTTGCAACCATTGCCGACATGGTGCCCTTGGTCAAAGAAAATCGCACACTGGTGCATTTTGGTATCAAGGTGTTAAACAAAACAAAACGCCCGGGCTTGCGCGCGTTATTTGCCTTAAAGCGCATTCGCCTTGGCGAGGTAACCGAAGATGATATTGGTTTTTCGATCGCGCCAACGTTAAACGCCGCATCACGCATGGGCGACGCCATTGGTGCGTACCATTTGCTTACCGCAACAACTGAACGCGATGCAAAAATATATGCCGCGCGTATGGATGCGAAAAATGACGAGCGCAAACAATTGACCGCGCAGATTACCAAAGAGGCAAAAAAAGATTTAGACAAGCGCGAATTGGGCGATGTTATTTTAATCGGCAATCATGCGTGGCACTCGGGCGTTATTGGATTAGTCGCGTCTGCGCTGGTCGATCGGTATCACAAGACTACCTGTGTGTGGACTACCGAAGGGGATACGATTCGCGCCTCATGCCGTGCGTATGACGGTGAAAGCGTTCTTGATATTTTGTCGATGATTCCAGAAGGAGTCCTTGACCAATACGGCGGTCACCATGGGGCAGGGGGCTTTTCGACCAGTGCGTCAAAAATTGGCGACTTGGTCGAAGCATTCCAGAATCTTTCATTGAAAGATAAAAAAGCACACGAAGAAACGCATCAGGTGTGCGATTCAATCGAAGAATTTGATTTGATACCATCAATTATAGAATTTCTGGATCCACTTCGTCCGTTTGGAATGGAGAATGAGAAGCCAATCTTTGCTTTTGCGAATGCCTTAATAAAAGATATTAAGTGGTTTGGAAAAACCAAAACCCACCTTGAAATAATCGCATCGGATCAGTCGGGAAAGACCTTTCGCGCCGTATCATTTTATGCGCCCTATGAAAAAGATTCATTAAAAGCCGGGCAGACGATGGTGATTGTTGGTACGATCGAAAAGGATACCTATAATGGCGGGGGGCATTTTGTGCGGATAGATGATATTATTACATAGGCATGTTTCCAAAGAACCCTGAACTTAATAAGTTTGAAAAATCCCAAAAGCAGAAGCTGTGGGAAAACCAAATGAATCTCTTGGGTGGAACCATGGAAGATGGCTTGCCTATTGATAATGAGGAACTGAAAGAGGTAATCGTGGCTTTTAATGTAAACGGCATACCTACTATTGCCTCGAACGCCGGTCATGCAGTGCAACAACGCGGTACGGGAGATACTCCATATCCTTGGATACTTATTTCATCAGAAAATCAGAAAGAAGATATTGCTTCGATATATTCCCGCACCGAAGCTTTTTTGACTGAGTTTTATAAAAATAGACCCACTGAAGAATATATCAAACTGAGGGCTCAGGATATGGAGGGTGATCAATTCATCGTATCGAATGTGAGTAAAGAGATTGATATGCGATTAGTGAACAAAGAACTGACAGAAAGTGAAAAAGAAGATCTGATTGTTAAACTTTCTCAGCGGCAACAAGAGTTATGGGACTTCGGTCAGTTTTTAAAGTCTAAATTTTTTAAAGAGTGATATAGTATCGGTATGAACCACGAAGATTACATGCGAGAAGCATTAAAAGAGGCTGAGATTGCAGTTAAAGAAGGGAATGCTCCATTTGGCGCAATTGCAGTCTCTGAGAAAGGAGAGATTGTTTGGCGCGACCACGATCGCGTACAAGAATATATGGATCCGACTGCTCACGGTGAAATTAATTGCATCCGAGGACTTTGCAAAATGCGAAACTCTCTTTCACTTTCTGATGTTACTTTTTATACAACATCTGAACCATGCGCAACCTGCTTATCTGCGCTTGTTAAGGCAAAAATCCCTCGAGTATATTATGGAGCTGAAACTGAACCCACCGCATCGCTCCCGATAAAAGCAAAAGAGCTGGCAAAATATGCAACAAAATCACCGATAGAGATTATTGGCGGAGTTTTGGCTAATGAAACTCTTAAGCAGAGGGAATCACATATATGAAATTACACGAAGGAGTTGTTGCATTTACTGACGGTGCGTCGCGGGGAAATCCAGGCCCAGGAGGGTGGGGTTTTGCCTTGATCGATACCGATAATCAAGTCGTGTATGAAACCGCTGGTTTTGACACCAAGACAACTAATAATGCAATGGAACTTACAGCTGTTGTCGAAGCCCTGCGCCATGCTCATAAAAAAAATATTTCACACATGACTTTATATACCGATTCGGCGTATGTTGCGCAGGGGATGACCATGTGGATTTTCGGCTGGATCAAGAAAGGATGGAAGACTCAAACGGGTGAATCTATTCAAAATCTTGAACTTTGGAAAAAATGTTTTGCACTTATGCAAAGTGTGAAATGCGATGTTAAGCGTGTATCGGGCCATAGTGGGGTCTCGATGAACGAACGGGTAGACGAGCTTGCGACAGTTGCGGCCGATTCGAAAAAAAAATTCTCGAAACAATATTCGTTTTCCGATTATGCAAAAATAATCGACACATTTATGGATGTGCCGACTAATATTAGACCAGCCAAGCCATCCAGTGCTACGGAAAAGAAAGTCGCTTACAGCTATGTCAGTTTGGTTGATGGAAAAATCATGACACATAAAACCTGGGACGAAACAAAAGCGCGTGTGCACGGCAAAGCGGCAAAATATAAAAAAGTATTTTCGGCAGAAGAAGAAAAAAGTATTATGGAAGAATTTCAAGAAAAACAATAGCTTCGCATCCTTTATATTTTTCACGATCCTTCAGAACTCGCTTTCGCTCGGATAGCTTCGGCCCCAAAACATTTTCCTCAGTCCTGCAGAACTCGCTTCGCTTAGACAAGCTTCGGACTTCGGAAAATATTTTGGAGCCGAAGGTTCCTTGTAAATTATGCCACGGTATTGGTTTATTGCATGCATAAGCAGTTGGCTTGCAGGAGCCCTTTTGTGGCATGTGCCGCAGGTGCCTTTTAAATTGCTGCTTTGGCTTGCAATTTTTTCTGTAATTAGTGCGCTTATTGTTTGGTGTATTCGTTTTCGTGCGACAGCAAAAATAAGTTGGATCGGCTGGATATTTTTTGCCTTTGCAGTCGGGTTGGTCGCTTCATTGGGTGTTATGCGTTCCTCGGATATGTCGACAGAATTTATGCGCCGATACGAAAAGTCGGTTATACAAGGAATTGTAGTGACCGATGTTTCAGAAACACAGTTTGGTGGCTATCAATTTGATATGCGCTTTCGAACTATATGTTCAAACGATTCGACGTATTGTGAAAAGCTGCAAAAACATTTTCGTGCGCGGGTAATAGTTTCAATAACTCCTTCAGTAACACAAGGCAGCACCGTTTCAGTTGCTGGAATATTGCTTGCGCCTAAGCAAACAAAGCTTGGTGATTCGGATACGACATTTGCTGATTATCTTTTAGCAAAAGGTGTGTGCTGCACGATGCAGTCCGCACGCATTGTTGCCAGCGAAAGCGCGCGTGGATTGTATCGTGTCCGAAACAAAGTGCGCGAATTATTTTGGAATACGTACCGTAGTTATCTACAGCCGGCTAATGCCGCAATTGCTGCAGGTATTGTATATGGCGAAAAAGCACATATACCTAACATGCTTGAAAATACATTTCGCACCGCAGGGTTGTCGCACATTATGGTGCTTTCGGGATCAAATGTAACCATCATGCTTATCATCTTGTTGCCGCTATTTTCAATTATCCGTAATCGCTTCGTAAAATTTTTAGCACACACGCTGCTGTTTGCAGCGATATTATTTTTTCTAGGAAGCGATCCGCCGCTATTGCGCGCAGTCATTATGGCGGCACTAGCGTACTTGGTAAAAGAGCGGGGGAATCCAGCGCTTGGATTTAGGGCGCTGTGCTTTTCGGCAATTATTATGGCGTCAATTAATCCGGCAATACTGCTTTATGATGTGTCGTTTCATTTATCTTTTTTGGCAACTTTGGGAATGGTTTTGGGAAGCGATTACTTTGAAAATCTTTTCTCGCGCGTCCCAGAAAAATTTATCCTTCGCGAGACGCTTGCGATAACTGCGGCAGTATCGCTTTTTGTGTATCCCTACAGTATGTACCAGTTTGGCACGTTTGCGATTTATGGGCTTATCGCAAATCTTTTGGTCGTGCCGTTTGTTCCTATTGTTATGGCACTTAGTGCGTTGCTTGTGCCGGTTGCGCTTTTCTCGTATGCAATCGGTTTTGTCATTGCCTTACCTTTTAAGATTGCGATCGGGTACATCATAAGCATTGCCCATTTTATTAGCGCTTTGCCATTTTCGACTATAAATTTCTCGCTTTCATTAGTTAGTATGATCGCAATTTATTGTTTGCTGTGCGTATCGTTTAGAAAGATGATTGTCTAAGGAATTTTTTGCTTAATTTGCTATACTGGGGGCATGATGCGCTTTTGGGATCGCGTGCGTATGTTGCCTGTAAAATCAACCGCATCTTTACAACCAATTCGTGACCATGTCAGCGCGTTGCCTCGTGGTTTTTGGCATGCATCAAAAATTATACTGACGGCTGTAACCATCATTGCGCTTTTTGTATTAAGTCCTTTTCATAATACGCGTGCTGATATTGTCGTCTTTCGCCCGGATACTTGTATTGGCTCGTGGAACAATGCCGATCGTGCGGTCGGGGATCCGGATGATGAAGGTGCTATTACGTCCGAAAACAGCGCCGAAGGAAAAGCAGGGAACGAAATGACATGTCGCGACTTTAATGGCGAAATACCCGAAGGCGTTTCGCCTGAAAAATTCTTTTTGACGCTTCGCTGGAAAGTATCATCGCCAACCGATAATCAAACACAAGACAATGAGGCGCCTGAAAGTCAGGACGACCCAGAGATTTCAGGTGAATCTTCGGTTGAAGAACAAACACTGGCTCCACTACCAGACGAAGATCAAAACGAGCCTATTGTCGAAGAGCAAGAAAATGTTGTTGAAGAGACAGCCGTACAGGAAGAAGAATCACATGACGAGCTGGTTGAAAACGAGTCGCAAGTTTCTGAATCTTCTTCCGAAGATTCTGATACGTCGACTGATGATGGCGAATCGACCGCAATGCAATTTTTTGATTCACTGATTGCAAAAGTGTATGCCGAAGAAGCTGAAACAAATGGCGAAATAAATGACGCGGATATTGCGACGGATGCACCACTTGCAAAAATCGTGTATTCGGTTGACGGCGAGACATGGAAAGCGCTTGCAGATATTAGCACCAGTGATTGGCACAATGCGCGTTTTGAAATCACTGATCCTGATGTTTCAACGTGGGCTGATGTTTCGCAACTGCGCATTGCAATTACTATTGCCGACGAAGCTCCAGAAAAATTAACGGCGTATCTAGAGAGCGTAAGTATCGAAGCGCAATATCATAAAGCCGAAGATCCCGCAGTTGTGCCGACCGTCATGATTACCGACGAATCGCTTTCGATCGTCGACGGTGACACTGATTTTGCACCTAATGCTTTGCCGACATTTATTGTCGAGGATCCAAAACTTTCAATTGAACAAGTGACCGAGTTGGTTGCTGAAAATAAAGCCGAGGTAATTTTGGATATTACTGGAGTGTTGGCACCCGAATCAGAAATCGTGCCGACGCTTGATGCTGAAACGCCAAGCCCAATTGTTGAACAAGCTGCCGAAGTTATTGCGCCGATTGTCGAAACACTTACTGATGCTACGGCCGCAATCACCGAAGAAATCGTCTCGACTTTAGATGTGCCAGTTGTCGAAGCCGACGAACCCCAAACGGTCGAAGCTGTCGTGCTTGATCGTGACGGTAACGTGACTGATATTGTTGTAACGGTCGAAACTATTGTCGAAAACGGCGTCGAAAAACAAAAAATTACAATCCATCAACCCGAACGGGCATTTAAGCCCGGGCGCTATACGCTTAAGGTGTCTTTGATGACGCCGCAGATGATCATTATTTCCGAACAGGATTTCACGTGGGGGGTTCTTTCGATCAACACCAGTAAATCGATATATGTGCCGGGCGATAATGCATACTTGCAGATGGGTGTCCTTGATGACAATGGTCATACTATTTGTAATGCTGACCTTACACTTAGGGTTACTGGTCCTGGTGGCTATAACCAATCACTTTCAACTGACAATGGGACAATTGTAAAAAACACTGACTGTCAGATTGATAACGTTATCATGACACCCGATTACTATGCGCATCTTAATTTGCCAAGTGCGGTCGGCACGTATTCTATGCATCTAACTGCGATGACCGACAACGGTGAGAAATCGATTACCGATTATTTTAAAATTGCATCACGTCCAAAATTCGATGTACGCCGTACCGGGCCGTCGCGCATTTATCCTGGCGCGCCATACCCAGTAACACTGTATGTTACTTCGGAAACTGATTGGGAGGGCGAAGTCGTTGAGATTGTTCCGGAAAGTTTTGACATTACGCAACCGCAGCATAGCCAGGCATATGAATCAGTTGATTACGAATACGGTGTGCAAAAAATTACGTGGAATGTTTCGCTTGAAGCGGGTGTTGAAACCGTTTTAGGGTACTATTTTGACGCGCCTGACGTAAGCCCTGAGTTTTACTTACTAGGACCGCTGACATTTTTTGAAGACGGCGAAGATATTTTTCACGAAGCGCGCGAATGGCAAGTTGCGTCCGACGCGACGTGTACGACAAACGGAACGGGTGGTGGTTCATGGAACACCGGTGCAACCTGGAGCGGATGTGCAGGTACGGGTGGCGTTCCTGCGGCGGGGGACAACATCACGATTCTTGCGACCGATACCGTAACGATGAACGTGAACTCTCCGGCGCTGGGAACAATTACGGTAAACGGTATATTAAATACTTCAAACGGTACATCGCGCTCACTTACAGGCACGACGCTTACCATCGGATCAACGGGAACACTTACTGCAAACGCTTCTACGATCACCCTTACCGGTACAACTGGAACACCACTTACACTTACGGCTGGCGGCATGTTTACGGCGGGAACATCAACGATTGCGCTTACAGGAAACAATGCGGCAGGAAACACGACGATACCAAGCAACGTCTCGTATTATAACCTTACGGTTAACAACACCTCTGAAACATTCGTACTCAACGGGACAACGACGATCAACGCCGCCGGGGTGCTTACGATTACCTTGGGTACTCTGGATACGACAAACAGTAACTATACGCTCAACGCGGGAAGAATTAACTTAGCATCTAATAACTCGGGGTGTATTTTAACGGCCAATGCTTCGACAATTAACCTCACTGGGACAGGGGTAACGTTATTTACAAAAGCATCAAGTGCTGTTTTCAACGCCGGAACATCAACCGTTGCGCTTACTGGTAACGGAGACGCGACCATAAACGCTACCTCGTCGCCAACATTCTATAACATGACATCGTCTGGAACCGGAACCAAAACGCTTGGTCTTGCGCTGACACTGAATGCCGCGGGAACGCTTTCGATTACCAATGGTACGTTTAGTACGAGTGCCAGCAATCTTAGCCTTTCAGTTGGAAACCTTGATGTGCAATCAGGAGGAACATTTACGGCAAACGCGTCTGCTATCGGGTTTACAACCACTGACGGTGATCCGGTTGATTCGACGGCAGGAACATTAAACATGGGAACGTCGACCGTATCCTATACGGCGAACAATGCATCAGGGAACACGATTATAAGTCAGGGAATTCCGTATTATAACCTTACGGTTAACAACACCTCTGAAACATTCGTACTTGAAGGTGCAACGACGGTGAATGCCGCGGGAACATTGACCGTATCTTTGGGAACACTTGATACAACAAGTTCCAACTATACACTCACAACAGGTAAAATTATCACAGCCAACAGCGCAAGTGCCATCATGCTGTTTAACGCATCAACGATTAATATTACCGCAACATCCGGAACGCTTTTTACCAAAGGTTCATCTTCGACGGTAACTGCGGGTACCTCGACTGTAAATTTCAGCGGAAACGGCGATGCCGCGTTGACGACCAACACTCCGCCGACGTTTTATAATATGACCATATCGGGTACAGGAACTAAAACGCTAGGGGCTGCGACAACAGTATCGAATACTTTTTCTCTCACTAACGGAACACTCAGCACGACCGCGTCAAACTTCGGATTAGCCGCAGGAATTATTGATGTGCAATCTGGGGGAACATTAACCTTGAATGCGTCCACGTTAACCCTTTCAGGGACTAGTGGTGATCCTGTATTATCCACTGCTGGAACATTTAATATGGGAACATCTACTACTACCTATACGGGAAATAATGGATCAGGTAATACCATTATAAATAAAGATATACCGTATTATAACCTTACTATCAATAATAGTTCTGAAACATACGAGCTTGAAGGGGCAACTACAGGAAATGCCGGTGGTACGCTTACTATTAGTGCAGGGACTCTTGATACCACAACCAACAATTACGCACTTTCGGTAGGGAAAATAGTTTGGGCAAACAGTGCTTCAGCTATTGTGAATGCCCGCGGATCAACGATTACATTGACTGCAACATCGGGAATCTATATTACCAAGCCGGTTGCTGCCATATTTACTGCCGGATCCTCAACCGTTGATATTGTTGGAAATGGTGATGTTCAGATACTGACTTCAGGTACTACCATTACTTTCTATAATTTGACTCTATCAGGTACAGGAACAAAAACGGCTGGTATCACCCTGACAGTTTCTAATGTACTTTCCGTCAGTAACGGAACGCTTGCAACCGGCGGGCAGGCCTGTGCATTCGGTCGACTTGATATTGGAGCAAGTGGAACTTTTAGTGCAAGCTCATCGAGTGTTACCCTTAATGGTACGACGGGTACGGTACTTACCAACGCCGGCACATTCGACCGCGGCACATCGACTGTTACGCTTATGGGAAACAATGCTTCTGGTAATACCACGATTTCAGATGATGTTACATACTATAACTTGACACTTAATAACACTTCTGAAACCTATGTATTAGAGGGCTCGACAACTATTGACCCTGCAGGAACCCTGACGGTTACGCTCGGTACGTTTGATACAACAAATAATAACTATGCTTTGAGCGTAGGAAAGGTATTAATTGCAAACACGGCAAGTGCGATTATGACGCTTAACGACTCAAATATAAATGTTACTGGTACAAGTGGAAACATCTTTCTTAAAAACTCGAACGGGGTTATGAATCCGGGAACATCCGAGGTTACATTTTCGGGCAACGGGGATGGAAACATCCAAGGAGTTTTTTATGATGTTATTTCGTCAGGAACAGGGATTAAAACCCCAGGTGCAGGTAACTTAACGGTAAACCATGATCTTACTGTTACCAACGGCATACTAAACGCTGCCACGTCCTCGTTTATTGGAAATGGGACTAACACTCTTACAGTGACTAATGCCACCTTGCGGGCAGGTGCAGCGAACTTTACAGGCACGTATCAAAGCTTCGAAACTCGAACGATGGGCGCAGGATCGGTGGTTGAGTATAACGGTACAACTCAGAATGTCGACAGTACGATCTCATATGTTGGATTAACCATATCAGGAGCCAGTGGTACAAAATCTTTAAATGGTACGACGACAGCAACAGGAACCGTAAGTATTGCCGCCAACACGCTTACTACTACCGCAACGAACTATGCCCTTAATGCGGGTGCAATTGATATTCAGTCGGGGGCAACGCTGACGGCCAATGCATCAACGATTACGGTTGCTGGCAACTGGACGAATGCTGGCACTTTTACGCAAGGAACCTCGACTGTGATTCTTAATAGTGCCACAACTGCCGTAGTAACAGGTTCAACAACATTCTATAACCTAACTATTACACATACCGCTGCCAAAGAAGTTCAATTTGCCGTTTCAGGAGTGCCTATTTATGCAGTAACAAATTTATTTACCGTTGCCGGAAGCGCGGGTAACCGCATCCGACTGCGCTCGGTTTCAAGCGGAACCAAGTGGCAGTTTAATCCAACCGGCACCGCGTCGGTTGATTATGCAGACGTGCAAGACGGCGGATGTGAAGTTGGGGCCATTACAATCAATACAACAAACTCAATTAATTCGGGTAACAACGACTCGTGTTGGGTGTTTGCAAGTGCGCAAACATTGTCGTTTTCGATCTCGGATAATTCGATTGGCTTTGGAACTCTTTCATCTTCGACTGCCCGTTTTGCAACGGGGGATACTAGTGGTGCAAGTTCTGAAACCGAAGCGCATACTATTAGTGTCGCAACCAACGCAACATCCGGGTACACATTAAGCATTCGAGGTGCGACGCTGACGTCGGGAAGTAATACTATTAATGCAATTGGTGGGACAAACACCGCTTCGTCGACCGGTAGCGAACAATTCGGTTTTCGCTTTACGGCATCGGGAGGAATAGGTGCAGTCTTGTCTCCATACGCAGCATCGGGTTTTGCGTACGCCGCCAATGCAACAACACCAAGTGCGATTGCAAGTGCCGCAAGCGGGGATGGGGCGACAACAACGTATTCTGCCCGTTCAATCGCCAACATTGCACCTACCACCGAAGCTGGAACATACACAACAAACATTATTTATACAGTTACGGCAAACTTTTAATTTTTGTTCACGCGTTATCCCCATAAAAAAGATGACAAGAAAGAATAAAGCAAGTATTCTGTAAAAAGCACAGCGCGTATGCGCATGTAACACTATGATCTACACCATGTTTAAAAAAATCTCGGCAGTTGCAATCTTTGCAAGTATTTTGTTGTATCCGTTTTCGTTTGTAAGCGCAGCTTCGCTAACATCGCTTTCTGATACGATGTCAACAGTTAAAAAAAATACGCTTTCAGACCACGATATTACCTTTACGACACCAACCGGCCTTACGTCGGGGCAAACCATGGTGCTTACTTTTCAGTCAGACTATTCGATCCCCGGAGCACTTGATGATACTGATATTGATTTGCTTGATGATGGCGTACAGTTGGCGCTTGCTGCGTCGCCGTCGGGTGCAACATGGGGTGTAGTGCGCACATCATCGACGGTCATTACGTTTACTAACGGCAACGTCGCGATTGCCGCTGGTTCGGTGGTGCGCATTAAAATTGGTACTAATGCAACGCAAGGCGCAACTGGCGACCAGCAAATTACTAATCCAACGACTGCCGGAAGTTATACGGTGACCATTGGCGGCGGTACGTTTGCTGATTCTGGAACAATCACAACAACAATTGTCGACGATGACGTGGTTGCGGTTTCGGCAACGGTTGGACAAACACTGACATTTACTATTTCGGATAACTCGATTGGGTTTGGTACGCTTTCAACATCTGCTGCGCGCTATGCGACAGGCGACACTAATGGTACCGGTTCAGATACTGTTGCACATACCCTTGGCGTAGCAACCAACGGTGCTTCGGGATATACTATTACTGTCCAAGGCGCGACGCTTACCTCGGGGCTTAATACCATTACTGCTAACGGTTCAACCCCTGCGGCTTCAACAACAGGCAGCGAACAATTTGGTATTTATGCGACGGTATCAGGTGGTACCGGTGCCTCAATTGATGCAACCTATTCTGACAACGCGACACCAGCCTTTGGTTATGATGCCAATGCCAGCACTGCAGCAACGTTTGCAACCGGTTCAAGTGCAACCGGTACGTCAACTTATTCGCTTCACTATATTGCCAATATTGCACCAACGACCGAAGCCGGAAGTTATACCGCAGCCCTTACGTACGTCGCGACGGCAAACTTTTAATAGCATTCCATGCTTAGCATGACTTATCGATATCGATACGCAATAACTATTCTTGTCGCTTTGCTTATGCTGTGCGTATTTTTTCCGTACGCGGCTAAGGCATTAACGACATCAAGCAAGATCGAGGTCGCTGGCGACCCAGGCACTGTGGTGACAGGGGACATGTTGATATACAACGACCAAGATGCTCCGGCGACATTTTATTTTTCAACGGCGAACTTTGAGGCGCAGGGCGAATCGGGCACTCCAAACTTTGTCGAAAGTACGACCGGCCTTGCATCGTGGATCCAAGCACCGACCAGTATTTCGCTTGCCGCGGGCGAGCAGCAAGTGGTGCGCATCGTGATTCCAGTACCGGCCGACGCGCGTGCTGGAGGATACTTCGCCGGCGTTTTTTTAAGCACGACTGCGCCAGAAGCGCAAAATAATGGACAAGTTTCGATTGGCTATAAAGTAGGTACGCTGGTGCTGCTTCGCGTTAATGGCGAGATTGCCGAAGGTGCATCGCTGCTTGATTTTAAACCTGAAAAGCGTTTGTACACTTCGCTTCCAGTTAACTTTACCTACCGTTTCCAAAATGGCGGAAGTGACCGCATAAGCCCAACTGGGACAATTACCGTAAAAAATATGATTGGCATCACTTCGCAAAAACTTGATGCAAACCCAGGACAAGGAAATGTGTTGCCGCTTGGCACCATTCGCAAATTTGAAGTTGCATGGGATAGCAAAAAGCATGCACGCGAAGCATCAACTACCGGATTTTTTAACACGGTTGGCTACCAGTGGAAGCATTTTGCATTTGGGCGATATAGCGCAAAACTTTTGGTAACGTATAGCGAAGTGCAGGGTGAACTGACCGCACATACCGCGGTGTATGTTTTCCCATGGCAATTATTGCTTGTGCTTATTATTGCAATCGTTCTTTTGTTTACGATCTTGCGAACACTCATTAGGCGTTATAATCGCTGGGTGATCAATCAGGCACGACAATCTTTGATGCAGTCGGGCGATCTTCCGCCTCAAGTGTAAGGCACTATTATGAAGCCGGTATTTTTTCTTACTACGCTTCTGGTGATAGGCACTTTCGTGTACGCACACGGCACCTTGGCCATTACTGATTTGCAAAACCTTTCAATTTCTGCGCAGGTAAATAGCCCTGGATCCGGAGGTGGGGGCGGTGGCGGAGGAGGAGGGGGAGGTGCGGGCCAAGGTTCGGGTGGGAACGCCAGCGTGAATTTTTCTGGCCGTGCGTATCCTTTTTCAAAAGTAAGCATCTTAAAAAACGGTCAAGTTGCAATTACCACAATTAGTGGACCCGATGCGCATTTTGACGTGACGCTTTCTGATTTATCCGAACATAATTACAATTTTTCGGTATACAGTACTGATGCCAATGGTCGCAATTCTGAAAGTATCTCATTCTCGATCATGGTAACCAGTAATGTTACCACCGACGTTTCGGGGATATTTTTATCGCCAACCATTGCAGTTGATAAGTCGACGGTCAAACAAGGCGATAACCTGACTATTTTTGGTCAAAGCGTCCCGAACCAAAGCGTCGTGATCTCGGTGCATTCGGCCATCGAGACATTCCATTCGGTCCCTACCGACACGTCAGGTGCTTATTTGCTGACGCTTGATACTTCACCGCTTGAGGTGGGTGGACACGAGACGAAATCAAAAACGGTACTGCCGGCTGAGGTAAGCCCGTACGGAAAAATCGTACAATTTAATGTAGGAACCGAAACACTCCCTCTTGATTCATGCGCCGCGCTTGTTGGCGACCTTAATTGCGACGGGAGGGTGAATATTGTCGATTTTTCAATCATGGCATTTTGGTACAATAAACCAGGTGTGCCGGCGCATATCGACCTTAATCACAATGGCAGTGTTTCGCTGGTTGATTTCTCGATCCTTGCATATTATTGGACCGGATAATTATATGAATCATACCCTTATAAAAATTTCTGCATACATTTTTATGACGCTTGTTATTGCTGCGCTGTTTTTCGCAGCACCGGGGGTGCATGCGGCCGAACTTTTTTTGCAGTCAAATACCCAAGCTGTGCACATTGGCCAAGAGTTCGCTGTTGATGTCATGCTTGATCCTGAAAATCAAAATATTAATGCAATTTCGCTTGCAGTTTCGATCCCTCAGAATTTTACTTTTGTACGGTCGCTTGATAATGATTCGATTGTTCCTACATGGATTTCACGCGCCAGTGTGTCGGGAAATGCAGTAAGGCTTTCAGGCATTGTCCCTGGCGGGTTTTCGGGTCTCATTGATCCGCGGTCGCCAAAAAATATTCTTCCGGGCCGTGTAGTTCGGCTTATCCTTAAGGCAACCAACGCCGGCGCGGGAATGATTGAAATCAAGGATGCACAGTTGTTGGTGCACGATGGTGCTGGAAGTGCTGCCACTGTGCGCATGGCTGCATTTCCGATACGCGCAGATGCAAAGTTGGTGCCTAAAGAATATGCAATCAATGATACTGTGCAGCCAGTTATGATGATGCCGATCATAGTGCAAGATGAAAATCTTTTTGATGGGCATCTTACGGTTTTGTTTGACGCCTCTGATCAGGGTTCGGGCATCGAACACTTCGAAGTAAAAGAAAATCTGCTTACGTGGCGTGTCGCAACAAGTCCATACAAACTTCGTCAGCCATATAGTGCATTTTCGGTGTTGGTAAAAGCAGTCGACCAAGCGGGTAATCAGACCGTTACTAAAACCAAACTTCCAAATGCAATTCGCATTCGATCGTTTGCGGTTATCGCGTTGCTCGCTACCGTTGCAATCGTGTTCGCCTATGCGATAATACGAAAAGCACTGAAGCGTCATGAAAATCTTTCGTAACATTCTTTCATCGTCAGTAATCGCAGCTGGATTTGTTGCAGCGGTGTTGTTGTTTCCAGGCAGCGCCTTTGCGGCATCGCTTGGTTTTTCGCCGTCATCAGGAAGTTTCGAGGTAGGAAAGACGTTTACGGTCTCGGTTGTTACTTCAAGTACTGATGCGTCAGTAAATGCCTTTTCAGGCACGATCCGTTATCCGCGCGAGATGCTTGAATATGTCTCGTCATCAAAATCAAATTCGATCATCGACCAGTGGCTTCCACCCGGCGCGGCGGGCCCAACAGTGCGTACGTCTGACGGTGTCATTAACTTTGAAGGAGTAGCAATTGGTGGTTTTCAGGGAAACAGCGGCGAACTTTTTAAAGTTACCTTTAGGGTTAAAAAAACAGGAACTGCCGAATTGGCGTTCACGAGCGGTGCAGTATTGGCAAACGATGGAACCGGAAGCGATGTATTGCGCACCTATGGTACCGGAACTTACACATTAAAGCCTGCGGTTATTGTGCCATCTAAGCCGACACCGGTTGAAGAAACAAAGCCGGTTGTAACCGAGAGCGAAGGTGTCTTTACTGTCCCCGTCGTACAAATACCACAAGGCCCAACACCGACTGAACTGGCATTCCAGCAGTTGGTAACGCAAATGGCGATGCTGATATCGTTTACCAAGTTCGCGCTGATTGCAATTATTGTCCTTACGGTCGCACTGATATTCCTTTCGATCTATGTCATTCATTTGGCAATGTGGGTCAAGCGCCATACGCGTCCACCGCATGAGCATTAAAAAAGCCGGACCATAGGTCCGGCTTTTTTGTTACGCCATTCGTTTTTCAACAACACCCCAATTTACTTGTTCGATGTATTCATCAATATATTTTGCCTTGCCGCTGGGAAGGTAATCTTTTACGTACGAATGTTCCCACATATCGATACCAAAAATAAATTGGCAACTATTTAGGTGACCCAGATGCTGTTCGTCGACCCAGACGTTAAAAAGCATGTCGCGGTCTCTATCGTAATACAAAACTGCCCAGCCGATACCGCGGGTTTTTGTCAAAAGTTTAAATGCGGTAAGCCATTGGTCGAAGGATCCCCACTGGTTATTGATCTTTATTTCAAGTGCGCTGCCAGTAGTAAGTGGGTGTGCACCGTTTTCAAGCTGCTCAAAATAATATTCGTGGTTCTTGATGCCATTGTATTCAAAACTAAAGCGGCGTGACAGTTCGCCAATTTCGTAGGTATTTTTTTCAACATCTTTACTTAATTCTTCAATATGCGCCAATGCTAAATTTGCGTGTTTTACATAACCAGCATAGAGCTTTAGATGCTCGGCCATGGTTTCTTGTGAGATGCCTTTTAGGTCGGAAGGGAATGAAAATGTTTTTTCGGTTATCATAATGGTGTTGAGTTTGCATTACTATTTCTCGCAGTTTTCAGAACATAACTTTTGAGTTTTGCTAAGTGACAACCTGTTACCAGCTGAAAACTTCTCAAAATAGTAATACCAATATATGAAATAAATGGATAATAATGCATTGTATCACAAAATACGGTATACTCGCGCCATATGAAAAAAACCATTATTACCATCAATGGCAAGAATGGAAGCGGCAAAAGTAGTGCCGGAAAACGTATTGCTGCACTGCTTGGATATACTCACAAATCATCTGGAGACTTTCAGCGCGCCGGAGCATTGCGCCATAATATGGGAATTGCCGAATATATGGTCTACGCCGAAACGCACCCCGAGGCTGATCGCGAGACCGACCAGATGGTTCGTGATTGTGGCAACGAAGAAAAGTTAGTACTTGATTCGCGTTTGGGCTTTTTTTGGATTCCTGATTCGTTTAAGGTATATCTTGATCTTGATCCTAATATTGCAGTTGGACGTATTCTTGAAAGTATGAAAAACGACCCACTGCGTTCGCAAAGTGAAGATCGTATCGAGACTCCTCAAGAATTGAAGGCAAAAATAATCAGCCGTCTTGAGCGTGATACGCAGCGGTATAAGAATCTATATGATGTCGATATGAGCGACATTTCGCAATATGATCTTGTGATTGATACCGGTCTTTCTGAAAACAATCTTGATACGGTCGTAGAGAAAATTATCACCGCATACAAAGAATGGCTCGCGTCATAAATACAACATTTGTCCTGTTCGGTTCGCTGATTGTTCTTTTTATTTTTACCCTAGTCGCATGCATTGCTGCTTTTGGTATGCATCAAAAACTTAATTCATCCGACATGCTCTCTGTGTCGTTTTTTGACATAGGGCAGGGCGATGCAATATTTATCGAAGCACCTAATGGAGTGCAAATTTTAATTGATGGCGTTCCTGACGCATCGGTCTTGCAACGACTGAGGGGCACTATGCCGCTTTTTGACCATTCGATCGATTTAGTTATTGCAACGCATCCTGATAGTGATCATATCGCGGGCCTAGTTGATGTGTTACGCGACTATAAGGTCAAGCGTTTTATGGAGCCAGGCAATATTAAAGGGGATTCGGGTGCTTGGACAAGTTTAATTGCCGAACTTGATACTGAAGAACAGCTTGAAGCGCTTGCGGGCATGCGCGTGATACTTGATGACCAGCGCGGAATTTATTTAGATATCCTGCATCCATTTATTGACACTGCATTTTCTGATACCAACGAGCATTCGATCGTTGCAAAGCTGGTGTATGGTAATTCTTCAGTCATGCTTACCGGCGATGCGTCGCGGCAAAATGAACATCAAATAGTTTCGCTGTACCAGCCTTCAGTTGTCGATGCTGATGTTTTAAAACTTGGCCACCATGGGTCAAAAACATCCAGTTCGGTCGAGTTTTTGCGTGCAGTGTCGCCTGATGTTGCCATTGTGTCGGCGGGGCGGGGTAATAAATATAATCATCCGGCACCCGAAATTATCTCTTTTGTGAAGGCACTTGGTATTACGCCAATTTCGACCCAAACCGACGGAACCATCGTATATGCCCTGGATGGCAAAAACGCCATACGTAGCAAGTAAAATATAAGCTTTTTTGGCAAGCGTCGGAAAACTAAGCAGTATTTGACATTTAAGGGTCGTTGATATAGTATAGCGCTCGTAGCTCATTACCGAGCTCTTTTTATTGCAAAAAGATATGACACGCTCACTATACAAAGGACCATACATTCTTGCCCGACTTCTAAAGAAGATCGCCGGCAAAAAGCCTCAAGAAACGGGGGTTATTAAGACGTGGTACCGCGCGTGCCAAATCAGCCCTGAAATGGTTGGTTTTACTTTTGGCGTTTATAACGGTAAAAAGCACATTCCTGTTTTAGTTACCGAAGACATGATCGGTCACCGCCTGGGTGAATTCGCTCCAACTAAGACTTTCCACCGACACGGAGGTAAGATGCAAAAAGATATCGACCAAAAAGCCAAGGAAGCTGACATTGCAGCAGCTAAGGCTGCCAAAGCCGCAACTGCCGACCCTAAGGCCGCAGCTAAGAAATAATATTGATATATGGAAGCTTTTCTTAAAAACTACCGACAATCACCACGCAAAGTCCGCGTTGTTGCAAATACCGTTAAGGGTAAGCGTGTTCCTGATGCATTGATTGCATTAGGCTTTACTGTTAAGCGTGCAAGCGATCCGATTGCCAAGCTGATTCATTCGGCTGCGGCAAATGCTTCGCATAACCAAGGCGTTCCAGTTGATATGCTTGTCGTTAAGTCAATTACCGTAAACAAAGGAATTGTCATGAAGCGCATTATGCCTCGCGCACGCGGATCTGCTTCGCGTATCAACAAGCGAACAGCGCAAGTGCATGTCGTACTTGCTGATGTCCGCGAAGGCACTAAGGTTTCAAAGGCAAAGGCAGTAAAAGCCGTTACCGCGTCGAAAAAAGAGGCAGCCCCTAAGGCTCCTGCTAAGCGAACTAAAAAAGCAGCTAAATAATTTTTATGTCAAAGATTGTCCATCCATATGCAGCACGCCTTATCATCCTTCGCGACTGGAAGTCACGATGGTTTGCTAAAGGTAAAAAGTACAACGACCTATTAAAAGGCGATGTTTTATTGCGCGAATACCTTGAAAAAAAGCTTCGTGCAAACTATGTTGCTGATATCGAATTCGAACGCAACCAAAAGTCAACACGTATCCTTATTAAGACTTCTCGACCAGGTATGATCATTGGCCGCAGTGGCGATGGTGCAAACGCACTTAAAAAAGACATCCTTGCTTTCATGAAGAAGCATGATATTCCAGTTCCACAAGACCTTAAGATTGATATTCTTGATGTTCCAGAACCTGAATCAAATGCAAAGATCGTCGCGCACATGATCGCTGAAGCTCTTGAAAAGCGCATGCCGTTTCGTCCTGTGATGAAGCAGACTGCCGAAAAAGTTATGGCTGTTCGTGGCGTAAAGGGTGTTAAATTGTACATGACTGGTCGTCTTGGCGGTGCCGATATGGCACGCTCAGAAGAGCTTAAGCTTGGCGGGATCCCGCTTCAGTTTATGCGCGCCGATATTGATTACGCGACTGACAAGGCACACATGACCTATGGCGACATTGGTATCAAGGTTTGGATTTACAAGGGCGACTCGCTTGAAAACGAGATGCGCAACAATAAATAAGGCTTATGTTGTTTCCAAAGAAGGTAAAACATCGAAAATGGCAATCTGCCCGACGCAATGAGTCAAAGAAAACTGTCGAAACCCGCGGCATGAAACTTTCGTATGGTTCGTTTGGTCTAAAAGCAACAACTGGTTCACGCATTACCTCAAACCAAATTGAAGCTGCCCGCAAGGTTGTTTCTCGAACTCTTGGTAAAAACGGAACCTACTGGATTCGCGTCTTTCCTGACCGACCAGTTACCCAAAAGGGTGCCGAAACTCCCATGGGTTCAGGTAAAGGAGACCCGAAAGGTTTTTGCTTTGAAGTAAAGCCAGGGCGATTGTTGTTTGAAGTTGATAACGTTACCGAAGCGATCGCACGTGAAGCACTTCGCAAGGCAGGAGCAAAACTTCCAGTAAAGGTATCAGTCGTATCACGCGAGATCACCATTTAATTATATGAAATACCCTGATATCGCTAAAAAGACCAAAGAAGAACTTGTTAAGCTATATGCCGAAAAAAGCGCCGAACTTCGCGATATGCGATTTTCGATGACCGAAAAGGATACGACTAAAAAGCTTGCGCTTCGCACGACAATCAGTAGAATACAGACCGCTTTGAAAAAGGCCGCATAATCACTATTTATGAAAAAAACCATTACCGCAAAACCAAAGACCGAGGCAAAAGCGAAACTGATTTCAGGTGTCGTTGTTTCAAACAAGATGCAAAAAACATTGATCGTTAAGATTGATCGTTTTATCAAGCACCCTCGATACGGAAAGTACTACACCGTTAGTAAGAAATTTAAAGTACATGCCGACGATGCTGCGAACATCATGCCTGGTACTGCCGTTAAAATTAAGGCATGCCGCCCGATTTCAAAAGACAAGTCGTATATCGTAGCAACCGCATAATTATATGATTCAAGAAGGCTCAAACATCTTAATTGCAGATAACACTGGTGCAAAGCACGGGCGTGTGTTTAAAGTGCTTGGTGCGTCAAAGCGCCGCTACGCGCAGCTTGGTGATATTGTGGTTCTTTCGATCAAGGTTGCAGAACCTCGCAAGGCAGTTAAAAAGAAGGACGTTGTTCGCGGAGTTATTGTACGCCAAAAGACAGCATTTCGCCGCAAGGACGGTTCGTACATTCGCTTCGACGAAAACGCAGTCGTTATTTTGGAAAAAGGTAAAGAGCCTAAGGGTGGACGTATCTTTGGCCCCATTCCACGCGAACTTGCTGAAAAAGGATTCCAGAAAATCGCATCACTTGCACCCGAAGTTATTTAATATATGAAATCACTGAAGATCAAAAAAGGAGATACCGTCATGGTTATGACCGGTGCAGATAAGGGAAAGAAGGGAAGCGTAGTACGCGTACTTCGTGATGCTAACATGGTTATCGTCGAAGGTGTCCGTGTTGTTTCAAAAAAGAAGCGTGCAAACATCAAGGGTGCAAAGCCGCAACTTATCGATATGGCTACCCCGATTCATGCATCAAACGTCATGATTGTCGACAGCAAAACAGGCAAGCATTCGCGTGTTGGTTTTAAGCAAGTATCTGGAAAAAAGATGCGCATTACTAAGCGTTCAGGACAAGAAATAAAGTAATATGGAAACGATGAAGCAAAAACTGGATAATGCATATCAGGCTCTGAAAGACCAAGGCGGCTACACTAATAAGCTTGCGGCTCCTCGATTGCAAAAAATTGTCATCAGCGTCGGTACGGGTAAGCGCGCTAAGGTTGACCGTGAATTTCAAAAGCACGTTGCAGAACGTTTGGCTAAAATTACCGGCCAAAAGCCTTCGGCTACTGCTGCTAAAAAATCAATCGCAGGATTTAAGATCCGCACTGGTGACGCCGTAGGGCAGTATGTGACACTTCGTGGTGAACGCATGCGTGACTTTTTGGATAAACTAATCCACATTGCGCTTCCTCGAACTAAGGACTTTCGCGGTCTTTCAAAGGACTCGGTTGATAACATTGGTAACCTGACGTTCGGTGTCCGCGAGCATACGATTTTCCCTGAAACGGCAAACGAAGACGTCCGTGATGTATTTAGCCTTGCTGTTACATTGGTGTCGACCGCCGGATCAAAAAAAGAAGGGCAGATGTTCTACGAATACCTTGGTGTTCCGTTTAAAAAATAAGCCCTTGCTAAATACGATAAAATAAGTAATCTATCACCTATGCCAACATTGAACCAATTAGTGCGCCGCAATCGAAAAAAGGTAACCCGCAAAAGTAAAGCGGTGGCTTTGTCGCGCGGTTTCAATGCGCTTGAAAACAAGCCGACTTCATACGCATCTCCATTTAAGCGCGGCGTATGTACTAAGGTAACGACTACGACTCCTAAAAAGCCTAACTCGGCGCTTCGAAAAATTGCCCGCGTACGTTTGACCAACCGCATGGAAGTAACTGCTTACATTCCTGGTGAAGGACACAACCTTCAGGAACACTCGGTAGTTATCATCCGTGGTGGTCGCGTTAAGGACCTTACTGGAGTACGTTACACGGTAGTACGTGGACGCCTTGATACCCAAGGTGTTGCTAAGCGCCGACAGGCCCGATCTCGCTACGGTACCAAGCGACCTAAATAATTTATATGCGACGACCAATCAAACGAAAAAATATAGTAGTAGCCGACCAGAAATACGGTTCGGAAAAAGTATCTCGCCTGATGAACTACGTCATGTGGTCAGGTAAAAAGACGGTTGCACAGACAATTGTTTACGATGCCTTTGAACTGATCAAGGAAAAAACCGGCAACCAGGATCCACTTGAAGTATTTGATCTTGCGATGAAGAATGCTGCTCCGACCATGGAGGTGCGATCACGCCGAGTTGGTGGTTCGAACTATCAGATTCCGCGCGAAGTTCGCCCAGACCGACGAACAATCTTGGCCCTTCGATGGATCGTTGGCGAAGCCCGCGGCAAAAAGGGAACAAAAATGGCAGAGCGTCTTGCCGAGGAAATTGTTCTTGCAAGCAAGAACGAAGGAAATGCGGTAAAGAAGAAAGAGGATACGCACAAGATGGCAGATGCCAACAAAGCGTTTGCTCACCTTGCTTGGTAATCTATTTATATTCAAACACAAAAACCGGCTTTCGCCGGTTTTTGTTTGGGTTTGAGAATATTGACTTTTCTGATAAATAAGGTATCATTTTTCAAAACTTAGGTTATGAATACAAAGGATCAATGGACCTGTTTATGGTTCGCTCTAAGGGTCAACTCTATTCTGGCAATTATCGGAGCATGCTTTATCTGTATGTTTGCTGGAGCAACGGTTGAAAATGCTATGGGAGGATTTGCGGTAATTCTGGTAAGCACTACAGTCCAGTATTTACCAATACCGACAGATTTTCTCTATAGCCGCACAAAAAGATGGTTCAGCTGGGCTGAAAACATCTAAAGTGTAATAATGAGCGATCAAAGGTCAAAATGAGAGGCTTCCTGAAAATAGGAGGCTTTTTCGTTGCTTTTTTTGTCTCATCTGTTAGTATTGCGTCATTATTCAACAATCAACTATATAGATATGTACAACCCGAAAGAAGAAAAAACATATGTAATGCTTAAGCCTGACGGCGTCATGAAAGGCCTGACTGGCGAAGTGATCAAACGACTTGAACAACGCGATCTTAAGATCGTTGCGCTTGAAATGTTTCAGCCATCATTCGATCAGATTAACGACCACTATCCAAAAAGTGAAGAATGGATTACTCGTTTAGGAAACAAGACGCTTTCGACCTACGAAAAATATGGATACGATGCACAAGCTGACTTTGGCACAACTGACGCAGCAAAGATCGGTCCCGAAATCCGCAAGTGGCTTATCGACTACATGACATCTGCACCGTTGGTAAAGATGGTAGTGCAAGGTGTCCATGCCGTAGATGTGGTACGCAAGATTGCCGGTCCAACCATGCCATACTTGGCCGAAGTGGGAACCATCCGTGGAGACTTTTCAATCGATTCGCCTGCAATGGCCAACAAAGAAAAGCGCGCGGTTATGAACATCGTACACTGTTCTGAAACTGCCGAAGAAGCGGCGCACGAAATCAAGCACTGGTTCGGGGACATCAAGACCTTCGAATACAAACGCTTTGGTATCGACATGTAATTACTTGCAACAACCGCCGCTTTATAAAGCCGGCGGTTTTGCTATACTGGATATATATGATTTGGAGAGCCCTGCGCCCGTTTATTTACTTTACCGTCCTGATTGTCGGGTCGCTGTGCTTTTTGTACCTGTTTGATAAATTGGGCGGCGGGGGAGAATATGCCCAAAGCCTAGAGGCCGAAGTGCATAAATTGCGCTGCCAGGTACAAGATAAAACCCCCGAATGTGTTGCCTTAAATGCGGCATATGCCAAGGGTCGCAAGTAATTGATTTATCTTAAGATTTTGCTATATTAGCAAGGCTCATCCTACAAGATGGGCCTTGTAAGTTTAGATATTCCGGGATAGCTCAGCGGTAGAGCAGTCGCCTGTTAAGCGATTGGTCGCAGGTTCGAATCCTGCTCCCGGAGCCAAGAAGGAACAGACGCCACGAAAGTGGTGTTTTGTTCTTTAAGGGCAAGCCGCTTTTTAGGTTCGAGCGGAGAAAAATCTATTCTTGAGTAAAAACCTTGCTTTCGTAAGAAGGCTTGATAAATATGGTTTTTATATATTTTACTTAGGTTCGAGCCAAATTGAAAAACGCTGACTTTAATCTCATAATGCTGTATATTCATAAAATGGGATTTTCAAATGAAGAGCAAGAAAAAAGATGTATATTTTGCCTTTCTACTGAAAATATTACACGAGAACACGCAGTGTCTCGAAACTTATTTCCAGATGATTATTTTAAGGGCAGAACCGAAGATCTAATTATTGTTCCAACATGTAGAACCTGTAACCAAAGCTATTCTCACCATGAGGAACTTTTTAGAACCTTTTTGATAACGCTCTCCTCTGGCGAAGAATCTTCCATCCCTGACAATATTCTAAAAGGAAAAATAAAAAGATCTATGGAGAAAGCTCCTGGTAAAGCAGCAAACCTTTTAAAAAAGATGGCTCCAGCTTACATAACTTATCAAGATGGAACCCGTATTCCAAAAGCGCTCTTACATATATCTGAAGATGATTGGAAGATTTACCACAGGATTATACAGAAATATACAAAGTGTCTATTTTTTTACACGTTCAAGCAAAAAATGCCAGACGATTTTATAATGAAACATGCTTTTTATGAGAGAATTGATTTAATACCAAAAGAGATACAAGAAACATTACGATGGAATTTTGATCATCAAAATGTCTATTCGTATGGGTACGCTAATACAGAGACAATGCAGTCTGTCTGGGTTTATGTCTTCTATGGGAAACTTATTTTTTTAGTTATAGCTGCAAGTGAAAATGATCTTGCCGGTCTTCCAGATTAGGTAAGAATATTTCATTTTGAATCAACCAGGCTCTAACACGTTCAACGATCCCGAGCACTATAGGATGAGAGAGCACGAAAGTGCTCTCTTTTTCTTTTGCAGTAAGGCTTTCTCCAGTTCGAGAATACTGTTTACCGATTCTAGAAGTACCCTACGGGGACATTTTTTGAGGTTTACTTATATTTACGTCTTATAACCAGCATAATCGAAAATAATCCATTTGCTGCAGCCCATACTGCAATCCAGAGAGTGGAAAGAATGCTGTAGTGTTCAACTGCAAGAATTGCTAAAGCAAAACGAAGTGCGTTTGTTGCATATAGCGATACCGTTTCCGTATGGGGCTGATTCCATGACTTACGCACTGTCGGAAAGAATGCTAATATGTCAGCAATGACTACCAAAATAATTGAAATGACAGGTTGTTTAGCTATTACCCAAAATCCAATGGCTATTAATGATAAAATGGCTGTGATTGTATCAGAGTAGGTAATATCTCTTTTACCGTTTTTAAGGCTCAAAATAACCACTCCAATACAAAGCAAACCCGCGGCGGCTGTTACCCAGGTGGCGGGTCCTGCGCCACCTTTGATTTGAAGGGCAACTATCAAGATTGTTAAAAGTCCCCACAATGACCAGCTATAAACATGCGGGCGGGTTTTACCCTTAAGTATGTCTCGGTAGTATGGAATATAGGCAACAAATGTGAGTACGGTGGCGATGCCCCCGATAATTTCTTTCATCTCGGAATTATAGCATTTTCACTGATAATAGCTTTTCGAAATTCATTCAGCGTTCGGGGTAAGATAAAAATCTGTTATACTATCGCCATGAAAGTAGTCTTACTTGATCGCGATGGTACCATTATTGTTGATCCGCCTGATGAGCGGGTTGATACCGAAGAGAAGATCGAGCTTTTTCCTGACAGCATCGAAGCATTAAAATATCTTGCCGATCATGATTTTGCGGTTATTATTGTTACGAATCAGGCCGGAATATCCGAGGGAAGAATAACCGTTAATGATTTTTATCGCATCAATAATAAAGTTTTAGAAATGCTTGCACCAAGTGGGATAAAAATTTTAAAAACGTTTATGTGCCCACATGGGCCAAATGATAACTGTATTTGCCGAAAGCCAAAACCTAAGATGATTTTAGATGCAGCAGAGGAATTTAATCTTAATCTTGCCAATATTTATATGGTAGGTGATCGCGAATCGGACGTGAATGCGGGAATTAACGCTGGAGCAAAAACTATACTTGTAAAAACTGCAAATATTCCGGTTGTTGCTAAGCAAGCGACTTATACAGCAGAAACACTTTTGGATGCCGTAAAATGTATTGTTAGTCACTCGTATTCATAAATTAAAGTAAAATAAGTATCTATGAAAATAAATGTTGGCTCACAAAATATTACCAAAATAGAATCGGTAAAAGATGCGGTAAAAATGTACCCTGGGATTTTCCCAGATGCAGAAGTCTTTGGTGTAGATGTAAAGATTGAACAATTTGGTCATCCTAAAAATATACAAGAGGTGGTCGAGGGGGCAATAGAACGGGCAAAACAAGCTTTTGATAATGCTGATTATAGTTTTGGTATTGAAAGCGGACTTATCGGGGTTCCTGGTTCGAAAAGTGGTTTTTTAGAAACAGCCGCTTGTGCAATTTATGATGGAAGAAATATTGCCCTGGGTCTTTCTCCTGCTTTTGAATGGCCTCGGAAGGTCACCCAGTTAATTTTGAATGGAATGGATGGAAGTCAGGCTTTTAAGAAAAGTGGACTTACTGAGCATGAAAAGGCGGGGAGTCTGCCAGGCGGTATTGTTGGTATACTTACCAAAGGAAGAATGCCCCGAGAAGATCAAACAAGATATGCCATTATCATGGCAATGGTCCAGCTCGAGCACCCTGAGCTCTATTAATTTTAAGTACAAAAAAGCCGGTATATATCCCAGCCTTTGTTAATCAAACTTTGGTTGTTAATTTTGTACACTAAAACAATTTCTCCATTAGACCCTAAAAACCTTATACAAAAAACGCCATGCGGCGCTTTTTGCTATTTACTTACTATGTACACTACAAGCAAAACTAATCCGCCCCACCAGCCAATATCAGATACAATAAGACTTGCCATGATTTTTATTTGCCATGCGTGTGGAATAAGTTCACTAGAACGACCCTGGTGTTCGCGTTTTAGCATGAATGGGCTTACAACAAAAGACAAGAAGCATCCGTTGATGATGAGGACAAGCGCAATAATGGTGTGGACAAGCGGAATACCCCAAAAGCTTTCGCCTTGGTAGTAAATACATCCACCAATTATGGCAAGAATAATACCTGCCCATATTAACGGCTTGGTGACTTTGTGTGTGCGAGTAGTTGCCTCGGTCCAATACGAAGATGTGCGCCCGAGGAATCCATGGATGTCTATTACGGTTACTGCACCAAGTCCAATCACGAATCCGGCGATGAAAAAGAATAATCCTATTGCGTTTATAAGTATCATTGAATCAAGTGTCATAGGTAGGGAAAGTATATCGAATCAGGGTTCTACTTACAACAAGAGCGTAATATATATTCCAAAGCCCTATGCGAATATTGATGTTAGTGCACCTTGTATCAGAGCGGAAATTTTGGTTTCTAAATTAATCTTTGTTAAAGAGAAACTTTACCAAGCTGTTGCTATTTGATATCGTTAAGCTATGGCAACAATAAATCCTTGGATTAACTTTAACGGCAATGCCGAAGAAGCGTTTACGTTTTATAAATCAGTATTTGGCGGCGAATTTACAAAAATGGTCCGTTTCAAAGATCTTGCAAGTCCCGAATTTCAGGTACCCGATACTGAAGCAAACAAGCTAATGATGATTGCGCTTCCAATCGGCAACGGTAGCATGCTTGCCGCAAATGACGTGCCGTCGTTCATGGGTCAGGTAAATGAAAACGAAAACCGAAGCAAAATCCTAGTCAGTGCAAAAAGCAGGGAAGAGGCAGAGAGGTTATTCAATGGGCTCTCAGTAGGTGGAAAGATTGAAGGTCCGATGGGCGACAGTCCTTGGGGTACGTATTTTGGCATGTTTCGGGACAAGTACGGCATTGAATGGGTGATAGAATCTTCGGACAAGAAATAATCACCGTGCCGGAAAAGTTTTTCTTGTTTATGATATACTTTTAGATATGAAAATAATCAACATCATCTTACGAGTAGTCCTGTGCCTTCTTATTATCACGCCTATTCTTGGTGTGCTGGGGATATTTCCTCAACCGACTGCAGATATGTATAGCACAGCGATCGCCTTCGATTTTATTAGCATGCTGTACGTCACAAAATACGTCATGTATACCATGGCGTTGGTGTTTGCGGCTTCGATTATTTTGACCATCATGAATCGGATGGCTTTGGTTGCACTTTTGATTTTGCCGATTACGCTGAACATCGTCTTATTTCATGCGTTCCTTGATGGCGGATTGTTTGCTGCGGGTGCGATCATGGGAAATGTATTACTGTTGATTAATATTTACTTCCTTTGGCAAAACCGCAAGGTGTATGCACTGCTTCTTGGTAAATCTGTTTCTGCTTAATGTAAAAAATCTTGTATATGAAAAAACATCTTATCATAGGTATTTCGCTTGTAGTGTTAGCCGCGCTTATTGTTGTCGGCATTGTTGTGCTTAAGAAAAAAGCACAGCCGCAAGTTTTAGTTGAAGAACCTGCCCTTGTGGTGACAGAGACTCCTACTACAAAACCTACAGATTCTGCGCCGGTTGTGCCTAAGCCAGTACCTGAAGTTGTTAATGCAAAAATCAGTATCACAAGCGCTGGGTTTGCTCCAACCGAAGTAACTATTAAAGCTGGTCAAAAAGTAATGTGGACAAATAATGACACAGTGACCCACAAGGTTACTGCCGATACCTTAGGATATGCTGGTACAAAAACATTAGAACCCGGCCAATCGTATACATTTACGTTTAAAAAAGCAGGACCTTTTGCGTATCATGATGACCTGTATCCTCAAATGAAAGGGTTAGTTAACATCACCAATTAATGTATGAAAAAAGCATTTACGAAAACGATAATAGATTCTCTTTTTTGTGTTATCGCACTTAGTTTGGTGTTTCTTTTGTATACGCATTCACTGATTCTTGCCATACTGTTGTTTGCCTTAAGTGCAGTGATGATTGCACGCCATAAGTCAAAAAAGTTACTTAAGATATTTATATGGATTGGTTTGTTTGGTACCATTTGTGATATAGCAGGTACTCATGCTGGCGCGTGGGCGTATCTTCAGTCTGACTTTCTTGGCATTACCTTTTGGTCACCCGTGTTGTGGGGGATTGCCGGTACATATATTGCTATAGTTTCAAAAGAGCTCGAGTAAGCACTTGCATGTTAGATTTTCGATACATTCATGGAAAACAAAAAGATTCTTATATCAGGCGGGGGAATAGCGGGAGTATCGCTTGCTGTCTTTCTTAAGGATTCGGGTTTCGATGTCACCATTATTGAACGGGGAAACGACTGGCGCACGATTGGATTTGCAATTGGCATGTGGAAGCCGGGGCTGGATATTTTAGAATCGCTTGGTGCAGATGACGCGTTTTGGGAAAAGACTCATGTGATACGCCAAGGGGCTTTTCTTGATAAAAACGATGCCGTTTTGGTCGGCTTTCCGTGCCAAACAAAACCGGCGATTGCACGCACTATGCTTCGCGAAGATCTGCACGCATTTTTACGTTCAAAGCTTTCGGGAAAAGAAAAGGTCCGATTTAATACTTCTATACAGCAAATTGAAAATAGCCCAACGGGTGCACGGGTCCATTTTAGCGACGGGTCGTCCAAAACGTTTGATCTTGTAGTGGCTGCTGATGGGGTGCGTTCACCCACGCGTGAACTGATATTTAAAAACAGTGTTAAAAGATACGGCTGGTCTGGTTGGGCCACCTGGGAGCCCTCACAATTAAGTCACTTTGACGGCTACTATCTTACCAGCGAGCCGGGATATTTTTTCTTAAGCCTTCCGTATAAAGATCGTGTCACGGCGGGGTTTATGCATGTGGCGGATTCTTTTGATCCTAATTTATATACGAAAGAGAAACTTGAAAAAGCTTTTTCGCGATTTCCGTTTGTTCGTAAGCACGCAAAGTCGGCTGTAACCCAAGAGCGCATTTTTTGCGATGATATGGTGTTTGTACAACAGAAAGAATGGTATCAAGGCCGCGTTGTCCTTATTGGCGATTCAAAACACAGCGTATCGCCAATTTCGGGTTTTGGCACCACACTTGCCCTGGGCGATGCAAAAGTACTGGCCGAGGAGTTAACACGTTATGCCGATGTCTCAAATGCGCTTGTGGCTTTTTCAAAACGCCGCACGCACGAAATCAAAAATGTCCAAACGGTAATTCGCCTTATGGAAAAGTTCGTCATGATCAAAAATCCCCTTGTTGTTAAAGTGCGAAATGTGATTGTCCGCTGCATTCCAGGATCTTTGTTCTCGCGCTGGCTCGTTAGCGTGTTTTAATGGTATTTTTCTTTTTAGAAGTCTTTCCAAGGATGTATTTTTGCGAAGGGCTTATTGATTTATCCGCTCGATGTATGCATCCGATCCAGCAGCATGGGCGGCGCATGCCTTTTTTCATTTTATCAATTCCAACCTCGATGCGGTGCTTTCGCGTCTCATCCTTTTTTGCCGATGTAACCCAGCAAATCCATTCGTTGCGGGCTAGTGGGGTAATATCTTCCCATACCTCTAATACGGCCTTCACTGAAGTAAGCGCCTTTTTTAGATCGCTGGGAGTTTTGTGTACCGTGCCGCTTGAAATTTGTTTTGTGGCCATGAAGCTATTTTAACAGATTTTAAAACTTCTCGTGCGGGCTTCATTAAAAAAAGCAATAAAAAATCGGGAAGCAATTGCTTCCCGATTAGGGTTATTGGTTGTATTCAGTTATGTATTGTTATTTATTTTCTATCGCAGGAGTGGTTCTAAAAAGTGTTTTTAGGGGAGGGGGAATAGCACCGTTATTTGTTTGAGGAATCCAACTTTGACCGTCAGATTCAAATCGCCAACTCCCAGCATAAAGTCTTGAGCCTTTGCGTTTTACAAGGTCAGTAAATACCTGAACACTCTCCATTGTTTTGTTGACACTTTTTGGCCTGTTGTGAATTGAAACAAAGTCAAATGTTTCTTTGTTTACAAAAACACTAAAATTTACTTGCCAGCGTGTGCTGTTGCCCATGCCTTCTTTTGTTAGTATGTTTACTTCGTCCTGAAAATCTATTTCTTGGTAACCTTCAGGAGTATTAAGTAGATTTACACAGCGGCCTATCATTCTGAAAATTTTCATCGATGGATGATTTTCGTTGGGTGCATACACCATAATTTCTACATAATCGGCGCTTTTGACATAAACTTGAGGTGTATAGAGAAGGGTGCCCATTATGTATCCGGTCACCTTTTCTTCGTCAGTTAGCTGAGTGTTTTCGGTCTTTAAGTCGGTATCGCTTGGCTTTATATCTTTCATAGCAATGTTAAGGTTTAGTTAATATACTTATACTATATTATATTAAATAAGTCAAGTATTTAGAGTATATAAATAAAAGCAAATTTAATTCTACTTAGCTTCCTTTACTGGTATACTAGTTACATGAAAAACGCGATGAAAATAGTTGGTTTTTTGGTTGTTGTATTTATTGTTGCGGTTATCGTCATTGCAATAAACAAAAAATCAAAGGGTGTTTTAAACGAAACAGAGCCCGCTGCTTTGTCGGGCGCCGCCTCGGCATTTGCGTGGCGATATGTGCCGGGCGAAGATGACCTTGATGGATTGCCAAAGACAGTAATATTTGTTGATGTAACGTACGCAAACGGAAAAACAGTTTCGAAAAAAGTTGATGAAGTGCAGGGAAGCTGCAACGATGTTGATCCTGATGCAAAAGATTACGATATGGTTGCGGGCACGACAAAAATCCAATGCTACGCTGCCGGATTTGGCGAGTGGTATAAAATCATCAAAGGCGCGGATTCATACGAAGTAATGCGCAAAGAATTTGCCGAAGGAAGCCCTGACTTCAATCCGCCCGAGTTTCCGTACGAAACAGTAGTAGAAATTCCTTTAACAGACTAATTTATAAATATACGATGCAACCAATAACTGTAAAAATAACTATCAAGGCACCTATTGAAAAAATCTGGCAGTATTGGACAGTGCCCGAACATATTATGCAGTGGGCGTTTGCATCAGCCGATTGGCACGCTCCGGCAGCGACCAACGATATTAAGACAGGCGGAAAGTTCGTAACGACCATGGCTGCAAAAGACGGCAGTGCAAGCTTTGATTTTACTGGCACCTATACCAACGTCGAAGAATTTAAAAAAATCGAATATATTATGGAAGACGGACGAAAGGTTTCAATCGACTTTATTCCTGAAAACGAGGGATACAGTATTGTCGAGACCTTTGATCCTGAAAATCAAAATCCAATCGAAATGCAGCAAGCCGGCTGGCAAGCGATATTGGATAATTTTAAAAGCCACGTAATGAATTCATAATATGAAAAAAATAATTTACATACTAATTCTGATAGTTGTTATTGTATTTATCTTTCCAAAATCATTTACATCATCACCTGGTTTTGTGACGCCTGACATGGCAGCGCAATTTGAAGCAACAAAAAAGCAGTGCGCAGGTGTCAGTGTTATTACTAATAAATCGGCAATGGCGGCTGATGCACCAGGCAAAAGCCTCTGTTTTGGTTGGCTGTACTAATTTTGTTTCAGTCAAATGCTAAAAGGACGTAAGCTTTTATGTACCATGAATCAAAAATAGGAAGAAAGATCGGCCGCGGGTTTGATCGCAATGTATATATGTATGGCGACAACCAAGTCATCAAGTTTTCATTGATGGGTAAAATTGCCGGCAAAAAGGGAATTGCAAAAATGGTGCACGACTATCAGATATGCAAAACATATTTTGGCGATTACGTTGTTGATACCATCGAAGTAGGCGACCCAGACAAGCGCGAGGAAGTGCAAATTCAGCCATTTATCAAAGGAGAATATCTTTCAGAAAAGCATCTGCAAAATAATGCCGTGCGATCGCAATTTGAACAGATTGTTACTGGTGTTAAACGCATGGTTAATGATGGACATGCGCCCGTTGACCTTATCGGCCATGCGGGCTTGGTGCACCTTTGTCTAAGCAACATATTAGTTGATGCGCATGATAAACTGCATATTATCGATACTAATTTACACGAAGGTAAGTCGCTCTTTCCGTTGGGCATAGTACTAATTGTGCCATTGCTTATTGTT
>CAYXKF010000001.1:14928-110678 GCA_964464735.1 uncultured Candidatus Saccharibacteria bacterium | reverse complement strand
TTAGTTGCGGGTGGGGCGGCGAATGTTGAGAGGCTGATGCTTAGGGTGACGCCAATAATAAGAAAAGCAATCTTCGAGAAATGTTTATATACAGGCTTCATAGAATATGCCTTATCATACCTAATTTTAAGACAGAACAAAAGCCGGTATATACCGGCTTTTGTTCATAACTATTTCTTCTTAAGTTCCTTTCGCTTTACCGTTGATGACTTTTTAGGCAAGACGTTGATCTTTTTGCCCTCGATCACCTTTTGCGAGACCAGGAAATTATGGACCGTTCCAGACGTCTGGGCGCCGTTTTTAATCCAGTGCAATGCGCGTTCTTTGTCGATAGTTACCGTGCCGGCTTTAGGATTGTACGAGCCAAGCATTTCGACATAGCGCCCTGATGTAGGCGATTTAGTGTGTTCGGCAACGACCACACGAAAATGAGCTTCATTTTTGCGGCCGGTGCGTTGTAATCGAATCTTTAACATACCGCGAGATACTACCATACTGTTTATAAAATGCAACCTATTATTTTAAGCATTAAAAAAAGCCCCTAAATGTGGAGCTTTCTGAAATATACTTCCCCTTATACAATAAGAGTACTGGTAAAAACTAATCTTCCCCGAACCAAAAATATAAGCCAACCATCCCTGATGGTGATTTAGCTTCAAGATTCCAGCATCCAGATACAAATGCGTAAATGAACTTGTAGCCAGCTTGGATTCGTGGACCAACTGTTCCTTCGCGTTGGGCGGTCAAACCAAGACCGATCCAGTCGCGAGGATAAAACAGAAGAAAACCATGATAACCGAATTTCCCCGGTGCATAATTTACAGCACCAAAAAATTCTATCGAAGCATTGATTCTGGGTATCTTGTGTGTAATCCCCAAGTACGCTTCAGTAGCTACCGGCAAACGGCTATGGCTTTCGGTCGTAAAACCAGCGCCAGCGCCAAAGTCGTAGCATGTCATCTTTCTTTTCAACCTAAAAGCTGGTCCTCCTAAGATTTCGCCGTTAAGCTCACCTTGAGGTTTTGGTAAGAATTTTTTGCATAAGCCGAATGACGTAAATCCGCCGATCCCCAATGATGGATATTTAGTGGATCTAAACGCGCGAATGTTACCTTTCATACCCATTGAGTACTCAAGGACAGGCTTAGCGTGTTCGTTATGCTTGGATTCTTCGCTCACCCAGCTCATCGCGTTGAACCACGAAAGTTCAATGAATGGTCTGCAGTCAGCATCTTCTCCACTGCAATCATCTTCATATACAGGCGCATCATGCTGCGCATACACGAAAATAGTGCCGGCAAGCCAGCAAAAAATGGTAAAAAGGTTCTTCATGACTCAGTTTCGAGTTTTCAATTATCAAGCAACATTGCTTGTTGGCATTATAAAGTATTTTTAAAGACAGTGCAATACAAACCCCCGCGGCGCATAGCGCCGCGGGGGTTTTGTCCACTTTGCCTGCTAAACAAAAGGCTTAGTAAGCTCCGTAAGTGTTCTTATGACTTGGTTTTGGCTGATCTTTCGTAAGATAGTGAATGATCGCAATAACCAATCCGGCGATCGCAAGGATCATGATAATCACGATAACACTTGCACCAACACCGCTATTGACCGCACTACCAGTTAAGGCAGTACCAGCATTTCCAAACGGGTCAGCATCAGCCGAGTCGATTGTAATGGTGTTACCATTTACTTCACCGGTCAGTGTTGCCTGTGCGGTAACAAATCCGGCCAATGGCGAGCGAAGCATTTTACCGACGAACATGATCGAGTCAGATTCGCCCGGCGCAAGGCTACCGATATCCATGATAAAGGTATTACCCGCCTGCATGCCCATCATGCTTGCCGTAACGCGCATCTCGCTTGGAAGCGATACTACTAGTCGCGCGCGGCTAATAGTACTTTTCGAAATGTTTTTGTATTCTACAAGATAGCTTACTGTGTCACCGCGGCCGATTGCCGTAACATTGTTTTTAATAACCAATGTCGCAATGTCGCTGTGTGCAGTATTTGACACTACGACTCCACTTGAAGTTTTTACCGTCGAAGTAGTCGTTGTTGTCGGGTAAGAATACGAAGTGCTTTGTGAATAGGTTGCAGCAGTGTTCGAGTTATTATTTGACGAAGTAGTTACCGTAGTTTCATTTTCATCAGTCGTAAAGTTCTTTTTGCTACTGTAGTAATATTCGCCATCAACGCGCACGACTGCCTGAACATAGTATTTCGTGTCGTCGTTTAGGTCATCAAGGTCAATCTCAAGGCTGTCACTTTCGTCATCACTGTATTCAGAATCCGAGGTCTTGTTTAGGTTGCTTGATGACGTACCGTAGCGGACATAAATGCGCGCTTCGTCTGATGAGCTTAGGTTAATTCCTTCGATATCGTATTCAACAGTAATCGTTGCCGATTCGTCGGTAATGTCATCAATATCATCGATCGAGACATCAACTTCAATGCCGTCGTTCGAGTTATTGTTATTATTGCCATTGTTATTACCATCATTTTGGTAATCAACACTTAGGTTGTCGGTTGGAAGGTTTGCTCCCGAATATACTGTACCGTAATCATACTGATTCTGATTCTGGTTTGCAGATGTAAGATTTGCCGTAGGCAACGTGTTTCCCGAAGGATACGTCGTTGCAGTATTTAATGAACCTGTATACTGATTACCGCCAGACAAGGTACCTGTTGGAAGATTGTTTCCCGAAGGTACAACACCGTAATCAGCGCTTACAAAGCCAAAAGGCAGCGTAGCAGCCAAAAGGCCGAAAATCATATATTTTGTAACGTTTTTGATCGTCATATACCAGTATAATAGCATATTTACATATAAAAGTCAAGTACCTTAATATACTCCTTCCGTATCAAAACCCCCTACTTTTGTACGGGTAATATGAAAAGCACAAAGCGGTATCTGGTACTTTTTAGATAAAAATTCAATAAGCGAGCGAATATACGTTCCACTGCTTACATGAACAGTGCATGATATTAAAGCTAGAGGACTTTTTACTTCTTTAAGCGTATGCCAACTGTGCAAACATTCTTTTTTTCTAAAATCCCCTTCGGTTATATCAAACAAATGTTCAACTTTTCTTACTACTTCTGTAAATACAATTTCTGCCGGATTATCAATAACGCATGAATGAACTTGCATGCGCTTTGTAATAGCCGGAGTCTCTTTACCGGCGCGTGCAAAAGTCCAAAGCGCCTTCCCTGCGACTTTATATCCGCTATAACTAGGGATAGACAGCCGATGAATACCTTGAATTGCCTTAGTGATATTTTTAGCCAATACAACAACTTCGTCTTGAGAAATTTCGCGCGAATTTATGACACAACCCAACAAATCAGCAGTATCGGTTTGTATTCCACAGAGTATTGAAAACTGATATTCTTTTTCTTTTTTTAAAAATTCGTCTTTTTTATGGCGTTCATCGCCAACCAAGTACATCATTAAGCCTTCTGCTGCAGGATCAAGCCTTCCCGCGTAAGTCATTGGTACCGATTCGGCAATGTCATGTTCTCGTCGAATGCGGCGCATCTGCGCTGCCAATACTTCACCTGATTTTTTATACGAAATAACAATGCCGTGTTCCATTACATTGAATCTGGCGCTTCGATTCCCAAAAGCAAAAGTCCGTTTTTGATAACAATCGCTACTGACTGCGCAAGCGCCAAGCGTGTAGCCGAAAGCTCTGCATGTTCGGTATCAACAATTTTATTGCCGTTATAAAACGAATTAAACTCGCGGGCCAGTTCTATAAGATATGTCGCAATTGCATTGGGTGCTAAATTTTCAAGCGCATACGAAACAACTTCAGGGTATCGATAGATCATTTTATGCACTGATGTTGTCTCGGCATCAGATGTCAAAGCAGAAATTCCCTCTCCTTTAGCTTTTTCAAGCAACGAATGAATTCGCGCAACAGTATATTGTAAGTACGGGCCCGAATCTCCATCAAGGTTTGTCGCGCGATCGATATCAAATGCAGTGTCGGTCAGACGGCCGGTAAATAAAATAGCAAACTTGACCGCGGCAATTGCCACTTTCTCGGCAGCTTCGTCGGTAGGATTTTTCATTTTATCAACGACTGTTTCTTTAACCATATCAATTAAGTCATCGATATAAATGACATTGCCAGCGCGCGAACTCATCTTTTCGACTTGTCCGTTTTTCATGATACTCATGTAGCCATATGCAATATGAGTAAAGTCAGATTCTTTTCCAATACCTAATTGTTCGCACGCACGAAATAGCTGTTGTAAGGCAAGTGATTGCTCGGGACCGATTACCCAAAATAGTTTTTGCGCTCCATATTTTTCGCGCTTCAGTTTTGTCAGCGCAATGTCTTGCGTGATATACAGCGATGTTCCGTCAGATTTGATAAGCACAGTGTCAGGCAATTTTTCATCCAGAAAATTGGTCACAATCGCGCCGCCTTCGCCTACTTTAAATACACCTTTTGACAATCCTTCTTCAACCAAATCCTTTCCTTTTTGATAGTGTTCGTGTTCACGCCAGACAAAATCCCATTTGTTTCCCAAACGCTTCAGCGTAAGATTTTGCCCTTCATACGAATAATGTAAAACTTTTTTCCATAGCTCCCAAATAGCTTCATCGTGCGCTTCCCACAAAACTACAAAATTACGCACAATTGATTCGACTTCGGGATTCTTAAAATCGTCAGCTCCTTGGACATACAACTGATCGACAAATCGGTCAGGTCGCATCTGGCGATCCGCTGGAATCTGCCATTCATCTTGATGATCATACCAATACGCTATGTCAGTTTTTGTTTGATCACTGTCTTTTCGCGCAAACTTTAAATATCCCCACATTAGTTTTGCAATCGCAATACCGCGGTTATTATCAACCTCATCACGGACAACTGAAACGCCATTTGCTTCGGCAATGTTAGCAATCGCCATTCCGGTTACGTTGTTTCGCAAATGCCCTAAGTGCATTGCCTTGTTTGGGTTAGGGGACGTATGCTCGATCACCCATTTTTCACCTGACTTATTGGTATTTTTTCCGTACGCATCTGTAGTATCCAAAATACTTGAAATTTCTTTTGCAAAAAACTCTTTTGAAAGTGAAATATTTATAAACCCTGGCCCGGCAACTGAAACGCTTTCAACTTCGGCAATGATATTTTCCTCGAGCTTTGTTTTGATTGTTTCGGCAATAGCACGAGGATTCGCCTTTTGCTGACCCGCAATTACCATAGCAACATTAGTTGCATAGTCCCCATATGCCAGTTCGGTAGGATGTTCAAGCTTAAAATCCACATCTTCAAAACCAGCAGCGAGTGCCGCTTTCTGAATCCAAGTTTTAATTATTTGCGAAATCATACTATTATTTTTTTCCCGTACTTCCAAAACCTTGATCACCTCGTTCCGACTCAGACAATTCGGATACTTCTTGTAATTGTGCCAATGCTACTGGGTAAAAAATAACTTGAGCAATCTTATCCCCCTTTTCGATAGTGTACGGTTCGTTTGATAAATTGACCAAATGAACATTATATTCACCTCGATAGCCCGCATCAAAAACACCCCCCATTGTATGAAGACCTTTTGATGAAATGCTGCTTTTGTCCTTAATGATGCCCGCATATCCAACTGGAAACTCAAAAGCAACTCCGACATAAAACCGATAGTGCTCACCAGGATGAAGAGTTTTTTCTTCGAGCGAGAACAGGTCTAGACCCACATCGCCAGGACGCGCATATCCGGTAATTTTTGCAGCCGGATTAAGCTTTTTGTACTTTAATTGCATGCGCCTATCATACAAGCTTGTTATATTTGTGCAAGCTAAATAAAGAGCTTACCAAAAATTGCAGTAAGTTCAGATAGGTCTGAATATTCAAATACTTCAACCTTAGGATTTCCCAAAAGCATTGCCGAAAGCCGGCGGCCTTCTTGCGGACAATACAAACAGACAATCTTTTTACCTTGCGCTTCGGCATAGCCGATCTCGTACCCTACACCCAAACTTGGTTGAGCTACCTCGGCAACAATAATGTCTGATTCGCGAACCCAGTCCATATCACGGTCATACAAAAACCGTACTGCTGAATCTTCGCCCATGGGCGTTAGTTTTTTGTCGCCGACGTGTTCGGTCAAAACGGTTCCGTACTTTTTAAGCATGTCGATAATCTGGCCGTACAGTTCGTGGTCGTCACGACCGCCGCGAATTGATCCAGCAAAATAGATTTTTTTCATGCGCCGAGTATGTCAGAAATTTTAAAACAAAAAACCACGGAGTTACCGTGGTCTTCTGATCGTTTGCGTCTATAAGCCGGGTTCTGTAGTAAAGAGTCATGTATCTGGGATATGTGTCGCCACATACCTCAAGCGGTTCTTCCATATTGCTACGGACACGACCTTGCATTCAAGTAAGGATTTAGCCGTTTCACTTACGCCTTTCAGCGTATACTATCCTTGCGCCTGCATGCGCAGGCATGGATATCTTCGTTCTTTCGATTGAAGCCGTTTCTGCTCGCACCTCTAAGCCGTTGCAGACTTTGACAGGAATTACCTGCTACCATTTTTCCTTCGCTTACGCTCAGGAGAATGCCCGGACTTTCCTCCCGTATATTACTATACGAGTAACTCTTCGACGCTTAGCGAGACTGTACCTTGGTTGACTTTACCTGTCAAATATGATACATTAGCACTGTGAGTGGAGACTCCCTTGGAGTTATCATTTGATTTTTCCACCAAACGTCCTACAAAACCGCCCTTCGGGGCGGTTTTGTTATGCATAAAAAAGTATTTGACAATTCTTGGAAAACACTATAATTGGAAATATTGAACCTTAATTTTTGAATATTCACCCAAACAATTAAAAACTATACCCATGGCCAGAAACCAGAAACCCAAACAGAAGCCGAGGAAGAAAAATCCATCGAAAAAGCACGCAAAAACCTCTTTTCCCCGCAGAAGGTTTACCAGAGGCACCAAAAGCCTCAAAGAAATAGATAAAGCCAAAGCGCGTAACAAATCTACTGCTCGCAAAAAGGACACTGCAGCCGAAGCAAAAACCAACCGGCCTTCAAGAAGAAATGTTACACACATCCTTTTTGTTGCTAACAATGAGGTTCTTTTCTCTTGGAAGAATCCTGGCCTTAAAAGAGTTTTTGAGATAGGAACAAAAACAAGTGAAATAGCCAGCCTGCTTTACGATTCAAAGAAAGGCAATCTTTTATTTGTAAATATGCAAAGTAAAAGGAATGTGTCTGTACTAGACACTATTTATACTGCCCCGTTTACAAAAACGGATATCGGTGAATGTTTCTACCAAGGCATTGGAATAACCAACCAGACGTTAAACTTTATCGAAATAATAAAACTTCTGGTTTTTATAAAAGTGAAACGTTACAGCAACGCCAAAGGAGGCATCAAGCTGCATAAAGCAATAGCAGAGGTTGCTCTCTTTTTCCAGAACCCAAGACAATTAAACAAAGTATTAAGGTAACCCGTTGAAACAAAAGTCCCGCGCTCGATAAGCGTGGGACTTTTTCGTATAAGTAATAAATTATTTCGTCGCGCGATCTTTTTGCGCTTCTTCGGCCAATACGTCATCAATAGAACAGACTCCCGATACGCACGCCATTTCTTTGGCGCCTTCAGTGTTGTCATCGAATTCGTACGAAACCAATTTCGAGAAATCAAGTTCTTTAATTTCTTTGATACGCTTTTCGTACTCTTCCTTGTTGATTTCTTCGTACGGAGCCAACTGATAAACATGGTCAGAGCGAGGCAAGAATGAAAGACCTCCGACAATTTCCCAGTTTTCGTATACAAAGTTCGCAACCTGAAGCCATTCGTCGTCGGCAACGTAAATAGTGACCGATGGATTGTGTTCGACAAAGTGTTCTTTGATGCGCTTCCATTCTTTCAACAAATCGATCGCCGTTACTTGATCTTTAGTAATAGCACCTTCTGGGGCCTTTACAGGGAATTCAACCACCATCACGGTCGTGTTTGATGTCGAGTATCCAACTTCAGGCAACGCGCGAACGCCCTGGTCGATAAGCAGCTTAAGCAACGGGTCGTTAGTACCAATGCGCACGCGGCGAATGAAGTACTTTGCAAACCATGGGTGCATACCCGAACCTACATGCAACATCTGACCCGAGTTTCCGTGCGGCTTTACGCAGGTAATCGAAGTTGATTGATTAATGCCAAATTTCTTTGCGTACTTAAGGTTTGTTTTAATAGCTTCTTCGCGCAAGATATCAAGCACCTTGTCATCACGAACCAACTTGTTGTCGTAATAACCGGTGATTGAAACGCCAAGCAGCCGTTCCTCGTCGCAATTTTTCTTCCATTCTTTCGAAAGGTAGCCGAAGTTCGTCAGCGTTGACTGGTAGGTTCCTAAAATAGTTGCAACGCGAACTTTGCGCTTTAGGGTTTCAAGATTATCTTTTGGACGTACTACAATTGATGTCAGGTTACAAAATTGCTTTGAGCGCAAGATAATTTCACCACATGGGTTTACACCAACCTGGTCTTGATTCTTTAAGGTCTTCCATCGACGGTCAGGAGTCTGGAATTCAAGCGAACCGCGGTTAAAAATACCTCGCTCGCCTGTTCGTGATTCAACCAACGACTTCCATTCGCGCAAAAATTCTTCGGCAGTCGGCTTTTGCAAGTATACGGCGCTGTTGTTTGCCATTGATCGTTGGCCGTTATCCATCCAAAACTGCCCTTTCTTGCTGTCGCGCATATCTTTGTCTTCAAGGTCAGAAAGCGAGATAAGTGCGCTGCGGCGTACACCACCAGCAACTACAATAAGTCCGATTTCGCAGATGATATCGTGCAGGTCAATGTTTGAAAGTCGGCGTCCTTGGCGCGCAAGGATCTTTTGCTTTGCAAAGATCATCAGGTCTTTCAACGGCTGAGGGCCCGATGCAGTACCGCCCATAGTTTTTAAGCGCGCACCGGCTGGACGGATCTGTGAATAGTCAATATCAACATCCTTTCCATCAGACCAGATCTTGCAGGCTGCAACAAATGCGTCAGCCCATCCTTCTTTGCTGTCGCCCACCACAATAGTTGGAGCTTTTTGGCCAGTCTGCTTTTTGATCTGCGGGAATTTTTGTACGTTTTCAGATTCAACCGAAAAGCCCAGCCCGGCGCCACACATTAGAACATACATGATTTCACCCAAATCTTGCCATTGGGTTGGCGCAAGGTACGAACAGTTGTATGCGCAGACGTTCGTCTTGCGGCACGCATCGCCCGCAGACCAAAGCAACCGCTGTGAAGCACACACGCTTTGGTCAAGGATTCCCTCGCGCACTTCGCTGTATTCGCCGGCGGTCATTTTTTTGCCCAGGTTTTCCTTCATGTACGCCATAAAACGGTCAACGGTTTCAACCCATGTTTCGCGGCGGCCGATTTCGGGAACCCACTTTGAATAAGTTCGGTAGTAGATGAACTCGTTATACGGAGTTGCAAAGTACTTTGCACTTTCTTGCACCTTCTTGCGAAATTCAGGGCTAATTAAACCCTGAGCCTTGCGCACCTTTGATCGTTCTTCGCGGTACAAGATGTATGCCTTGGCAGTCTTAGTAAAGTCATGAAGCATCAGTTCTTCTTCGACCAAGTCTTGGATAGTTTCGACGGCAGGAGTAAACTCGGCGCCTTTCATGCTTTTAGCCAGGCGTTCAAGGTCGCGGACAACCGCGCGTACTACTTGATCGGCTTGCTTTTCAGTACCCTCGCGAGTCTGTTCCATTGCCTTTAAGACTGCCTTATAAATGCGTTCCATGTCGAAAGGTGCAACCGAAAGGTCGCGCTTGCGGACATGCAAGATTGTGGTTTTTAGGGGCGATACCATAAAAAACGATTACTAAAAAATGCTAATAATTGTTATCGATTAGGGTTTCTATTCTATCAAATTTTCAAACTGCGTGAAATAAAAGTGAACATTTTTCACCGCTACGCATCACCGAATTTGCACTGTCGAATGCGACGTAAAAAAAATATTATTTTTTAAGAGGTTCACAAAGGCCAAACAATTGCAAGCCTTCTTTTTTGCCAAAACCGCTGATCAAAGTACCCGAAGTAATCCCCAACTGGCTTGCATTACCCGCAGGAAGTTCAAGCACAAAACGAATGGGTGACGTGGGTGTAAACGATTGCGGATATGTTTTGGGATCAACATTCAAAAGTACGCTTAATACCGTATGATCATTCTTGATCCACACAATATCTATTGGATAACGCATGTCTTTCATCCAAAATGCCGGTGTGGTTTGTGCAGGAAACACAAAAAGCATTCCATCATACGGCACGCGGTCAGTACCGGAAAGGCCCTGGGTACGCAGCGCCTCTGTATCAGCAACTAAAACGGTAAGTTCATTATTATTGATAAATAAGCGTTCTGCCGATGAAACATCGGCACTGCAATAATGTCGTTTATAAAAGGACACGGTCACGTAAGCGACAATACAAACTACGATAATGGCTACAATGGCAGTAATTTTTTTGACACGCATAAGGCAAGATGTTGCCGAGATCGCAAGTTTATGGCGTATTTGCAATAAGCCCAACATACGAGTATACTTGGCATCCATGATGATAACACAATCTGATAACCAAGGCACCGACACCAAACAAGGCAAAAAAAGCGAAATTAAAGAATTGCTGTGGTTTATTGCCATTGCAATCGTAATTGTCGTTCCGGTTCGCATGTTTGTTGCCCAGCCATTTATTGTAAAGGGCCATTCAATGTACCCAACATTCAACGACCGCAACTACTTAATCGTTAACGAACTTTCACTGCAATTTGGCAATCCAACTCGTGGTGAAGTAATTGTATTTAAGCATCCAAACCCTCCGCACCAATACCTTATTAAGCGCGTCATTGGCTTACCAGGCGAAACCGTTAGCATTCGCCACGGCAAGGTAACTATTACCAACACCGAAAATCCAAAAGGCTTTGTACTAGACGAACCATACATTCGCGAACCGTTTGACAGCTCGATCACTGTTGCGCTTAACGAAAACGAATACTTTGTCATGGGCGATAACCGCAACCAAAGTTCAGACTCGCGCGTATGGGGCGTGTTGCCACGAAAAAATATCATCGGCACACCATTAGTGCGACTATTCCCTTTTAAGACGTTTGCAATCAATCCGGGAGAGCTTGCAGATTTTGAATAATTATCATTACTAACTTTTAGAAGTATTATGGCAGAAGCAAAAAAAGTACGGACCGAAGACCTATTTTCACCTAAGGGCATGCGCGACATTCATGGGAACGACTATTACCGTTTTCAAGGATTCTTCGAAAAGGCGCAAGAGATTTCGGTATTCTACGGTTTTGAACCAATCGAAACTCCAGCACTTGAAAAAACTGAAGTCTTTACCACCGGCGTTGGCGAAGGCACCGACATTGTCGAAAAAGAAATGTACGAATTAAAGACCAAGGGTGGCGACACGTTGGTGTTGCGCCCCGAAGGTACCGCCGCGATCATGCGCGCATATATCGAACAAGGCATGATGAACCGCCCGCAGCCGGTATACTTATATACCTACGGTCCCTACTTTCGCCACGACAAGCCGCAAAAAGGCCGCTATCGGCAATTCTATCAGTTTTCAGTCGAGATCTTGGGCAAAACCAAAAGTACGCTTGATGCGCTGGTTATTTACACAGGATACAAAATCATCGAGGAGGCCGGTATTAAAGACGTTACCATCAAGCTTAATAGCATTGGCGACAAAGAATCGCGCGTCGAATATTTGCGCGCATTAACTGCATATTACCGCAAGCACATCAACCAGCTACCAGCGATCGACCGCGAGCGACTTAAGAAAAATCCGCTTCGTATTTTAGATTCAAAAGAAGAAAAAACTCGAGAAATAAATGTCGAGGCTCCCCAGGCTTTAAACTATTTAAATCCCGTTAGTAAAAAACATTTTAAAGAAGTGATCGAACATTTAGACGAATTAGGTGTTCCATACACCATCGATCACACGCTGGTGCGCGGCCTTGATTACTACACCCACACGGTATTCGAATACTTTACCAACGTACCAAGCGAATTTGGCGACAGCACCGAATCGTTAGCTTTGGGCGGCGGCGGACGCTACGACTACTTGGCAAAACGCTTGGGTTCTAAAAAAGATATTCCGGCCGTTGGTATGGCGCTAGGCGTTGATCGCATTCTTGAAATTTCACAGGCCGAACTTTCGCCAAAGATCGCCAAAAAACCAAAGGTTTGTTTTGTGCAATTAGGCATGGAAGCAAAAACCAAATCGCTTTCAATTATCGAAGCACTGCGTAAGGCAAAGATTCCCCTATTCCATGCGCTTGGTAAAGACAATATTGGTTCGCAGCTTGCACAGGCCGAAAAAATGGGCGTCGCGGTGAAGCTCTCCATCGGCAAGAAGCGTTTGATGGAACGGTATTGGTGCGAAACATGGAAAACCGCCAGCAAAAATCCGTGCCTATTGTGTATTTAGTCGAGTATTTGAAGAAGATGAAGATTTAATTCACCTTATCTACTATTTAAAACGCCCGGCTATAAGCTGGGCGTTTTAGTTTACTTCTTTATTTTTCTTACAATCAGGGTTCTGGGGTGATCCTTACCTTTTTCATTTACGTTAACGAGGTATGGTTCCTGTATATGAATATCAGCTTCGATGACAAACCCAAATGATTCAATCATCTTTTTTAAGTCTGACATACGGTGAACATAATAGAGCGGAGTACTTTCGTGAGATTGATAAGCATAGGTTTCCTTATCTGAGGTAATTACAGTAAAACAAAAATATGCATTTATGCGCATAATTCTTGCAACTTCAGAAAACACGTGCGGCAACGAATCAATATACATCATGGTGCCAAGAGAAGTCACTAATGCAGCGGTTCTATCGGGTATTGGCAATAGTTCAGTATTTAAATTAACACGGAAGGTAGTAGTTATTCTTCTAAACTTTGACTTCATAGAGGCATCAAGCCTGCTAAGCATATGCTCTGACACATCAACGCCAATTGCTTTCTTGAAGCCTAAATAGTTAATTAAAGCAGCCAGCACTTGTCCGTCTCCGCATCCTAAATCAACCAAACATTGATCCGGTCGTTTAAAATAACCTGTGTGTCTTATAATAATACTACCAAGAAGATCCACAAACCCCTTTGTTGGAGTATCATCTTTTCTGCTGTTAAAATATCGCTGTAACGAATCAATTTCAGAAAAATATCTTATTGCATCCATCTCTTTTATTTTTCATCAGAATAGTTTAAAAATCACACTTGTCAAACAATATTTACTGATTATTGAAAGAATCGAAAAATATGGTATAAGAAAGGCATGCAAAAAGAAATCGTACAAATCGGCGATCCGGTATTGCGCACCAAGGCAAAAGAGGTTCTGGTAAAAGATATTAAATCAGCAGAAATTCAGGCTATTATCGCAAACCTTAAGGATACGCTTAAAAACACCAAGGACGGCATTGGCCTTGCTTCCCCGCAAATTGGCGAAACGACCCGCATTTTTGTCATTGCCGATTCGGTCTATAAAAAAGAAGACAGCATTCGTCCGACCGTGTTTATTAATCCGATCATTACCAAAAAAAGCTCTAAAAAGGTTTCATTCGAGGAAGGCTGCCTTTCGATCCGCGGCGTCTACGGCCATGTACGCCGCCCTGCCCAAGTTACCGTTGTCGCCTATGACGAACACGGCGAAAAGTTCGAACGCGGTACAGGCGCATTGCTTGCACGTGTGATCCAGCACGAACTTGATCACTTGGACGGCGTGTTATTTACCGACAAGGCCGACGACATTTGGAAAGCCGAAAAGCGCACCACTAAGATTCCTTTAGAATAATATGAACTGGCTATTTTTTGGCACGCCCGAAAGCGCCGAAACGGTTTTAAAAATGCTCATCGACGCAGGCCATACGCCAAATGCGGTTTTTACTAATCCTGACCGGCCGGTTGGACGAAAACAAATACTGACCCCCTCGCCTGTTAAAGTATTAGCCGAGTCTTTGAATATTTCTGTACATCAACCCGAAAAATTAAAAGACGCCGAGGAGTTTTTGCGAAGCACACAATGGGATTTTTTTATTGTTGTTGCCTACGGAAAAATATTTCCGCAGTGGTTGTTGGATATTCCAAAACATGGATGCTTTAACGTGCATTACTCGCTGCTACCTCGTTGGCGAGGCGCTAGTTGCAACGAAGCGGTCATTTTGGCGGGCGATGAAAAAACCGGATTCACGATTCAAAAAATGGAGTTTGAACTTGATAAAGGTCCGATCGCCGTTCAGAAAGAGTATCCCTTGAATGGAAACGAAACTGCCGAAGACTTAAAAGCGTGGATGAGCACCGAGGCAAGTAAATCATTGATCGAAATGTTTCCGAAACTTGCAACCGGAGATTTTACGCTTACACCGCAAAACGACGCCGACGCAACCTACTGCGCTAAGATCGAAAAAAAAGACGGCGAACTTTTAGCGACTGATTCAGACGAAACCAAATGGCGAAAATACCGCGCATACTTTGGCTGGCCGGGAGTTTTTTATTTCGATTCGAACGGTAAGCGCATAAAGATCACCAAAGCCCGATACGAAAATAACACGTTCGTGATTGAACGTGTTATTCCCGAAGGAGAAAAAGAACAAGTATTTTAATTTTTACAAAAAAGCATTTTTGAGTTCTTGTTTCATCGCGCCAACAAAATCATCCGGATGCTCACTAATCATTTTCTGTACTTCGGCCTTAGTAAACCACTTTACCTGTTCGACTTCATTTTTTTCGATAGTTAAACGAGTATTTCGCGGAATAGTGGCAGTGTATACTTGGCAAAAACGCTTACCAGTATTAGTTTCACCGTAATATTTCTTGTACTCGAACAAAGAAACACCCTCGACGCCAATTTCCTCCTTCATTTCCTTATAGGCATTCACTATGTAGGTTTCACCCTCTTCAACTGTACCAGCAACTGCCGGACCCCATTTCCCGGGATTATTTTTTTTGGTTAATTTCCGTTGTTGAAGTAAAATATTGCCATCTTCGTCAGTTATCCAAACAGCACTGATACGGATAATGTCATTAGGATCTCGATCATTCCTGTCTATATGTCCGATAACGACATCATTTTCATCTACAACAGGAATGCGCGGCATAGGCTACTTTTCAGAAATAGTCACCGAATTCACAATCACATCCTCAAGCGGCATGTCGCGCTGATTGGTTTGCACTTTTTCAATTGCCAATGCAACATCCATACCCGAAGTTACTTTACCAAACACCGTATAACTTGGCGGAAGCGGCGCTGGGTTTGCAGTTACAATAAAAAATTGTGAACCATTAGTGTTAGGGCCGGCATTTGCCATCGCAAGCGTCCCTTGTGGATAGGTTTCTTTGCCGGTTAGTTCGTCATCAAATCGATAATCAGGGCCGCCGGTTCCCCAATATTGGCGAGTTGCAATGTCTTTTGACTGTGGGTCGCCACCCTGGATCATAAAGCCTTCAATCACACGGTGAAAGCGCGTACCGTCGTAAAATCCGCTTTTAGCGAGTTTTACAAAGTTGGCAACCGTATTTGGCGCATGTGATGGATCAAGCTGTAGCACAATAGTACCCATCGAGGTATCCATTGTGGCAATATAAGTTTTTGCTGCTGGTTCTTGCATAGATGATTGTGCTAGTGTTGACGCCGACGCGCTGATATCTTGAGCTTGCTGGTTCGAATAAGTATCCGAGGCACCAACTTGTTGCCCCAAGCCCGGCGAAGGTGTTTTTTTAATAATAAATAACGCTGCGACAATGATAATCGCCAAAATAATAATTGCAATGATGTATTTCATAAATGATATTATGATCCTTTTTTAAATAATTTCCTAATCATACGGTGCCCTTTTCGAAACATTGATTCGCGCTTTCCTTTTTGATCGCGGACTTCTCGATATACATGCTCTTGAAGCGCATCGATTGCGGCGTACATATCACCATCTGAAGTCTCGGCGTAGTATTCGTGCCCGTCAATAACCAAACGGCACGAGGCATGATACAAATCGACTGCCGACTTATGATGGGTCGAACTTTTTTTGATTTCAACATACGCATGCATTTCACTGTCCTGATTGGTATATTTTTGGACATGCGTCATCCTGTTGGTTACATAATCGCGAAGCGTATCGTTTAATTCGACACCTTTTGCATAAATATCTACATGCATAGTCATATAATTAAAAATCTTAAGCCTCTTTAATTTCGACTCTACTTCACAGTATACCACAGCCTTAAAACTACCTGCCAAACCGGAGGGCAAAACAAGTGTGTTACAATACCCACCATGCATATCAGTGATAAAATTGAGTCTACCTTTCGATTGACACCTGCTCAAAAGGTGGGCTTAAAAAAACTTCGGCTCGAGACGCTTGAAGATCTTTTGCTATATCCGCCGGTTCGCTACACTTCGTTTACACAAGCAACAAGCATCATCAATTTAACCGAAGGCGAAGATGCAACCTTATTTGGCACCATTACCGACGTCGAGGTTAAAAAAACATACAAATCAAAAACACCGATTACCAGCGCAAAGCTTGTCGATATTGCGGGCGATACGATCGACTTAATTTGGTTTCATCAGCCGTATATTGGAAAAACATATACTGAAGGCACGCCCGTGCACTTGCATGGCATCGTAAGCGTATATAACGGCAAGCGGTCGATCACTAACCCAAGTATCGAAAAGATTCCCGCGCTTCCGATCGACGCGCACAAAGAATCCCTTTTTCACGACAGCGAAACCGGCGACGAACTGTTTGCCTATCCGCGCTACAGCGAAACCAAGGGTGTTACGTCGGCATGGCTGCAACATTCGATTACCCGGTTACTGCGAAACAAATTGCACGAACAGGTGCCCGAAATTTTGCCTGACGAATTACTAAAAACATACAGCCTTCCCAACCGCCAAAGTGCGATTGTTTGGATGCATGCGCCCAAAAACCAAAAACACGCCGAAGCGGCCAAAAAGCGCTTTGCATTTGAAAATATGTTTAGCGTGCAATTGGGCCGTGCAATTGAACGTGAAAAATATCGGCAAGAAGAAAGCTTTATCATCGCTTCGAAAATGAGTGACCTGAAAGAACACGCGGCTGACTTGGGCTTTAACTTAACTAAGGGCCAAGAAAAAGCCATTGGCGAAATTACCAAAGATATGGCATCGGGCGCCCCGATGATGCGCTTGCTTGAAGGCGACGTCGGATCGGGTAAAACACTTATCGCCGCACTGGCATCAAAAGCAGCTGTCGAAACGCGTCCTAAAGGGCAAAACTTTGGGACATTGCAAGTTGCCATTATGGCACCGACCGAAGTCTTGGCAACGCAATTGTTTGAAAACTTTATTAAGTTTTTTAAAGACTACGGCATGCAGGTTGGCTTAATTACCGGTAAGTCATGTCGTAAGTTTCCCAGCAAAGTGTATGGAAAAACATGGACAGACATTTCGCGTGCGCAATTAAAAAAATGGATTGCAAATGGCGAGATTCCCATTGTCGTGGGTACTCATGCGCTTATCGCAAAAACGCTTGAGTTTAAACATTTGGCACTGGCAATCGTTGACGAGCAGCATCGCTTTGGAACGGCACAACGTATGGCCTTAGCAAAGCGAAGCAAGCTAGTGCCCCATTTTTTATCAATGACCGCGACGCCGATTCCTCGTACGCTTGCACTAACCATGTATGGTGATCTTGACCTAACGATTTTAGACGAACTTCCACCGGGACGAAAAGCTGTTCAAACGACCGTGGTAACTCCAGACAAACGCAGTGAGGTATATGAACATATTCGCAGCCTTATTAATGAAGGTCGTCAAGCATATGTAATTTGTCCGCGCATCGATGCACCAGATCCAGATAGCGCGAAGGCGCTGATCGCAAAATCGGTCACTGCAGAAGCCGCACATCTGAAAAAAAATATCTTTCCCGAATTCAGCATAGATGTCATGCACAGCAAAATGCTTGCAAAGAAAAAAGAGTCGGTCTTAAACGATTTTTACAGTGGCAAAACACAAATATTAGTTTCGACATCGGTTGTCGAAGTAGGTGTTAACGTACCCAACGCTACGGCAATTATTATCGAAGGAAGTGAACGCTTTGGATTATCGCAGCTGCACCAATTGCGTGGACGTGTAATGAGAAGTAGTCATCAGCCGTATTGCTATTTGTTTACCGAAGCAAATTCGGATAAATCAAAAGATCGGTTACGTGCGTTCGTAACTGCAAAAAACGGTTTCGAACTTGCCGAACTTGATTTAAGCCTACGCGGCGCCGGCGACTTGGTTGGCGCCGAACAATCCGGTCTTACCGACACCGGCATGGAAGCCTTAAAAAATTTAAAGCTGGTGCAAGCAGCCCGCGACGCCGCAAAAGCAATTGCTGAAAACGATATCGAGTTAAAACAGTATCCCGAGCTTAAAAAACATATCGAAAAACAAAAGCACAAAGTGCATTTTGAGTAATAATCATTTTATGCTAGATTTTAAGCCGTTGGGTGTGTAGCTCAGTTGGTAGAGCGCCGAGCTTATACCTCGGTGGTCCATGGTTCGAGTCCATGCACACCCACAGCAAACAAAAAACCTGCTTTTTACAGCAGGTTTTTTGTTAAGTTTTCATACACCTCTTCGTGGATATCTTCGATACTGCGCATTGATTCCTCGTCCATACAATTAATAAGCGTCCAGGTATTATTTTGCGATGCCATCCATAGCGCACATTCGCGTGAGTTTTCTAAGTAGGTGCGGTCGTTTTCGGTCTGGTCTTCTTGTCCCGCTTTATACCGTTCGGGCTTTTTCTTTTTGAGGTTTTCAAAAGAAGTATTGATTGATACGTCAAAATAAAACGTGTGGCTTGGCTTAGGAATCTTAAACACCTCGTATTCCATTTTTGAAAGCCAGCCTAAAAAGTCACGGCGCTCTAACACATCATGAATTTTTCCGCCCTGATGAATTTGGTTTGCCGAAACGTAGCGATCAAGAAACACAGTATAACCCTGGCTTAACCATGATTCAATTTGGTCTTTGCTTTCAAACCTGTCGGCAGCATAGGTAATCGAAATTAACTTTGACGGAAGTTCGGTCCATTTGCCAAACGCACCCGTTTGTCCTTCGCCAATCAAGTGTCCAAAGAAGTTATTATCATACTGAGGAAAGTCCAAAGTGCGGACTTTGTGCCCTTCTTTTTCTAGCCGCTCAACAATCTTAAGCATCTGGGTCTGCTTGCCAGATCCATCATTGCCATCAAATACAATTAGTTTGCCTCGTGCCATATGCTTTATTGTATAAATTTATCCGGAAATTGGCCAAGCATTTCCAGTGCCCGCTCATAATATTTTTTAAATGCTGCCTTTGCTTCAGGGAGTACGATCTTGCGATTCCAGTCTTTGTCGATTTTTACCCGCAATTCTTCTTGGGTTTGCTTAAAAGAAAGGCCATCGCCAAAATAGCTTGGATAAAATACTCCAGTAAAATGCGAAGCACCATCCGCCGATGAAATAATTTGTACTTCAATTGGCGTTGTAGCAATATCAATTTCATTCTTTTGCTCCATCAAATTCCAATATTCAACTACTCGTGAAATAAATAGACCCTCAAAACCACATTCGCGCATACAAGCTGTACCTTTTTCAATAGTAACAGCTTTTTCGTTTTTCTCGTCAAGCGGCTTTCCGAAGTCATGAAACCATACCAAGGCCTCGACAACGTTTCTGTCGGCTTGTGGATACTTATCGCAAAGCTCCAGGGCAATACGATGCACAATATTTAAATGATATTCGTTCATCCACTCGTGATATGCAAAATCTTCACGAGAAAAATTTTCTTTTACTATTGCACTAAACTTTTCTAAGGGAGTACTCATACAAAACTATCCGGAACAGGATGCGCTTTTGCCATTTCTTTTACTTCGCTGTGGATCTTTACTTTCACCTCGGCGTCATCTTTATTCTTCAACGTCTCGATGATCAGTTCAGCGACGCGTGCGCAGTCAGCTTCTATAAATCCGCGGGTGGTAATAGCCGGGGTTCCCAATCGGATTCCCGACGGGTCAAGCGGCTTACGGGTATCGTTTGCAATCGAGTTCATGTTAAGCGTAATACCAACTTCATCCAAGACAGTCTGTGCTTCTTTACCAGTAACCCCAAGCGATCCAAACACATCAACAAGCAGCAAATGGTTGTCGGTTCCCCCGCCGATCATGCGCACGTTTTCACGGCGGAACACCTCTTCCATTGCTTTTGCATTTTTAAGAACCTGGCGTGCATAATTTTGAAACGCCGGTGTCGATGCTTCTAAAAACGCAACTGCCTTTGCGGCAATAACATGCATGTGCGGACCGCCTTGGATGCCAGGGAAAATCGCCTTGTCTATTTTTTTTGCAATCTCTTCGCTTTCGCGCGTCAAAATAATTCCCCCACGCGGACCGCGAAGCGTTTTGTGAGTTGTCGAAGTAATAATATCAAAATCATAATCAAACGGATTTTCAAGCGCTTTGCCGGCAATCAGTCCTGCAATGTGCGCCATGTCTGCCACGGTAATTGCGCCGACTTCGTGTGCAATTTCGACGAACTTTCTATAATCAAGCGTTCGCGGGTACGCACTAAATCCTGCCAAAATAATTTTAGGCTTGTGTTCAAGCGCCATCGCCCGTAAGTGATCGTAGTCGATCTCGCCCGTATCGGGATCTTTCATTTTATACGTTATGAACTTATAGATCTTTGCCGGCAGCGTCATTGGGTGACCATGCGTCAAGTGCCCGCCGTGCGAAAGATCCATGCCAAGCACGGTGTCGCCTGGTTCAAGTAGCGCACTATACACCGCCAAGTTTGCCGGAGCGCCCGAATGCGCCTGCACATTGGCGAACTTACAGTTAAAAAGTTTGCAAATACGTTCGATCGCTAGGCGCTCGACTTCGTCGGTAAATTCTTGCCCACCATAGTAGCGTCGGCCGGGGTATCCTTCGGAATATTTGTTGGTAAAAACCGAGCCCATTGCTTGTAGCACGGCTTTCGATACATAGTTTTCAGATGGAATAAGCTCAAGCCCTTCGCTTTGGCGCTTAGTCTCGCCTTCAAGCGCTTGTGCAATTTGGGGATCAGTATCGGCTAAGAATGACATGATTGGATTGTACTTGAAAGTATTAATATTGAAAACCCTTGCCAGAAGATAAAAAATGCATTAAAAAAGGCGCCCTGTAATAGGCGCCAGAAAAAGTTTTTACCTGCGAGGAATATCACCCCCGGCAGATAGTATTTGAGCGAACCAAAACAAGTAAAACGATATCCAACAGATTATTGATATTATCTGAAAAATACCTGAAACCCATCCGTCTTCGTCATTAAACTCTTTGCAAATTACCAACAATAGTCGAAGCATTTGTATTTTATGCTTGCATAATGCATTTTTGTAAATCTTGCACATGCACGTAAATGGTATGTATAAGTTGCTGGAATTGAATTTGCTGTTTTGTGTATTCATCAACAAGTTTTTTAATAGTGCTGCGGAAAGAATGATTATCAAGCTTTTCGTCAATGATTAATCTTTTTTCCTCATTTTGTTGAGCCTCAACAAAACTCTTAGTTGCAACCTGAAATGGTTTTTTAAGCAAGGCAAATAAATTAATCACATTCCTGAAGGTGACACTGCCAGGTATTTCGAGCATCATACTGATATTCGAAACGGTAAGGTTTTCTGTATTATGCATAGCTATTCGTTTTTGGGGATTTTACGCCCAGGAGAACAAAAAAGCAAACGCTACGCAATAACCGTCTCACCATCAATAAGCAAATCTCCTACCGCAACCTTAAGGGTATGTATTTGTGGGATAATCAAAATAACCTGCGAACCCAAAATAATATTTCCAAAGACTTCGCCTTTTTGTATTTTTTGCCCAACATCAACATTTGAACGGATACGCCGCGCAGCCAAACCCGCCACCTGAATGACACCTATGGTTTCGGTATCATTTTTAAATAGCGTAAAAACTTTTTCGTTCGTATTTACCAAGCCATCCATCGTATGTTTATTAACGGCACTGTGATGCTTTCCTGTAAAATGTTCTATATGCATTATCGTTGCGTCAATCGGGGCGCGCTGCACATGCACATCGCGAAGCGTTAGCTCGATGATAATGACATGCGCCGGCAACGTAACGCCATCAACCGAAATGCAATTTCGGATGTCATGCTTAAAAAAAGTTAGGTCAGTACTGGTAAGTAAATGAATAGCAACCACCTTTCCCATCGCGGGCGAAACAATGCAGTCTCCGTCTGGAATACAGCGCTTTGGCGCGCGGTTAAAACGGCACACTCCCCAGATCGTTTTGCATAACGACGTAATTGGAGAAAGCATGCGTGCAATCATACGTGCTAAGTTTTTGTTTCTTCACTGCGCTTTTTAGCAATAATGCCAAAGCGTTCAATAAGGGCGTTGTATTCGTCTTGTTCGATAGTTTCTTTCTCAAGCAAAGTATCAGCAACAGCATCCAAAACTGCACGATTATCTTGCACTAGCTGCTGTGCGCGTGCCAAAGATTCATGAATGATTTTTGAAACTTCTTCGGCGATAAGCGTACCTGTGTGGTTACTAAATGCCGAACCATGTTCGGACAGTGAACTGCCGTCGGCGGCCTCAAGCGCAATTGGCCCAATTTTGTCAGACATACCCCAACGGGTCACCATACTGTATGCCATGCGCGATGCAACCTGTAAGTCGTTTGAAGGTCCGGTTGTAATATCGCCAAACACTGCTTTTTCGGCAACATAGCCACCCATCGAAACGACAATATCATCCAAAAATTCATTTTTCGATTGCAATTTGCGTTCCTCGATTGGAAGCTTCATCGTAAACCCTCCCGTGTATCCACGCGCAACAATTGATACTTTGTGCACCGGATCGGCATGTTCAAGCAATGACGCCAAAATGGCATGGCCTGCTTCGTGGTATGCAACAATACGTCGTTCTTTTTCGCTATGCAAATGCGATTTGCGTTCAGGGCCGATCATCACTTTTTCGATTGAACGAATAATATCATATTGTGCTATTTTTTTACGGTTTTCGCGTGCGGCAAATATTGCAGCCTCATTCATTAGCGATTGCAAGTCGGCACCCGAAAATCCTGGCGTGCGTTCGGCAATAACTTCAAGGTTAATATCTTCGCCTAACTGCTTTTTGCGTGCATGCACCTGCAAAATCGCCAAGCGTTCTTTGCGGTCAGGCAAATCTAAAATGACGCGACGGTCAAATCGCCCTGGGCGAAGCAATGCCGGGTCAAGTACGTCGCTTCGGTTTGTTGCAGCAATCACGATAATTTTTTCGGTCGGTTCAAAGCCATCCATCTCGACTAAAATTTGATTTAAGGTTTGCTCGCGCTCATCGTTTCCGCCGCCAATACCAACACCACGATGACGCCCTACGGCATCAATTTCGTCGATAAAGATAATTGCCGGGGCATTTGCTTTTGCTTGGTCAAACAAATCACGTACACGCGACGCACCCACGCCAACAAACATTTCGACAAATTCGGATCCCGACAAGTGAAAAAAAGGCACCTTTGCTTCGCCTGCAACCGCACGCGCAAGTAATGTCTTGCCCGTTCCGGGTGCACCCATTAACAATACGCCCTTAGGAATTGTGGCACCAATGTCTAAGAATTTTTTTGGATTCTTTAAAAAGTCGACGACTTCGGCAAGTTCGATTTTTGCAACTTCGTTTCCGGCAACGTCATCAAAGGTAACGTTTTGCTTATCGGGGTCAGTTACGCGTGCGCGAGACTGCCCAAAACTAAAGGCCTTCATGCCACCACCTTTCATTTGGCCCGACAAAAACCAAATCAAAATCACAAAAAATAAAATAGGCGCCAGGATGGGCAAGATATTTAAAAAGATATATCCAAACCCACGATCGTTTTGAATTTCAAAATCAACCACCTGTAATTGCGTTGGCGTTACACCGTACGCAACCAATGTTTCTGACAGCGATGCGTCGTTTTCTTTTTTAGCAGTCTTTTTGGTGCCGTCTTGCAATGCTAGTTCAATTTTTTCGCCACGAAGGGTCATGGCTTTTACTTGCCCTTCTTTTACGAGTTGCGCCACTTGCGAAACGCTGATTGCTTCGGTCGCCTGCTTTTTTTTGCTATAGCTTAGGCCCGCATATAAAAACCCGACGCAGATGATCAAAATCACCAGCGATATAATATGTGCCATAAATTGGCGCAATATTTTTTTAGGGTTTGGAGCCTTTTGCTTCATATCACCTGCATTATAGGGATATTTAATGCAAAAGCAATAAAAAACCGTTTTTTGAGCGATGCAGATGTCGTGCTACAATGCTTGCCATGCAGCCATTGGTAAAAAACAAAAATGCCGAACGGTTTTATGATGTCAAGGACACTGTTGAAGCGGGGCTTTTGCTGACCGGGTCAGAGGTAAAATCACTGCGCGCCAGCCATGGGTCGCTTGAGGGTTCACATATTCATATTTCTAAACAGGGCGAAGCATGGCTCGCCGAATCGTTTATTCCGCCTTATCAGCCAAACAATAAGGCCAGTAAGCACCAGCCGTACCGTAAGCGAAAAATCTTGCTAAACAAAGGCGAAATTGAAAAATTGTTAGTCGAGCGTAAAAGCGGATCGTTGACACTTATACCTTTAATGGTATATTTAAACCGTAATCGGATGCGACTGCGCATCGGATTAGGAAAAAAGAAAAAGCTTTTTGATAAGCGCCAAAGCCTTAAGAAAAAGGCCGACAAGCGTTCAATCAAAGAAATTCTTTGATAACACAGTTAACGGAAAACACCCCGGCTTGCCGGATGGTAATTGAGAACCGCTGGGTTCTTAAAAAATTTCCGCTACAAAGATTTTGGGGATGTATTGAATGCCATGGATGATCATAATCATGCAATGCGTGCCGCTCGCGTACGTCGCGCGCGTCAAAATACGCGTACAGCATTTTAGTGCAAAATCTAAAACTGCGGTAGCGTCTCCATTTTTTGGATTCGCTTCTTTCGCCCGAGCCTAAGCGCTTGGAGCACGCTGATATGCACTTAGACATATCAGGCCGTGTTTGATAATTTCTAAGTACTTTTTTGCTTATTCTGCACGAAGCAACATCGTATCAGTGCAGCATACTGTGCCTTGTTTGTTTGTTTAATGACAAGATACAGCGGAATGCCGAAAGGCACCTAAACAAAACACGCACGTAGATTTGCATGGTTATCATGCATGTACGAGGGCTCGATACCCTCCATCTCCACAATAGATAAAGCCCCGGCATTTTGCTCGGGGCTTTATTTTTTAAACTGTGCGTTAATGAACGGTTACTGCTGCAATAAGAGTAATGTTTTTATCGAATGGTTGTACCCCCACGTCAACCACAAAGTTTTTTTGAGCTGGTCGATACGATGAGGGCAATATGATAGTGCCATTGCGTGGACTTCCTATCGGTAATTTCTCGATAACCTTATTAAAGGTCGCAATATAAGGATGTCGAGTTCCTTCGAGTAAATTATGATACGCATATGACATCTCCTTTATTGTAGGTGGATACATGCCATATGTCTGCAAAATAGATTCAGCCTCACGCAATGTTTTAAATGGCGCGTCTTGATCTACTCCACAAAGTCGCAATGTTTTTGGCTTTGGATCACGATCGCCTTTCATCTCATCCGTAAACAATATATATCCGGATTTCTCTGAACCATCACGCTTAATAAGATTATCGTAATGTTCGCGTGGAATATCCCACTGCTCGGGGAAATGCATCTCAAGAAAATAAAAAGGGCCAATGGCCTTCAATTCTGTTTTACATCGGGCACCTTGCTGACATTCATTTAGGTAATTAACTACACTTTGGTCCATAATTACTCACTTTTAAAATATGTTAACTAAATTGGTTTCAAATTTATATTACATGCTTTTTGTAATATGTCAAAAGTGCCCAAGAGCCCTTTCTTAAAAGTTAAATGCGAAATTCAATAACATCCCCGTCTTTTACAATGTATTCCTTTCCTTCGACACGCACCTTTCCTTTTGCACGCGCTTCGCCGTAACTGCCGGCATCAATCAAATCTTGCCAAAATACCACTTCGGCGCGGATAAACTTATTTTGAAAATCAGTATGAATCGCGGCTGCAGCAACCGGAGCGGTCGAATTTTTCGCAATCGTCCATGCACGGGTTTCGTCGGGACCAGTTGTTAGGTATGTTTCAAGGCCAAGCAGTTTATAGCACGCCTTAATGAGGTCACGCACCCCATCTTCATGTTCGCCGTATGTTTCGCGAAGGGTATCTTTTTCAGCGCCTTCAAATTCTTTTAATTCGTCTTCAAGCTTCGCATCAATAACCACCCACTGGGATCCCATTGCTTCGATTGCTTTGGTTAGTTCGCTAAACTTTGTTGCATCAGTCTTATCTAAATTATCAACGCCCGAGCGCTTATTTAATCCGTAAATAAATTTTTTAGTCGTAAGTAAGTTTAATTGCTTTACCGCTTTTTCTTCGGGTTCAAGAATCGAAACCGTGTTTGCCATGTGACCTGATTCAAGCGCGACTTTTAATTTTTCCAAAATCGCCCCCTCGGCAACCGCATCTTTGTCACCACGCTTTATATCACGGCCAATGTTTGCAAGGCGCTTTTCAACGGTTTGCAAATCAGCAAGCATCAGTTCCATATTAATGACGCCAATATCCCTCAAAGGGTCTACCGTTCCATACACATGTGTAATGTCATCACCCGCGCCGGTAATAGGAAAAATGCGCACCATTTCTAAAATTGCGTCCGTTTCGCGAATGTGCGACAAAAATTGATTGCCCAAACCTTGGCCTGATGCGGCGCCTTCGACAAGTCCCGCAATATCAACAAATTCGATCGCTGCCGGAATAGTTTTTGCTGATTTTGAGAAATTTGAGAGTATTTGCAACCGTTCATCAGGTACCGCAACAATGCCGACCGACGGGTCAATAGTGCAAAACGGGTAGTTCGCGGCAGGAACCGCGTTTTTGGTAAGCGCGTTAAAAAAAGTTGATTTGCCCACGTTTGGCAGGCCTACAATTCCGATCGAAAGTTTCATAAGGTTAAATTACTTTTGTTCGCCCGAAACAGCATCCATGAACAGCTTTTGCATTTGATCTTTGTGTTTTGCCATTACCTGCATGGTTGCATACTGTTCGTTCATCCCCTTTTTCTTGGCTTCTTCGACTTCGTCGGCAATTTGCTTAAAGAATTTTGGATTCGCTTCGACAGCCTTTAAAACCATATCGCGGTATTCGGGTGGTAATTGCGAAAGCTGCTTTTCCAAAAGCTTGCCGATCGCCGCGTTTTTAAGTTTAGAAAATATTCCTCCTAACATATATGGCGATGGTACTTTAATTACAGGCCAAAATCAAGGTTGGCATAGTAAGCCTTTAACGCTAATATAAAGGCATGGAATTTAACAAACTAACCGACCTTCATACCCATTTTCACCAATTGACCGACATTGCCCTAAAAAAGACGGCGACCCAACCCGTGTTTGGCAACGGAAACCCTAAAAGCCAGATTGTCTTTATTGGCGAGGCGCCGGGCAAAAGCGAAGACCAACAAGGCATTCCCTTTGTCGGCGCCGCGGGTAAATTTTTAAACGAAATGCTTGGCACCATTGGCATGAAGCGCGAAGACATTTATATAACCAACATTGTCAAATACCGCCCACCAAATAATCGCGATCCCGAGCCTTCTGAAAAAGCTGCATGCGCGCCATGGCTCTATGCCGAATTGAATTTTATCGCACCAAAAGTAATTATCTTTTTAGGCCGCCATTCGATGAACGACTTTTTTCCTGATTTAAAAATTTCTGCAGTGCACGGAAAATTAATACACAAAAAATTTAAGCATATAAATACCGAATATTTTTTACCGCTGTACCATCCAGCCTCGGCGTTATACAACGGCGGCATGCGCGAAATATTAATTGAAGATTTTGCCAAAATCCCATCGATCCTTAAAAAAATTGAAAAAGAAAACTAAAATGCTGCCCTATTACGGACAGCATTTTGCTTAACCTGTTTTGCTAAATTATGCATTCAGCAGTTCTCTCATTTTTCTTGTACCAACAGCATTTACTTTGTAGGTAAAGCCTTTGGCTACAGTAAATTTTACATCGGTTACTGCTTCATTTACAGGAACAATCGCTAAATTATTCTTCTTCAATACGGCAAATAATGTATCAGCATCAAGCTGACCTGATGTTTCATCTAAAAGTTCAAATCCCAAACCCAATGCAATCTCCTTAACTTTTTCCTCGCCAAGCGAACAGAAAATCTGTTCGATTAGGGCATCAGAGTTAAGACCGGTCTTAGCCTTACGGGGTTTTAAGGGTTTTGCAACTACCGTCTTTGCCTTAGCCTTAACAGGTACTTTTTTAGCAACAGGCTTTTCAACCCTGCGAACGTACTTGCGCTTCTGAATTGGCTTATTTTGTTTAGCGGCTTTTTTATCACCCCCTTTGACAGAAGATGATGGTTTTGCCTCTACGCCTTTTACAATCTCTACGCTGATAGTATTAGTGCCTTTTAACTTTACAGCTTTCAAACCTTTGTTTTTAAGTGATAGGACAACAAGGTTAGCCAACTTTTGAGCACCTCCTTTAAGGGCAATTTCCGCATATGCGCCTCCATCACTATCTTTGACAGTCATTGAATAGTCGGCGCCCTCATTCAGTTCACGCTCACGCATTACCGCGCTAATTTCTTTCTTTATGTTTGCATTCTTATTCATATCAGTTTGTTGATTTTTGTTATTTAATTTTTCTTCGATTTGTTTTTCAATTTTTGTTTCAGCAACTTCTTTAATAGGTGTCTGTTCGGGTACCTCTAATGGTACGTAAATTGTAAGCTCATCCTCATCCTCCGGCAGTATAGCCGGAGTAGTAGTTTCTGTGGTAGCAGTATCTAATACAAACTCATACTCACTTAAATCTGTACCGTTGGTTATAATACCAACCTTTTTTGAAACAGAATTAGCCGGCATTTCTACCAACTTGCTTAAATGAGCAGGAAATGCATTTTTTAAATACGAGCCACAGGTGTGGGCAATATCAGCGTTCTGGAATTCCAGCAAGGCGTGTTTAAACGTGCCGTCGCCGTTTTCAACATGAAACAGCGTATTGGTGAGTTGTATCCCATTGCATAAGTACAATGGTGTTTTGTAACGATTCAAAAGTGATATGGCCAACATTACATTGATATGATAATCCATAGTAAAAGGATCAAGCGGGTTGTTTGGTGAGATTTTTGCTTTCATCTTGAGAAGGATTTGCAACAAATACTACCCTTCAAAAAGAGAATGTCAAACAGCTGCATTGATATTAAATTATCTTAAAACGGCTTTGGATATTACGTATCTTTTTGATTGTTTTACCTAAAACATTTGACGCATACCGAGCATCACTTTTTGAAATAGAATTATCAAACGAAAATCGCACGGTTCCCCAGCTGTCACGCACGTTACCATACAGCGCACGGATGACATGCGACGGACCACCGTCAAACGACTCGCATGCTGACTTTGCCGAACTGACAATTCCCCTTGCATCAAGTTCGATCACCAATTGTTCCGAAAGCGCATTGGGGATCGAAACCGACACAACATGCGGTGATTGCATATCAACTAAAGCTGCCTGGTTGATTTCACATTCAGGAATATCTTTTTGAAGTTGGGTTATAAGATAGCTTCGAAGCTCTGCAAGTTGTTTTGCTTTTTGTTCGTAGTTATCACGAGCCAACGAAAACGCATACGCAAAGCCGGCAATTGCCAACACATTTTCGGTTCCCGAAAATAGCCCGTATTCTTGCGAACCTTTACCTAAATAGCCCATGATATTTTTTTGGTCGCGAACAAACAACGCAGCAGCACCCCGTGGGCCGCCAATTTTTCCGCTTGAAAATGACATAAAGTCAACGCCCAATCGGTCAATATGCAAATCACAGTATTGTGCCTGTGCTGCGTCCGTATGCAACAGCGTTTCGATCGTTTGATCTTGTTTTTTTGCATGACGAATAGCACGCGCAATTTCGCGAATATCTTGAATAATGCCAGTTTCGCTGTTTACATACTGTATCGAAATCAACACCGGCTTAAGTGCAATGATCATTTCACGCAGAGCTTTAATATCGACTTGGCCGTTTTCTAAAGATGCAAAGTGAACAGTAAATGAATACACGGATGCGTACTGATCAAGCAAATGATGCACTGAGCTATGTTCGATTGCAGTTGTAATAACATGCATGTCACGCTTCCCTTCGCTAAACAGTTTTGACAACATACCACCTACGGCCAAAGCATTTGATTCGGTCCCGCTGTGCGTAAAAACAACCTGGCGCGGCAATGCGGCTATTTCTTTGGCGATACTTTTGCGTGCATCTTCAAGAAGTGCGCGTGACTTTTGATGCACGCCACAAAGGCCGCTTGGGTTAATATCGGAAGTTTCTTGAATCGAACGCATGTAACGCAGCACCTTTGCGGATACTGGCTGCCCAGACGCACTGTCAAAATATAGTGGTTTGCGGGTAAATAAGCGCATAGTGGTAATAAATACATTGAAACTCTGCTAAATATATGTATAATCGCCCCTATATGTCAACCCAACTTATCATTCTTGCAATCAGTTTGGTTCTATCATTTATCGCGTGCATTATCACGACACTTAACGGCATGCGCATCAGCAAGCTGCTTCGCGGAAAAAAGGCTGATTCGCTTGAAGATGTCATTCGCTTGCTTGGTGCCGACATCAAGGCACTTCAGCGCAAACAAGCAAATGCCGAGGCACTTATCGCCGAACTTCAAACAAAAGTGCAAGGCGCTATTCGCTACACTGGGTTTGTGAAATTTAACGCCCTTCCCGATCTAGGCGGCAACCAAAGCTTTGCATTAGCATTATTGAATGAACAAAAATCAGGCTACCTCATTACTTTTTTATCAGTACGCGAACGATTGCAATTGTTTACCAAGCAAATTAAAAATGGCACGGTTGATTTCGATTTAAGCGAAGAAGAAGAGACAGCAATCCATATTGCACTTAACAGTGCATAAACACTATGAGCACCATTAAGCGATCACCAGTTGTAGTAATCATGGGACACGTCGACCACGGAAAGTCGACGCTTCTTGATTATATTCGCAAATCAAATGTGGTCGCGACCGAAGCGGGCGGCATTACGCAGCACATCTCGGCATACGAAGTTGAACATGCAGGCGAAAAAATTACTTTTATTGATACGCCAGGTCACGCAGCATTTACCAACATGCGCTACCGCGGTGCGAACGTTGCCGATATTGCAATATTGGTTGTATCGGCCGAAGATTCGGTTAAGGCGCAAACAGTTGAAGCGATCAATACTATTTTGGATAAAAAAGTTCCTTTTATTGTTGCCGTCAACAAAATCGATAAACCAAACGCAAACCCTGAAAAAGTAAAAGCTGATCTTATGGAGCATGGCGTGTTTGTCGAAGGCTACGGCGGAACTGTGGCCGCCATTAATGTCTCGGCAAAAACCGGCGAAGGCATTAGTGAATTACTTGACATGATCTTGCTTTCAGCCGAAATGGAAAACTTTACCCATGACCCTGCCGTTCCCGCATCAGGCTTCGTGATCGAATCACACCTTGATAAAAAGCGTGGCATTTCAGCAACACTTATTATTAAGCAAGGAATCATCCCCAAAGGCGGCTTTATCGTGATCGAGGGCAATATGTCGACCACACGCATTTTGGAAAACTTTTTAGGCAAGGCAATTATCGAGCCAAGCGCGTCAAGCCCAGTAACAGTAATTGGTTTTGACGCACTTCCCCGCGTTGGTGCGCACTTTGAAACCTACGCTACTAAAAAAGAGGCCGAGGATGCACTGCGTGTGTATCGCGAATTGGTCAGCCAAAAAGTACAGCAACAAGTCGATGAAAACGACAAGCGCTTAGTCGTACCAATTATCATCAAAGGCGATACGTTTGGCAGCATCGAAGCAATTGAAAGCGAAATTAAAAAGCGCAGCAACGAATACATTTTGTTTAAGATCATCAAGACTGGCATCGGCGACATTAACGAATCTGACATACAACTAGCAGCTAGCAGCACCGGCTCGATCGTTTTTGGTTTTAACGTCAAAGAAGACAGCCGCGTGCTTACTATGGACGAACGCCAATATGCGACCGTCGAGCAATTTAGCATCATTTACAAATTGACTGAATGGCTTGAGGCCGAACGTGAAAAGCGCACCGTGCGCGAACCGGTTGAAATTATCACTGGCAAGGCAAAAGTGCTTAAGGTATTTAGTGCAACTAAAAGCGGTACCGTGTTGGGTTGCCGTATTACTGACGGGCTTTTTAAACAAGACGAACTAATTCAGATTGAACGCGGCGACGAACGCATTGGCAAAGGTAAAATAACCATGATCAAGCTTGGCAAAATTGAAGCCGACGTTGCGCGAGCCGAAACCGAATGTGGCTTACTGGTCGAATCGCCTATCGAATTTAACGGTGGCGAAACATTAATCGCATCACACTTTGAATAATTATGAAAAAAGAAGCGCTTGAAAAAGAATTGCAAAAACAGATTGCCCAATGGGTTACTAAAAATGCCAACCGTGATTCACTTATCACCGTCGCACGCCTTGAACTTTCGCCGGATATTTCGCACGCAACCGTCGGTGTAAGCGTATTACCCGAAAAGTACGAAAAAGATGCGCTGCGCTTTTTGCAAAAGCATATTGTCGATATCAAGACATACTTAAAAAAGAATACGCGCGGCATGCTTCCTAAGACATACGCATGGCATATTGATGACGGCGCCAAGAAGCGCGATGTTATTTATCGACTTATAGCCGAAGAAAAAAACTAGTGCCCGAGGTGGGAGTCGAACCCACAACCCGTTGAAGGGGAAGGATTTTAAGTCCTCTGCGTAAACCATTCCGCCACTCGGGCATGACTGTCTGTCCGCCCGCTTGGATTCGAACCAAGGACCGTTCGCTTAAGAGGCGACTGCTCTACCAACTGAGCTACGGGCGGATGTTGGAATACGTGTATTCCACATGTGCCGGGGAGAGGACTTGAACCTCCATGCCTTGCGGCGCCTGCTCCTAAGGCAGGTGTGTCTGCCATTTCACCACCCCGGCATTAAACACGAAAGCTATCTTACTGCATTTCTGCGTAAAATCAACCTTGAGGCGTGGGCGGGAATTGAACCCGCGCATGTCGGTTTTGCAGACCGAAGCGTTACCACTTCGCCACCACGCCTAAAACGAGTTGTACTATAGCAGAGAGGACGCCCTATATCAATGTCCCCTGTTTTATTATCGTTTCGAGTGATGTATACTTATGCGTATGGAAATTTCCAACTTCACTAAAGGCGCTGTGTTATTTTTGCGCATCGCAATCGGATGGCTTTTGACCTACCAAGGCATCAGCGCGCTTAAGGACGCCGCCTGGAGCCTACAATCAACGTTTGCAAAATCAGCAACACTGCCCCAAGTGTACGACTGGCTTGCATCAGCAAAGATCGTTGGTATTTTTGACGCAGCAATTCCTTGGATTTTAGTTGTTGTCGGCATTGCCGTAATCTTAGGTTTTTATCTGCGCTTTTTTACGACCATTGGTATGATCATCATGATGCTTTTATATTTACCGACCCTTACTTTTCCGTACACAACCGACGGCGGATACCTGGTAAACCACTACGTTATTTACTTTATTTGTCTTTTACTGCTTTCGGCAATCCACGCCGGCAGCTTTTTAGGTATTGATAAAAAAATCATCGTCAAGGTCGAATAGACCGGTTTTGGGTAATTCTTATTGAAAAATAAGGCTTTTTTGACGTTCCCCTACCTTGACTTTATAGTTTAAATATGATATAATACTACCAAGCTATCGTATTGATAGCCCTTTGAAAAAACAATATTTGTAAACAAAAATAAAACAGAAAAGGATGAATCAAATTAATCCAAACCGCATCGAAGAGGCCCAAGCTAATGACTGGTCTTTAGGGAAAATCATCATTGAAGCTATAAAAAGCCTCCTTACATTAGAACTACCTTTCGCCTACCTTTTTGGGATGACGAAAGAAATATTTTGGGGACGGGGCCCACAAAGAACCGGAGAAGTTGTAGTATATACCCTATTCGGAAGATTCGTTGGAGTGCTTGGAGAAAGTAGGCATAGAGGCCGGCTTATCCACACTTCAGGAAAAGTTTTCGACAACCTTACTCCTGATGAATTGGCGCAATTACCAAAGGAATCATTCGTTAACAAATTTCTTAAGCTTTATCGCTACAGCAGTTGGATGCCCGGCGTCCGCTCAAAAGAAGTTGTAAGTTACCAGGAAATACCTCCTTCAACCCAGGAAGGCGAAAAACCCAGACTTATAGAAAAAAAACTGGATCCTGGAATTCTTCGCGAAGAAATAACTAACGTAGGGATACTTTACAACGAATTGGAATTATTTGAGAAAGGCGCAAAGTTCAACGTAATGATTCTCACTGATATCGAATCTACTGACTATCGTATTCAATCAGGCACTCCAGGTGGTTTTTATCAGGTACTCCATACCTCGTACGAACCTGCCTTGCGTGATTTTGGAAACGACCAGACGGCAGAAATGCTTCTTAGTACTGACAGCGTAAAAATCGCACCGATATTCGACATACTTAATTACACCTTCCAATCGTACAGTGACGACGAGCGAAAAAAGATGATCGAAGATCAGAGCTACAAGAAACTAGCTCAAGGTTTTGATGCTGAATTCGGATTCAAAACTCATAATACCGCTATTGTGTATATGAACCCTTCCGACGAAGCAACTCGTGATTTATTGCGTGAAATTCTTTTAATAACCATATTAAAGAAGAAGCTTCTGCAGGCAGAAACAGAAAAAGAAATTGCCATCAAGCATGGTGAAGGCGAAGCTGAAGTTGCAAAACTACTTATCGCAGAATTTACCGACAAAAACGGTAAGGTTGACGACAAGGCACTTTTCAACTACATGCTTCCCCAAAGCCAATTAAGAGCAATTGGGGTTCAATCATTAGTTAACACTTAAAAAATTAAACAAAGTGCAAGCACAAATCAACAACACGCGCAACAGAATCAATTCTGCTGCAACCAGTAATTGGAAATGGGTAGGTATATATGTAGCAGCAGTAGTCATTGCACTTTTAGTGTGGCTACTAAGCGATTGGAGCGTTGCAAAATGGACATTCTTCATTTTGGCGGCACCCGCCGCTTTTTATATACTTATTCTTGTTGCCTCACTACTTTTTCTTATTCCTGCCCTGTTCGGCTTAGGCAGCAGTTCAAGCGGAGGAGGAACGAGTAGTGGTAACACTACAACAAACGGTATTAAAGCTTTCTGGTCGAATTTTAAGTGGTGGATATTGGGAATAATTGCATTCCTTATATTCTTTTCCATTTACGGCGACTGGAGATTTTTTACCTACGTCCACCAAGGGCTGACCTGGAGTGCAATGTTTACGACCATGCTACTGGTAGCCATATTTTTCACCTTCTTGTATTATGACAAACACTACAAGTGGGCAAAACCGGTTGGCATATTAGTAGCGATATTTGTTGTTATTGGATTCCTTTCAGCTCCGACTGAAAAAAGCACTGCGAGTAAAACACAAAAATCAGACAGTGATTTTGACATCCTACGCCCTTTCACCACGAGCATTCGTGAAGAACGGGAAAATGCATATTCTTCGGCCAGAAAGAAATTAAAAGGCCCTGACGATGAGCTGTACGCAACAGTAACACCAACAAGCAATACGCTTGAAAAAAAGATGGCGCATCAAGACAGCTCCGTGATGTATGCCGACACGTTCTACTTACAACAAAACGATCGCCGCTTAATTAAAGTAGAGAAAGGTTACCAACCTTATTTTTATTTTAGAAACGGCGGTATCGTAACAAAAAATGATGTTATCGCTGTAGCTTTAGATGGCAGTAATAACCTGGGAAGGTTAGACTACCATACTGGTTACAGCTACTACATGCAATCCATGGTAAGTGATACATTTATTGTTTACTACTGGAAAGTTCAACCACAAACGGCAAGTTAAAAATTTGCCTAAAACTAAAAGCCCCTGCAAAATACAGGGGCTTTTTTCGTGGCTCGTTTTATTAGTGGATATAGGTTACGCCAAGGGTCGAAATGATGAAGTACATGATACCAAACACTCCCCCCATGATCGCCATTCCAACAATCCCCCACAACATGTGTTGCCGTCCTTGTTCAAGACTTTCGTTAGTTTGTTTTGCCAAAAAGAACTCGATGACTCCCCAGGCAAATACCAACAATGCGACAACAAACAATACCTTAACCAATGGGTTTATGACGTGCTTATTGAGGCTTTGCATCAACTTGACCACCTGAGGTACTAATACCTCTTGGGCGCGCACTGTAATGGGAATAAACCACGCAAGCATGAATTACTTAGTAGTAAACAGTCGGGATGAAATCGTTTGCGCCACCACCGGTCGAGTTGATGTCTTGACCCTGGTTGATACCAAAAGTTGACGCCAATACATTGATCAAACCGAATACCAAGGCAAAGAATGCCAATGCAACGAAACTCCAAATAAGGTAGCCCTTCGCATCCTCGCGCTTCTCGGCATCACCCGCAATGACATAGCGGATTACATTGAAGATAAGGAACAGGATTGCGGCTGCAACCAAGATAGGGATCGCACGCTTGATAAATAGCGCGACAGTTCCTAGGATAGTAAACGCAGTTGCCTGTGCAAATGCCATTGACGGCACCAACACCAAGCCCAGCGCGATAAGTTTCTTTTTCATACGTGAAACTAAAATGACTAAATACTAATTAATAATCGTAGCCCGTTTTCGAACTCTTGGGCTAGTATACCATATTTCTATTAGCACGTCCCGTCTTGGAAGCACGGTACGGGCGCCTTGGTCGAGGTATCAAGCTGGAAGGTTCGAAGCAGTATCCCTACCAATGCCCAAACCGATGCCAAGACAAAGAACCCAAGCAACCCCCAGATCATGATGCTTTTACCCTTTTCGCGCGCTTCTTCGTTGCCGGCATTCAAAACCAGCATAGTAGTACCCCATGCTAAAAACATAACGCCTAAGGCAAAGATAAGCGGTATTAATGATCGCGAAATGGTACAAGTGACAAAGTCTGCCAGTGTGGCAATACTTTTGATCTTAATTGTTTTACAGGCACTTGCGGTATCAACGGGTGCCCCAGTCGTTTGGCCGTTTCCCTGCACGGTAATAATCGGACTCCATGCCGGGTCGTTTTGGATCGAGCTTACATCGGCATTGGTTTGTGCAAACCATCCGGCCATTTCGGTATTGTTTAAATTAACTTGCCCTTGCATGTTAAGCAAAGGATCATTTGCCGGATTGTAGGCCGGATTACCTGATTGCGACGGAGACTGGTAATACGGGTTTCCCTGCCCTTGCTGTGCAAATGCCGAAGGAATGAACGTGGTAAAAAATATGACGAAGATTGCAAATATGCGCATACGATTATTGTTGCTGAACATCAGCCTTAATATCATTAATGGTCGTGGTGATCACGTCGACAATGAGCACGCATCCGATGATAAGCCCAGCACCTACGATCACGAACAAAATATTACGATGCGCAACTTCAAGCTCGCTCGGTTGGCCGCGCGCCATGACGTAACGGAATCCGGCAATGACAATAAAGATCGCAATGACGGGGATCGCAATGATCAAAATGACCTTAAGAATTTCGGCAATTAGTTCTTGGATCGAATTTACCTTTAGTGGATTTTCAAGTAGATGTTTTGAAGTAGAATCAAGTTCTAACGCCTGATCCTGCGACTCTGGTGAACCTGCAGGATTGAAAGCTTCCGAGTCAGTTCCCTGCGGGCTTCCTGCAGGATTAAAAGGTTGATTACCATTACTGTCAGCACCTCCAGTCAAAGCTATGGTCTGCGGCGAACTTACTACCTTTTTTTGCCCCTGATATGTAATAGATAATTGGTAAGTATAGGGCGGCGGCAACGAAAGATTTGTTTCGGTAAACGTAAATGGGCTGCCAAATGCATGCGCTGCGTTATGGGCAGATTCGATACTTGTCCCATTGCTGCCGGTTATCTTTACAAAGTATGCTGGGAATGCCGCGTTGGCAGGGTTTATTATAGCCCCATTTGAATTATTAATAACTTTTGCAGTTGCCTGCAAGACATACTTAGAAGTATCTGAAGGTGCTGTTTGTTGAAGAAGTGACGCATTCGAGAATGTGGTACTAAACTGCGCATCCGGCGTTGTTTGGGCCATTACCAAATGCCCAGTAATCAAAAAGGCAAAAGTGGCAACTGTACATACTGCTGATACAAAGGTAAACTTTTTCATAATTATTGTCCGGTAATAATGTCTTGTAATGATTTATTTTGTGTCGATGCGTCATCCACTTTTTCAAGCAATAATGCGTTCGGATGCTTTTGAAGATACTCTTTGCTTAAGAAACTTCGCAATACGAAACTGACAATTAGCCAAGCGCACATGACCAACACGACGCCAATAACCCAACTGGTTGCCGCATGTTTTGCCTTGGCGACCTTTTCGGTATTGCCACCTGCCGATAAGTAAATCCAACCGATCCATATAACGACGATCGCTGCTGCAACTACAATAAGATACATCGCAAAGCGGATAATGCGGCTTGCCAAAATAATTAAGTCGTCAAATGTGCACGGCTTTGTCGTAATACCCCGCGCCGGGTCGGCAACTTTTCGGCCGCAGTGAACAAGGCCATTTTTAAATTCATCAAAAAGTCCGTTGCCACCGGCCACAGTCGTTTGTGTGGTATTTTGCGTTGTCGGATTACTTTGATTATTATTTTGGGAATTTTGCTGGTTTTGGTTTGGCGGATTGGTACCTTGGTTCGTTCCCCCAACCGATATTGTCTGTGGAGTTCCCACAGTATACACCTGATTATTATAGGTAACTTTTGGATACCATTCGTACGAAGTTTTAGTTAAATTATTTACACTGAACGCAGCTGTAGCACCAAAGCTTGGTGATCCAGTTTGTGCTTTTGACGCAAAAGCAGTCTCACCTGTTCCCTTTGTTTCGATCGAGGTAAACTGAAAAGTACCGGTGCCGCCGGCTAGATTCATTTTTCCTGACAAAATATATTTACCCTGATTGACAGAATCGGCCTCGAGCTTTACGTCAGAATATGTTGGGGTAAGCGCCATTGCCGCAGGACCGGTGTACGAAATAATAGTAAACGCTGCAACAGTCTGGTTATTTATTGAATGATTAAAGCGATACGAAGTACCCGTAAGCCCTTTGACCGAAAAAGGAGCCGCGGCACCAACCGTATATGTACCAAGCGCTGACGTCTGTGTACCGCCAGTCGACAAGTCGACAAGCGTTAAGCCTACGGGCGCGCTTGTGCCATTTGTACTGCCACTAAGCAGCTTAAGATTGCCTGACAAAATATACGTTCCGTTTGCCGCGGCGGTATCGGGTTTTAAGGTGACACCAGTAAAAACAATTCCCCCTTCGGCATGCGACACCAAGGCGATCGAAAAGAAACAAGTAAAAAAAGCGATCGCAATAATGATGCATTTAAAAAATTGGTTATAGCCAGTAATAGTCTTGGCCTGGGCAAAATTCATGTAAGAAGCATTATACCACATGATCCTTACGACAAAAGCTTATTGTTTTGCCGCGGCGGCAGCCGAAGCATTTTTAGCATTTTGTTCGTTAACACTATCGAACAGCGGAGCAAGTGCGGTGTCCATTTCGTTGGCAACTTGCGCAGGCGACAATTCTCCCGAAAGGACACGCTGCAAACTTTGAATAACGGTAGTATCGTATGCTTCAACAAGCGGGTTAAGCCACGACTTGGTAATAAGGGCGGACTGCCGCGTGACAGTCGAACGATGATCATTAGGCATGGCGGCAAGCGATGACTTGAATACCGGCGGCAAGCCCATGGAAGTATAAACCGGCTGCATGACATCAGGCTGCACGATCGCGTTCATCAGCGCGAATGACGCAGCGACATTTTGCGATTTTTTGGTCATGCCCAAGGCATAGATTTTTCCAAAAGTCGCCTTGGTTGAACTGACGCGCATCTGCGGCAGCATTTCGATCGAAAAGTTTAGGTTTGGATTAAGCGAACGCAGTATGCCATATTCGCTGGCGTATCCAAAGTATGCAAGCAACCGGTCGCCCACAAAATAGTCGCGTGACAATGGAAGCCCTGCCGACCAGGTATACGTTGTTTTTGCCGGATCCGAAAATGCAACTGCGTATTCAAACGCGTCGGCAATAGGGCGCGCACTAAATTTGCCCGGCCCACGAAGTGCAAGGCGGTATTGGATCCCCCCGCCCGTTTCGCCAAAATCATCCGTTGCAACCATGGTGCTGCCCAACTGCATGAAAAGCGCGGTCATAATGTCGGCAACATGACTGATATTTAACGGAAAGCCAAGTGCCACAGTCGAACGGGTAATAAGTCCGGCATTATTTTTTTGCGTAACATTTGGTACCAAATTAGGAAATTCGTCCCAATACTGCGGAGCGTTTGCAATAAATGTACTATTTAAAATATCACGGTTCACATACATGACCATCGGGTCAACCAAAACGGGCAGCCCATAAATGCCTTCGGGTTGCATTAAGACCGACGCGCCATCGATAAATTTTTGCATGAATACGTCCTGCGAAATGTTGGCATATGAAATCGGGTATAAGATACCGCGCAGCTGGATTAACCGTTCGGCTGGAAACATCAAAATGTCGGGCCCGGTGCCTTGCGCTAAGGCGTTAATGACTTCGGCCGTGATTTCGCTTTCGTTAATTTGCCGGTACGTGATGCGCACCGCTTCGTTGTCAGCTTGGAATTTTGCAATCGGTGCCTGGATAAGTTCGCGCGGAATGATGCTCCAAATAGTGACCGTACCGCTGTATTGCCCTTTTGGCGCGTTGGCATTTTTTTTGCCCGCCGATGTGAAATATAAAAATCCAATGATAATAAAAGCAACAAAGACGCCGCCCAGTATTAATTGAAATGTCGAGAGCTTGCCCATACTATAGTGTAATTATATCGCATCGCCGACTGATACGCTATACAGATTTTGGCGAAACCAATACCGAAACGGTATGCGTGCGTGCAGCAGTTGCAGTGTGCACCAACGAGAAGCCAGCTTTTTGGAGCGCCGCAGCAACCGAATGCAAAACAATTCCTTTTGCAAGTGGATGAGCCGGCGTTTGTTCAATAATGGCAACCTTGCGTCCATGTTTTACGATGCGTTTTATTTCTTGCGCCGCCACATCAATATCATCACTTTTTTGAGGCACGTATAATAACGCGTCAACGCTTTCCTCTTTTACGATCGCACCATACGGTGCGTCAATCATTCCTTGATATGCAATAACGGCATGTGCAAGCCCTTGCTGATTGATTGATTGCATCATGTGTTTTGCACGCCCCAAATCAGCTTGAGGTATCAAAACACTGCCCTTGGTAACATCAAGGCGTTGTATGACAAGCAATAGTTCGTGCCACGTCGGAAGTATTCCCGCAATCATGACATGGTCGGTTTGTTGTAAGGCAAGTTCGTTTACCGCAGCTTCAAATGCGTGCATGGCAAAAGTATAGCACGGATACGACATGGTAAAAATATTTTTAGGGGATTACTATTCGACAAGCGTATACGAAGCTACCTTGTCGCCTTCTTCTCGAAGCTTCATAACGCGTACACCTTGCGTTGCGCGTGAAAGTACCGGAATAGATTTTAGTTCAGTTCGAATCACCTGCCCTTTTTGCGAAATAGCAATCAATTCGGTCTCGTTGTTTACAATTTGTACGCCAACCACCAAGCCGGTCTTGTCGGTTACTTGCATTACTTTAATACCTGATCCGCCGCGGTTTTGCACCTTGTATTCTGAAATTTCGGTCTGCTTTCCGTATCCGTTTTGTGCAAGCACTAGTACGGTCGTTTTTGCATCAGTATTTTTACCCGCAACGTTCATGCCAACAATGTAATCATCCTTATCAAGCTTCATGGCACGCACGCCTCCGGCTGTTCGGCCCATAACACGAATATCAGATTCTTCAAATCGAATCGATTGCCCGTCGGCCGATACCAACAAAACAGTATCGTCCTTATCAACAAAGTGTGCACCCAACAATTCGTCTTTGTCATCAAGCGAAATCGCAATGATGCCGCTTGCGCGCACCTGCTTAAAGCTGTCGATTGCGACTTTTTTCATGGTACCGCCCTTGGTACCAAGCATCAGGTTTACCGACGAGTTCTTAACATCTTTTGGCATTGCCAAAATAGATGTAACCCGTTCGGTATCAGATAGTCCCAAGAAGTTGCGGATTGATTTTCCGCGCGTTGTGCGCTTGCCTTCAGGAAGTTCGAACATCTTGATTTGATACACCTTTCCGCGGTCAGTAAAGAATAACAAATCGCTATGCGTCGAAGATGTCAAAATGTGCGTAATGACGTCTTCTTCTTTCATGCTGTTGTCAGACACGCCCACACCACCGCGCTTTTGGGTGCGAAATTCTGACGGATCAACGCGCTTAATATATTGGTCGGCGGTGTACACCAATACGGCTTGGGTATCAGGAATCAGGTCTTCGTCGGACAAACTTCCGACTGCTGCTTTGACCACTTTGGTTCGCCGTTCGTCGGCATATTTTTCGCGGATCTCGACCAGTTCGTCCTCAATGACGGCAAGCATCTTTTTAGGCGATTTAAGCAAATCTTCAAGATATGCAATGACCTTGCGAACTTCCTTAAGCTCCTCTTCGATTTTCTTTCGTTCAAGACCGGCAAGTTTTTGCAGTTTCATTTCCAGAATCGCGTTTGCTTGGATTTCTGAAAACTTAAATTTTTTCATCAAGTTTTCGCGCGCGACATTTACGTCGGCCGATGCTTTGATTAACTTGATGATCTCGTCAATATGATCAAGTGCCTTGGTTAGCCCTTCTAAAATATGTTCGCGCGCTTTTGCTTTTGCCAGGTCAAACTCACTTCGGCGACGGATCACCACCATGCGGTGATCAAGAAATGCGGTCAAAAAATCGCGCAGCGACAGTGTTTGCGGGATGCCGTCGACCAATGCAACCATGTTAAAGTTGAAGTTTTGCTCGAGGTCGGTGTGCTTATATAAATAGTTCAATACCTTTTGTGGATGCGCGCCGGTTTTTAGTTCGATCACGATGCGGATGTCGGTTGTTGATTCGTCGCGAAGTTCCTTAATACCCTCAAGTTTTTTCTCCATCTTCAGTTCGGCGATCTTCATGATCAAGGCCGACTTGTTTACGCGATACGGAATCGACGTTATGACAATCTGCGATGTGCCGCGTGCGCCGTCAGAAATAGTTGCCTCACCGCGTGTTACGACACCGCCGCGTCCAGTTGTGTACGCATGCTTAATATCGGTCTTTCCGTAAATGACGCCGCCCGTTGGAAAATCAGGGCCTTTGACAAATTCAAGCAAATCTTCGTTGGTCGCTTTTGGATCGTTGATCAGTGTTACGCACGCGTCGATTAGTTCGCCTAAGTTATGCGGAGGAATATTGGTTGCCATACCAACGGCGATACCAAGCGTTCCGTTAAGCAAAAGACTTGGCACAACAGTTGGAAGCACCACTGGTTCGTTTCGGGTTTCGTCATAGTTGGGGCGAAAATCAACCGTATTTTTGTCGATATCGCGCAACAGTTCGCCTGCCAAACGAGACATCTTTGCTTCGGTATAACGCATCGCGGCCGGAGCATCCCCGTCGATTGATCCCAAGTTTCCCTGCCCCCACACCAAAGGATAACGATATGAGAAATCTTGCGCCATGTTGACCATCGAGTCATATACTGACGTATCGCCATGCGGGTGATATTTACCTAACACGTCACCCACGATAAATGCGGACTTTCGAAATTTTGCCGCAGCCGTCAAGCCGTTTTCGTGAAGCGAATATAAAATACGACGATGTACCGGCTTAAGCCCGTCGCGCACGTCAGGCAATGCGCGTGATGTGATGACTGACATCGAATACGCCAAAAACGATTCCTTGATTTCAGCGGTGATATTGATTGGAACAATACCTTCGCGCGGTGTCGCTTCAGGTGATTCGTCTTTTGAGTTTGTTTTAGCTCGCGGCATAATAAAGAATTACTAATTATTGGACAATAATTGCGTCGGGCGTAGCGCTTGGATACACTGAATCGGTGGTTAAAGTTTCAAGCGTCGTTTGCTGACGGTTTAGGTCGTCTTGCACTTGCACGCGCGACAATTTATACGTCAGTCCGATAAGCCACAGAATAATAATAACCACGGCAATGACGCCTACGGTCAAATACATGTAGCGCACGCGCACATGCTCGGGCTGTTTTCGGATGTGATGCAGTATTTTTGCCATATAGTTAATCGCCCTTCTTCATTGCCGACAATACCACCGGCACGCATTCCTTGCCGCCCAGTTCGGATTTTTTAATGGTAAGCTTGTCCATTGTTGTAGCATCCTTGGCACCTGACTCTTTAAGAAAGCTTGAAAGCGCGTCCTTATCAGCCTTACTTTCTTCGGCACCCAACGGGATCACCAGCTTTGCTTCAAGCGAAACAGCAAGCTTATGCGCCGCATGCGAATCCAAGAAGTCACCGCCCGCGATTGGCACGCACAAAATGCCCACATCTTCGACGATCTCGTAAAATTCGTTTCCTAATTCTTCGATATTTGACACTGGAGCGATTATGCAAACCGAAATGTCATCGAACTTAAACGAATATGACGTTACGTAGCCGTGCGCTTTGGTTTGCGCGCCGACGCCACGGATAAAAATGTCGCCCACTTCGTATTCGCCCGGACCGTCAATTAAAAACGGGGTCTTTGCGCCAAACGTTACGGTCTCGACGCCGTGATGCATTTCATCAAGCGCCGAACACAAAACGACGTCTGCGCCAAACACCGGCACGCCCGATCCTTTTTTAGGCGGATTAACGGCAATAACATAGCTTCCTACCTGGAATTTCAGATAGGAATTCCCAAAATACGTTACGATCATGATGCTTGGAATTATAGCATTTTCTGAGCACAGGGAGTACTTGATTTAGTCTAAAAATATAGTTTAAAAATCCCTGCTTTTTGGGCAGGGATTTTAACACAAACAATTACTTACGATTCTACTTCTCTTTCTGTTTTGCTATGAAATCGCGTATCTTTGAGGCCGTTTCATAATCCTGACTATCCTCTGCTTCTACAAGCTTTTCCTCGAGAACATTCAAGGGCGTATGTTCGTTTAGTTCATCACTGGCACCTAACGGGCTTACGACTTCAATTTCTGCTATCCCAAGATCAAAATCATGAAAAAATAAGTACTGGCTCCTTTCGTCCACCGGCATATTTTTAAGCGGGATCGGGCTTTCAATCGATAAGAAGAAATCAGGCGCAAGGCTTGAGAAGTCAAGTTCAAAATCCTTATCAGTAAATCCCATACCCAGCCTTTTAATGGTGATATACTTTTCCTTTAGGAATTTCTCTAAGGTATCAAAATTGCTTTGATTGATAACTTGGGTAAACGCATGAACATAGAGAATATCCTGACTAAGAAATACCTCATCAAAATACATGTAAGCTGTTTCTCCCACCTCCATCTTTTCTATTCGCAACGGATTCGCAATTCCGCGCACTAATCCTTTTATCGGCATCGTAACCTCCTTTTTTTAGGGTTCGTTAAAAATTAAAATAAGGTTGAATTTATATCAATGGTATACCCGCATCCCAGTAAGTCAACCTCTTGCCAAAACAGTTTTTATAAGTATACTTGCATTCATTAGTAGCCAATCGACGAAAGGTATAACCCTTTTGGGAAGAAACCCCAAAATACCCTTTCTGACATTGAAGCCGCTGTCGAAAGCGGTTTTGTATTACATCAAATTATGCCAGAAGCAACAGAAACAAGTGTTACATCAGAAATGATGAAAACCCTGCTTGAAAACGAGCAGAAAAACCCTATCGAAGAAGGTGCCATCCTTGAAGGCGTCGTTCTTTCGATCAGCAAGGGCCGCGTGTATGTAAACATCAATCCATTCGGAACTGGTGTCATTTACGGACGCGAATTTATCATTGCCCGCGAAATCCTAAAAAACGTTCACCCGAACGACATGATTAAGGCAAAGGTTGTTGATACTGAAAACGAAGACGGATACGTCGAACTTTCGCTTCAAGAAGCGAAGCAGGCAGTATTATGGTCTGACGCCGAAAAAGCATTACGCGAAAAAACGGTATTTGAACTTACCATCAAGGATGCCAACAAAGGCGGCCTTATGGTTGAATGGCATGGTATCGAAGGATTCTTGCCGGCATCACAGTTAAAAAGCGAACACTACCCGCGCGTTGACGATGGCGACAAGGACCAGATTTTGAAAGAGCTTAAGAAGCTTACTGGTACCGCCATCTCGGTCATGATCCTTTCAGTCAACCCTAAAGAAGGCAAACTTATCTTTACTGAAAAAGGTTCGGATAATTCTGAACGAAAAGAACTGGTTACCAAGTACAATGTCGGCGACGAACTATTGTGCGAAGTGACTGGCGCTGTAGACTTTGGTGTATTCTTGAAAGTCGAAGAAGGCCTTGAAGGTTTGGTACACATTTCAGAAATCGACTGGGGCTTGGTCGAGGATCCTCGCAAGGCCTACAAGGTCGGCGAAAAGGTACGCGCTAAGGTTATCGAGATCAAAGACGGCAAATTGTCGCTTTCGATCAAGGCACTTAAAGCAAACCCATGGACGCTTGCCGAAAACAAGTACACCAAGGACGATGTTGTTGACGGTGTAGTGATCAAGTTCAACAAGCACGGCGCTTTGGTTTCGATCGAAGAAGGCGTTGCAGGCTTGATCCACGTTTCAAACTTTGCCGACATGAAAGAAATGAAGGACAAGTTGGAACTGGGCAAATCATACAAGTTCAAGATCAACGTGTTCAATCCAAAGGAACAAAAGATGACTTTGACTTTTGTAAGCTAAACACTGTAATATTCAAAAAAGCGGCCTTGCGGCCGCTTTTTTTGTTAATTTCCAAACGTCATAAAATTTGAACTTTCGTATTTTTGTATCATCTTCCCAAAAAACCAAACAGCCAAAACCGCCCAAACTAATGACATTCCAACAATGACAGTCAATTTTACAATAGACATATCGCGCACCGCCTCAACAGGTAATCCTGCCACGACTAACGATGGGACTACGAACGTAAACACGAAACGCAGCACTCCCGTAAATGCGCCTGCGTGAAATAAGGTAGGAGTAAAGAATATCTCGAAGAATCCTGCGACAGTCGATTCGCCGTCAGTAAAGATAAAACCCAGCGAAAATATAGTTACAGCAACAGATGCAAACAAAATTACCGACGCAATGACGGCGAGGATAAGTATTCCGATCTGGTAAAGTGATAAATTAACAACTACAGCGTATACAATAAGGCACACTATTCCAAAGAGGGCGTCTCCTAGCGCAGCCGCGCCAAACGAAGAAGTCGCCGCCCGAATAAGAAGATTTTTAGGTGCAAGCATAAAACGGTCAAAAGCTCCACTGGTAACCAACGCAGGTATACGTCGTATTCCATCTCCAAACGAAAGAGCTACCCCAAACACCACAGCAGAAAACCCCTCAAGAGCAATAATATCTATTGCCCGCCAATTATTAATAATTCCAACCGAGTGCACGAACGAAGTCCAAAGAATAATAAAAGAGATATTATTTAAAGCCATTCCCGCAATATTCATCATGAAGCTGGTGCGCAGTTCGGCATTGCTTTGGATATTCTTTTTTATGGTATAAAGCGCAAAGCGCAATTCGTTGATCATAGTATTATCCGCCATTGACTGATACATGCTTTTTCGCCGAAGCAAATAACCCAAAAAGGACCATTGCTAGCAGAACTATCCAAAACAGCTGAATTGCAAGTAACTGCAACCACATGGTGCCCCAGCTTGGGTACACCGTATGAGTAATAAATTGCGTCGCTCCAAAGGGGCTTAAGATTGCCAATTTATACATAATGGGCGGAAACAATGCCACTGGTAAGTACGAACCTCCAAGGATCATAACCGCCTTATCGACAATCCAAAACACTGGCTTTACGTCTTCGATCCAAAAAGCAAGCAGCCCGACAATAGCATACAGTATTAACTGCAATATATGTGCTCCTATAACAACAGCGATTGCAGTTAGAACAAAAAACCAACTGTGCATTGTGGCGGGGATCCCGACCGTGAGCGCCATAATCAAGAATCCTACAGGAAAAATTATCGCACATGAATACAACCCGTATCCTAGCTGCCAGTACATGCGAAACCCTAAGTACGAAATGGGTTTTGTAAATAACGTCTCAACATTTCCCGACTTTATGTCCTGCATAATAGACAAATAAATATCACGCAAGCGCAACACAGAAAAAGAGAAATAAAAAAACATGCTCCACGCCACCATCGAAAAATCAGTACCCGCAATACTACCTCCTTTTACGCGATATACATACCAATATAAAAGCACCAGTACCCCAAAACGCATGAGCATCGCAGTAACATCAGCAAAAAGTCTCCCCGGATAGTACATCCGATCCTTAGTAAGCATTTGAATAATGTTAAGTCCGAGGCGAAGCTGCTTCATACATATGCCTAATAACTGTTTCAAGATCTGTGCTATACACATCCACATCAGACACTTCAAATGAACGCATTAACAATTTAAGCGCATCTTGGACTTTAACTATTTGCGTATTTACTGATACCACAACTTTTTCAGGTGCCTGCGATACATAAGTAAGCCCTTTTGAGAGTTTCGGAAATTCAGCAAATGATTGTGCCGCAGTAAGTTCTATGTATTTTTCGAAGGCAAAAGCGGTACCAAGCTCGGATGTAGGTAAGTCTTTCATAATTTCTCCATGGTTTACTACTATCGTACGCGTACACAAAGTTTCAATGTCTCCAACATCATGCGAGGTAAGAAAAATAGTAACGCCTTCCTCTTTATTAACCTTTAACAAAAGATCACGAAGTGCTTTTTTTGCGACCACATCAAGACCAATTGTTGGCTCATCTAAAAAGATTATTTCCGGCTTATGCATTAGTGAAGCAGCAACTTCGGCACGCATCCGCTGCCCTAATGAAAGCTTACGCACCGGCTGATCTATAAATACAGCTAAATCAAATTGTTGGCTCAACTCGCTAATCCGGCTTTTGATTTGCTTATCAGACATATCATACATAACACCGAAAAACTCTAGCGAATCAGTAAGCGGTAAATTTGGCAGTAGCTGCGAGCGTTGACCAAATACAGTCCCAATTTTGTAGGCCAATTTTTTTCTATCAACCGTTGGATCTAGGCCAAGCACATTAACGTTACCGCGTGAGGGAAACAAGATGCCAGTAAGCATTTTTATTGTTGTCGATTTACCTGCCCCATTGGGTCCAATAAATGCCACCCGTTCACCCTTAGAAACCGAAAACGAAACATTACAGACTGCCTGTATGGTACGAATTTCAGGAGACAGCAAATTACTAAACCAATTTTTTTTCGGATCTTTAACCGGAAAATTGAATTCTTTGGTTAACCCGGATACAATAATGGCATTATCAGAAGCACTCATAAAATCGATTACTGACCAATAACTAATATATTAGTGTAATCTTTATAGTTTGGGAATGCCGCATCCTCCATGACATTGGCGCTAAATTGGTTGTTTGCCGCGTCGGCAGTTATTTGTTCATTATCACGAAATATCCCGTACGAAAATACGCCCGTATCCAAAAGAATCAGATCATCAATAAGCTTATTACCCGAAGCATCCTTAAGCGCCAACGCCATATCTAAAAATTGGTTTTGCGTATAGTTTAAATCAACATTCAAAACTCCAATTTGGCCCGATGTTGTGCGAACCAGGGCGCGCCAAAGATATGGGCTAGTACTGGTCGAGTTTACCCGCTTTACACCATCCCAAATTGCTGGAATTTGCTGAAACAACGATCCTTTTTCCTGCTGTGCACGGGCAACCAATGCGTCGGCCTGGGTAGTATCGACAACCGTCGCGCCATTACTGTTTGTCGTTGCGTATCGATACAGTTCAATTTTACCCGCAGGAGTGATATAAACGAACCCTGTTTTGCTGTATGTACTTTGCCCGACCGCTTGCCCTTTTTGGTACGCCACACCTTCGATGCTTCCACTGGGCGCCTTATAGGCTGCCGCAAACGCCAAGACTAGTTCGCCGCCACTTTGTTGCTTTGCAATATCGCGCGCTTTTAGAAAATCAAGCGCTCCGGAAAATATAGTTGGATTTTTACTTGAGGTAAGCCAGCTTACCTTTGCAGAACCATTGAGCCAAAAGATCGAACCTGCAGTTACTTCGGCAGTTAATCCAGGCGCAATACCGGTTACTTTTTGACGAGTAACCGACGACGGCATCGTATTGTATTCGTTTGACAATGCCTGCTGTGCGAAAAGCGGCACCGCAGCTACAAATGCCAAAGTAACGCCAAGGCTTAAAGGCAAAAGATATTTTTTCATGCGAGGTATTATACCACAGCACAAAATGCATACGCAAAAGAGCGGGCTTCCCCCGCTCTTTTTAAGTGGCACAAAATACTTATTCGGCAATGCGGTAGGCAACAATGTCAGCCTTGATGGTAAATTCATCATCCACGCTTGCAACAAATGGGATGTTTGGAATGGTTAAGCCAAAATCTGAACGCTTAATTTTGGCCGACAAATTGCCCGACAATTTTGCACTGTTGGCAGTCATGGTTCCCAACATGGTGACTTGCTTGGTCACACCCGAAATGGTCAGGTCGCCGGTAACCGAAAATGCAGTTGCAACATCTGGCACAGGCGCGTCAGGCAAGCCAACCGAAGTTACCTTATAGGTAATAAATTCGTTTGCCGGATCCTCGGAGCGCAAGATCATGCGCGCAATGGCACCATCGCGGTTTTCGCTATCAGTTTTAAAGGTTCGCGCATTGATGGTAATGGTGCCAAAATCAAAATATTCATGACCCGATTCCTCGTCAACTTTTAAGCTAATGTCGCCGGCAACTTCGCTGGTTGTTCCAACGGCCGTAAACGGCTTGTCGCGCAAAATTTCACCGATTTCGAAGCCTGCCTTTGATTCGGTTTGTGAAATGCGATACACCTCGCCTTGCGACGTGGCAACCGCGCCAGATTCGTTACTTTCGGCAGCAGTTTGAATATCAGTTGATGGAGCCGACGGCGCGCGGGTAATGCTGACAAAATATCCGGCAATCGCAATAACAACGACAGCAGCAATAATAGTAATAATTTGTTTCATGGGTACGTAATTACTTGATTAATAATGCTTTTTTGATTGTAGCATATCCAAAATTAAAGGAGTACAATACTAAGGTCGACGATTACCATAGCTAAGAAAGAAAATGTATGGAAAATAACATGTGCCCTATGTGTAATGTAGAGATGGTAGACGGAACATGCCCGCAGTGCGGCATGAAGGCAGAAGAAATGGATACGAACGACAACGCTACAGACGAGCAATCGTCGTAGGAATAGATTTAAACAAAAAGAGGCGCGTATCGCGCCTCTTTTTGTTTTACTGCAGTACTAATCAAACCGCTTCATATTCACATATTTATTTGAGAGAATATTTCATGAATATGTATCAAGTATATTGTATCCCGTAAATAACTGAGCATCTATACCAGCAGCACAAGCAGCAGAAAGATCCTCGGCGCTATCGTCAAAATGAACAACATCCGAAGGCTGCACATTAAGAGTTTCAAGCGCTTTGGTAAAAAACCGTGGATCTTCTTTGTCATAACCCAGTTCGTACGAAAACAGAAATCCATCAAAACGGTTTCGCAAACCAGCCCTATCAAGTAAATAGGCCGCCCAATGCGGCTCGCGACCAGTCGCCAAATAGCACTTATAGCCTTTTTGCCGAAGTGCATCAATTTTTGAAAGCGTTGTTTCATCGGCAGGGCTTTCTTCTTTAAACCAATACAGCAAAAACTCGTCTGCAGTTCCCTCCCATTTCCATACCTTTAAATATTTTTCCAACGCGGCGCGGATATCCCCTTTTCCTAAAAAAGATTCCTTCATGTCGTTTTTAAAAAACGGAACGACAAGCGCGGGGTCAACGCCTTGCATGCGCGCAAAACGCGTACTAAATAGTTCGCTTCGAGATTTTATTACGACTCCATCAGCATCAAAAAAGAACGCCTTCACCATAGCTTACTGCGCTTTTCCTTTTTTCAGCGAAAGCGCTTTTTTGATAGTTTCGTACATTACTGGAACTTCTAGGTAATCAATTGCAATCGCAACCCATGCCAGCCATGGCGCCATCGTAATAGGGCTTGCAAATGATGACACAACAAATTCGTCGGTGATCCAAAACAAATGGATCCATTGAGTGTTTAAGAATAAAATATACAAAATGTTTTTGAACTTGCGATCACGATTCCATTCGCCGATGTACAGCAGTGTCGTTAAAATAAGCGCCGGGATTTCGGTGTAGTCGACAACAATAATGATGTATTCAAGAAGCCGTGGCAGTTCACCCGTTTGCACACCAAGCTTTGGCAGTACCACAAACACCAACAACCAAATAAGGTGTACTACTTGCAATGTAAACAAGACACTTGAAATGACGATGTGCTCATCGCGCCAGCGGTCCATGAAGTCTAAAATTTTTTGGATGGTTTTTGTAAACATACCGAAGATTCTACTTTATTTCCCTGCGCCCGCAAGCGCAGAATTCCAACCAAATTCCGAATAAGATTTTCCATTTTGATAATGCTCAATTGCAACTTTTACATAATCAACCATATTTTCTGGCAACGCATCAAGCGAAAACCACGAAAGGTCGTCACATTTATTGGGTTCACAATTTTTTACTTCGCCTTCATATTGGTTTGCGGTCATAAAAAAGTCGATGCGTTCGTCGCGTTCGGCCTTGCGATGCATTACGTGTACAACATTTAGATCTTCGGGCTGAATAGTAATGCCAATTTCCTCGCGCACTTCACGAGCGCAGCCTTCGCGTGCAGTTTCCTTACCATCCAAGTGCCCAGACGGCAAGCCATAATTGCCATCCTGAAAACCAGTATTTGCCCGACGCAACAGAAGGATCTTTCTGTCGTTAATCAAAAGCAAGTATGACGAACCAATGTATGTAAAGCGATCAGACATAGTTTATTTCAAACCCTGTTTCCTCTGCTGCTGCTCAAACCATGTTTGCAGATATTTACTTGGCCCATGCGCAGTATCGATTTGCGCAAGCTTCTTCTCTTGCTCGTCGATATATTTTTGAGGCATATTATTCTCTTTATATTTATCTAACACCTGCCCTTCGTAATTCAATTTTTCAAGATGCTTCATGAGATGATAAAAGCCTTCGGCAAATTTTTTTGGAAAGGAATATGCAATACCTGTTTTATTGTTTTTTACAATAAATGTATCAGCCCCAACCTGCCTAGAGTTTTCCTTGATACGGTCAAATAAGGTACCCAGTGACGCAAAAGGGTCATGTAATACAACTTCGTCGACATTCTGATATGTTTTCTTAACAACCTCTTCGTAATTTGGAGCAACCATAAGCTCGCCAATCATAAGAAAGTGTTCGGGGTATACACCCTTTTGATTTAAGAAATTTTCTAGCGTAACACGACTCCCGCCATTACTTGCGCTTGCGACTCCCGCCAAGTCAGTGCCCTTAATTTGTTCATAGGTGATGTCTTCGATTCGTGAAACATGAAAACCAAAGTTATTAAGCATAAGCAATACCAGGTCGTTTGGACCCATCTTGGCACGATCAGGTGTTGCATCGTTGTTTTCCGAAGTGTTCTCGGGTTTTTTCTTATTAAATACTGAAAGCGGATTTTTAAACCAATTTTCTCCCATACTATTTGTTATTATCTTATAAAATAATTAAATAGCGAAAAACCAATTGTACTTGCTGCACCCGTAACAACTACACCCCACGCTATATCAATAAGCGTTACATACCAATGCCAGTCTTTAAGTGTTGCCTGGTTGGTCAGGTCGTACGCACCGTAAGCGATTAAACCTAAAAACATTCCCGTAAGAAGCACGTGCCACCATGTTGCCCCTGATTGTATCGCGGGGCGCAACACAAAAAATACGATCCCTAAAGCGTAAAGGGGGTAAAAAATAAGTATCGGAATAATAGACACTTTCGCAGCAAATATAGTTGATAGCCAGGTGCGATAATGGCTGCCCATTAAAAAAAGCCAAATGGCGTCAATAATAACAAGTGGGACCAGGGTGTAGATGTAGATCATATGCACCTAAGTATACCACTAGCCGCGGATTTCATCCAAAAGCACATCCAGGTCCTTATGGCGTTCAAGAATCTTTTGGTTGTGAATTAACCAAAACACGCTTGGATTAAATTCCTCGATGAATTCGTGATCATGCGTCACCAGTAAGATCGAGCTTTTAGAATTAATACACGCTTCAAGCAGCACTTCCCATGTCACTTCGTCGATATGGTTGGTCGGTTCATCCAAAATTAAGAAGTCAGGTTTTTTACCAAATGCGATCGCAAAACGAAGCCGCATGCGCTCCCCGCCCGACAAAAACTTTACTGCGGTCTTCATGCGGTCAGTATCAAACCGCATCGCACCTAAAGCCGCTTGAGCGGTCATATCAGAACAGTTTAGTTTTACTGCCACAATAGTAATCGGCGTTTCGTCTGGGTCAAATTCGGCATGCTGGTCAAAGTACGCCCACAAAATGTCGTTTCCCCATTTTATCTGGCCGCCCGTAAGTGGTAATTCGCCGGTTAGGCATTTAAGCAAGGTCGATTTGCCCGAGCCGTTTCTTCCAAGCAACACAATTTTGTCACCTGTTCGGATCTCGAGATCAACGTCGGTAAATGTTCGCGATTGCGCAGTTGGATACTGAAACATACCGCGATGGATACGAAACAATAGTTTGCCGTCATGCAGTTGACGATTTGCACCCGCAAGTGAAATTTTAGTCTTCATGTCGTCCGGCCGGGCCGATTCTTTGTGCGCTTTTTTAAGCGCGTCAAATTCTTCGCGCGCCTTGTGGTACGCCGAAACTTCTTTTCCGCGTATTGCCTTTTGTTTTAAAATATCCAGCGATGCGGCGATTTGCTTCATACGCTTTGTTTCGGCATCATACTTTCGCTGAAGCCCGCCAATACGCTCCATTTTCATCTTAATGTAATCGTCGTATCCTCCTTCGGATATATGCAACTTGCCGTTTGCCAATTCGCCCACCTTGGTCGATATGCGGTCGATCATCAATCGGTCGTGCGAAATAAATATGATGCCACCCTTAAAATCTTCGGCAATACCCACAAGCGCTAAGCGGCTGACAATATCTAGGTGATTCTCGGGTTCATCAAGCAATAAAAAATCAGGATTCGTTGCAAACGCAACGCTAAGCGCCAATATTTTTTGTTGGCCGCCCGATAGGCTTTTGCATACCTTGGTTTTGTTAGCTTCTAAGTCAAAACCAAAATCGCGACCCAATGCAAATATCTTTTTATATAACCCCTCGCCCGCCTCGGTCTTAATGTATTCTTGAATCGTTTGGTCTTTATGTTCAGGATTAAATTCTTGCGCCACGTATTTAAAACGGATACGCCCTTCATGCTGCACCACGCCATCATCAGCTTCTAAGACTCCGCATAACAATTTAAGCAACGTTGACTTACCAGCACCGTTTTCGCCAAAAATACAAATGCGTTCATTGATTGAGCAGCGAAAAGAAACGCCATCTAGGATGTGGCGCCCATTGATCGAATATGAAACATTCTTTACTGCGATGGTTTTTTGCATATAGCCAATATTCAGCGCGCAGAGTATAGCACGGCTAGTGCTTAAATAAAGGCTTGATTTATGGCCTAAAAAAGCTATCCTTGTACCGTATTGCCGGATCGTCTAATGGTAGGACACAAGGTTTTGGTCCTTGGTATCTAGGTTCGAGTCCTAGTCCGGCAACAAGTACACCTATTTGCCTTTTCGATATTCAAGGATATCGCCCGGCTGGCAATCAAGCGCCTTGCAAATTGCTTCAAGGGTCGAAAGCCTAACCGCTTTTGCTTTTGCGTTTTTAAGGATCGATAAGTTGGCCATGGTGATGCCCACTTTTTCTGAAAGTTCGGTGACGCTCATTTTGCGTTTTGCCAACATGACGTCTATGTTGATGACTATTGCCATACAACTATACAGTTAGCTCGTTCTCGCTTTTAAATTCGATGGCATTCTGAAGAAGTCGCTTAAGTACTGCTGTGAAAACTGCAAAAACAAATGGGGTACCAGCGATGACAAGTCCTATAATAATCACACCAGGGGCATCATCTGCTTGGGCAACGGGATAAAATAAAAAAGGAACATAAAGGGCATAAAGTATCCCGATAATCACTGCAGAATATTTTATCCAATTTAAGGCTTTGACCGATACCTGCGAAAAAGCAGTATTTTTATCGACAAAATTTAACAGCCGCCAACCTTGAGCCAAGATAATAAAAAAAGGAATGACCGAAAGATACGACACGGTCATAACGATATAATGTATGTAATACAGTGACGGCCATTCGTCTATGATGTCGCTGCCAATCGAAGGAACTAAAAAAATGCAAAATCCAAAGGCAATGATGCCAATACCAATAATTGCAAGACGTAAAAATAAAGTGGATCCTTTTTTCATAGTAGTAAACGCTTATAAGTTAATGCTATAAGCTTACACTATTGTTTATCGTTTTACAATATATATTTATCGTATAGTAAATTGACCGGAAAATTGAGTTTTTGTCAAAATAATTCAATCTAGGCACAAAGTATTAAAAAATTTCCTGTAGGTCAGCAAGTTTGTCTATAACTTTCCATGCTTCGTCTTTAATATGCGAATCGGTAAACGTTATGCCGTGCTTTGTTGCACGAAAAAGTGCAATGTCATTATCGCCGTCCCCCACGCATGCACATTGGGTAATATCGATACCAAGGCGGTCACAAATATTTTGAAGATATTCAAGCTTTGCCGAAATATCACTGACGCACGGAATCAAATCGGTCAGCCGCCCATCTTCGTCAAAGACCAAGGTATTGCATGCTTCGGCAAAATCGACATTAAGGTCGCTTGCCGCTAAGTTAACCATCACATCAACCGCACCCGAAATAAGCGCAACCTTATACCCTTTTGCCTGCAAATATGCAACGGTCTCGACAGCACCAGGAACAAACTGGTAGTCCGATAAAATAGTCAGCATGTCGGTGCGATTCGCTTTAGGACTTTTTTTATAAAATTGCAAAATTTTCGCTGTCCATTCGACATAATTGAATTCGTTTCGAAGGTATGCGTTATACAGCGCCATGTCGTCATCATGAGTCATTCCCAACGCCAAATTTAGCTTATACCAGCTGCTTTGGTTGATTACCGTCTTGTCCATGTCAAAGCAGATTAATTTTATAGATTTGTTCATATTTGTAGAATAATAATTAAACCTTGATAAATCAATAGGTTTTTAGAATTTCACCCTGCAAAAGCGAAATTGACATATCTATTAATATATGCTATTATACATTCGAATTCTCATACTTTGAAAAGCAGCATTGGTGAAGAAACTATACCTTTTAAATAGTTGAACGGCGTGGTTTCTTCACCAAAAACCCACCAAACTAAAACATGAATAAAGTACTACTTTTATGCCTTTGTGCAATAGCACAGATTGCATATACAAAGACCAAAGACACAATTCCGGCCAATTATTATGGAAGCCTTATATTTGAAGGAACACCAGATTCAATTATAATTGTCTCAGCAGACACCATCAATAAAGCGTTAAAGGAAGACAAAAACATATATATTGAATATTGTAAGGTGGAAGGACATCTTACATTTCACAATAGAGATGTTCAATATCCTGATGTAAACTTTAGAAATGTAGAATTTGACGGCCTATACGCTGACGACGCTACTTTTTACAGCCACCTGACTTTTACAATGTGCGTTTTTACTCAAAACGTTTACATCAATGAACTTAATTGCCCCGATGCCTACTTTTACGCTTGCACTTTTAAAGGAGCATTCAGATGTTACTACAGTAAATTTGAAAAACATCTGCAGTTCACTAAATGTACCTTCGAAAAAGAAATTACGTTTAATCAAACCGTCTTTAATAATGTAAGATTTATTGGTAATAATTTCAAACAAGGAATAAATCTTAAAGACAATCAGTTTGAGGAAACAACCATATTTAGAGGTTGCTTGCTAACAAGCAACGATACAATAGATTTTACTAACACCTATGGATTTTCAAGATTTGAATTTCCATGGTTTCCAGATTCAAACGGATTTAGTTTAAAAAAATGTGTTGTATATGATCCTGTATTTTTCTTAGCTCTTGAGAAAAATTACCGTGACCAAGGAAAGTACGCCGAAGCAAATGATGTTTATTTCACCCATCGCACTGAACAAAGAAAGTTGAAACCTTTCTTCTTAAAAACATGCGAATACTTGTTTCTGGAGCTCACCTATGGATATGGCATGCGGCCGATGCGAATACTTTGGACAGCCTTGATATTGATCTTACTGTTTTCGCAAGTGTACCTACTAAATTTGCGTTCACACACGAAGAATTCATGGTTTACCAAAATAGTTTATTCATTTTATTTCGCGCTCGACAATTTCTTTCCTGGTAGTCCATTAAGGAGTGAAGCAATTATACAGCTAAAAAATAACAACGTAGTGGGTTTCTGCCTAATACTTCAAAAACTCATTGGATGGTACTTAATTGCACTTATACTATTAAGCCAACCTTGGGCACATTAAAATTTAAACGCATCAACAACAATAAAGGCCCTCTGCAAAGCAGAGGGTTCTTTTTATTTCATCGTGTGAATATTTAAATTACTTAAATCTTTCTCGACAACTTCATGTTCAAGCACTACCATATCTTCACCAAACTTAAATTTTGCTTCAAATGTTTTGCCTTCTAAAAATAACGGAAACCAAAATGGGTCATCGGTGCACATTTGGTCGTACGGGATCTTATCATTATCAAACCACTGTGGGATCATTTTTTCGATTTGCTTAGGGATACCTTCCCATGCGGTTACCTTAAAGACATGCATGATGCCGGTTTCAAGATAATTGGGCGAATCAAAATAAATGACACCAACAAGGTCCATGCTTGTCGGCGTAATATCGCATTCTTCTTGGAGTTCTCGCACGGCAGAATTGTACACGCTTTCGCCTGGTTCGATCTTGCCTCCAAAGCCATTATATTTTCCGGTCAAAAATCCGCTGGTCTTTTTTCCAAGAAGGATTTGATTGTCTTTAACTGGAATACAAAGAGTGTATTTCATAATAAAAGAGTAACAAAATAAAATAAAGTTGTCATTTCTTAAAAACTACCGATCAGACCTTTCCAAAAAGCTCACCGCAGGGGCTAGGCCCCGAGGTGGACGAAATTTGTCAGCAGGCAAATATTCGGGTTTTTGGAAGGTCTGATAAAAAATCGCCTTCTTATTTTTTGCCCTTTTTTGCAGCCTTGATAAACGCACTAAACAATGGGTGCGGGTCAAGCGGACGCGCCAAAAATTCGGGATGAAACTGCACACCAACGAAAAACGGATGTTTGTTTTTAGGCAATTCGGCGATTTCAACCAGGCGACCATCGGGTGACATACCTGAAAACACCATACCTGATTTTTGAAGAATGTCGTGGTACGCAGGATTTACTTCGTAGCGATGACGATGGCGTTCGGTAATGGTTGTTTTTTTATAGGCATCATAAGCATGTGTTCCCTTTTTGACGCTGCATGAATACGCGCCCAGGCGCATTGTGCCGCCCATCTTGCCACCGCTTATTAATAGTTCCTGGTCAGGAAGCACCATAACAATCGGATGGGGCGCCCCCTTGTCCACTTCTTGAGTATGGGCGCCTTTAAGCTTGACCGCATTTCGCGCAAATTCAATTACTGCAAGCTGCATGCCGTAGCAAATGCCAAAGTATGGGATCTTTTTCGTTCGTGCAAATTCGATGACGTTAATTTTGCCTTCGATACCACCCGAACCAAACCCGCCCGGAACCAAAATGCCGCCATATTGTTGTAAGACCTGAAGCGATTTTTTAGGATTCGCCTCGAACGAGCGTGAGTCATACCAATCAATCGAAAGCCTTACCCCTTGAGCTGCGGCCGAAACCTTCAGCGCTTCAATGATCGAAATATATACATCCGAAAGTACGTATCCTCCGCTTGAAAAATATTTACCAACGATGGCAATTTTGATTTCTTGCTTCGCTTTTTTCATTTTCGACACAAACCCTGCCCACTCTGACAAGTCAGATTGCTTTGTACGAATACCAAGCGATTCAATAAGTGTTTCGCCAAAGCCATCTTTTTTAAAGTTCAGTGGCACATCATAAATGCTTTCGACGTCAGGCGCCGAGATAATATGGTCAGCAGCAACGCCACACATGTCGGCAATTTTTTCTTTGCGCTTGTCATCAACCGCATGTTCAGCACGAGCGACAATAAAGTCAGGCTGGATACCATAGCTGTTAAGCTGGCGTACAGCATTTTGGGTAGGCTTGGTCTTCATCTCGCCGATTTTTGATGGAATTGGCAGATAGCTAACCATAACAGTTTGAATACACTGCGGACACTTGTTCTTAAGATGACGGATCACTTCAAGAAAGATCGCGTTTTGGTATTCGCCTACCGTTCCCCCAATTTCAATAACCATCACATCGGCCTTTGATGCTTCTGATGCAGCGTTAATACGGCGCATGATCTCTTCGGTAATATGGAAAGTTGGCTCGACGCATTTACCACCGTACCCTAACGCGCGTTCCTTATTGATGACATATTGAAACACCATACCGTTGGTCATGTAATTTTCGGCCGGTAAACTTTTGTTTAAGAAGCGTTCGTAATTGCCCATATCCTGATCGGTCTCAAGGCCACTATTAAGTACAAACACTTCGCCGTGTTCAATTGGGTTCATGGTACCGGCATCCACATTTAAATATGGGTCAGCCTTCATTAGTGCAACCTTAAGTCCGTACGATGAAAGCAGTGTCCCGATCGAAGAAGTCGTGATCCCCTTACCAACACCCGACATTACTCCACCGACAACGAACACATACTTTGTTTTATGCTTTTTGTTTTTCATGCGATACCTTTTTTATGATAATTAATTAACGAGCGCGCGACGTGGTCGAATATGCAACGAATGTCGTACCAATGGCACACAAAAATAACACGGTATATACCACGGCGCATACTAACGGAAGCGATTGCAGTAAAAATCCATCAAAGCTAAAACCTTCAAAAAATCGTCCAGAAATATTGGTTAATTGCCATGATGCAATGACACCCACAATAAGCGCAATCGTTGCGGCTGTGGCGCTGATGATCAAACTGCTGATAATACGCGGTGCGACAATTGATGCTTTTTCGGCGCCAAGCAGTCGCTTGGTTTCATGCATTTCAAAATCGGCGATCATGTGTACCTTTGCCATCGTATACATAAGCATCGTAACTAATAGAAGCGTACCAATGACAACTGCAATAATAATTGCCTTTAACGTACCCGAAAAGATATTAAAGCGGTCGATAATTTGTTCGTGGTCAAAATAATTTACACGTTCGATGTACGGATAAAACTGTTTAACGGCGTCGGTGTCTCCATTTAACAATGTTGCAACCGCTTTAAGCTGCGAAGGTTCATGGGTTTGGATTATTACCGAAGCACCCAAGGGATTTTCGTTTAATTCATCAAGCGCCTGCAATGTAAGCGCGTCGTTTGCATGGCGCGCACGAAATGCTTCAAGCGCTTCTGCGCGGGTAACAATAGTTGCGCTTGCCACTTCGCTGCGGCTTTGGGCAAAGCCCGCAAATGCTTCGACAATCGCCTGATCAGTTGCTGGAAAAAAATACACGTTCATGTCGACTTTTGACGCGATGGTACTGCGCACGTTTGCACTTAAACCGTATGCCAAAATTGCAACGATGATCATCAATGCCGCCAAAAACGCGACGACGCCGGTTGCAAACGAAAAAGCGCTTGATCGTGCGATCGAGGTAAAGCCATCACGAAACAGTCGATGTGTTGTTGGATTCTTCATACTATTAGTGAGATTTTTTCGCCGTATGCGAATCGTGTTCAAGCTTACCACGATTCAACCTAAGCGTCCGCTTGCCAAGATTTTCAATTACATGCGTATTATGAGTTGCCAAGATAACGGTAGCTCCCAGCTCGTTAAGGCGCTTTAAAATATCAACAATCAGGCTTGCATTTTCGTGATCTAGGTTTGCCGTCGGTTCGTCAGCCAAAATAATTGACGGCTGGTGCACAATCGCGCGAGCCAATGCCAAGCGCTGCTTTTCGCCACCAGATAGTTCGTGCGGGAAGCTCGTGTGCTTGTGATCTAACCCGACCAGCTTTAACACATACATGACGTCGGGCTTTACCATATCGTGCGCCACGGCATGCTCGATCATATAGGCGACGTTTTCGTAAGCGGTCTTGTCAGAAATTAAGCGAAAATCTTGAAAGGCAATACCAAGTGATTGGCGAAATTCTTGCAGTTCACTATCCGACAAAGAATCAATTGGGCGTGAATGAAAAGACACCTCGCCTTCGGTCGGATGTTCGTGTCCGATCAAAAGTTTTAACAGGGTTGTTTTTCCTGAACCCGACGGGCCAGATAAAATGACAAATTCTCCCTTGCCGACGGTAAAAGAAATGTCGCGCACTGCAGGAGTGTCGCGATACGCTTTTGTTACACGATTAAAATGAATCATACCTGATTATTATACACGGGTTTTTTGAAAAGAAAAATCCGTTAAGCTGCCATCTGATGCTCATCCTGGTCACCAAGATACATACTATAATCTTCAAGTTGTCTCATTGTTCTTTTAATGATTTTGTCCACCTCTTGCTGCTCGGCACTAGTGCTACCATCCCTACTATGTTCGTTTTTTAATTGGCTGTAATACTGTTTAATTTGGGGAATAAAATATGACTGTTTCCAGCTTTCAAAACCCTTTTTAGCTCCTGGACCTCCCCATGTTTGTGCGTGATCAATCTGTTTTCGCAATTCCCGTGCCACGAGTGCCCATCCTGGATTTCGTTCCTCCTCGACTGTCCGCAATTGGCTTTGCATATCCGTAAACCGATCCATCTGCACCGCTGCATCCTCGGCATTTTGTTCGTAATGAGAAATCGCATCCTTAACTTTCTTTTCAAGCTCATTTAACTCCAGAATCTTTTGACTTGAAACCTCAGGATTACCAATTACTCCATCCTGATTCTTTTTTTCTATTTTAGGGACAAGAAATTCCTTCATAGAGCTAGGGTAATATATAATAAGAGATTATATATTAAATATCTTTCTCTGCATCTATAAATTCGTCCAACTCGCCGTCATCTAACACCTTACTTACCTGTGAAGTTTCAACGCCGGTGCGATGGTCTTTTACCATTTGGTACGGATGCAACACATAGCTGCGAATCTGGCTTCCCCATTCGTTATCGGTCGTCGCACTGATCGCCATGCCCCGCTCGGCTGCTTTTGCTTTTTCTTCTTCATGCCGCCATACTTTTGCGCTTAACAACTGCATCGCGTGTTCTCGATTTGCTTCTTGGCTGCGTTGCGTCGTTGCATGCACAGACAAATTTGTTGGCTTGTGCACAATGCGTACCGCCGTTTCGCGCTTGTTGACGTTTTGACCACCCTTGCCGCCGCTTCGGGCAAAGCTAATCTCAAGATCGGTTTCAGGAATCACAAAATCAAGCTTCTCGAACTTGGGTAAAACTTCAACCATACTAAACGATGTGTTGCGCTTACCCTTCGAATTAAATGGCGACATACGCACCAGCCGATGCACGCCTGATTCATTTTTAAGTGTTCCATAAACGTTCTTTCCATCGATCTCGATCGTCAAACTTCGGTACCCGCCCATTGAGTTTTTATTTTCTTCAACTACCACCCATCGCCACCCTTTGCGTTCAATGTAGCGTTGATACATTTCAAAAAGCATCCGCGAAAAATCTTCGGCATCGTCGCCACCCGCGCCGGTGAAAATCGAAAGCACTGCTGGACCCTTATCGTACATGCCGCCGCCTTCAAGTTTTGCCTTTAAATCCTCGATATCTTTAAGCACTTGCTGCGCCTGCACTTTGTCATTCCAAAAATCAGGATCATACATTTTCGCCTCAAGCACTTCGATTTGTTGTTGGATTTCTTCTTTATTCATCCTTTGTTAATCTTGCAGGCAATGTACCAAGCAGTTTTCCTGTCGTCTTATCAAAATAATCAACTAATACTCCTGCGCCTTCTTCTTGAGGCTGCCTTATCCGAGTAAAATAAACTATTTTAGGATATTCTGTGGCAAATATATTGGTAATACCTCGCTCGGGCACATCTTCATAATAATGTGCAATAGAGCCATCAGGATTATACTGAATACGCTTTTCAACTAAAGGAATACCTCTTTCGGTCAACTCGTCATAAAAACCAGGTTTAAAACTGGGATCAAAAACACCTGCATCAATAAGAAAACGAGGTACCGTCGTCGACTCTCGATAATGAGATCCTTCCACTGACGCGGGAGTTTGTGCTTCATTTATTTTAGGCAATACACTAAGACCAACTGCAGTAATGACGGCGGCAGTTTTTCTGGTTTTTGTTAATATTTTCTTAAATGATTCCTCAATTTTCATAGCTGTATTATACACGTTTTATTTTTTCTCGGCATACACCACCATGTAGCGGCGCTTGTATGGCTGGTTGTTCCAGCGCTGGTATCCGCTTGAACGCACAGTAAATTTTATATTGAAATATGGCTCCAGAAATTCATGAAGTGATTGTTCTGTCCACACATGCTCCATAACGCCAAGGCGGGGATGAATGTACGAATCAGGTTCGGTGCCGGGGCTTTTTTCGATCAACCGTTTTGCGTGTTGGTCGCCTTCTTTCATGAAGGTCTTTACTAAATACCATCCGCCAGGCTTTAGCATTCGAACAACCTCTTTAATAAATTGTTCACGCCCAGCTTTATCCAAACAATGCGACACCATCATATCCATCACTAAATCAAACGACGCGTCTTCAAGTGCAAACTTTTCGGCAAGGTCGTGTACAAAAAATGATACATCCTTGATGTTGTGTTCTTTTGCCGCTCTGGTCGCCTGAGCAACAGCCACATCGGACAAATCGCATCCCATGCCGGTTGTGCCGTAGTTTTCGGCTAGGTACAATAAATTACGACCGTTTCCGCAGCCAACATCAAGCGCGCGGATGTATTCAAAAATGTCATTTCCCGAATCTTTCTTAAGCCAACGCACAAAACGGCCCAGCTCGGCGCTTTGCTGCATCGACATCGTAAAATATTGCGGTTCGTCGTATTCGGCGTTCCATACTGCACGGGCATTTTTTTTGATGGGCTTTTTCATAAATAAGACTGATGTTGTGCAGTAAGCTGGCTGAGCCAGTGGTCGGGATTGAACCGACGACCCCAGCTTTACGAAAGCTGTGCTCTACCAACTGAGCTACACTGGCACGAGCTTCACGATACCAGAAAACCAAAAAAGTTCAAACTATTCGACGACTTCGATAGGATACACGTCAATTGCCGGCTCTTCGTAGGGATGCACTGCCCTGACTGCTTCGATCGCAGTTTTTACCTTATCAAATTCACAGACGGTCTCGATGCGATCCTCGATTACTTCTTCAAGTTTTCCTACTTCGCCAACTGCCGGTTGCGCCCCATCAAGCGGCTTAAAGCGGCCGGTTCCGCGCATGGTGAATGTGCAGTGCGAATAGTTGCCAATGTGCCCCGCACCAGCAGCGCCAAGGGCATCAAGTATCTTTTGCGTGCTATCAATTGGGCTATAAATCACCAGTTTCATCAGCTTTGCCATAGTGTCAGTATACCAGATAGCGGTTATTGAAAAAATATATAAAACAATGTAGTATGGCGAAGTTATTGCCGTTGTAGCTCAGTTGGTAGAGCGCGTCCATGGTAAGGACGAGGTCGCCGGTTCAATCCCGGCCAACGGCTCACGAATGCTTTTTCTTAAAAATGTTTTTAAGATACGCGCCAAAAAATTCACCGACGTAATCGCGGGTTTTTATAACGATTCCCCAAAATGTGATATGCCGGCGCATAGGAGTATATATTTTTGCATATGGATTTTTGTTTCCTAAAATAGCGTCAGAAATAATTTCACCTGCCAAATAGCCATAGGTCATACCGTTTCCCGAAAACGCGGTCGCAATGTGTCGATTAGGATGCTTATTGCAATATGATCCAATAAACGCAATGCCATCGATCGATTCAAGTATCGGTCCATCCCACTGCGTTACGATGCGATACGCGATACCAGGAAATTGCTTTTCAAAATAACTTAAGAGTGCGGCAAAATTCTTTTTTAATGCCGCAGGCAGTTCCTCGCGCCGGTCTTCACCGCCAATGATCATGCGATCCTCGTCACCGCCAATTTGGTCGACGCGCATGTAGTGATACGGATTATGACTATCTTGATACAACCCTTCGGGAATTACCGCCTTTGGCACTGCCAACTCGTAAACATACGAAACGTACATTCCCTTTTTGGCAAACAGCCGCCAGGGGTTATAAAACGGTTCGTACGTTGCAATAACCAAATGCCGTGCGGTTACTTTTTTACCATCACTAGTAGTAACAGTTACCAGTGCATCACCGCTTATCTGCACGACTTCGGTATTATCAAAAAACACTGCCCCATTTTGTATCGCCGCTTCGCGCAACGCAGCCAAATATTTGATGGCATGAAACTTTGCCTGATTTTTAAACACATGTATGCTGTCAAAAGAACCAAACGGGTTCATAATCGGAACTTCGGCAATACTAAAACCATACGATCGCGCTAATGCCGCTTCGGTGCGCAGTTGCTTGCTTGAATTTTTTGATGTTGCAAGCCAGTATTCATCGGCGCGCATAAATTCGCATTCTATTTTTTCTTTTTTTACAATACGTTCGATTGCATCAATTGCATGCGCATGCGACGACCAAATTGTTTTTGCATTTTCGGCACCAAATATTTTTATAAGGTCAACCAAGTCGGTATCAATATCAGAAACTAAAAATCCGGTCGTGTAGGCGGTCGTCGAGTTTTGCACTATTTCGCCTTTTTCAAGCACAATGGCGCGCACGCCAGCCAGGGCAAGCAAATATGCTGTCGTGGTTCCAGCAACACCTGCACCCACAATAACGACATCGGTCAAAAGATTACCCATCAATTCTGACTCAGTAGGCACGTGTTGGTTTTGCCACGTCGTCTTCATATATTTTCATTATACTCCTCTTGTAATGGACTAAGGGGAAACGAAACAGCTAAAAAACTTTGTCAATTTTGTTGGCCTAATAGCAATTCAGGGTTTAAATATTCAGTCAAAGTCAAGCTTGCATTAACAACCGCATTTGCAGTTTGTAAACCAACGTAGCGGTAATGCCACGGTTCGTAAATGTAGCCAGTAATCGGCTCTTTTCCGTATGGGTAACTTTGCACAAAACCATATTCGACTGCATGCGCCGCAATCCACTTTCCTTCGATCGAATCACCAAATGCGTGCGCGGCTGAGGAATAATTAAGCGACAATGCCGCCAAGTCGGCGGTCGTTCCCAGCTGGTGTTCCGAATGCCCCGGAAGCGCCACATGGGTATACGCCGCTTCGCCGATGGTGTTTAAGCGTTCATTTAAAATTGTCTCTTGCGTTTCAGACGAACGAAATGCCGACGAAACAACGATTGACTGTTGTGAATTTGCCGCATCAGTAAGCATCGCGATCATGGCGTCTGCGGCCTCGGCGCGCATGCATACCGTACCGCTAGTCTTTTTTACAAAACGTGATGGCAATGGAACTAAGTCATTAGGCACATATCCATCTGGAAGCGCATGGGTAAAATCGACGAATGCAAAAAACATGTCCGAGTACAACTGCTTGGGCTTTGGGCAAGGATTTTTTGCGCCGTCGCTAAAATGTGTTTGCATGTATAACGAAACCGGCGACAAAACCATGAACCGTTTATACAACGGCAGCGTCGTATTTTTAATCACTTCGTCAATTGGTGCAATTGGCACGGCCACTGATGGCTGCGATATCGGAACGCGCAGCTGTGCTAAAAAAACAATAATGCACAACGTTACTAAGAAAATAAGAACACGCGGCCCGTGATTCATAGATTATGCTTTTGGAGCGCGTCGATGATAGTACCAATAGACCACCTGCCCCGTTAACATAATACCGACGAGCGCGATTGCGTAGATGACAACCAATATCCAAAATGGCATCGCAATCCGCGCAAGCATGCCCAGCACAAATGCCAAGTACCACGAAAAGACCGAGACGCCTCCGCATGCAAAGGCTAAGCGTTTGAGTGCGACGTGGTTATCACGATGCGCGCGCGTAATGAAATCAAGCTGGATCATGCGCGGTGTAACGACGCGGTGCAAAATATATCCATTGATCGCAATGACCCCCACGACGACACATTTAACCAAAAACTTGCTGCTGTGCGAATACCGCGCAATGTCGCTTAAAAATAATAAACAGCCCGAGACGATCAGTATTGCAAGCGCCGTCCACAAAATGTTCGATAGCAGCGCAAGGGTCTGTGATTCGCGCACCGTGATTTTAAGATCCTTAAGGAATTGAAAAAAAAGATAGTCGGTAACGGTTGTTGCACCCAACGCAATTGCGCCTGCTATCGCATGAATAATTATGACGATCGGTTTTACTTGCTGTGCAAATAGAATCACTCCTTCCATCATGCCAGAATACCATATTTTTAAAATTCAGGATAACGACCATACGCAAAAACAGCCCTTTTCAGGTGGCTGTTTTTGCTTTCTGCGCAGTCGACGGGACTCGAACCCGCAACCTCCCGCGTGACAGGCGGGTGCTCTAACCAGTTGAGCTACGACTGCATCTATGTAATTGTACCGGCGCATCTTAGCATACGTATGCAAAAAATCCACCGCTGGTGTCGAGGGGCGGGATCGAACCGCCGACCTTAGCTTTATGAGTGCTACGCTCTAACCAACTGAGCTACCCCGACACGAGAAAGATACCCTAAGCGGGGCAAAAAATCAACGAGAAAATATGATCGTGTTGCGGGGGCCCGATTCGAACGGGCACCCCCGGGTTATGAGCCCGGTGAGCTACCATTACTCCACCCCGCTATAAAGTGAACCGAACTACTATACCGAAAATAACCAAATGCGCAAGCAGCAGCGACTTAGTGCTAAATAAAATTATACCCCCGAAACAGGTTTTCGTAGATCTTGCGCGCGCGCATTGCTTCGTCTTGCTGCAGGTCGTAGGTAAGTCCTTCGTGCGCCAAGCGATTACGTAAATTATGTACTTCCCATGCGTCTTGAAGCGGTGGAAAAACACGCACCGATGCCGATTTAAGCCGTTCACCTAAATTAGTACCATCAAAACCTAGATATTCCATTAATTCCTCTAACATAGTGTCAGCTTCAATAATAGCAAGACGCCACTGCGTATGGTCGGACGAATTGAATAATCCTACGACTTTCTCCCATCGCTGAAGGCGCGGATTGGCCGACTGTGTGCGGTGCGTTTCGGGCGCATGCCAATGGTTTACATGCTCGACTTCCATCTGGCGGATTTCGTACGAAAGGTACAAATAATAAATGATCATCATCAGCGCAATAAAGCCGACGATAAATAAGAAAATATGATACCCTTGCCCACTGCTGCGCGAAACTTCCAGCAGGCCATCTGATCCGCGGTGATACACATCAACGGTACCCCCCGAAGTACGGCCAAACAAATAACCAAAAACAGTCGCAAAAAAATCAGCGATCTTGTTAAAAAAATATTCGACATTCAAAAATCGGACGCCTTCGAACATGTGGTTTTGCGTTAATGTGCCTGTGGCACAAATGCAATGCGTTTATTGTACAACGCTTTCAAAATCTTTTCCAACGTCAAACAAATATTGTTCGCATCCATGCGGTGCATTAAAGTGCATGCTATACGGCAGGCCATTTGCATCCTTTCCTGATGGAATCGCAATTGCTGGGATTCCGGCCAAGTCGGCAGGTACCGTAAAGATATCGGCAAGATACATTGATACTGGATCTTGTTTTTCGCCGATCTTAAATGCGGTTGTTGGCGAAGTCGGTGTCGCAATGATATCAACTTTTTCAAACGCCTTTACAAAGTCGTCGGTAATAAGCGACCGGATATGCTGCGCAAGTGCGTAATATGATTCGTAGTGGCCTGACGATAAAATATATGTCCCTAAAATGATGCGGCGTTTTACTTCGGCACCAAACCCCTGTTCACGGCTTTCAAGATACGAATTAAACAGGTCCATTCCTTCGGGCGCTGCAGTGCCATAGCGAAGCCCGTCAAGACGTGCCAGATTTGATGACACTTCGGCCGGAATAATAATGTAGTACGCCGGAAGCGAATAAAAAATATGCGGGAGCGAGATCGGCACGATTTCGTAACCCAGCGCCTTCATCTTTTCGATTGATTCGTTAAAGTTTGCACGCACATCGGGGTCGATACCGTCTTTTTCAAGCACCTCGGTCGGAACACCAATGCGCTTGCCCATCGGGCGGCTTGCCATACGAAGGCGTGTTTCGGTCGAAAGTGAATTTGCGTCGTGCGCATCGTAACCACTAATTGCATTAAAAAGTATTTCACAGTCCTCGACGGTCTTGGTAATAGGACCAACCTGGTCAAGCGACGAACCCATGGCAATTGCGCCATAGCGCGAAACGGATCCATAGGTCGGATACAACCCTACCGCACCGCAAAAGCCCGCTGGTTGGCGAACCGAACCGGCTGTGTCGGTACCCAAAGCACCTAATGCTCCATTCATCGCCAAAGCCGCAGCGGCGCCACCGCTTGATCCGCCGGGAACGCGCGATTCGTCGATCGGGTTTTTGGTAACGCCGTATGCCGACGTTTCGGTCGAACTTCCCATCGCAAATTCATCCATGTTCGTACGGCCAATAATGTATGCGCCCGCTTCTTTTAATTTTTTAACCACTGTTGCATCATACGGCGCAACATAATGCTCAAGCATCTTCGATGAAGCGCTTGCAATGTGGCCTTGCATTAAAATATTATCTTTCAATGCGATGGGAATACACGAAAGCAGCTTGTCGGGATCAACCTCGGTTGGAATCGGATCGTCAAACACTTCCAAAAATGCATTAACCCCTGGATTACGTTTTGCAATCTCGGCCTTGTACGCTTCGATTAATTGCTTGGGCGTGATCTGCTTTGCAACCAGCATCTCGTGTGCCTTTGCAATGGTTAGTTGTGATAAGTCGATATCCATATTACAAAACTTTAGGAACCTTAAGCATCCCTTTTACTGATTTAGGAAAACCGTTTACGATATCGACCGCGGCATCCGAATCAAGCGGAACATCATCGCGCACATGATTAGTGTCGACATGCGTATGATTGACTGCGCTTAAATACGACTGGTCGGGCACGATCTTTTGCAGCGTATCAACAAATTCAAGAATGCGACTAACGTCACGCGCCAAACTGTCGGCTTCGGTATCGGTTACACCAATGCGCGCAAGGCGTGCAAAATGTTTTATCTGCTGTGCGTCCATGAAAAAAGATTATACACATTTTCATAAAAGACGCGAGTATATACGTGTAGGGTTGACACACTGCTCATAGCAAGCTAATGTAAAAAACAAAAACTACTTATGGTGCCCAAGAAAATACCGTCAGACTTCTTATTGCGAGCTGGCAAGCTCATATTTCATTGGAAAGCGGGAGTTATTATTGCTGTAATAAATGTACTTACGTTCGGATATCTATTCAGTATAGATCCACGGCAACTAAGCAACTTTCCCCTTTTGCTTCAACCATTCACTTATATGTTCATGTCAATCGTATTCTTGTACTTATTTCAAAAAAGAGTAGTAAAAGATAACGACCTAAAAACATCCAATAAGGAAACTTTGTTTCTTTGTGCTGTTTTTGCTTTACCGTCCACAAAATGGATATTCTACTTTATTTTGCCACACCAAAACTGCTGCATGTTCGAACTATGGACAGAGACTACGACTGCAATATGGATATTCTTAGCAGTAATCTTTTTTGCAAAAACCCAAAAATTCACACCTCATCATAATTAGTTACAAACAGGGACCGCTCAAACGCGGCCTCTTTTATTTATGCAAACGCTTGGTTATAGCATGCTTCACAATACACAATCGGGACATCGGTTTCTGAATACGACGTTTGCACCAAAGCATTGCAGTTTGAACAGCTGCGCGTATGTAGTTCGTTTGGCCCGCGCGCCTTTAGTCGCCGTTCATGACGACAATCTGGGCAACATTGCGGAAGTGGGATATTAAGGCGTTTATAAAATGCAAGTTCGTTTGCAATAATTTTGTAATTTTTGGTGCAGTTTGTGCAGGTAAAAATTTCAGGAACAACATTAAAAGTAATGTCGTTGATCGAATCAGGAACATCGTTCCACTGTTTGGTTTCTTTGTCGTATGTCCCCCGCGGCGTATCCTCCCATTTAAACCCTTGGGCAAGTGCTTCGTCTTTAGAAAGCGGAAATTCAATTGCCGCCGAAGATTCGTTATACCCAAATGCCGAAACATCTTTTGGAATAAAATCACCGTAAACACCCTGGGCTTTCATGTCACTGACAATCTGGGCTTTTAATTTTTCATATTCTTCGGGCGAATACTGTTTATTTAAAATGGCATACTTTTTGGTACGCATGCCGACGCACCCAAAACAGTTTGCCGAGCTTGGGCAATTAACACAATACGTCATAAAAGTCGAACCCCAGCAAACGCTACAGCCAATGCAGTTGGACACGTCGATTCCGGTATTTAAAGTGTTGTACATTTTTTCGGCATTGCGCCCTACCGTATTGCAATCCATGCAATCTTTCGCTCCGCGCCATGCATGCACGCAATACACATTATCTTCGGCATCGTACGAATGAAAACAGTTTTTATTATTTTTTATATTCACCATGTAGTTTCCAGTCGAATTAACCGCATTGGTTATTTCGGCATATTTTCGCGGCTGCTTTTTTACAAATTCATTAAATTGTTTACGAAATTGTTCAACACCGCTTGTCGTATCAAACCCAAATGACTTTAGTTTTTCTTCGTATTCTGCTTTCGAATATTGTTCATTAAAAATACAGTATTGCTTTTGACGAAGGTTGGTACATCCGACACAATTGGCACATCCGCGGCAATTCAATAAAAAGTAACTGTCGGTGCAGCTGTGGCAGCCTCGGCAATACTGTAAGCGAAACGAATCGTAGCAATCATCGCTTTCATACGAAAGTTCAACCTTATTGGTAAACGAACAATCAACCAAATTATTTGAAAGCTGGATCCAATAACAATGAATGCAATCTTCATTATTCGAACTTTCAACAATCATATAGCAGTTTTTATTGTCGGCTGCATAATTTAAATATTCACAGTTCACCCCGCGCATCGAAACAAGCGCCGGCTTTGGAACGCGTGCATACAGGTTTTTAAATTGTTCAAAAAACGGACGCGACGGATCGTAGTCTTGCCCATATACCGAAGGATCCCAATCGTCCGCCCACCAGCAGTCATAGCACCACACCGGATACGGCTTGTTTTGGCTAAACATGCTAATGGTCGGCTTTTGACAACGGTCGCAAACGCGCTTGTAAAACACCCGTTCATTGCGAAAACTTAAACGCAGCTGCGCGCGGCATTTGGGGCATAGCGTTGGAGCAAGCACGCCCATTTTTTCATAAAAAGCATTATCGTCGGCAGTAATCTCGAATTGCGCTTGGCACTTTTGGCATTGATTCATAGAAGAAAGTATATCAGAACTCATATTAAATATTATTTGACATTTTAATACTATAATGTACTGTAGAGTTCAACAAAATTACCGCTAATGGATCAGTTCCTTGAATTACGTCCAACCGATTGGGTTATCATAAGTATAGCATCATGCTCTTACCTTCCTATTGCTTTTTCCATTATCAAACAAGATGGTGAGGGACAAAGTTTCACTACCTGGTTCCTATGGTTTCTATTAGACTGTGTATCATGTATCATTGCCATCCAGCAACAAAAAAGCTACGCAATGACGATCGCATTCGTTATTGGCGCACTCGCCATGAGCATTCTTATGCTCACTAGAAAACAGAAAATTATCTGGGAAGGCTTTGATACTTTTATTTCAGTCTTAGTTGCCCTAAGTTTCATCGCGTGGGTATACTCAATTTTTCTCATGTCTGGTGATTTATACTGGGCAACCATCTTTTCAACAATCGCACAAATGATTGCAGGTATTCCTTTACTACGGAAAACTTGGGAAAAACCCAACTTAAGCTCGTTACCATCCTACATTGGATTTTGGATAACGAACATCATCACGGTATATATCGCCCCCACATGGACAGTGCCTTACATTTTTTTTGCAGGCACGTTTGCGATATATAACATATTTTTTATTCTTCCCTTGGTTATAAAAATACTCCAGCGGAAAGAAAAGCGCTCTGCAATTTAAAAAAGCAGGGCCTTTTTATTTTATCAAGGCAAGAAACTGGTTTTCGTCAATTATTTTTACACCCAGCTTCTGCGCCTCATCAAGTTTTGATCCCGCGCTTTCGCCTGCGACCACATAATCAGTATTTTTCGAGACACTGCTTGCCACTTTCGCACCCGCCTTTCGGATTAATTCTTTTGCTTCATCGCGCGATAAAGTTGGAAGCGTTCCAGTTAGTACAAATATTTTTCCAACAAGTGTAGAGTTTGTTTTTTTGGTTACCGCCGTAGGATTGGTGATGGTTATTTGTTCAAGCAAATCGGTAACTATTTTTTGATGATGAGCATCAGCAAACCAATCAACGACCGACTGCGCGACAATCGGCCCTACCCCTTCGATCCGTGAAAGTTCTTCGATCGACGCCTTCGAGAGTTTGTCGAAGGTTTTAAAGTGATCGGCAAACAAAATCGCGGTTTCCTCGCCAACGTTGGCAATTGAAAGCGAAACGATAAACCGAGGCAACGTTACCGTGCGTGCTTTTTCGATTGCGGCCAAAAGATTATCGGCCGACTTTTCGGCAAAGCGCGGCAATGCTAGCAGGTCCCCTTTTTCAAGGGTGAAAATATCCGCATACGTTGCAATAAGTTCATTATCAAGCAACAAGTCGAGATTTTTCGGCCCTAAATGTTCAATATCAAATGCCGCTTTTGACGTAAAGTAATAAAACCGGCGGCGGTCTTTTGCCGGACAGCGTTTATTAGTGCAGTAATACGCCGCACTTGCTTCACTTTGTTTGGTGCCGATCGTCTTTTTTTCAAGAACCGAATCGCATTCGGGACACTTTTTAGGCATCGTAAATACGCGTTCTTTTCCAGTTCGCATTTCGGCGAGCACCTGCACAATATCAGGAATGACATCCCCCGCTTTTTGCAAAATAACCGTATCGCCAATCTTTAAATTTAAACGCCTGATTTCATCTTCGTTATGAAGTGTTGCGCGCGACACGGTGGACCCCGCGACCAAGACCGGTTTTAAATGAGCAACTGGCGTCACCACACCGGTGCGGCCAACTTGCAGCGTAATATCCTTAAGAACCGTTGTTACTTGTTCGGCCGGAAACTTGCATGCGATTCCCCACCGTGGCGCCTTGCCGGTATACCCAAGCATATCTTGATATACTTTTTCGTTTACCTTAATTACGACACCATCAATCAGATAATCTTCTTTTTCTTTTGCTTTTTGCCAATGCTTCCAATACGCAATCGCGTCATCAATTGTTTTGGCATGTTTATAATGCCTATTTACTTTGAATCCTAGTTGGTAAAGTAATTCAAGCTCTTCTTCTTGGGTCGAAGTGGTGTCAGGCTCCAAAAGCGCAATATCATAAATAAAGGTCGAGGGTTTTCGTTCGGCAACTACACGCGGATCTAGCTGGCGAATGGTTCCAGCAGTAATATTTCGCGGGTTGGCATATAACTCTTCGCCATTCTTTTTTTGCTGCGCATTTATTCTTTCAAACTGCGTAAGCGGCATGTACGCTTCGCCTTCTACAATAATGTCGAGTGGTTTATTCAACCGAAGCGGCACTGATTCGATCGTGCGGACATTTTCGGTTACGTCTTCGCCGACTTTGCCGTTTCCGCGGGTCGCGGCAGTTTTTAATATCCCCTTTTCGTATTCTAACACCACCTTAAGCCCGTCGATTTTTAATTCGCAACTATAGGTTGGCGACAAATCTTTGCCCGATTCCTGTTTAAGCATCCGCTTCATGCGCGCATCAAACTCGCGCAAATCGTCTGCCGAAAACGCATCATTAAATGACCACTGGGTCACTTTATGCGTCACTTTTTTAAATTGAGGGAGCGGCGCTCCTGCCACACGCTGGGTTGGCGAATCTGGCGTGATCAAGTCAGGAAACTGCGTTTCCAAATCAACCAATTCTTTTTTAAGCGAATCCAAAGCCTCTTCGGAAATTTCAAGATTGTTTAAGACATGGTATTGGTAACGATATTTGTCGATCGCCTCGCGCAGTTTTTCTATTCGCTTATTAGCCTCAATGCGATTCATACATACGAGTATACCCGCTTCTGAGCAAGCTGTACACGATGACGAAGCGGAAAATTAATTGCCCGCTTGCGCGTTTAACAGCGCATTTAAAGATGACGAGCTAGAAGGAGTTTTTGCGGGCGTAGCACCAAAATCAACTGATGTGCCCGACAAAACGCCGGTTGGCCCTGGAATACCCGATGGATTACCCGTGCCCGACAGGCTGCCACCATCATCTGGAGACGGAATACCTGTATCGGTACCCGACAAAAATCGCACATGCAGCGTTCGTTCAACTAACGACTTATATTGAAAATCAGGCTGGCCATTATTGTCGCATGGTGTATTGAATCCGCGAGAGAACAGTTCGCGGGTCAGCTGCCCTAAGTCGTTGAGTTCTTCGGTTACCGTAACCTGCGCACACGTGTTGTCTTCAAAATTCACCGAAAACATCCCCGTGATGCCATTAAGCGTATGCGTGCTTCCGGCGCACGAAACGCTTTGAGGAATCTGCACTTGCGTATGAACGCCTTCACCTAACGCACATTCGATACCGCTGTCAGCCGCATAAAACGCGCGCAGCGATTCGCGGCTGATACCCGATAAAATCACTTCTTGCGATGCAATTTTGTACACGCCCGCACTGATTAGGAGCACGATCGCCGATATAACGATCGAGAATAAAATAACAAATCCTGGTTGTCGTGTATGATGCTTCATATTACCATTCGCGGATAATCGCTCTAATCGGCGTTAACCGTTTACGTCCCGTATTGTCGACCCAAGTTACCGTTGAAACAATTATTGCTTCATCGCTGACACCCAACGCACGTTCAACTGATATGCTGCGCGTGAAGGTGGTTGAAGTTCCGCCTCCACTTTGGTCATAAATACTACCGGTATCCGTAATAGCATTGCAGCCGTTTGATGGGCACGAAACCAAGGTGATCGGCTCAAGCGAAGTGATCATACAGCCTTGCGAACCCGAACACTGGGAAAGATTATCAAGCCAACTAGCGCCCGTGTTACGGTTTGTATCGCGCACCTGATGCACCGCTTCGATCCCCTCTTGTGCAAACATATAAGCGCTTAGCTCGGCGCGGGCGTTCGTTATTGACGAAAGGCCGCGCGAAAGCATCGTGCCAAAAATAATAAGGGCCGAAGTAAATACCAAAATAGCAACCAATGCTTCGATTAAGGTGAAGCCTGACACTTTTTTTGTCGAGATGGGAAACTTGTCCATATATTAAGCCGAAGTATCCGGAAAGCGTTGGTCGACCGTCGTTTGTAGTGAAAAAGTATTTTGCTCGCCATTGTGGCTGACCGTACCATTAATACGGATAATAACGTACGGCTGATCGTTTCCTGGTGCATTACCTGCAAGCGTAAACGAAAGCGTATCAATTGAAACCTCAGCAGGTGTTACTGGAATGGGATCAGTCTGAACACCGTCGTCCAAAAAGACCGTGATCATACCGTTATCAAGCGCATAAATGGTACGCACGGTCGAGCCTGATTCGGTTGCATAAAAACCAAACGTATCACAGGTGCCGTCGGGCGATGCCGGCACAATGTCATTAAAGTTCGTCGGAAGCGGATTGCACGTATATTGGTAACCGGTTTTTATTTCGCGGGTCATGCGTTCGATCGCGCCCGCAACACCGTCAACCAACGCACGGTCGCGGCGCGCCAGTTTATACGAAGCATTAAGTGCCAACAAAGAGGCAATACCAACCGTAACAATGATTGCAAAAATCGATACCGCAACCATGGTTTCGATCAGCGTAAAGCCTGATGCTTTTTTATTAGCGCTTTTAGTTGTCAGCCAATTACCATGCATAAAAGTTTATGCAACTATTGTACCACAGAAATTTGCCCTCCTGCAGTTATGTTGATCGAGCGCTGCTCGCCGTTAGCAGATGAGACCACAATGGTCGCATACAAGTACGGATTATTAGCACCATCATCAGCACTATACATAATCGCATTTAATGATGGGCGCTTAAATAAAATGTAAAAGTCGCTGGTAACCGCACTTTGACTTTGGGGGTCATCCCCCCCTGTAATTGCTGCAATGCTATCGCCATCTTCAAGCTGTAATATGTCGGCAATTTCATCCTCTTCGCCCGACTGATCGTCGATATCCTTGCTATTGTTAATATCCCGAAATATTGCAAACGCATTTTGCAGCGCCGTATTATTTGGCAGCATGCCGTATCCAAATCCATCAGCGTTATCGTATGGAATATATACACCGACGAATCCCGAAAAGCCCAAGTCGGCGGGCGCAGCATCAAGTGCGGTGCGGGTTGAACCCAAGACTTGCGCTTCGCGCACCGTTAGTGCGACTTGCTGGGCAAGATTTTCAAGCCGAGTGCGCTGCGTAAAACCACGAAAGTTAAACAACGACACCGCAGCGATGATTGCAAAGACAATAATAATCACGACGAACTCGATTAGCGTAAAGCCGCCTTGGCGTGATTTTAAAGTAGTGGGAGTATGAAAAATCATAAGAAACGAGAAACTAACCCAAGTATATCAAATTGCAGCGCGACAACCAGCAATGTTGCAAACGTCAGATACGGCACTAAGGGTAGTCGTGTAGCGCGAGTAAGTTTTTTACGTTTAGCGATTGCAACAAGTACGCTAACAATAAGCGCCGTAAGCGACGTTATGAACAGCATTGCAATGAAACCCTGAAAATCAAGCAGTAATGCAAGCGGCACAAATACGTAAATATCTCCCAGTCCGATTTTGGTTCCTTTTGATAATTTCCACACCAACCAAAACGGAGCGATGATAAAGATTGCATTCAAGAACAATTGGATTGCAAAAGTAGCCAGTGCCTGCGCTAACGGCATCGAACTATGAATAATCGCAATATGAATTATGATGGCAAAGAAAGCAGCCGGAAATAACAGTTCATGCAACACCAGCATATGCCGCGCATCATAGCGGCTGATGACATACATTAAGCAAAAAAAGATTGCTAGAAAAAATAAGATTACAGGCGTATAAATAAAAGCACTCACCAGCAAGACTGCGCCAACTCCACCAAGCAATTCGCCAATCGGGTACGCAATGCTCAGTGGCGCCTTACAGCGACTGCATCGTCCGCGCATTGCAAGATAGCTGACTATCGGGATAAGCTCGTACCAGTTAAGATGGCGCGCGCAGTGGTCACAATGCGATCGTCCATGCGCCCAACTGGCACTTCCCCATCTATCGGCAACTACTGACAGAAAGCTGGCAAGCACCGCGCCAAACAAAAACACTATGAAAATTACCAGAGCTTGCATATATTAGCGGATGATATCGTACACTTGCGAATCGTTGCCATCATCGTCGGCGCCTTGGTACCCGCCGCCACCACAGACATCGTAGTTGTTACCATGGTAACTGGGACTTGCACTATCAGAATTAAAGTCATCATCGGTCATCAGCGCACGATGCTTGGTTTCAAGCACGGCACCTAAGTGATACGCATCACATGCATCAAGCACGCTAATTCCTGAACTTTGCAGCGGCACGTAAAAAAAGTCATGATCGCCGTAATGGTTTAGTTGAAATACGCCTGGCGTCGACCCAAAAGCCGCATCGGCAACCGATTGTGGGAGCATGAATTCGATCGGGTCGTTTGGTCTAAGCGGGCATGGGCCAGGATTTGATGATTGGTCCTGCGGATCAATGCTGTCAGGATACGAACCGCACTGCATGTAATAATCATGCAGCGAAAGGCTGATCTCATTGACCAACGCAAGCCGCTCGTTATCTCGGCTTTTTTGGCGAACTGCATTCAAGCTTACCAGTGCGATACTGATCATGATTGTCAGTAGACCGACCACGATCAAAAACTCAAAGACGGTAAATCCAGAGTTGCAAGCAAACGATGGAGCAATGCGAGGTTTCATATAATTATTGTTCGCATGTTATAAACGACGAACTTGCGTCGACTTTTCCGATACCTTTGTATCCGGTACCGTCGACACACAAAGTCTCGTTTAAATCATAGGAGGCCAACAGGCCATTGATGTCGACCGCATACGAAGCGGCATTTGACTTACAGGTAATACCTTCAGATTGTAAGTCGGTCGCTTGCGAGCGAACACGCTTAAGCATTTGCATAAGGTATGCATACGGCTTTGCACCATCGCTACACAGACCGTCAAAACTGTCGTTTTGCCCGCGCGCATATGTTTGCGCTTCAGTGCGGAATGTCGAAAGCCCCTCACGCAATGCTGACAACTGTGCTGTTTGCTTTGCCTTCCCCACTTGCGTCAATACGATCGTAAACAGTATCGCGATAATAGCGACAATGATCATCATTTCGATGAGGGTAAAAGCTCGCTTTCGCATAATAATAAATAAGTTGCGTTAAAAATTAGATAGGGTCGCAAAGACCATTGTCCGCCTGCGCGTCAGAACCTGAGTATCCGTTAGTATCGACACAGAAGGTTTCATTAGGGAATCCGTTATTATCAAATACTTGATTAAGATCAACCGCAAGGCCGTTAGCACCGTCAGCCTGACAGTTTGCATCGCCCGCACTACCGCTTGGATTAACTTTTTGTACTGCTGACTCAATAAGATTTTCGACACCTGCCGAGCCGCAATCATACGCACCGCCATTTGCATCAAGTTCTGCCTGTGCCTGTACCTGCTTTAAGGTAGCCTTAGCTGCCACAACACGGGTTCGCCCGCGCGCACCACCGACGTTTGCAATAACGATCGTGATCAAAATAGCCATGATGGCGATCACTACCAATAATTCAATAAGCGAGAACCCTTGTGTTCGTTTCATAATAAAAATAAGTTAATTTCTTAATGCCCTTATTGTAACAAATGGGGTCAAAAGAGCAATGAAACTTATTTTGTGCTGTGCAAAAAGACTACCGCATCAGAAAATTCGTGTTTGGTACCTTTAATTTCTTGATAGTCCTCATGGCCTTTTCCAAGCAAGGCGACAATATCCCCTTCGTTTGCAAGCACCACCGCGCGATTAATTGCTTTGTGGCGATCAGTAATGCGCTCGTAAGTAGCATGCACATTATTCGTCAACGCTTTTTCCATATCATCAAGAATCATATTGGGATCTTCATCACGTGGATTGTCCGAAGTTCCAATAACCGTGTCGCTATACCGAAGCGCAGCACCAAGCATGAGTGAACGCTTTGATGTATCACGGTTCCCTCCACAGCCTATAACCACAATCAGGCGCTGGTTTGCTTTTTTTAACGCTTTAATTGCAGTAAGTACGTTTTCAACGCCATCAGGCGTATGCGCATAATCAACAATGCCAATGACTCCCGATTGATGTTTAAGCATTTGAAAACGACCGCGCGCGCCAGCCGCAACGGCAAGTCCATCTTTGATTGCCGGCATAGGAACATCAATTGCCAAAAGTGCTTCGATCACCCCGATTGCATTTGCAATATTATATGTTCCTGGAAGTGGTACGCGGTACTGATTGCCATTAATCACAATATCCGAACCAGTAATATCCGACGATAGTATGGTCTGTGGCGTAATTGCAAAACGCACGATAGTTGCCTTAGTATCCGCAATCATTTTTTCGGCCGAAGGATCATCAGCATTTATAATCGCAAAAGACGATGCGCCAAGCATATCAAAAAATTTCTTTTTTTCGCGCAAATAATTTTCCATGGTGCCATGGTAATCAAGATGGTCTTGCGTGAGGTTCGTAAATATCCCCGCAGCAAACGTAAGCCCGTCGACGCGCCCTTGATGCAGTGCATGCGACGAGACTTCCATGGCAGCATGGGTGCAGCCAGACAAAACCATGTCAGCAAGCAATTTTCGAAGCGCAATTGGGTCGGGCGTTGTGCGTGATGCCATGATTGTTTTGGTATGGATCTTATTTTCAACGGTCGAAATTAATCCGGCTTTATAACCAGTATGTTCAAGAATCTGGTACACCAACGTGGCCGTAGTCGTTTTACCGTTGGTACCAGTAACACCAATAAGCTTAAGCTGCTTTGAGGGATTGCCATAAAACATATCCGCAATTGATCCAATTGCTTTTTGCGTATCATCGACAACAACATACGCAATACCATGTTTGGGTTCGGTTGGAGGCGCTTCAAGTACGATTGCAACCGCGCCCTTATTAATTGCATCATCAACAAAATTATGGCCATCAACCGCGTTTCCCTTGATGGCAATGTATAAACTGCCCACAGTAACAAGGCGCGAATCTTGTGTGATTGCCAAAATATCTACCGACGTATCGCCGTAGGTTTCTTTAAATGAAATATTTGTAAAAAGATGTTTCAGCTCCATAAAATTAATCGATCAATTTGAACAACAGTGGAAATTCTGTGCACGGGTCATGAAATCGCTTTGACCCAAAATGTCCACCACCCTTTGGCACAACCAAAGTTCCCTTTTTTAAATGATCAATCAAATATCTTCCTTGTCGATCAGTACAATCCCAAGGGTCATTATCACTATTAATCACCACGATTGATCGAATCGACAACGCAAGTTTTTCAAAATTATATTCTTCCAAAAAGGCATCATACTGAAAACTGCCGATCGATTGATAAAAACCAGCAACTAATAGAACTTGGCCCATGCTTCCACCAAGTCTTTGCAGCGCCGAGAGTATAACTGGACATGCAAGAGAATGTCCGATGATTATCGTATTGTCATCAAACGGGCCCAAGGCAGAAAGCGCAGCGATCCATGCATCCAGACCTTCATCTTCGTGTGGCATCTGAGGAGTAACTATCATATAGCCGCGCTCATTTTCGAGACGCTGCTTAATATAGGGCAACCAGCATGATTCAGGATTTCCACCACTGCCATGAATAAGAATGACTTTTTTAGACATACATGCAGTTTAGTAAATCCATACTTCGGTTTCAAGACTAATGTCAAATTTTTCTTGCACATCTTTTTGCACCGCCTGGGCAAGTGAAAGCATTTCGCTTCCGGTCGCCCCTCCGTAGTTTACCAACACCAGTGCTTGTTTTTCGTGCATACCCGAATTACCGACGCGTTTCCCCTTCCATCCCGCTTGTTCAATAAGCCAGCCTGCAGGAATTTTTATTAAGCCAGACTCGGTTGGATACGATGGAATGTCAGGAAATTGTGTTTGAAGTTTTGCAAACTGCTGGGATGAAATTTCGGGATTCTTAAAAAAACTTCCGGCGTTTCCAAGCTTGTCTGGCTGCGGCAACTTGCTTGAACGAATAGCTATAATCGCATCGGCAACATCGCGAATTGTCGGCTGAAGAACATGCATCGCTTCAAGTTCGCCTTGAATCGCGCCATATTCGGTGTGCAGTGCATGAGGGGATTTTGAAAGTATGAAAGTAACTGCCGTCATAAAGTACTGATTTTTCAGCGTGGTCTTAAACGCACTGGTTCGATAACCAAAATCGCATTCGGCATTTGAAAATACTTTTACCGTACCATCGCCTACATGTACTGCTTCGACATTTTGAATGACCGATTTAGCTTCGACTCCGTATGCACCAATATTTTGCATCGGCGCCCCACCAACCGTACCCGGAATAAGCGCCAAGTTTTCGATGCCGCCGAAATCATGCGCTACAGTCCACATTACAAAATCATGCCAGTTTTCGCCGGATGCGACTTTGACGGTAACAGTCTTTTCGTCTTCGTCAATTATCGTAATTCCTTTCAGTGAGTTCTTTATGACAATCCCATCAAAATTTTTTGTAAACAAAATGTTACTCCCCCCGCCAACAAACAACCGTTCGTTTTGTAAAAATTCTGGCGCAACCACCAAAGCTTCGACATCCAAAAGATTTTTAACCTCACAAAAATACTTAGCAGTGACATCGATGCCAAAAGTATTATACGGCTTTAATGATACACCATTAAGGATATCCATATCGGCACTATACCACGCTTAGCAATTATTCAAAATAATGTAAAATATCTGCCGAGAATTCGACCGACAGGTCGTAATTCTTCAGCTGATCAAACGTGACCCACGCGAATTCGGTGTGTTCAAAATCAAGAACAACATTAGGCTTACAATTAAGTGTTACCAAAATAGGCACGTTGAACCATGTCGAGCCAAAGTCAGCGTCATGGCGCATAAACATTTTTCCGACCTGCATCGAAGCAACGTCACCTTTGCTGATTCCCGCCTCTTCTTTCAGTTCTTCGTAAGCCTTTTCTTCAGGTTCAACCATTTCGTCGTAATACCCAGCAGCAACATCCCATTTGTTTTGGTACGCACGCACGTGTTCGCTTCGTTTCATCAGTAAAAGTTCGTCGCGGTACATGACAAACAAAATAACGGCGCATGCCGCGTCAGTATGCGAATAGTCGATCCGTCCGTCAGGAAAGTGATTGTACTTTGCATCGAATTCTTGCAGCTTTTCTTTTAATGCTTGTTCCATAATTATAATTTCGTTTTTATCTTTTGCTCGCGCTTGAAACGCTCGATAGCAAACATGACAAGCGCATCAACCAAACGCGGATATGCAATACCACTTGCCTCCCACAACCGCCGAAACATTACGGGGCCAGGAATCGTATTTATTTCGTTCACATAGATTTTGTTCTTTTTGGTTACAAAAAAATCAACACGACCCATGCCTTCACAGCCTAATATTTTGAATGTTTTTATCGCCATGGCTTGGATTTTTTTCTCGACTGCGGACGAAATTTTTGCAGGAATCTCGATGCGCGCCCCATCCTCATCAAGATATTTTGCTTCATACGAATAAAATTCGTGCGTCGTAATTATTTCGCCTACGCGCGAAGCTATTGGATCATGATTACCAATAACGCCGCATTCAATCTCGCGCCCGTTGATATATTCCTCGATAATTATTTTTGAGTCATAGTTGAATGCATCAATAATCGCCTTTTTAAAATCCGCCGTATTTTTTACTTTATGAACCCCAACTGACGACCCCGTATTTGCTGGCTTTATGAAAAACGGAAGTCCTAGAGTCTTTTTAACAATTTCAAATTTCACTTCACGAATATCAGTATATGTTTGAAATTTTGCTACAGGAATCTTAGCATCACGCAAAAGACGTTTCATGACATCTTTGTCCATTCCAACTGCCGAGCCCAATACCCCCGCCCCCACAAACGGTACACCGGCAAGTTTTAATAATCCTTGAATAGTGCCATCTTCTCCATGTTGCCCATGCAAGACCGGAAACACTACGTCGACAGACAGATTATTATTTTTTGAACCTATGTCCATCAGTCGCCCTTCTGATTCAGGAACCAGCGCAATCTCTTTGGTGCTTTTTTTATCGAGCCTCAACGAATCCGACTGGGTATTGCCAAGCAAAAACCGGGCATCCGTTGCAGCAAGCCATCGTCCGTCTTTATCGATTCCGATCGGAATTGCTTCATATTTTTCTGGATCAAGCGCTTCAATGACTTTTTTTGCGGTCTGAAGTGACACTTCATGTTCAACCGATTTTCCGCCAAACAAAATCCCCACTTTAAGCTTTTTGTTTTTCATAATTATTCAACCACCACGCGCGGAATATTAGTATTCACCCCGGCGCTGACACGCGTTGGGATTTCGTAATTAATCGTATCGGCATATCGGGACATTTCTTCAGCGGTAATTTCATTTTCGCCTTGCTTTCCAAGCAATACGACTTCGTCCTCAAGTTTTACATTTGGAATATCAGTTATATCGACCATGATCATATTCATCGCAACACGCCCTAAAATTGGCGCAAACTTTCCACCAATAAGCACACGCGATTTGTTTGAAAACGCGCGCATGTAGCCGTCGTAGTATCCTACGGGCAATACTGCAATAATTGCTTCGCGCGAAAGCTCGACACTTGAACCATATCCGACGTAGCTACCCTTGGGCGCTTTTTTAACTTGCGCAATCATTGTCTTCCAGGTAAATGCCGGAATCAAACTAAACGCCGGTTTTTCTTTTTTAAAAATATCCTGTATACGCGATGATGGCCACATACCGTAGCACGCGATACCGACGCGCACCATATCAAACTGCACGTGCGGTGCAATAAATGTTGATGCGCTATTTGAACAATGTGCCATGACATTGTACCCGCAAATCCGTTCAACAGTGCTTTTGGCGTCCTTAAGCAACGAGGCCTGGCGCTCGAATGGTACGCGCACGCCTTCATCTTCGACGTCAGCAAAGTGCGTTGCAACACCCTCGATAACCAAGTTGGGTTGGACAGCGACATGCTTAGTAAACGTTTCAAGTTCTGACAGCAACACGCCTTGGCGATTTAAGCCGGTTTCGATCTTGATATGCACCTTGGTCTTTTTGCCCGCAGCCTGCGATGCAATTTGAAGTGCATCAACAGATTCAATGTTGTAAATAACGATACGCGATTCGGTCTGCACCGCTGTTTCCATATCGCGAAGCGGTACATATCCCATGATATAAATTGGCGCGGTAATTCCGGCAGCGCGAAGCGCCAGTGCTTCATATAGTGCATTGACCGAAAGCCAGTCGGCGCCTGCTTCAAGAAAAATCTGTGCCGATTGTACAAGCCCATGCCCCCAGGCATTTGCCTTAACGCACGCGCAAAAAATAACACCAGGAAGCACCAGTTTTTTCACCTCTTTGACGTTGTGCATTAAAGCACTTTTGGATATTTCGGCCCAGGTCAAGTAATTTCCTGTCTCCATATCTGACTATAGTATCAGAATAATAGTAAGCCTCAAACTACGAGGCTTTGCACAAAAGGCTTTCAACCATATCGCGCTGTTCTGGGGTATTGACCCCTACCGCCTCGGTCGGTTCAATACTGATCGTTTCGACTTTTTCGCCGCGCGTTACCGCAAGCGCCAGCGCATCAGTCAAATAGTATTCGCCCTGGTTGTTGTTATTTTGTATTTGATCAAAAATGCCAACCAGCCACTGTGCATCAAAACAAAAGTAGCATGGGTTCACTTCGCGAATTGCTTTTTCGTCGTCAGTTGCATCCTTATATTCGACACTACGAAGCAATATACCTTGTTCGTCTCGCACAATGCGACCAAACGCCAAAAAGCCCGAGCGCCATGCCTCGAAATCAGGCACTATGGTCGTTGCCATTGCAATTACGGCATTGGTTTTTTCGCGAAGTTCAACAAGCCCTTTAATTGTTGCAGCTGTTACTGTTGGACAATCACCATACAACACTACAACTGATCCGTTATGGTCTTTAAAATATTCAAGCGCGCTTTTGACTGCATGCGCGGTTCCCAGTTGTTCATACTGGATGGCGTAGTCGGGTTCGTACAGGGCGATCGACTGGTGAATTTGGTCTTTATTATCCGGGCTTACGACTACAATCGGAGCACGCGAAATGCCTGCAGCTTTGACGCTTCGGATTACATAGTCGATCATTGGTTTTTCGCACACTGGCACCAGCACTTTAGGCATATCAAGGCCCATGCGCTTGCCTTTGCCTGCGCCTAAAATGACAACAACGGTGTCTTCCATATATGATTATTGGTTTCAAACGCTTACGCGTGTTTAAGTCTAATGAAAAGCGCCAAGAATCGGGTCAGAAATCAGCGCTTATAGATATGGTAGCGAGCCAATGGCGGTATGGGAATATTGACGGATGAGGTAATAAATTGCCAAGATTTTCTGACAAATCCTGCCTTCTCATTTTAAAATGCTCGCGCAGACAAAGCTTTAGCTTTGTCGAGCGTAGAGCCCTTCCCGTCACCCCATCAAAGACGGGGTATTTTAAATGCCGGACTTGTGTCTTTTTAATGATAAGGCTAAAACTGGTACGAATTCTCGAAAGTTCTGAAGCAAAAACTAGAACGACGAAGCGATGTTGTAAATTGGAATAAGGATCGAGGTAAGCAAAAATCCCACACCGACACCCAAGCCAATAATCAGTGCAGGTTCAATAAGGCCAATTAAAGTATCAATTGCTCCATCGACTTCGCGGCGGTAAAAACGTGCCAAGGTTTTTAAAATTGAACCGATCGAACCTGATTCCTCGCCCACGCGCACCATCTGTACCATGATCGGAGGAAATTCATCATAACGCGACATTATTTCTGACATCGCGGCACCCGAACGCACACCCACTTCGACTTCGTTCATGATCGCTTCGTATACACTATTGTCGACAACCTTTCCGGTGATGTTAATTGCGCGAATAATGGGAATACCCGCTGAAAGCATCGTATCCATATTGTCGGCAATGCGCGAAAGGTATACTTTTTTATATAAATCACCAAAGTATGGCAACCTGATTTTTAGCCGGTCCAAGCGCAGCGAACCTTTTTTTGATTTAATGTTACGCCATAATACAAAACCTAATACGATCACAATCAACAACAAGAACACGCCATAATTTACAAAAAATTGACTGATTGCAATAACGATTTTAGTGTATAACGGAATATCCTTTCCTACTTCAAGCAAAATTTCAGACAGCTTGGGAATAACAAGCGTCAGCATCATGATCATCACCACGATAAAGGTAACGACAACGAACGCCGGATACACCAGGGCGTTTCGCACTTTGCTGGTCAGCTCGTATGATCGCTCGAGGTAGTCTGCCAAAAACATAAATGTTTCCGAAAGCTTTCCTGATTCTTCGGCAGCGCGCACCATGTTGACGTAAAATTCGCTAAAAATATCGGGATGCTTTGCCATTGCTTCTGAAAGCGGGATACCCCCTTGAATATCTTGCGAAATACTGGTAAGCGCATTGGCTAAAACAGGATTCTCGGTCCCGTCGGCAAGCAAGTTAAACACCTTAACGGCAGGAACCTGCGCTTCAAACAACGTTGCTACCTGGCGCGACATGATAACAATGTCGGCTGCGCGCACGCGCGTAAAAATAGGAATCGACTTTGCCAACACGCCGGTCTTAGCACCCGTTGCAGGCACGACCGAAATAACAAACAAACCCCGCGATTGCAGCGAACTTATGGCAAGCTCTGCGGTTACCGCGTCGATTTCGCCCTCTTGGCTTACCCCCTGGTCAGTTATGACTTTATAGTTAAATAACATAGCTTAATATTACCTTCCCTGGGCGCGACTATCAAACGCTTCGACATTGACGGCATAGCGTCTTGCGTCGTCCATTGAAATTTTTCCGGCTTGCACCAAATCAAGGAGTGACTGGTTCATGTCGATCATGCCGTGCTCGCGACTTGTTTCGATGACCGACGGAAGCTCGTATGTCTTGCCTTCGCGGATCAGATTCTCGACAGCAGGTGTCGCCATCATGTATTCGCATACTGGAACCAAGCCGCCTTGCATGGTTGGAACCAATCGCTGCGACAAAATACCAATAAGGCTTGCGGCCAATTGGGTGCGAATTTGGCGCTGTTGCTCTGACGGGAACGAGTCAACAATACGGTCGATCGTCTGTGCGGCGTTATTAGTGTGCAGAGTCGAGAAAACCAAATGTCCTGTCTCAGCGGCAGTTACCGCTGTTGCAATAGTGTCGCGACTGCGCATCTCACCGATCATGATCACGTTAATATCTTCGCGAAATGCATTTGTTAACCCGGCTTCAAAACTTTGCGTATCGTTACCCACTTCGCGCTGGTCGATGATCGACTTTTTTTCTTGAAAAATATATTCTATCGGGCTTTCAATGGTAACAATATGTTCGCTGCGATTCGAGTTAATTTCGTCAATCATCGCAGCAAGAGTGGTTGATTTACCCTGTCCGACTGGCCCGACAACCAAAAAGAAGCCCTGACGCTTTTGGGTAACTGATTTTAAGATTGCAGGCAATCCAAGCGACTCAAGTGTTTTAACTTCACGGATGGTTCGCAGTGCGATGCTAATAGTACCCATGCGTAAATACGCATTGCCCCGCAAACGGAGCTTTCCCTGGTAATCGTATGAAAAATCAATTTCTGCACCACCTTGTACCAGTGATTGCATTTTTTGTTGCGAAACTAATACCGAAAGAATGCCGTACACATCTTGCGGAGTCATGACATCATATTGTTCAAGCGGCAACAAATCGGTTTTGATGCGCATGTACGGGCGGCGACCGCTTGCAAGATGCAAGTCGGATGCATTTTCACGCAATAAAATATCGCAAAACATATCCAAAAGACCCTGATAGTTCTGATCCATAGAGTTATTGTACCATACTTTGCACAAAAAGCGGCAACGATTTTGCTGTGGACGAGCGTTAAAGCGTATTAACTTCGGTAAATGGTACTTGCCCGTTCATTGATTTAATCAATGCATCTTCTTTCATGGTCAGCATGCCATTTTTCCGAGCCGCATCATATAATACTTTTTCATTTGGTGTATCCAAAATAAGACGCTGAATTTGGTCGGTTATGGGAATCATTTCAAAGACCGCCAATCTGCCAAAAGTACCTGTCTTATACTGCGCGGTTTCTTTTGCTTCAAAAACCGAACGCTTCAGCGGCACTTTTTCAAGCATCGACTGCGGATAGTCGGCAAAATCATCTTGGATCATACGCGAAAGCGCTTCATCAACGGGCTTTTCAACACCGGCATCGGGCGCAATTTTTCGGACAAGGCGCTGCGCGACCGAAAGGATCAAGGTTGGTGCAATTAAGTACGGGTCGATACCCATGTCGATAAGACGCGGCACGACGCCCGCCGCATTATTGGTGTGAAGCGTCGAGATAACCAAGTGTCCGGTCAGCGCCGCCTGAATGGCAAGGCGTGCGGTTTTTCGGTCGCGGATTTCTCCCACCATGATAACGTCAGGGTCTTGGCGCAAGATCGATCGAAGTCCGTTTGAAAAATCGTAGCCGATCTTCGGTTCAACCTGTGACTGGCTGATGCCCTCGATATTGTATTCGATCGGATCCTCAAGCGATACGATGTTCAGTTTTTCGCGATCAAGTTCGGATAGCATAGCGTATACGGTTGTTGACTTACCCGAACCAGTCGGACCAGTCAATAAAATCATGCCATATGGGCGCGCAATCGCGGCGCGAACCATTTCCAAATGCTCGGCGCTCATTCCTAATTCTTCAAGTGTCTTAACACCACCATCGGGATCAAGCACGCGGATTACCACTTTTTCGCCAAAGAATGTTGGCAATATCGAAACGCGGAAATCGATTTTGCGGTTATTGACAATCGCGTAAAAGCGTCCATCTTGGGGCTTACGGTGTTCATCAAGTTTAAGCTTTGCCAAAATCTTCACGCGAGCAATAAGTGATTGATGAAGATCCTTTTTATACGTCAAGGATGGATGCAAGACGCCGTCGACGCGATAGCGCACCATGACTTTTTCACCAGTGTGTTCAATATGAATGTCAGATGCCCGTCCATCAAGCGCGTTTTGGATGATCATATCGATTGCTTTTTTTGCCGGTGAATCCTCTTTTAAGACTTCGTTTGAAAGTGCGCTGATATTTTCGGGCGTATCTTTTTGGTCTTTCGTAATTGTGACAGGGTCATTATCGCTTGCAAATGACGATGTCGATGTCTGCACCCCGCCTTGATAACGATCAAGGATCATCTGAAAGTCAGCATGCGAAACAACACATACCCGATATGCCACCTTTTTTTGGTTCACAATGAATTGGATCGCATTTTGTGCCTGCAAGTCGGCCGGAAACAGCATGCCGATCGTTAAAACGCCATCATCAAAAGCAACCGGCGCAATACGGTAATGGCGCGCGGCATCAAGTGCAATAAACGAAAAAACAGCGAACGGAAAATTTTGAAAATCAACGGCCTGGTATGGAATGCCGTATGATTCGGCTTTTATTTGTGCAAGCAGCACGTCGTCAACGCCCTGTGAAAGCAGGATGTCGTCAAGGCGCGCTTCGTCCCCACGCGCTTGGTCGCGAACGTCTTCGACTTGGTAGCGGTTAAGGATATTTTTTTCTGCAAGGAGTTCAAGGTAATCCATAGCAGCGTTATGTTATTGGGTCGTCGTAGTTCCCGCGCTGATGATACCAGGTGTAGTAGCTGCAGAAAATCCGCCGGCGATTTCGGCAAATGGATTAATGCGGCCCTCGGAATCAGTGCGCGCAATCGAAAGCGAAATATCGGTCAATGATTGGAACGCCGGGTCGCGCAAAATAGAATCTTTAAGGGTGATTGAATTGACACTTTGCAGCACCGCAAGCAACTCTTGGTTTTCGGCAACTTGGTTTTGACCAGTTCGCACGCTAGTAAGATTTCCGGCTGGTGTTGTCCCATTTTTTTGGGCAAGTTTTGGCACAATCAAAGCGATTGCTCCAATGGCAACTGCCGCAACAACAACGATTCCTAAGATTTTGATGACCTTCTTCATATTATGATTGCGTTACGCTTGACGGTACCCAGTAAGTGCGGATGCGCATCGTAAACTTATATAACCCGGTCTTGTTATCAGCCTTAAAGGTCAGTTCGTCAACATCAATAATGCGCAAACTTTGTTCAAGATGTCCCATAAAGTCGACAAAGTCATTATAGCCCCCCGACACGGTAAAATCGATCGCGATCGAACGGTAATCCTTTTGCGCTTCGCGCTTTTGTGTCTGGGGATCGTTTGCAGTGTCTTCGACCTGCACGTTTTGCAATACCAAATTGTACTGGCGTGCAATGCGGTTAATTTCAAGGGTTAGTTTTACGTTATCAACATTTTTTGGAAGCATCACCGACAGGCGGTTGATATCATTTGCACTCATGGCCTGGCGACGCTGCAGTAATTCGTCTCGTTTTGCCTGAAGTGCACGCGCATTAGCCGCGGCTTCTTGGTATTGCTTTAGTTCGGCACGCTTTTCCTGCAATGCTGCCCACGAAGGTTTGACATACCCAATAAACACCCCAAGCGAGGCGGCAAACAATACTATGTATCCAATGATGCGCAGCATATTATTGTACGTTTTGAATAATCACGCTTTGGGCGCCCGACGCGTTGCCGCTGAATAATGGGTTGCCTGAGGTTTCGGTAGTCGTAGCCGATACTGAATTTTGATTACTGGTAGTCGTAGCCTGCGGTTGAACAGCTGGCAATTGCGACTCGACATACAAGATTCCACTTGGTGACGGTACAACAAATAAATCAAACGATATGCGGCCAGTATCAAGCAGCTTGAAATTCGAAAACACATGCTGCGCAACGCGTGAGTCATCGCCGAAGATTGATGACTGTTCGGCAATGGTTTCGTAGCTGGTCGCACGGCCAGTTATGACGATGCTGTAACCTTCTTTTTCGTCGTTGATAAAACGAAACGAATCATACGCGATACCCGGTAGCGTCTGGGCGCCAAGCATTTCAAAAAACGACGAAACTGCGATATGCTTTTGCAACAATGTGCTGGCAGTTTTTAGACGCATGTCTAAGTCTTTAAGCTCAAGAATCACTTTTGGCTCGAATGCCTTTTGTGAACGCGCAAGCGAATCAGACAATTGGCCAATTTGTGAGGTTACCGAACGGTCAAGTGCATAAACACCCAATCCCATCAGCAATGTTGCAACCAGCAATACCACCAAGACGACGGTAATCAATCCAAAAGTACCACGGTGTGTTGCTGCATACGATGGGCGCACTGGAACACCTGAAGGCATGGCCGAAGATCCCGGCTGTGGTTCGGGATTTTTTGGAACAAATGTTGTGCGAAATTCTGCCATACGGTCTTATCGACAATTATTGTACCACACGCAGCGCTAAACCGGTAGCAACAGTGAACTCGGGGCCGATTGTTTGCAGCATGCCATTTAAAAATTCCGGGTAATCAGTCTTGTTAAACGGATCAGCCTTAGCAACTGGCACGGTAAACAGTGTTCCCAAGTGTTCAATGAAGCCAACAAGTTCGCTCCCACCACCACCGACGATAACTTTTTCAACGGCTTCGTGCGATTCGCGTTCGTACTGACTTAAAAATCCGGTCAGCTCGCCCGTAACATACGAAATTGAAGTCTCGACAATCTTTTGAGCGCTTTGAGCGCGTTCATTGTTTGGTTCACCATGCATGCCAAATTTCTTTTTTAGTTCTTCAGCCTCGGCAAACGATATCCCCAATGATTGTGCAATTGATTGTGAAATATAATGCGATCCGCGATGAATAATATACGTTTTGCGTACAATACCCTCGCGGACAATACCAATACGCGTTGCTGATGCGCCAACATCAACCAACATTACGGTGCCAATCTCACGCTTTACGAGTGATCGCACCTGGCTAAATAATTCGATCTCGAAGCCCATCGACTTTAATTGTATTTTTTGTACGATCGACTGGTACCCTTTCATGACCTGCGTTTGGATCGCCGCAACTAATGCAGTGAGTGTGGTATGCGCTTCAGGCTTTGCAGCATCAGCAGACACGGTCGAACCAACACTTTCAGGAAGCACCCACCAATCAAGCGACACTTCTGCAAGCGGGACTGGAATATATTTGCGAGCTTCGTTAGTAATAACCGGCGCGTATTGGCTTTCGGGAACGGGCGGAATGTGCACGGTAAAAAGCAAACTTGCCGACGCAGGAATAGCAATCACAGCGCTTTGTGCGGTAATGCGCGCATCGCGAATCAAATCGGTAATTGCCTTAATAACAATTTCTTCGGTTACCGGAACGACGTCGCCCGCCGTTGCATTCGCATATGGCGCCAATGATACTGAACCGTAGGTTTCAAGCGTTACTTTGCCAGCAGAACGTCGAAGCTGCACCGCTTTGATTGCACTTGAACCAATGTCGATACCAACCAAAGTATCAGTTGCGCCCATTTTTAACGACGACGTGATTTCGTCGACGCGTGCTTTAAGGGTATCAAGAAAACTCATGCCGCTATTGTACCATTGTTACGTTGCTTTTCAATGCTTTTGGTTGCTTTTTATACGCCGCTTTACCATACTATATATATGAGCACCTTGAAGCGATTTGTTGCAACCGTTTTTGACACCTTTTTTCCGCATGTATGCGCCGGCTGTAATGCTACCGGCACCGTACTATGCAGTACGTGCGAAGGAATTCTTGAAACCGCGCAAAGCGCTCCGCATCCCTGGATCCATGCCCCGTTTTCGTATCACGACAAAGCAATTCAAAAAATCATACGCACATTAAAAACCTATCGGCACGACCCGACATTTACCTGGGCTGCGGCGCACTGCCGCGATAGCGCGCTTGAAATCACAAGTACCCATACTATATATAAGACACCGATTACTTGGATAT
>CAYXKF010000001.1:0-14918 GCA_964464735.1 uncultured Candidatus Saccharibacteria bacterium | reverse complement strand
GCACTAAACGCATGCACGAACGCGGGTTTAACCAGGCATTTGAGCTGGCAAATCGTATAGAATCTTTTTCGGTAAAAGAATTACTTTTTAAAAATCCTACTCATACGGGCACCAAACAGGCACTTACTAAAAACAGGTCACAGCGTCTAAAAAATGTCGTGGGTGCATTTTGTGTAAAAAAGTTTTCGGGTAATCCTGCCAAGTTTGGCGTCATATTAGTTGATGACGTAACCACAACAGGGGCAACACTATCTGAAGCAAGAAAAACGCTAAGAAAAGCCGGCTTTAAAACAGTACATGCAGTCGCGCTTGCATTTCAGCCACTTGAAAAATAAAAAGCGCCCCGAGGCGTCTTTTATTATTTTATTGCGCTTAAAATATCAGACACTTGGCTTACCATTTCATCAAGCGTAAAGTTTGCCTTGATAAGATAGTTGCTGATGCCAAGCTTGGTGCAGCGTTCAATATCGGCTTCATCGCCCTTGTTTGAAAAGACCACTACAGAAGTCGTTTTAGTAGCGGCACTTGCACGCATCGTTTCAAGCACGGTAAAACCGTCAACAATCGGAAGCATTAAATCAAGCAATACCAGGTCTGGAGTTTGGACAGCAAGTTTTTCAAGCGCCTCTTTTCCATCGGCCGCTGCGGTAATTACAAAGCCAGCCTTTTCAAGTTTGGCCACAGCAAGGCTTCGCAAAAAGTCATCATCTTCGATGAATAATATTTTTTTTCCCACAAGCGGGTTCGCACCAGTACTTTCCATAAACTCCGATATTGTACCTCAACCAGATAAAAAATCCAACAATTCCTTTATCCCCCGCGGCCATTTGCCATATTTTTCAATCTGTTTTACTATCAATCAATCGTGTCAGTGCTACCCGAGATACCATGCAATTCTTACTAAAAAATCCCCTTTTGTATCTAGTTGCCAAAATGTGGCACTACGCCAAAGGTAACCGAAAAAATGTCGTCTTGTATACGGCGTGTTTTACTACATCAGGAATTATTACCACTCTTGAGCCTTTAGTGATCGGCGTATTTTTAAATACCGTACAATCACAAGGCATTACCCACGAAAACCTGCTTCGTTTATTTCTTTTGCTTGGATTACTAATGATCCAAGAAGCGCTATTTTGGGCGTTCCATGGACCAGCGCGCATCATTGAAAACAAAAACGCGTTTATTGTACGCGCCAACTACCGTCGACACTTACTAAAAGGAATCATGTCCCTGCCGGTCGAATGGCATACCGACCATCATTCAGGAAACACCAACGATAAAATCGAAAAAGGTACTGCCGCATTGTTTAGTTTTTCAGGACGCACATTCGATATTTTATATTCAGTCATCTTTTTATTGACATCATTTGCTGCACTGCTAATTTATGATCGCATTGTTGGACTACTTGCGATTGTTATCTCGGTTGCAACTTTTGCGATCATCGTTTTTTTCGATAATATCTTGATCCCGGGCTATCGTAAGGTCAACTGGATCGAGAACTCGATCGGGGCTAAAGTGTTTGACATCTTAAGCAACATCACGACGGTCATTATTTTACGCGTCGAAAAATTGGTATATGGGTCGTTTTCTGACATGATCGACAAGCCGTTTGACCAGTTTCATGCGAATAACAAAATCAACGAATGGAAATGGTTTAGCTCGTCAATGATGGGCAAACTGACTGTAGTTGTCGCGATTGTTGTCTATATTCTATTGCATATCAAAGAGGGTCCGATTCTAATCGGAACCATATATATACTGTATGGCTTCGCAAACCAAATCCGAAACACCTTCTTCAAGTTCTCGTACTTATACAGTGACATTGTCCGCTACCGCACGTCGGTTGATAACTCCGAGGAAATCGCAAAAAGCTTTCTACTAGCAAAAACAGTGATTAATGAACGTACATTACCGCACGATTGGAAAAGCGTCGCCATCAAAGACCTTTCATTTTCATACCACGGAAAAGATCACGAAGATTTGCATGTCGACAATGTTTCGCTTTCGTTTAGTAAGGGCGAACGCATTGCGGTCATTGGTGATTCCGGTGGCGGAAAAAGTACGTTCCTAAAACTAATGCGCGACTTATATACGCCAAAATCAGTCACATTGTCGATTGATGGCATGCAAACCTCCGATGGTTTTTCGGCGATTAGCGATTCAATCTCGCTTATCCCGCAGGATCCCGAAATTTTTGCGACAACGATCCGCGAAAATATTACGCTTGGTGTCGACTACACCGATGAACACATCGAAGTCTTTACCGATATGGCGCGCTTCACTGACGTTGTAAAGCGTTTACCCAAAGGGCTTGAATCCTCAATTGTAGAAAAAGGTGTTAATCTTTCTGGCGGCGAAAAGCAGCGCCTTGCTCTTTCGCGGGGGCTTCTAGCATCGTTTAATAAAGATATTGTACTTTTGGACGAACCAACATCAAGTATCGACACCGTAAACGAAATCGAGATTTATAAAAACATATTCGAGGCATTTCCCACTAAAACAATATTTTCATCGATCCATCGACTGCATCTTTTGGAACTTTTTGACATGGTGTACTTTTTCCGCGATGGGAAAATAATCACGCAAGGAACATTTGAAGATTTAAAAAACAATTCAAGTGAATTTCAGGAACTATGGCAAAAGTATATGAAGGAAGAAAATAAAAATGCGAAATAGTGCACCAAGTGGTCGACATGTGGACATTCTGCATATGTGCATAACTTGCTATGCAGAAAATCCACACTTGCTATACTGAAACCACGGATGGTTGTCTCCATCCGCAGGCGTCTTCTGATACGTACCCTACGCGCCGCGCTTACAACAAAATATGGCTTTAATATAATCACGAAGGCGCCTTATTTATTAACGTAATCATTTCTTGGCTTATGGCAGATACTATGAATATGGGTCATTCGGGCAATTCGGCACATGGATGGATTATCGCGCTTTTGGTTATTGTTATTATTTTAAACATTGTCTCGATTGTGATGGCAAGCCGCAATAACAATGAGGAGATGTTATACGGGACTTCTTCGTATGATACCACTGACACCTCATCAGGATTCTTGGGCGGCTCGAACACTTCAGGAAACGGGATGCCGGACTCGACAGGAACTACTACGAGTAGTAGCGGAAGCGGTTTCTAGGCAACGATATAATTCAAAAAACCCGATTAGATCGGGTTTTTTGTTTGAAAAAATAACAAACAATCGTTACCAGGCAATGTGCTGCATGGCGAGAAGCTGCTTAAAAAAACGATCAAGTCCTTCGCTTGGCATCGCAAGCAGTTCGTCCTTGGTAAACCATTTATATTCAAGCGATTCGTTATCAAGCGTCGGCGTTCCTGTTGTTTTTGCACCATACGTAAGTCGTACTACATGTCGGTCGGGAAAACGCTCGATGCCTAATATATCTTGAGCAGCAAACAGCACAGGATCCGAAGTTATCGTAAGGCCGGTTTCTTCGCGCACTTCACGTGCCAGATTTTCAAGCAACGGCACACCTGCGGTAATTCGTCCTCCGACAATGTCCCATGTTGCGCCGATTTCGGGATAGAGTATTGGATTGCGGCGCACCAACAGATAATTTCCCTCTTCGTTTTGCAACAATACTTTAACGCCAACTTCGATATACATATCAAAAGTATATACAAAAATGCCGCTGTGGGAAGCGGCATTTTATGGTCGATTATACGAATGTCAGTGCGACACCAGTTTTGGTACCGCGGCCAGTTCGGCCAATGCGGTGCACGTAATCGTCGTGTGTCTGTGGAATCGTATAGTTGATAACGTGGGTAACATCCTGAACGTCAATACCACGCGCAGCAACGTCGGTCGCAATAAGAACCGAGGTAACGCCTTCGCGGAAATCACGCAACGTGCGTTCACGTTGACGCTGCACCTTGTCGCCGTGGATCGCCGCAACCGAAAATCCTTCGTGTTTAAGTTCGTCGGCAAGTCGGTCAACAGCATGCTTCATGTCAACGAAAATAATTGTTCGCTTTACTTCGGGTGCGCGCAAAATCTGGCACAGCTTTTCAAACTTCTCTTCCCGGCTGCGCGTTTTTACAATATTTTGCGCAACGTTTTTAGTACTATTACCAACTCCTAAATCAACGGTTGTAGGATTTTTAAGAAACGTATGTACCAATGTTTTAATTTTTGGTGGCATGGTTGCACTAAAAAATAGTGACTGACGGGTTTCTGGAAGCTCCTTAAGAATTTCAGTAATGTCATTAATGAACCCCATATCAAGCATGCGATCAACCTCGTCTAACACGACGGCCGAAAATTGACCAAGATTAAGCGCCTTGCGTTTCGCCAAGTCTTTTAAGCGACCAGGCGTTGCAATGATAAATTGGTTGGTGCGGCGCACATCGCCCACGTTGCGATACATAGGTGTTCCTCCAACGCATACGGTCGAAAATAGGTGCATGCCGTGCGAAAGCTCGCGCATTTCTTTATTGATCTGCTGGGCAAGCTCGCGTGTGGGCGCCAAGATAAGCACTTTTTGCTGGCGATCTTTATATACTTTTTCGATAAGCGGAATCAAAAACGCGGCGGTCTTGCCTGAACCGGTTTGCGCCAATCCAATGACGTCTTTTCCATCAAGTGCATGTTTAATAACTTGGTCTTGAATCGCCGTCGGGCGTTCGAACCCGCGCGCGCTAATGTGGCGCTGCAATTCGGGCGATAAATCAAAATCTTTAAATGTGTGCTTGCTTACATATGACTGCGACGGAATTTTTGCAGATGGGTCAGGAGTGTAGATAAACCGCGCATGGTCAATGTGTTCGCCACGGCCGCGCTTATTGCCCGAAGAGCGTCCACCGCCAAAACGGTTAAAGCGATTTCCTCCTCCGCCATGCGACGAAGCTCCACTGCGCGAAAAACGGCTTGATTGACTACGGTTATTAGTAAAGCGCGAACGTTGCTGTCCGCCTTGATATGCGCCGCGAGACGCACGATGTTGTGGGGGGCGAGATGGCCCTCCGGTAGTGATAGTTCTCATAATATATATACGACAGGCTTAAAAAGCCTTATTTATAAAGACAAATGCCGTATAGATACTTTTCACAAAGAACACTAAGACCTATAAAACAAATGTGGCTTTACTATAGCACATGTATTAAAAAAGTAAAGTATTTGACAATGCACCCGTTATGCACCGCGCTTAAAACAACGTCTTGGCACTTTGGTATAATAACCATGGCGATTCGTCATCGCCTTACAAAACTAACATTGAGTTTTAAGTTATGAATAAGTTTGTAATCCCCCTTTTAGCTACTTTTGCGATTTTGGTTGTTCCTGCGACGTTCACCCATGCGCTTGATATTTCGGTCGACACTAACGCCGCAGTTACCAGCAATAACGACATGATGCGCGCCGACGCGCAAACAAATGCAAACGCAACCATGAACATGCGCGGCAAGTTTCAAGAACGCCGTGATGACATGATGCAAAAACGCGCCGAAAATCGCGATGATATGCAGATGCGCATGAAAGATCATAAAGGCATGATGCTTGATGCGCGCGAAGATCGCGGCATGCGCTTTACTACCGCCCTTTCGATGCATGTACAGCGCCTTACAACTATTGCTGCCAAAATCAGCGCTCGTGCGGATTTAGAAAATAATGCAACCGCAAAGGCAGAAGTTAGTACAGCAAAGACCGACTTGTCTGCAGCCAGCGCCGCGATCGGTCGCGCAAAAGCTGCGATTGAATCGACCTACGCATCAATAAAAGCCGAGATCGAAGCGGGCACGCGCGCAATGGAATCAAAGGCACCTGAAATGCGTGCAGACATCAAAGTCGAACTAAAAGCAGCGCTTGATTCGTTTAAGTCAGCGCATATGCACCTTAAGGCCGCAGTCGAGGCATTTAAGAAATCAGATACGAATTAATACAGAGCCTTTTAATCTTTATGAAAAAAAATAATTCACTTCGCACTGCCGGCAATTCGGCAATTGGCATGATTGTCGTTTTGGTAATCGTAATTATCATCGCAGCAGTCGTCATTGCTCTAGTTGGCAAAAACCGCCGTGGCATGATGGATCAAAATGGCATGGAACCAGTATCGCAAGATAGCAGCACCGCTACTCTTGAGGCTGAACTGGGCGCAACAAACACCTCAAGCCTTGATTCAGAATATAACTCATTGTAATTCTTAATTGATATAAAAAGCCCCGCGAAAGCGGGGCTTTTTATTATCTTGCCTATTATAATTGAGCTTGTATTACAATAAGATTTGCACAATCCACAGCCCACTGCTTGTATGTGAACGTGTGTTCACTTATACTGCATATAAGCTTTGCTCTTTTTCTAGTATCGCATTATCAGAGTGGTTTTATAAGCATATGGACGATAAAAAGAAAAAAGTCATTAATTTTTATACCCGCCAAAAGCGCATGCCATCGTATCGCGAACTGGCACAATTGTGCGGCTTTGCATCGACTCAGGCGGCAGCGCGCATCGCAAGTAAATGGGTCGACGAGGAATTCATCAATAAGGATTCGACCGGGCGCCTGATCAAAGGTCCGTCGTTTTCACGCTTGCGCGTTTTAGGTATTGTTGAAGCGGGCTTCCCTACTCCGGCCGAAGAAGATCATTCGGATACTATTTCGCTTGACGAATTTTTAATCGACCACAAGGACGCAAGCTACATGCTAAAGGTTAAGGGCGACTCGATGATCGAGGCCGGAATTCAAGAGGGCGACTACGTTATCGCCGAACGTGGTGTCGAACCAAAAGTCGGACAAATTGTTATCGCCGAGGTGGACGGTGGCTGGACCATGAAATACCTGCGAAAAAACACCAAAGGTTTTTACCTTGAACCCGCAAACCAAAATTATAAAAATATTTACCCCGACGCACAAATGAATATTGCTGCGGTTGTAAAAGGAGTGATTAGAAAATACTAAAGATAAGCAGTCATTTTTCATCAAACCTTTCCAAAAAACCCGAATATCCGCCTGCTGGCAAATTTCGTCCACCTCGGGGCCTAGCCCTGCGGTGAGCTTTTTGGAAAGGTCTGATGGGGTTCTTTTTTTCGGAAATTACGCCCCCCCCAGCGCTTTCGTACTAACTCAAATATGAGATTTAAAAAATAAGTCTATGAATAGAAAGCACCGCTACATCATTCACGTCGACGGCGACAGTTTTTTTGTCGCCTGCGAACTGCTTTCGCGCCCCGACTTGGTAGGTAAGCCCGTCGTAACCGGCGAAGAGCGTGGAATTGCATCCGCCATGAGCGCTGAGGCAAAGCGCTTGGGCGTTCATCGTGGCATGCCCGTGTTTAAAATACGTAAACTATTCCCCCAGGTCACCATACTCCGGTCGCACTACGAGATATATGCGCAGTATTCGCAAAAGATGAATGCAATCGCGCGGCGTTTTTCAGATATTGTCGAAGAGTATTCGGTCGACGAATGCTTTTTGGACGTAACCGCAAAAGTCCGCGATTTTTGGCACGCAAAAGAAATTGCCCGGCAATTAAAACAAACGCTTAAGAACGAGCTGGGCCTTACATTTTCGGTCGGACTTGCCCCGACCAAAGTATTGGCAAAAATAGCATCAAAGCACCAAAAGCCTGATGGGTTGGCCGCAATACACCACGCCTCAATCGACGCGTTTTTGTCCGAAGTCCAAATCGGCGACGTATGGGGCATTGGATGGCGTATGGAAAAACAATTTATCACGCGCGGCGTCACTACGGCGATTGAATTTAAGATGCGCCCGCGTTCATGGGTCACAAATTACTTTGCCCGCCCCTACCACGACTTGTGGCGCGAACTGCACGGCGAATCAGTATTAAACGTACACACCAAACATGGCGAACTAAAATCGCTTCAGGCAACACGCACCTTTCCTAAGGCGTCAAATAACAAAGCCTACGTTTTTTCCCACCTTTCGCGCAATGTCGAAATTGCCTGCGGCCGGTTGCGCGAAAACGGCCTTTTGACGAACCGCGTGTACCTGTTTTTAAAAGATAAAAATTTCAAACGCAGCTGGGCCGAAGTACTGTTGCCATCGGTTTCGGCATATCAAGGCGAAATGCTTCCCGCCCTATCGCAAGCATTCGATCAATTGTACAAAAAGAATGTGATGTACCGTGCAACAGGAATCACCTGCGCGCAGTTGGTGTCCAATACTAGTTTTCAGCGCGAACTTTTTCATGATGTCGAAGACAAAAAACAAGTATCTGAAGCACTTGACACCATACGTCAAAAGTATGGCGAATACAGTGTTGTATTGGCATCAAGCTTAAGTGCAGTATGTTCGTTTCAGCTTGAAAACAAAAGAAAAATCGTCCCACGCACCAAACCGTTTTGTATTCCCTTTCTGGGTGAAGTGACTTAATTCACAGGGTCAAGTTACTTGTTTCATCATTAGGGGTGTATAGTGAAAATAGGTTACCACTCGTCCTGGTAACCGCACTTTATAAAATTAACCATTGAAACTTGTATGGCACAGGACAAAAAGAACAATCAGGGTGGAAACTCATCAGGAGGCGGAAACGGAAGTGGTGGTCGTGGAGGATCTTCATCCTCAGGCGACAAGGATAACGGCAATTCGTCTGGAGGCAATTCAAGCAGTGGAAACCAAGGAGGAAACTCGAACAATTCATAAATGAATCAAGCGCGCGCTTAAAACCCCGGATTATGTCCGGGGTTTTCTTGTGCACAATTTTATTTGTCGAGTTTTTTCTCGATGCGGTCAAGCTGCGCGCGCATGTGGTCATCGCCATCGCGCGATTGCGGACTGTCTTTATGAATAAAGTATGTCGCCAAGACGACAAAACTGAAAAGTTGCAAAAATTCAGATTGCCAGTTTTCGAACGTCGATCGCAGGAATTCATGGATGAAGTCGGCAATTTCAGGCTTCGATCCGTGTTCGACTGCTTCATGTACGAACTCCTTCCACTGAAAGACTCCCTGAAGGCACCAAGTAATTAAAAACAACGCAAACAATATTATACTAAGGCTGTAATTTTTGAAGAATTTTTTCATACTGTGCAATCAGATATCGTCAATAACAATTCGACATATTCATTATACACCCACACAAAAAATGAAGTATACTGAAAACATGGAAGCACACAAATGGGATGTACGACCAAAAGAAGCCGTAGCTATACAGCAAAAGCTTCGCGAAAAGGTAGTAATCTCGGCGCTTAAAAAAATGCCGCGCCTGATCGCTGGCGCCGACGTAAGCCTAAACTTGTATTCGACGACCGTCCATTCAGGCTTTGTCGTCATGCAATATCCAACCCTGGATGTTGTCGACCATGCGTCAGTTACCGACGAAACGACGTTTCCCTATATTCCTGGTTTATTATCATTTCGCGAAATCCCTTCATTACTCAAAGCATGGGAAAAACTTACGACGAAGCCTGACTTGGTTATCGTCGACGGAATCGGTATCGCCCACCCCAGGCGCTTTGGCATCGCATCGCATTTGGGTGTACTGCTTGAAATCCCAACAATCGGCTGTGCCAAAAGTGTCCTGACCGGCGTCTATAACGAGCCGCCGCTTGAAGCAGGGACCTACACGTATTTGCATGATTCAAAAACAGGCGAAATTATTGGCGCGGCGGTGCGTACTAAATACAAAGTAAAGCCTGTTTTCATTTCGCCGGGGCACAAAATTACCTTAGCTGAATCAATCAAGATTATCCTTGCATGCACCCGCAAGTATCGCTTGCCGGAACCAACGCGCATGGCGCATAACGTCATGAACAATTACCGCAAAGGCGAACAGCCCAAGCTTTTTTAAGCCAGTGAAGTTTTCCCCACCTTATTCGTATTTTTTATAAATAGGTCTATACTGAAATAAGCAGGTGCTGGTAGTCGCAGCAAATCTGCTTTTAATAATTCATCCGCTTACACATATGACAAGAGGAAATTCATCTCGCACACGCGGTTCGTCAGGACGAAGCAATTCAAGCAGCTCTCGAGGCAAAAGTGGCAGCAGTAGAAGCAGTGGTTCATCTCGAGGACGCGGTCGCAATTCATAATTGCTCGCAATCGTAAACTCCGGGCGTCAGTCCGGAGTTTTTTTGTGCGCTATAGAATTCATGGCTCAATCAGCGCCACCGCTTCGACAATCGAATGGACAATACTTTTGGGATTTGCCGCGCGAATCGTTTCTTCATTTTGATACCCGCTAGTAAGAGCGATGATATTCGTAATACCAACTTCGTGCGCTTCGTTGATGTCGCCCACCGTGTCGGTGATAAATAAAACATCGGCTGGAGAAACCTGCTCGCGCTCGAAGATCATTTTGAATTTTTTTACCTTGCTTGCAAAAATATCAAACCCTAAGACATCGCGAAAACATCCGTCAATTCCATTAGCGCGATTAAATATTTTAATCGTATCCGTATTAGTGCTTGATACGATATATGAAGGCGCAACACTGCAGATTTTTAATACCGCGTCTTTTTTGGCAGGCTCAATAAAAAGAGCCGACATCTTTTTTGCATATTCAGCCTGAAAATCTATTTCGTTGCGCGCATAGTGTGAAAAATCCGCCGCACCGATATTGCCGCTGAATTTGCTTCGGTATTCGTCAGTGGTAAGTCCGGGGTATTCCATTTGCTTAACCGCATGCGCGACATCAAACGTATCCGCAATCACGCCGTCAAAGTCGAAAATAATAATTTTTGGATACATAGGTTAAATTATTTTATCGTTGAGTTCGTTTCAAAGTCTTCTTTGTAAATCAACGTAAGCGTATGCAAAAGGCTTACCGCAAGCGGACCAATGACGATTCCTGCAGGGCCCAATAATGCAATACCCCCAAGCACCGAGAAAAGAATAACCAACGGTGGCAAATCAATACGTTTACCCACAATGATCGGATTTAAAATATTGTCGATACCGCCAACCAGTACCGCAGCCCACGCAGTAAATCCAAGTGCTAATCCAAGCGGTGCGGTTACAAACAAAAAGACAATTGCAGGCACCGCAACTAAGCCGGTACCAATTGATGGGATCATCGATGCAATACCAGCCAAGACTCCCCACAATACTGGGCTTGGTACGCCAAAGATCCACAAGCCTAATCCCATGAGGCATCCTTGCACTAACGCGATCAAAACATAGCCGCGCATAACGCCGTTTACTGATTGTTTAAGCATCGAAATGATGCGTTCGTCATGCTCATCGGTTAGCGGCGAAAGCCACACGACCAAGCGCTTCCAACGGTCGCCGTCCTTTAAAAAGTAAAACAATGCCAACGCACCAATAAGGATCGAAAAAATAGTTGTAAGTGTTGCGGTAAACACATTTGCAAGCGTACCTAACAGCGACGACAGTGCGCTGGCAAGACGGGTTTGCAAATCAACATGCAGTTCGGGAGGCAAGTGCGCGTTAAGCGATGTGGATAGGCTTGCCAAAAATCCCCCATCACCCGCGGCAATCGAAACGTATAGTGAACGCGCTTCAGCGATTACCTGCCAGCCTATAAAAAATATCGGCACGCCGATGATTATGATAAACAAAAGCAGCGTAATCAGCGCCGCGATCCAGCTGATTTTTCTGGTAACACGGGCGCACAGCCACGAATAAATTGGGTGCAAAACAACCGCAAGCGCAGCTGCAATTAATAGCACGGTTAAATATGGCGCAAATAAAACGATGCAAAATACCGCGACCACAGCAAGCAGCGTATAAAAAAAGTAACGTTCTTTAGACTTTGCTGACATGCGGCGATTATATCATTGCGTGCCCCCTAGCGCACGCGCGATAGTTTCAGGCAAAAATTTACATTTGGTCTTTTTGTAAAATATATTCTTGTACAACAATACTTACTATCCACCCAACCATGATCACTAAAAAGAACGGCCCCAGGTAATCAAGCACTTTGGTTCCTAAAAAGTACGCCAAGGTTCCCCAAAACACGCACCATATAATAGCTGCCGAAACAGATGCGGGAAGAAACTTTTTAAGCGGCGCTTTTAAAATGCCGGCCGCGGTCGAAACAAATGCCCCAAGGTTAGGCTGCCAGTACGACAACCATATTGCTTTATAGCCGTGCTTTGCAAATTGATCCTGTGCCAAGATAAGCGATTCGGATAATCCGAACTTCGTTAGCACACGATACCATCCATACTTTCCTAGAAAATAATTTACAGCGTATCCGATCGAAAAACCCAACATGGTCATAACAACCGATAATGTGGCCTGCGTTGGATTCCCCGCCGACAGTATGACGCCTAAAAATATCACTAACCCGCCCGGCAAATAGACGCCAACCAGTAGCATTGATTCGATAAGCGACGCGACAAAAACAGTAATTAGGCCGTACTGCAAAAAATACCCGCGCATAATTTCGATTAATTGTTCTTCGGGCGGAAGCTTTAATATTTTCCATAATAGTATCAGCGCGCCAAAACCAACAATGCCGATAACTGGGGCTTTAAGTTTTTTAAGCATACCCACATAATAGCAAATGTAACCAATAAAAATGGATACGTTAGCACCCATTGACTAAACTGTCTTTTATGGTAGTTTAAGTTGAATTTGCTAACCATTTAAAACCAGAATCATGAACGTTGCCTATAACGAAAAGATTATTCTTCTCTTAAAAGAGTTTGATAAGATTGCAAACCAATCAACCCCCACCACTTTTACCAAAATAAACACAGATATTGCCAAACAGATTATAAACCACGGCGCTGATGTACTTTCTTGCATTGGCCAACATCTTCGCTATGTACTAATACAAGAGAAACCAACTGTTCATTTTATGGCAGCATGGACTGCAGTGGTGGCAATTATTGCCAGCGAAAACATGGTTGCTAATACACCCTCACCAGTTGCAGACTTCGAGATTTGGCACGCATGGCTTTTAGAGCCGCCTATTACCACCTACGAACCGGAGAATATTTTCATGCAGCAAACCGAAGAGAATACAAAAAACAACCTCGAGGTGGGTTATTACAATCACGTGTATATAAATGACAAATACGCAACAGCCAAAGACGCAGAAGCTGCTAAGGATTGCGTTATTGTATTTACCGTAAGAAGCAATTTGGGATTGCTTTTTTATAAACTCACCTACCTAAAAGACGAGAAAATTTTCTACCTTCATGTTCACGACGAAGATCTTGCTAAGGATGGCGCCAGCGAAGAAATGCTTGGCTGCGCGCTTTACCTCATGGGCCACAAGGATGCATTAGGCCCATCACCAATAACCTTGTCTTAAATTACTAGTGAAAAGCCATCCGATAAGGGGTGGCTTTTTATTATCGATTGGCTACACCTTTGTGCCTGCGGTATTTTAAAATTTTTGCCTGATAGATTGCCCCAACAGTTTGGATGACTCCCATAATAATGAACAGCGAATTAAACGAGAAGTATGCGACAATCAACCCGCCGGCGATTATTGAAATAGCAGTAATGATTTCCTCCATGCCGTGCGAAATTCCCCACGCATAGCCATCTTCTTTTTTGTTTTCATATTCGGAATACAGCGCATCCCAGGTCGGGTCGGCAAGTGCCAGCGCCACACCTAGCCCAGCTTGTACGATAAACAAATGCGCAGGAGCACTTACGAATAAGTAACCCCATGTAAAAACGGCATTTAATGCATAGCCCAGCACCATCAGTTTTTCTTTTCCAAACCGGTCAGAAAGCCGACCCATAAAAATAACCAACACACCGGTTACCAACAAATATGTTGCCCATGCCCAGGTAATGTTTAAAATATCACCGCCCACGCGGCCGGCAAAAACGGCAAACAACGGCCCAAACAACCCTTCGCCAAGCCACCAAAAGCTTGCGCCGATTAACAGTATTTTTCCTTCTTTTCTGATTGCCATAAAACAAGCAGATTATATCACATTCATCGTATGATTTAATTTCTTCCTTTATACGCCGATAAAATTCTGCGCAACAAATTATGCCGGCCGATAAACGGATACACCGATCCGCGAAAATCGTCGTATGCTTGGTGCGCGGTTTTGCTTTCGATACAAAGCAAGCCGTCCGAAGTACATTGAAAAACGGTTTTTCCTAAACGCATCAGCCGCTTTGATTTAAATGAAAACTCAACGCGAAACGGCGAAGCGACTTCAAGTGGTACTAGTTCTTTTTTAACAGCTTCGGCAGCTGCACGTTCGATAAGTTCGCAGACTTTGTTGACCGGATACGAACCTTCTATATTTTTTGTCTCGACGCAAAGCGCACTAAGCCCAAGCGCCTTCGCCTCGGCCATTGCAAAACAATCCCCAACCACTAAGGCAATAGGAATATTTAAACTGCCAGCGTTATATGCCCACATACTGGTTTCGCCGATTGCTTTTTTATCGACGATAAATTGATTGATAGGATACGTAAACGTGTGCGCATATCCGGCATCAATTCCAGCCGCCGCATGAAAGCCCATTAAAAATACTTTCTCAATGCCTTGTTCAAGCATGCGGTTTTCGTGATTGCGAATAATCACAACATCCGAAATTAATTCGCCATCATATACGTTATGATGCGTTGCATGCCAATCGGCAACAACAATCTCTTCGGCCTTAACACCACCTTGTATCGCGCCACGAATTGCAGCATTTAATTGTTTTACCAATAGTTTGCGCTTAAAAAAGTACGAAGGAAAACCCTTAACGGTCGGCCAAAACCCGTCGATGCCGATTCCGGCAATGCCTTCCATGTCTGAAACTATAAGTAACTTTTTATTCATGCAATATTATCTATTTAATAGGTGTACCCTGGTGAAAAATCATTTGCCAGTTTCCATTTGTTTTTTTCCAAATAGAACTACGCACCGAGACTACAATATCAGTATCATTAATAGTTCGCTTTGTCTTAAATGTAGTAAACACAAAGTCGTCTGATAATTCTTTTGCATCAAAATCACTTACTTCATAAACAACTTTATCGGTTGTCGTAGTAAGATTTTGCAACG